>CADEDC010000022.1 GCA_902825985.1 uncultured Acidobacteriota bacterium | reverse complement strand
GGCGCACGCCTGGCAGGACAGCAGCATCACCTCCACGAGGAAGGATTGGAAAGTGTTATTCCCGTCGACTGAAACCGTCTGGGACGCGCTCGACCGGGTCGGCGCTGACGGCTGGGAGATGGTGCAGTGTCTGCCCGACGTCGACGCCGAACGGAGCGTGATCGTCCTGAAGAAGCGGATCAAGGCGAAGCACTCCTAGGGCCGGCGGCCCGTCACCGGCGTGCACGGGTTCGGACCGTCGACCGACATTTGTGTCGCCGTGGCGCATGCGCGCAACGCATGCGGTTGTCAGACGCTGACCGCCGTCGACCGCGAGAGGCTTGCAACTCGCTGGAGAACGTCTACACTCGGATCGTCATGCATCTGCGTTGGCGCTCCGCCCGATGGTCCGGTGTTCTTCCGCTGGCGACAATTTTGTTTGTTGCGACGCCCGTCAGCGTAGGCGCCCAGCCCGACGCCGGCATCGCCGTGGCCGACTCGCTGGTCCGTGCCAAGTGCGGAACCTGCCACGCGGCCGACGCGCGAGGCCGCCTGCAGCGTCTCTCCTGGGCGCGCGCGACGCCTGAAGGCTGGCAGGCGGCGGTTCAGCGCATGGTTCGCGAGAACGACGTCTCCCTGACGCCTCCCGAGGCTCGCGCCATCGTCAAGTATCTCAGCGCGCAGCACGGACTGGCGCCGGCCGAAGCCAGGCCGATGATGTACTCGGCGGAGCGCCGCGTCCGCGACGAGACGACGGCGCTGGATGCGACGTTGGTGGACACCTGTGGGCGCTGCCACGAGGCGGCGCGCGCGCTCTCCTGGCGGCGCACCGCGGACGGCTGGCAGCAGTTCGTCGAGCGCCACGCGACGCGATATCGGTTCACGTCAGACCCCCGTACCATCGCGCATCTCGGCGAGATCGCGCCGTTCGCCAGTCGTGAATGGACCGAGTGGCGGGCCCGGACACCGCAGCCCGCACCGGTCGGACGCTGGCTCGTGACGGCTCGCGTCCCCGGTCGCGGCAGCTTCCACGGAGAGATGCACGTCGACCCGGCCGGCGGTGATGACGAGTTCCGGACACGCCTGCGCCTGCAGTCGGTCACCGACGCCACGGTGGTGACCCGTAGTGGACGCAGCGTGGTCTACGGGGGGACGGCGTGGCGCGGCCGATCGCAGGGGACCAGCGCCGTCACGACGGGTCCTGATGATCTCGCGAGCGAGGCGCGGGAGACGATGTGGGTGGCGGCCGACGGTGCGCGAGCCGAAGGCCGGTGGTTCTGGGGGCAGTACGAGGAACTGGGCTTCGACGTCGCGATGCGGCGTCCGTCGTCAGACGCGACGCTGCTCCTCGTCGACCCCTCGTCGTTCAGGACCGGTGCGATGGCCGGCCGGCTGCGGCTGATCGGCGACCGTTTCCCGCTACCGGTGACGGCGGCGGACATCACGCTGGGCGCCGGTGTCGCGGTGCGACGGATCGTATCCGCGAGGCCGGGTGAGATCGTCGCCGAAGTTGATGTCGCGGCGGACGCGGTACCGGGCCCCCGCTCGGTGGCGGTCCGCACGTCGACTGGCAGCGCGACGCTCGAGGGCGCCGTAGCGATCTACGACCGCGTCGACTACGTGAAGGTCGCGCCGGAGTCGTCGCTCGCGACCTTCGGCAGCCGGACCTACGCCCGCGGGGTCCAACAGTTCGAGGCCATCGGCTACCAGCGCGGTGCGGACGGCAGGCCGCACACGACCGACGATCTGGCGGTGGGGCCGGTCCCGGCGGCGTGGTCGATGGAGGTCTTCTACGAGACCGATCCGGGAACCCAGGCACGCGTGGGAACCATCAGTCCCACCGGCTTCTTCACACCGGCGGACGCCGACCCCGGCACCAACTTCGACGTATGGATTGTGGCCACGGCAAGGACCGAGAAGGGCCAGGATGGCAGGCCGTTGACCGGCAAAGGCTATCTGGTGGTGACGGTGCCGACCTACACGTTCGACGGGCGCACATTCGTTCGGGAACTGGGCCGGTGGATCGAAGAGGGAGGCGGTGCGCGATGACGATGAAGGCTTTCGCGGGTGTGCTGGTCCTCGTACTGGCAACCGCAACGGTGACCCTGGCGCACCATGGACTCACGGTATTCGACCAGACGCACGAGGTCACCCTCGAGGGAACGGTGACGGCCTTCCGGTTCGTCAATCCCCATGCGATCGTGGAGTTCGATGTGAAGGACGACATCGGGCAGGTGAAGCACTGGCAGGCGGAGCTGACGACGCCGGTTCGGCTCAAAGGGTGGACCCCGACATCGCTCGAGCCCGGCATCATCGTCACGGTCACCGGCTATCCTGCGAAGGGAGGCGCCCTCTATCTCTGGGTGACCGGTCTGCGTGCATCGAACGGCGTCGCAGTGGAGACGCCCTCCGCCTCGGCCAACCGCTAGGTACTGCCTTCGGGCCCCCGCACGCGTCACTCCCGGCCCGTCGCGCTCGGCTCCCGGACCCCAGCCGGCGTCGGCGGCTCACCTGAATGAAGAAATCCCCTGAAATTCAGAAATAGGACTTGACAGGTCGTGTATCGGTACGGCTTCATGTAGCCGTAATCGATACTGAGTCTCAAAACCATTGTTTCTCCTCGGACTGTGGTCGGAGACTCCAGGATTCCTTCAGCTGAAGGCTCGAAGCCCATGATTCGGAAGGTTTTGTTCTGGCTGCATCTAGGGGCCGGCGTGGTTGCGGGGCTGGTCATTCTGACCATGAGCGTGACCGGCGTGGCATTGACCTACGAGCGGCAGCTCAATCAGTGGACGACAGATCACCTGCGCTCTCAGCCGCCGGCTGCTGATTCCAAACCGCTGCCGGTCGAAACGCTCTTGGCCGAGGTGGCGCGGACCCATCGGGATATCGCCATTGCTGGGGTGACGATCGGCGCACGGAGCGATGCCCCGGTCGTCCTGGCCGCCGAACCGGCGCCGGTCTACGTGGACGCCTACTCGGCGCGTGACCTGGGGGAGCGACGCGGCACCGGCCTCCGTGAGTTCCTGTCGACAATGCGGGCGTGGCACCGGTGGCTTGCGGTGGAGGGTGACGGGCGCCCGCTTGCCCGCGCCCTGACGGGGTGGTCGAACCTGCTCTTCCTCTTCATCGTCGCGTCGGGCGTCTATTTGTGGCTGCCGCGCATCTGGAACTGGACGCAGGTGAAGCAGGTGCTGTTCTTCAGGCGGCAGTACGGCTCGGGGAAGGCGCGCGACTTCAATTGGCACAACGTCATTGGCGTCTGGTCGGCCATCCCGCTCTTCGTCGTCGTGCTCGGCGCCGTTCCCATCTCGTTCCCCTGGGCCACGGACCTCGTCTATCGCGTCGTCGGTGAAGAACCACCGGCGCGCGGGCGGCCTGGCGGACCGGGTGGCCGTCCGCCGGGCGGCCGTCCGCCGGCCGGCCCTGGCGCCGGCCCGGCCGGACGCGGTACGCGGGGCGAGGGGACGTCCACGGCAGGTCCCGGAAGCCCCGGCAACCCGGGCAACGCTGACGCCCACGGCTCGCGGTCGGGCGCGGAAGGCAATTCGAATCGGGCGCCAGCCTTCGACGGGCTGAATGCGATGTTCTCGCGTGCCATCGCCGAGCAGCCTGATTGGCGGACGATCAGCGTCCGCCTGCCGCGCCGCGCCGACGAGCCGTTCGCCTTCAACATCGACCGCGGCGATGGTGGTCAGCCGCAACTGCGTTCCACCCTCACGCTCACCCGCGCCGGTGATGTCGTCAGCCGCGAACGGTTCGCCGATCAGAGCACCGGCCGGCAGGTCCGCAGCGTGCTGCGATTCGCGCACACCGGTGAAGTGCTCGGTCTCACCGGCCAGACCATCGCGGGGCTGGTGTCGGCGGGGGCGGTCGTCATGGTGTGGACCGGCCTTGCGCTCTCGTTCCGCCGCTGCCGTGCCTGGCTGGTGCGCCGCCGGGCCCCTGCGGCCAGCCCGCGCACCGTGGCCGCACGGTGATGCCGCACGACGCGAACGTCTGCGTCTCTCAGCCGTTGATCTGATCTCAGGAGTGAACTCGATGAAGCGTCGCACTGTCAGGAAGGCTTCCCGTCTGCTACGCCGGATGTCGGCGTCCCGTACACCGTGGTTGATGCTCGCTGCTGCCGCCGTCGCACCGGCATCCGCCCGACCGGCCGCCGGTCAGACGCCAGCGGCGTCGCCGGCGCAGCAGCCGGCGGACCCGGCGCGTCTGCGTGACGTGACGTTCACGTTCGACATCCCTGGCGGCTCGCTCGACGCCGTGACCCGCGCCTTCCAGCAGGTCACCGCCCTGCCAGTCATGCTCGCGAACCCGGATCTCGGCACCCTCCTCTCGCCCGGCGTGCGTGGCGTGATGACGGCCGGTGCCGCACTCTCCGCGTTGCTCGTCGACACCTCGGTCGAGGCGCGGTTTCGCGCCGACGGTGTTGAATTGATGCCGGCGGGCGTCTCCGAGGACGTGCGCGTCGTCGCGACCGTTGCGGTGCCGCAGGTGTCGTCACCGCGCTATACCGTGCCGACGCGCGACATCGCGCAGACCGTGGCGCTGGTGCCGCGGGCGGTGATCGAACAGCGCGTCGCGACGACGCTCACCGACGTCCTGCGCAACGTACCGGGGATCACGTTGCAGGCGGGCGAGGGGGGCGGGTCGTCGAACACCGCCGGCGACATGTTCAACATGCGCGGCTTCAGCGCGAACAACAGCCTGTTTGTCGACAACGTCCGCGACAGCGGCCTCATCGCGCGCGACGTCTTCAACGTCGAGCAGGTCGAGGTGTTCATGGGGCCGACCGGCTCCGACGTCGGGCGCGGCACGGCGGCCGGCTATGTGAACATGGCCACCAAGCGACCGCACCTGGGCACGTCGGTGGCGGTGATGGCGACCGGCGGCACCGCCGACCAGGGGCGCGTGACCGCCGATCTCAACTGGAGCGCGCCCCACGCCGCCACCGGCGGCTGGTGGTCGCACTCGGCCGTCCGGCTGAATGCGCTGTGGCAGGACCGCGGTACCCCCGGCCGCGACTATGTGACGAACGCAAGCACCGGCATCGCCCCGGCGGTGGCGCTCGGCCTCGCGACACCGACACGCGTGTTCGCCAGCGGTCAGTTCGTCCGCCAGGACAACCTGCCCGACTACGGGATTCCCACCGCGGCGTGGTCAGACGACCTCCTGGCCCCCACTGTCGTCCAGACGACGCAGCCGGTCCGGCAGGCGAACTACTTCGGCAGTCCCGACGTCGACTACGACCGCGCCGAACAGCATTCAGGGTTCGTCCGGATCGATCACGACATCCGGCGCAACTTGACGCTCTCGAATCAGACGCGGGTCAATCGCACGCACCGCGACGCCGTCGTGTCGGCGATCACCAACGTCGCCGCCTACGCGCCGGCGACCCAGCAGGTGACGATCGCCCGCCAGGGCAACGAGCGCGCAAACGCCATCGTCTCGAACCAGACCACCGTCGTCAGCCGCGCTGCCACCGGCGGTCTGCGCCACGGGCTGAGCGCCGGGGTCGAAGTGCTGCGCGAGAACCAGTTCGCGCCCGGGCTCACGGGGCTTGGCACGCGGGCGCCGGTCGACATTTTTGCCCCGAACCCGCGCGATCCGATCACCGGCTTTGCGCCGAGCCGCACCCTGGCCGAGACCGAGGGTACGACGAACAGCGTGGCCGCGTACGGCAACGACGCCGTCGAAGTGGGGACGCGATGGCTGCTGTCGGGCGGATTCCGGCTCGAGCGGTATCAGACGGACTACCGCGCCGTCGATGCCACCGGCCTGACGACGACCGACTTGCGCGCCGATGGAACACTGTTCAGCGGCCGCACCAGCGCGCTCTACCGGCTGAACGCCGCGTCCAACGTCTATCTGTCGTACGGCACGACGGTGACGCCACCCGGGGAGGCCAACTTCCAGTTGAGCGCCAACGCCAACAATGTCAACAACCCGAATCTCGAGCCGCAGCGCTCGGCCAACCTCGAACTCGGCACCAAGATCGACCTGCACGGCGGCCGGCTGGCGCTCAACGGTGCCGTGTTCCGGACGCGCAATCGCAACATCATCTACACCATCGATGCGACGGCGGTGCCGCCGCTGTTCAACCAAGATGACGATCAACTCGTGAAGGGGATCTCGGTCGGCGCGCTCGGGCAGATCACGAACCGGTGGCAGGTGCTGGCCAACGCCGCCTATCTCGACGCGACGCTGCAGAGCCAGGGAGCGACGAACGGGAATCGCATGACGTTGACCCCCGAGTTCTCCGGGAGCATCTGGACGACGGTCCGCGTTGTTGCCGGTCTGGGCATCGGCGGTGGTGTGCAGCACGTCGGCAGTTCGTTCGTGAACACCGCCAACACCATCAGCATCCCCGCCTACACGCTGGTCGACGGTCTGGTGGAATACGCGCTGAACGCCCACCTGACGCTGCGGCTCAATATCAACAACCTGACCGACGCCATCTACGTCAAGAACGTCAACAACAACGGCGGCCGCTACAATCCGGGCAACCGGCGGGCCGCACTGTTGACCACCAGCGTCAACTTCTGAGGCGCCCGCCGATGCTGATCGAGATTCCGCACGTCCTGACGCCAGACGCGGTGCGCGACGCCCGCGCGCAACTGGACGGGACGTCGTGGGTCGACGGGCGCGTGACGGCGGGGCCGCAGTCGGCGCAGGTGAAGGACAACGAGCAGCTCCCCGAGGACCATCCGGTGGCGCGCGCGCTGGGCCGCCTCATCATCGAGTCGCTGCAGCGCCATCCACTGTTCATGTCGGCAGCGCTGCCGTTGCGCGTCTTTCCGCCGCTGTTCAACCGCTACGGCGAGGGCCGCTCGTTCGGCAACCATGTCGACAACGCGATCCGGTATGCGGCTGGCGGGTCGCCGCTGCGCACGGATCTCTCGCTGACGCTGTTTCTCGCCGAGCCGAACGAGTACGACGGTGGCGAACTCATGGTCGAAGACACCTACGGTGTCCACGCCGTGAAACTGCCGGCCGGTCATGCCATCCTCTACCCATCGACCAGTCTGCACCACGTGCGGCCGGTCACCCGTGGCGCGCGGGTCGCCTCGTTCTTCTGGATCCAGAGCATGATCCGCCACGACGGCGACCGTGCGCTGCTGTTCGACCTCGATGCCGCCATCCAGCGGCTCGCGGCCGATACACCCGAACACCCGGCCGTCGTATCGCTCACGGGCGTGTATCACAACCTGCTGCGCCGCTGGGCCGAGATGTGAACGAGGCGATGCGATGCTGAGCGCGCGCGCAACCGCACTCGTCCGCCGCGGCCTGGGGCTGCTGGCGACCGGCAGGAAGGACGATGCGGTCCGAGCGCTGGCGTGTGTCGATGCGGCGCTGGCGATTCGACGCACGCTGCCGAGCGACGATGCGGCGAGCCGGTTCGACCTGGCGGGTGCATGGATGAACCGTGCCGAAGCGCTGGCGGCCATCGATCCGCATGCGCACGCCACCGCCGTGGTGGCGGCCTACGATGCGGCCGTGCCGCTGCTCGACAGCCTGCCCCCCGCCGACGATCCCCGGTTCCCGCGGCGGCTGGCGACCGCACTCCAGAATCGGGTGCTGGCACGACGGCGGCAGGATCCGCACGCCTGGACCGCCGTGCCCGATCTGATCCGGGCGCTCAACGTGCTGGAGACATCGGCAGGCGGGTCGGCCGACGTCATGCTGGCGGCCATCTGGGTGAACCTGGCCGATGCGCAGCTGGCGGAGCCGGTTGAGAGCGCGTGGCGGCGGGCCATCGAGTCGGCGCAGCGTGCCCTGGATCTGCTCGGCAGTCACGAAGACGCGGACGTCGACGCCGCCGCCGTCGGTCTCAAGGCGAGACACGTGTGTTGCCAGGCCGCTGCACGCCGCCTGGCCCATGCCGTTGATGGTGCCCAGGCTGGTCCCGCGCTCCATGTGGCGACAGACGCCGCCGATGGCGGTCTGGCGTTGATCGCGCGCTGGGAAGCGCGCGGTGTCGCTCGATTCCGGCCGTTCACCGAGGATTTCTTCGAGTTCGGCCGTCGCGTCTATGGCGCATTCCAGCCGCAGTTCGTCGCCGAATTCGAGGCGGATCATGGCCGGAAGAGCACCGCCGGAGTGCCGACCAGGGGGTAGAGGAGATAAGAGGAGGTAAGAGGAGGAGCAGGGCGGCTGCGGGCACGCCGACCACCAGGGCGTACGTCAACACATAGAGGTCGCGGAACAGCCCGGTCTGAATCGCGGCGTCGCTGGTCGCGGTCCAGGAGGCAGCGGGTGGCCGGCGTCCGGCGGTCGCTCGCCGGTGAGGTAAATCGGCCCCCGGGCCAGCGAAACCGTGAACATCCGGCCGATCGAAGGAATATCTCCCCAAAGGGGTGTCCCGTGCGCATTCATCTCCCGCTGCCTCAGGCGGTCTCCGCTCTGCTCGTCGCGACGTCCGCGTATGTCGCGCTAAACGCCCAGGTTCCGTCGTCCAGTCCGGTCGGTGCGGCCGCCGTCAGCCACGACCGCCTCGTGAAGGCGCACGCGGAGCCGGCCTCGTGGATGACGACCGGCGGGACGCTGCAGGAACCGCGCTTCAGCCCGCTCGATCAGATCGGCGAACAGACGGTGCCGAACCTGAAGCTCGCCTGGTTCAAGGACATCGATACCGAACGCGGGCAGGAAGCCACGCCGGTCGTCGTCGACGGGGCCATGTACGTGTCGACCGCCTGGAGCATGGTCAAGGCCTATGACGTCAGAACCGGCGCCGTGCTCTGGGAGTACGACCCCGATGTCGCCCGCGCGAAGGCCGCCGACGCCTGCTGCGACGTCGTCAACCGCGGGGTGGCGGTCTGGAACGGCAAGGTCTACCTTGGCGCGCTCGACGGCCGATTGATCGCGCTCGATGGCCGTAGTGGGCGGGAGGTGTGGTCGGTACAGACCACCGACACTGCCGCACCGTACACGATTACCGGCGTGCCGCGCATCATCAAGGGCAACGTCATCATCGGCAATGGCGGCTCCGAGTATCGCGTGCGAGGCTACGTCACCGCCTACGACGCGGAAACCGGCCGTCAGGTGTGGCGATGGTGGACCGTGCCCGGCGATCCATCCAGACCCTACGAACAGCCGGAGCTCGCGCGGGCAGCGCGGACCTGGCGCGGTGACGCGTACTGGAAGATCGGTGGCGGCGGTACCGTGTGGGACGGCATGGCCTACGACCCGGAACTCGACACGATCTACGTCGGCACCGGCAATGGCAATCCGTGGAATCAGGGAATCCGCTCGCCCGGCGGTGGCGACAACCTCTTCCTCGCCTCGATCGTCGCGCTCGATCCGGGCACCGGCAGGTACAAGTGGCACTACCAGACCACGCCCGGAGAGAGTTGGGACTACACGGCGACGCAACCGATCATGGTGGCCGACCTCGTCTACCCGCGCGGCCGGCGGCGGGTCGTGATGCAGGCGCCCAAGAACGGCTTCTTCTACGTGCTCGATGCGAAGACCGGGCAGCTGCTCTCGGCCGAGAAGTTCTCGCCGTTGACCTGGGCGACGCACGTCGACATGCGGACGGGCCGTCCGGTGGAGGTCGACTCGGCTCGCTATGAGATCACGCAGCGCCCGGTCATTGTCGCGCCCGGCGCCCTCGGCATGCACAACTGGCATCCGATGGCGTTTCATCCAGGGACCGGACTCGTGTACGTCCCCGTGACGGTCAACAACGCGGCCTACGCGGCACCGAAGGCATTCACGCTCAATCCGCAGGGGTTCAACACGGCGGTGGACTTCGCGTCGGGTGCCGCGCTCTACGATCAGCCGGGTGCGCCGGCGCGCGGCAACGTCGAGAGCTACATCCTCGCCTGGGATCCCGTGAAGGGAAAGGAGGCGTGGCGCATCAAGAATGACGTCTACGGCGCGTCGGGCCTCCTGGCCACCGCCGGAAACCTGATCTTCTCCGGCAATCACAAAGGGGAATTCAGCGCCTATCGCGCCACCGACGGTGTGCGCCTCTGGACCGCGCCGACACAGGCGCGCGTCGTCGCAGCACCAGCCACGTTCATGGTCGACGGCCAGCAGCACGTCGCCATCCTCGTTGGCGCGCGCGGCCTGCCGGACGGGCAGACGCGGACGAATCCGCTGAGCGCCAACAACTCCCGCGTCCTCGTGTTCAAGCTCGGCGGAACCGCGATGTTGCCGTCGGCGATGCCGACGACCGGTGCGGGGGCGCCGCGGATACGGATCAACCCGCCGCTGGCAACCGCCAGCAACGAGGCGGTGATTGCCGGCGAGCAGGCCTATGCCGCCAACTGCGCCGTCTGCCACGGCGCCACCGCGATCCCGGGCGCCGGTTCGATCGCACCAGACCTCCGCTACAGTGGCCTGTTGCCGATCCGCAACGGCTGGAACCCGACCGTACGCGACGGCGATCGCGCACAGCGCGGGATGCCGGGCTTCGGGGCGCGGCTGTCGCAAGAGACGACCGATGCCATCCTCGCCTACGTCATCAAGCGCGCGAACGACGAAAAGGCTGAGCAGAGCGCCCAGCAGAGGCCTTGACGCGGCCGAACGCATCCCTTGCATCAGGTAGGATTCCCTCCGATCGGGTCATCCAGATCTCCCTGACGGCAGTTGGACGCGCTGAAAAGCGCAACTCTGCCCGCGACGGCCGTTGCGGCGCCCGGACAGGACCGCTAGAATTCGGAGAGCTGAAACGGCTGGATGTCCCGTTTCGTCACCTCGCTGTCGACCTGGCATCAAGGGGGAGGTCCGCTGTGAGTACTCGTCAGATTCTGCGGCGTCAGTTTCGCGCCGCATCCATCGCGTCCAGGGTGTCCGCGGGCTCGATGGCGAGCGCCGTCGCCGGCGTGCTGCTGTTCGCGGCGCCGCTCTCGGCGCAGACCGCGGCACAGCCGGGGGTGACGTTCACCAAGGACGTCGCGCCGATCCTGCAGCGCTCGTGCGTCACCTGTCACCGGCCCGGTCAGTCCGCGCCGATGTCGCTCCGGACGTACGAGGACGTCCGTCCCTGGGCGCGTTCCATCAAGACCCGCGTCAGCGCGCGTGAGATGCCGCCCTGGCACATCGATCGGAACGTCGGCATTCAGGAATTCAAGAACAACCTGGCGCTCCCGGATGCCGACATCGCGACGATCGCCCGGTGGGTGGACGCCGGCGCGCCGCGTGGCAATCCGGCAGACATGCCGCCGCAACGTGAGTTCAGCAGCGGTGACGAGTGGGCCATCGGCAAGCCGGACCTCGTCGTCAGGTTCCCGGCGTATCACGTGCCGGCCGCCGGTCCCGACCTCTTCCCGACCATCGTTGCCCCGACCGGCCTGACCGAAGACCGGTACATCAAGGCCATCGAAACGCGCCCGGTCGGCATCAATTCGCGGCGGGTCGTCCATCACGCGATCACGACGATGGTGTCCGGCGGCGGCGACGGCGCCCCGCTGAGTCCGGACGCCGACGGCGCGAACGCCCAGTTCATCGTCGAATATGCATCGGGCAAGGCGCCCGAGGTCTACCCGGAGAACTCCGGCGTCCTCCTCAAGGCCGGCAGCTCGCTGAGCCTCGGCAACCACCTGCATTCCGTCGGTGAGGAAATCGACGCCCAGGTCGAGGTCGGCTTCCAGCTGTATCCCAAGGGGGTCACGCCGAAGTACATCCGCTATTCCACGCATCACGGCGATCCGACGCCGAACGCGAACGATTCGCTCGACATCCCGGCGGGGAGCGTGGCGCGCGTGGACGGGTATACGCTGCACACCAAGCCGGGCAAGATCATCGCCTGGCAGCCGCACATGCACATCCGCGGCAAGTACCAGTGCCTCGAGCTCATCTACCCCGGCAATCCCAGCAACGTGATGAAGCGCGAGACCATCAATTGCGCCAACTGGGACTACAACTGGCACTCGGTATACAACTACCAGGATCACGTGGCGCCCCTCGTCCCGGCCGGTACGGTCATCCACATCGTCAGCTGGCACGACAACACGGCCGCCAATCGCAACAACCCCGATCCGCAGAACTGGGTCGGGTATGGCGATCGCACCATCGACGAAATGGGCTTCTCGTGGATCGGCTGGATCGATCTGACGCCTGAGGAGTACGAGAAGGAGATGGCCGATCGTGCGGCGAACCGCAACAAGCCGCCGACCGCGACGCAACAGCAGCAGCAACAGCAGCAGTAGTCGCGTCGCCCCGTCACCGCACGCGGTGGGAGAGCCCCGTGGCTCTCCCGCCGTGCCGCGTCCGCGGCCATCCACGAACCACGTCGCACCACGACGAACGAGGTCTCATGTCGATTCGGATTCGGCGGCGCCTGCTGCCGCTCTCGCTGATGGTCGCGGTGCTCGGCGCTCCGGCTCTGGCAGCCGCGCAGCCGAAGGACGGCTTCCTCAGCGGCAACATCAAGTACAGCACCGGCCAGAGCGTGCAGCCGATCTATGAGGGATGGACGCGAAATCCGGACGGAAGCTACCAGATCTACTTCGGCTACCTGAATCGCAATCACGTCGAGAACGTGCAGGTGCCGGTCGGACCGAACAACCGGATCGAGCCGGCCGGACCGGATCGCGGCCAGCCCACCTACTTCTACCCGCGCTTCAACCGGCAGCTGTTCGCCGTCACCGTTCCGGCGGACTGGGGCAAGAAGGAAGTGGTGTGGACGCTCGTCGTGCACGGCCAGACCGAGCGGGCGGTCGGCTGGCTGCGCCCCGACTGGGAGATTGCGCCGCCGCTGGCGGGTACCGGGACCGGACGCGGCGGGCAGATCGAGCAGAATCGCCCGCCGACGCTCACGGTCTCCGGCGCCGCGCGCATCGCGGTATCGAGCCCGCTGACGCTGACGGCCACCGTCACCGACGACGGCCTGCCGGTACCGCGCGGCCGCGGGGCCCGTGGCGGTGGGGCCGGGGCGAATCGGCCACCGGCGTTCGACAACTCCGAATTCAAGGCGACACCGCCGGTCAACGTGCCGCAGGTCGAACGGCCTGCCCCGGCGAGGATCAGCGGCCGGCTGCAGGTCACCTGGTTCGTCTGGCGCGGCCCGGCGCCGGTCGCGTTCGACCCTCCTGGTGCCAGCGCCGATGCCGGCAGCGCCGTGATCACCGCCTCCTTCACCCAGCCAGGCGAGTACGTGCTCCGCGCTCGCGCGACCGATTCCGCCGCGACCGCGCTGCAGGATCTCAAGGTCGTCGTCACTGCGCCCTGAACCTACCGGGCGGACCGCTGTCGCGGTCCGCGCGTTCGCCCGCCGCGTGGTTGGATGAGCTGGCGTGCGCCCCCCTTCGGCCGAATCCGCTTGGTGCCACTGAAGGGCTCGTGTTTGAATTGGCTTCCCGCGAGGCCGACATGTCCGACGTCATCTTCGAACCGCTGACGTTCCGCAAGCGCATCGTGACTCACCGTTTCGTCCCGAGGTCGTGGCGGCACCAGGTGGCCGGGCCGCGATGATTCGCCGCGCCCTGACGTTCCTCGGCCTCGCCGCCGGCGTGGGGGGGCTGGTCGCCGGCATCTGGGCGGTTGTCTCGCTGACGACCGATCGCCCGGTCACCTACGAGCCGATCGAAGAACATTTCAAGTACGGGTCGATCGGGAGTGAACCGGGTGGACGTCTGCTGTCGCCGATCGGCGGCGCGCTGCCGCCCTACTGGGTGTTCACCGCGCTGCCGTCGATCTGCAGCGACAAGCTGCCGAACGGCTACGCCACCTTCGGCTTCATCACCGAAAAGGGCCGGGACCTGCCGATCGGTGTTTCGAGACGGCGTCGCCTCGGAATCGACCATGTCGGGCTGAACTGTGCCGTGTGCCACACCGGGACGATTCGCGACACGCCGACGGCGGCGCCGCGGCTCGTGCTCGGCATGCCGGCCCACCGCCTCGACCTGCAGGCATTCGTCCAGTTCGTGCTGGAGTGCTCGCTCGACAATCGCCTCACCCCCGACGCCATCAAGGGCCGCCTGCCGAAGACCGGCGGACCATCGCTCTTCGAGCGCGTGCTGCTCGACTTCGGTCTGATCGAGCGGCTGAAGGACACCACGCTCAACCTGCGCAATCGCATTGCGCCGGTCCTGGCCGAGAGCGTGCCGAGGTGGGGCAGGGGGCGTGTCGACACGTTCAATCCGTACAAGTCGGTCCAGTTCAACTGGGACCTCAGAAAGCTCCCCCCCAGCGAACTGGTTGGCGCCTCGGACTACCCGTCGATCTGGAACCAGAAGCCGCGCGAGGGGATGCATCTCCACTGGGACGGCGACAACGACTCGGTGGACGAACGGAACCTCAGCGCCGCGCTCGGTGCCGGCGTGACGCCGGTCACGGTGGATCACGACAACCTGAAGCGGGTGCGCGACTGGATCTGGTCGCTGCCGGCGCCGGTCTACCCCTACCCGATCGATCGGGAGCTCGCCTCGCGCGGCGCGCCCTTGTATGGGCAGCTGTGCGCCAACTGCCACGCCGACCACCGTTTTCGTGACGGTGTGGTCTCCGGAGCGCGCGTCGGCCAGGTCGAGGCGATCGACACGATCGGCACCGATCCGTATCGCCTCGATTCGTATACGCCGGCCTTCGCCTCCAATCAGTACGGGCTCTATCCAGACTCCCGCTACCGCTTCTCGCACTTCCGCAAGACGAACGGCTACGCCAACCACCCGCTCGACGGGATCTGGCTGCGCGCACCCTATCTGCACAACGGATCGGTGCCGACGATGCGCGACCTGCTCGAGCCGCCCGAGTCGCGTCCGACGGCGTTCTACCGGGGCTACGACGTCTATGACCAGGTCAGGCTCGGGTTCGTGGCGACCGTCGCCGAAGCCGACGGTCAGGTGTTCACCCGCTACGACACCAGCGTGCCAGGCAACGCCAATACCGGCCATGTCTACGGGACGACGCTCTCCGATGACGACAAGCGCGCCATCGTCGAGTACCTGAAGACTTTCTGAGTGAGCTGCTGATGTCACGCCTCGGATGGATCCTCGTGGTACTGGTCCTGCTGCTGGGTGCGGCCGGTCTGCATACCTACTACCGGCTGTACCGGGTGGCGCCGGTGCAACAGTTCGAGTCGGCGGAGGATCATTTTCTCTACGGATCGGTGGGCACGGAGGAACGGCGCGGTGTCCCGTACTGGATCTGGCTGGTGCTGCCGCGCATCTTCCCGGAGTACCTGCCGGCGCCCGGCGGCTACGCGTCAATCGGCATCATTGCCCGCGACGGGCACGAGATGCCAATCGGGCTCTCGAAGGTCGAGATCGGGGTGCCGCGCGTCGGCGTCAACTGTGCCTTCTGTCACACCGCGATGGTCCGCGCCAGGCCGAGCGATGTGCCGATGGTCTACCCCGGCGCTCCGGCCCACCAGGCCGGTGCGCAGGAGTATCTGCGATTCCTCGTCGCCGCGGCCTCCGACGCGCGCTTCACCGCCGATACCATCCTCGGCGAGATAGCCCGCAACGTGAAGCTGTCGTGGCCGGACCAGCTGCTCTATCGCTTCGTCCTCATCCCGGACACGCGCCGCGCACTGCGGCGTCTCGCCGACGAGACCGCCGGCAGCCTTCCGGCGTGGGGCCGGGGGCGGGCCGACCTGGTGGGCCGCGCCCGGTTCACGCTCCTCGATCAGCCCGCCGGCGCGAGCCACGGCGCCGCCGACGCCATGCCGCTCTGGCATCTGCAGCGGCGCAACGGACACGGCTACCAGTGGGACGGGTCCAATCCCTCATTGGAAGAGGTCGTGCGATCGGCAGCCGTCATCGAAGGCGCTTCGACGGCATGGATGGACAGGGATTTCGCGGTATGGGATCGGTCGGACGCCCGGCAACCGTCCAGCCTGCGCCGGGTCTTCGACTATCTGAGCGATCTGCAGCCGCCGAAGTACCCGTTTCCGGTGGATGTCGCGCTCGCTGCCACCGGCGCGGCCACCTATGCGGCCACCTGCGCGCAGTGCCACGAGCCGAATGGCGGGCGCGCCGGCACCGCGATACCGATCGGCGAACTCGGCACCGATCGAACCCGCACCGACGCGTGGACCGCCGGCGACGCCGAGGCGTTCAACAGCTTCGCGGGGACGCATGCCTGGAAGTTCGAGCGATTCAGAAAGCCGGCGCCCGGCTACGTCGCTCCCCGCCTCGACGGCGTCTGGTTGAACGCGCCGTACCTGCACAACGGGTCGGTTCCGACGCTGGGCGATCTGCTCGAGGCGCCCGGCGATCGTCCGGCGCGATTCTGGCGCGGCTACGACGTCTACGATCAGGTGCGCGTCGGATTCGTCGGCGATGGGGCGGAGGCCCGGCGTCTGGGGACGTTGTTCGACGTCACGCAGCCTGGCAACGCCGCCACCGGCCACATCTACGGCACGACGCTTCCGGCCGAGGAAAAACGGGCGCTCGTCGAATACCTGAAGACCCGCTGACGCGCCGCGGCGGGGTCACGGGCGGCGGCCAGGGTCGCACGACGCACCACCCTGGTGTTCTGCCGTCGCCTGGTCCCCTGGAACCGTGATGACTTGCATAAGTCCCGGCGCGCGGCGCCCGGATCGCAAGGCGCGACGACCGAGGATATTGGCCATATCTGAGGGAGGAGCAACGCCGCGAGGCGGGATGCCGCGCCCGGGAATTATGTGAGTCATCTCGGTTCCAGGGGACTAGGCGTCGGCCCGCGTGACGCGGCTCACGCGTGTCACCGGCAGGTAGGTAATGAGCAGCAGCGCTCCCGAGACGGCGTCGTAAATCCCCATCGGCGTGAATCCGTCGCCCTGACTGAAGAAGAACGCGGCAAACGTGAACCGGATGACGATCCCCATCCAGTTCGGCCAGCGGTTCTGTTCGGGATCCCAGAATCCTGGCAGATACAGCAGGTTGATCGCCCACAGCTGCATCCCCCAGTGGCGGGGCCACGCCTTCGGGAACGCCTCGGGCTGTCCGGCGAAACTCGTGAAGGCGTCGGGCCATCCGAAGATGATGGCTCCGGTTGCCAGATTGGCCAGGATGCTGATCGCCAGCATCAGCCGATACGTCTTGGTCGCGCTCACCAGTCGTCATTCTGGGCACCGCGACGCGCGGTGTCAACGGCCATGTTCGTGGCGGCCCCGCCGACGTGCGGGAATCAGCGCTCTTCCCACAGTTGATCGTGAGCCGCCTGCCGATGATAGAGGTCCTTGTCGAAGTACTTCTCGTAGAACTCGAGCTCCAGGTGTGAGAACTGGAGCCAGACACCGGGGACGTGGACGGCGTTGACGTGGGCCGGGAAGCGGCCGTAGGTGTCGTAGATGTAGTTGCAGATCTCCTTCGTGTAGTCGATGGCCTGCGGCGTCGGCCGGCGGTTCGCCATCTTCAGGAAGGCATCGCCGAACTCCTTGGTCTTGTAGGCGCGATCGAAGATCGTGGAGTCGCCGTAGGTGCCGGCCGGCCCGTACTTCTCCTCGATGACCGTGTCCACGGCGTCGTTCATCGACTTGACATAGGGCGGCGTCAGTGTCTCGAGCACGCCATCGATGCCGATCGGGTTGTCCAGCGTCGTCGGGAGGGGCGGCCAGCGCCGCCACTTCTTCGGCTTCTGCATGCGGAACTCGATGCCGAACTTCCCTTTGGCGGGATCGCGTTCGAACAGGTAGGGCGAGCCGACGGCCGCGTGGATCCAGGCGCCGAGCCCCATGCCCTGGGCGATGAGCATCAGATTCTGCATCTGGAAGAACGTTTCGTAGTCGGTCCGCAGCGTGTTCGCGAAGCCAATCGGCGCGGGGTAGTCGCGGTTGAGCCAGTCACCACGGGCGCGCGTGGCGCCGCCGATGATCTGATAGGTGATGTCCGGCACCAACCCGACGAGTCCGCCGAACCAGGCGCCCCAGTCGAGGAGGGTGCGCGGCCGGAAGCGCTGCCAGTCGTCGATGAAGAGCGGCCGCTGGCCGTCCTCCTCCGACAGCAGGGAGATGATCACGTTGATGAACTGGCGCGTCAGGTCGACGACAGGCAGCAGAATCGTCGTACCCGGGCGGTTCGACAGCTGCCGGTTCCAGATGAAGTAGTACGGCCAGTGGCGCGGGAAGTCCAACCGTTCCTTGTACAGCTTGTGCTTCAGGCTCGCGGCGGCGGCGAGCCAGTCAGACTCGCTCCAGTCTTCCCAGCGCGGCGGCAGTTGGCTGAGCAGTTCGAGCCCCGCCCGGTTGCGTGGATGCTTGATCAACCACGTCCCCTCGTCGTTGATCAGGAAGAACGACACGGCGTGGGCGTTGTCGATGCTGCTGGCGGAGCGCGCCAGGATGTTGATGAGCGGCGCCGAGAATCGGTCGCTGCCGTCGTCGTTCTTCGCCGGCACGTCGTGCATCGTCGACTTGCCGGTCAGCCCGGTCGAGACGATCAGCACCGCCTCCTCGAGTGGGCTGAGCGGCGCCGGCTTGTTCGGGCTCGTGTAGCTGATCGGGCCTGACACGACCGACGTTCCGCGGGCGACGCGGCGCGTGCGGCGGTCGAAAATCGCGGACATCAACGGATACGTGAACAGCTCGCGCAATCCTTTGTGAGTCGGCGGCATCGAGGGCTCCTTGTTACTGGACGTGAGCGGCCATGCGCTCGGCGAGCGCGGCGATGGTGTGTGAGGGATTGCGCACCGTCGGCGTCGGCAGCACGGCGCCGTCGGCGACGATCAGGTTGGGATAGCCGAAGACCCGGCCGAGGTGATCGACGACGCCGTTGTCGGCCGACGTACCGATCGGGCAGCCGCCCAGCGGGTGCAGCGTCAACAGGCTCTTCAGCAGGCTCCAGGTCGGCATCGAGCGGAAGCGCCCACCCGTTGCTTCCGTCAGGTTCTGGTGCATCGACTCGATCGCCTCGAGCACGCCTTCGGACGGTTCGACCTGCCACGACAGGCTCAGCGCCCGTTTCCACGGCGTGAACCATCGACGCTTGAGGAAGATGCGGCCGTCGCCGGCATCCTGACCGGCGCCGAGCCACAACATCAGGTTGCGGAGCGGCGTGTCGTCTCGCACGAACTCCTCGAGCTCGTCGAGCAGCTGCCGGCCGAATCGCGTCCGCACCCGGCTGTCGAGGCTGGCCTTGATCGCATTCAGCAGCAGATTCGGGAACCCGTCGTCCTCGACGACGAATCGCTGGTTCCGATAGCCGCCATCGGCGAAGTCGAGCATGCCGGAAATGGTGGGGCCGGTCGATTGCCGGATGTTCTCGTCGCCCGCGTACACCGCCATCGAGATGAAATTGGCGTTCGCGCTCCACCGCGTGCCGAGTGTTGCACTCACCAGCGGCAGCGTCCGGTACTGGTCGCGACAGCGCAGCAGGATCTCGGTGCTGCCCAGGCTGCCGGCGGCGAGGACGACGCGCGTCGCCGTCTCGTGACTGCGCACCAGACGGCCGTGCTCGATGCGGTCGAATATCACCCGATACGCACCGTCGGCCGGCTCGATGTAGCGAACCAGGCACAGCGGGCGGACGTCGGCGCCTCGCCGTTCGGCCTGCGGGATATAGTTGACGTCGAGGCCGTTCTTGGCTCGTACGTCGCAGCCGAGGTCGCAGTTCCCGAGGTGCACGCACGTCCCCTGCGTCTGGCCGTGGGCATTGGTGAACTGCCGCGAGTGTTTGTGGTCGAACGGATCGTCCAGACCATAGTGCCAGTCGGGGGAGAAGCTGACGGCGAGCGGCGCCTTGGCGAATCGCGCGGCATAGCCGAGGTTTCTCGACGCGTCGCGCGCCAGCTCGAATCGGCGGGTCAGCTGTCCGTCGGGCAGGACCTGCAGGTCCATCTCGCGGGCCACCGTGTCGTAGTACGGCTTGAGTTCCTGGTGCGTGATCTCGGCCGGCCAGCCGCGCGTGAAGACGTCCGGCCGCGCTTCGACGGCGACGCTGCTGTAACAGAGCGAACCGCCGCCAACGCCGGCAGCCTGGGCGACCGTCATGCCGCGGAAGAAGCGCATGTCGAGCCAGCCGTTGAACAGGCCGGGATGGTCGTCGCTGTACACCCAGGCATCGCCGGGCTTGCGCGGGTACTGGCTGGGTTCCCACCGTCGGCCGCGTTCGAGCACGAGCACGCGCATGCCCTGCTCGGCGAGGCGCCGGGCCATGATGGCACCGCCGAAGCCGCTGCCGATCACGATGACGTCGAAGGATGCGGCCATGGGCGGTGTTCTGGTCCGCGGCTCAGCGGCGAACCCGGATGCCGTTGACGCGGATGTAGGTGGACGGATCGTTGCGGTCGTCGCGCCAGCGCGGGTGGTGGAACTGGATGACGTGGTCGCCGTTGTACGAGCAGACGGCCTCGGCGAACCGCAGGGTCCCGATGCGCTGCCAGTCGTCGACCTTCACGGTCGACAGGCCGCGGACGCCGCTCATCCGGCCGGTGCTCGAGACGCAGATGTCGAACACCATGGAACCGGTCGGAGCCGCATCGCCGGGATTGAACAGGTGGCCGTAGATTTCGTCGCGAAAATCCAGCCCCCGGCCTTCGACGCGCCGCTGTCCCTGCGCCATCTTGAACATCAGATGCTCGGGCGCGTGGGTCGGTACGGCCGGGTCCTTGCCGAGTTCCGCCACCTGGAACACCTGCCTGGCGTCGCCGACCTTGTCGAGCCGCTGGAAGATCGTGCCGGCCCGCAGCATGACGAGGAAGTAGATGCCGCGACGATACGAGTGGACGCTCGGGGTGTTCACGAGTTCGGCATCGTTGATGTAATCGGTGCGCATGCCGCCGAGATCTTCCTGGACGATCACGCTGGCCGGGACGAGCGGCGACGGATGCTCGGGATCCGTCGTCGGATAGACCTTCATGCCGAGGCTGAACGACCGGCGCTGGCCCCGCCGGGTTTCGTTGCCGTCGGACGAGAACCGGCCGACGGTCAGCCCCTTCGAACCCTTCTGGAAGTAGCCCGTGTAGATGTTGTTCTCGGTGATCTCCCAGGTGCCGAAGACACAGATGCCGTTCGGCGCGATGATCCGCCGCCAGCCCTTGCGGTCCGGACCCCACCGGAGGTCGGCCTGCGAGTCCATGGACCGTGCCGACGCCTGCCGGAACTTGTTCTCACCGGACAGCAGGCCGCGCCACGCGTTGCGGATCGTCGATTTGAACAGGGGCAGCGGACCCGGCTCCTGACCGCTGGGACCGGCCCGATAGGGGTTCTCGTACATCGCCCTGCGGACGTCGGCGTACCGCGAACCGTGATAGCCGAAGTCCTCGGCCGTCATTTCCTGCGGCCCGTGTAGCTTGACCAGGTCGAAATCCCACTGCGTCATCGCGCCGCCACCCCGATTTCCGTTTCCGCCCGCGTCGTGATGATGCGCATGGACGAGCGCATGTAGCGGTTCCACAGGATCCTGATGACCGGGAAGAGGACCGCCATGGCGAGCCAGTTCCGGCTCTCTGCGGTGTAGGTCCACTTCACGTGGGTGCCAGACCCCTCGTCGGTGAACCACCACTGTCCGCCGGCCTCCCGGACGAGGAGGCGGATGCTCCGGCTCGAGAAATCGGTCAGCCGGTAGGAGAAATAGTGCGGGGCGGTCGCCACCTTCACGGTTTCCCGCACGTAGGTCTCGTCCGAGAGGTGGACGATGCGCGTCGACCCGGCGACATCCCAGGGTCCGGTCGTTCCGGTGGTCTTGGTGCAGCCGGGAAGGCCTGCTTCATCGCGGACGACACTCTCGAGCTGGTCGTAGAACACACCCGGGACGAGCCAGTTCCAGAGAGCCGTTCTCGGTACAGCGATTGTCGCGATCACGGTCGTGGCAACCTTGGCCATCTTGATGTCCGCCTTGGATATCGATACGTGGGACGGGTGGACATGATATGAGTAACCGCCGTCCTGAACAACTGCTGTTCTAGCTCATGCGTAGCGGTTCGCGGCAGCCGCACACGAGGAGGTCCGGTGACAGCGCCAGCCACTGATCCGATCTTTCAGCCCCTGCGCATCAATGGATTGACCCTGAAGAACAGGGTGGTCCGCTCCAGTATGGGTGGACGTGTCGACTACTACGACGGCTCGATGTCGGAAGCGCGGATTGCCTGGGAGCGCCGGTTCGCCAAGGGAGGCGTCAGCGCCATCATCTCCTCGAACGTCGGCATCCGTACCGATGGGATCGCGGTACCCGGCTATGCCAGCATCGACGACGACCGCACCATTCCGTCGTGGCGGCGGCTGATCGACGAAGTGCATCGCTACGACTGCCGGTACATCATCCAGCTCCACTTCTCGGGGCGCCAGCGCGATCTGCCGCGGAAGGAGTTCGTCGGCATCCACCCGCCGAGCGCCACCGACCGGCCGGACCTGCTGTACGGGCTGCGCTGCCGCCGCATGACGATTCCGGAAATCCACGACGTGGTCCGCGCCTATGCGCAGGCGGCCCGCCGCGCCCGTGCGGCGGGCGCGGACGGCATCGAGATCGTCGCCTGCAACGGCTACCTGTTGCATCAGTTTCTCTCGAGTGCCATCAACGATCGCCGCGACGAGTACAACGGCGACCTGCGGACGCGCGCCCGGATCCTGCTGGACGTGCTGGCGGCCGTCCGGGCCGAGGTCGGCCGCGACTTCTTCGTGTCGATGAAACTGAGCGGCCGCGACGAACACAACGCCTATATGGCGCCGTTCGTCCGTCGCGTCGGCAACACCATCGACGACACGATGCAGCTCTCACGCTGGCTGGCGGAGGCCGGGCTCGACGCCATCCATCTGTCGCAGGGCGATTCCTTCCCGCATCCGCTCGTGCCCGCCGGGCTGCTGCCGGCCGACGACTCCCGCTACAGCCTTGCCGGCCTCTTCTACGAGGGTACGCGCGTCCCGTTGACGTTCTTCCTCATGCAGTTCGCGGTGCTCCGCCGGATCTTCGAGTGGAACTGGGGCCGGCGCATGCCCTTCAAGCAGCGGGGCCGGCTGCTGCCGGAGAAGATCGAAGGCATGAACCAGGGCGATGCCGCGAAGCTCAAGGCGGCCTCAGGCCTGCCGGTCATCTGCGTCGGCGGCTGGCAGACGGCCAGCCGAATCCGTGCGGCGCTCGAGGCGGGGCACTGTGACGTCGTGTCGGTCGCGCGCGGGCTGCTGGCGAACCCGGACATGGTCCAGCGGTTCGGCCAGGGGCAGGACGCGCCCGAGCGCCCCTGTACCTACTGCAACAAGTGCCTCGTCAATGCGCTGCTGCAGCCGCTGGCCTGCTGGGAAGAGAGCCGTTTCGCGAACCGGGATCAGATGTTCGAGGAGGCGTACCGGATCTACAAGGAAGCGGCGGTCGGACCGGCGTCGGAGCAGGCCGGCGTCGGCAGTCGTGCCATCTGAGGCGCCGGCGTCAGCGGGTCAACGGGCGCACCCGCGAGACGAGGATGTTCAGGAAGTCGTCCGCCTTCATGAACACTGCGAAGTGGCCGGCTCCCTCGATGACGATGAACGCCTTTCGCGGCGCCTGAATCTCCTGGACGAACGCGCGTGCCAGACTGACAGGGGTCGTGTAGTCGTCGGCGCCCTGCACCACGAACACGGGAACGCGGAAGGCGCCGCCGAGCTGCTCCTTCGTGAGGGCGCTCGTGTGGGGCACCAGCCGCTCGGCGCTCACCCCCTGGCCATCGATCCAGTCCGCCACGTCCTTCGTCGTGTAGCCGGGGGCACCGAGGGCGAGACCGAACGTCGATGCGATGAACCGGTCGGCCCCTTCGAAGAGATTCGACCACTTGCGCTGCACCGAATAGCCGCGGCCGTCCGGATACGGCGGCGGTCCCACGTCCGTCAGTTCCTGGACGGCGCGACGGTCGCGCAGCGCTTCCGCGTGTCGCAGCAGGTCGGCATGCGCGACCGCATAATTGCGCGCCGGATCGGACACGTGCCCGGTGCCGATGAAAGCGGCGAAGAGGTCCGGTCGCCTCTTCGCCATGAACAGGCCAAGCGTCGAACCCCATGAGTGACCCACGAGGAGGATGCGCTCCTTGTGCAGCGACTCCCGCAGCACTTCCGCGAGCTCGATGCCATCCTGGGTCAGCCGGTCGATGGTGAGGGTCGCCGCCACCGACGTGCCGTTGCGGCCGAGCGTCCTGCCGGCGCCCCGCTGATCCCAATGCACGACCGTGAACGCCCGCAGCCACGACCGAAACCCGGCATACGCCCACGGATTGCTCGCGTCGCCGGGGCCGCCGTGCAGGAAGAGGATCACCGGGTTCTGGCGATCCTCGCCCCGAATCGTGATCCATTGTTCGATGCCGCCGAGCGGCACCCACCGGCCTTCATCGATGCCGTTCGGTGAGGTGATGGCGTAGTCTCGTGCGTTCCGGTTCCGGACGACCGCCATGGTCTCTTCGAGTGCCTGGAGGCCGTTGGCGCCCTGTGGCGCCGGCTGCGCATGGATACCGCGGACGCGGAGCCCGGGAACGGTCTCCAGGAGGGCAGCGGCCACCAACGCCAGCAACGAGCTGCTCAACATGCGTCTCATAGGGTCGGGCCAGGGCCAGCACCACCGCCGCGCGTGAGGAGGACACCGGCGGGGTCCGGTGAGCCACCTGCTTAGACGGCCGGTCAGTGGGGAAGGTTGCCAACCTTGTCCTTTGGCACCGGATGAGCTCAAATGTCGGTGCGGAGGACACACTGTGCCAACTGTGCGAACGATTCTGGCGATGCTGGTTCTGGCCCTCGGACTCTCCCTTGCCGACCCGGCGCAGGCCCAATGCACCGATTACGTCATCACATTCGCTGATGGCCGCGTCATGGGGCCGTTCACGAGCAACGGCTCCACCACGATCTTCGCCCCGTACTTCCAGGCGTCGGCGGGCCATAGCTATTCGATAGAGATCGTGTCGGCCACCGACGCCCTGGCGGGGGCAGCCACCACAGGCGCGTTGAGCGAGATTTGCCCGACCGCCGACCATGCGACGGTGTCGAGCAACGAGCCGATCGACCCGCGTGGAGACTCGCGCACCTACCGCGTCACCACCACCGCCAGCGGCTCGGGCTACATCGTCACCCGCGTGCCGACCGGGACCTTCTACTACTCGGTATCCGATACGACGCTCTACAACTCGAGCTGGAGCACCGTCGGCGGCTTCGCCACGCAGTGGGGCTTGCAGAATACGACCGGCAGCTCGATCTCCGGGACGCTGACGGTTCGCGAGTCGTTCGGCGGCTCGGCGACCTACACGCGGGCCGTCACGCTGCCCGCCAATCAGACGACGTTCATCACGACCTTCGACGCGTTCACGGGTGGCCCGATTCCCGCCGGTCGCGGCGGCAGCGCCACGTTCACGCACAACGGACCGTCGCAGGCGGTTCAGGGGGACGGGTACCTGTTCAACTCCAGCAACACGATCCTCACGCCCATCGTGTTTCGGACGGCTCGCGACAGCGGACGCTGACGCCGGAGGCCAGGGGAATCGCTGAGCTGTCTCGAACCCCTGGCCGACCGCATCACGATGCGCTGTCGAGGGATGCACGGACGAACAGCGGGCTCCTCGCCCAGCTCGACGGGTACGGGCACCGCAGCTCGCCGGCTGCCGTGGATGGCCGTGCTTCGGTACTCTCCCGCTCGCGGAGGACTTCCCACCAACCCGGGTTCGTGATACACATCCTGTCCGCACCACCTCTCGTCGCTGTCACTCGGGTCGACTCCTCGTCGCTCAGCTGAACGGGCACGTTCTCCGGTTCGTCGTTCGCGTCGCAGACTTCGTCGGCGCATTCGTCTTCTTCCGGAGGCACGCTCATGCGGCTCTGCACGTGCGTCGTGGCGTTTACCGTCGCAGCGACCCTCCTCGCCAGCCGTCCGCTCACAGCCACCGGTGCGCCAGGCGGGCCGACGCGCCGGCCGGACGTCATCTACGTTCCGACGCAACCGGATATCGTCGCGCGGGGGGGGGGGGGGGGGGGGGGGGGGGGGGGGGGGGGGGGGGGGGGGGGGGGGGACGGTCGGATCGTCATCGCGGCCGTCAGGGACTTCGCCGCCGCCCTCGGGATCGGCATCGAACTCGACGCGTCGCGGGTCCGGGAAGCGATCGGCAACGCGACGCGGGCCGGCGTGAACGACCGCGTCTACTTCCTGACGCAGGACCTCTTCGAAGCGGATCTATCCACCGCGACCGTGGTCACGCTGTACCTGTTGCCGGCGGTGAACCAGCGTCTGGCCGCGCGGCTGCGCACGCTCAGGCCCGGCACGCGCATCGTCTCGCATCACTACGGCCTCGCGCCGGACTGGCGGCCGGACCGCGCCGAACTTGTCAAAGGCGGATTCATCTACCTCTTCACCGTCAAGCGCGGCTGACGGCCAGGCGGAGTGCACGGGCCACGGTCCCTGTCGTGACCCCTGCCGCTCTCCCGAGAGCGGGTCAACCCGCTCCTGGCCCGCCGGACCGCTCACACCTCGGAAGCGGCGCGCGGCTGATGGAGCCCGACCACATTGCCCTCGGTGTCCTCGATCAACGCGACGAATCCGGGCGGGCCGATGTCCGTCACCGGCTGCTTCACGCTGCCGCCGGCCGCGACGGCCCGTTCGACCGCGCCCCGGATGTCGCTGCCGGCATTCAGATAGACGATGACGCCGGTCGCCGACGGTCGGGCTCGACCACCCGCGAGCAGGGCGCCGCCGACGCCCCGGTCCGTCCGGTCGTGCGGGAACAGCGCCATCGCCGTGTCGCCCGACTGTTCGGAACGGAACTCGTGGATGCCGAGGACCGCGCCGTAGAAGGCGGTGGCCCGTGGCAGGTCGTTCACCGGAATCTCGAACCAGTGGATGGCGTGATGCATGACGTGTTTACTCCTGAACGCGGCGGCCGGGCGTGGCCGCGAGCGCACCCACAGGTATACTGGACCGCTGTGACAGCCTTCTGTCAGGTTTGATGTGCATCGACGCGCCCGCCTGTTCGCGATCGTCGAATACATGCGCGGCCGCCGGTCCGGCGTGACCGCCGAGGTGCTGGCCGCGCGATTTGGCGTGACGCTGCGGACGATCTACCGGGATCTGAACACCCTGCGCGACGGCGCCCTGCCGCTCAAGGCGGATCGCGGACGTGGCGGTGGCTACGCGCTCGATCGGCACTATTCGCTGCCGCCGGTCAATTTCACGGCGCGCGAAGCGGCGGTGCTGATCACCGTCGGCCGCTGGGCGCTCGACCTCCGGCTCGTGCCGTTCCTGGAGACCTGTGCGAGCGGACTCGACAAGGTGCAGGGCGCCCTCTCGTCTTCCGTGCAGTGGGAGCTGGGCGACCTGATGCAGCGGCTGACGTTTACCGGGGTGCCGTCGCTGCCGGTGCCGGCGAGCGTGCGCACCGCGCTGGAGCAGGCATGGTTCGAGCAGCGGCCGCTCCAGATTCTCTACGCCGGCACGTCGCCGGGCCAGGCGGCGTCGCTCCGTACCATTCGCGTCGAACGGATCGTCTTCGAACGCAGCCTGACGCTGCTGAACGCAGTCGATCTCGACAAACAGCAGCCGCGGCAGTACCGTCTCGATCGCATCGAGTGGGCCGAGGTGGTGCCGCCCGCCCACGCAACGGGCTGAACGGGCGCACCGGGCAGCCGCCGGCGCTCCCGCTGCCGGCATCGCACGTCGGAGCCGCGGCCGCCGCGGCCGCCCCGTGGTGTGTGGCGCGCCTGCTCGACCGTGTCCGACGGTCGGCGGCGTGCCCGGTCGGCAGGCATCCGTTTTGAAGTCGTGAGGGCTGGCGAGAAAAGGGGGATGTGTCCGTGTGGCTCCTACTCAGACGGCTCCTGCTGATGTCGGTTGCGTCGTGGGTCGCCGGGAGGGCGGCCAGGCGCTGGCCGCGGCTCGCAATCGTCCGCCGAATCCTCGGCCGCCGCTATCGCTAGCACGTCACTGACCCGCGAGGCACATCCCTTGCAGCCAACCACCACCATGCGGTTCCACGTGTCGTGCGCCCTCGAGTACGAAGCCAGGTTCCCATCCACGCTGATTCTCAACGTGCATGCGCAGCGCACGCCGTCGCAGACCATCCTCGACGAGACGTTCACGATCGACCCGCCGCTCGCGACCACGGAATTCTCGTCAGCCGACTCGGCGAACCGGTTCGTCCGGATCGAGTCTGGCGCGCACCGGACGCTGGTCGTCAACTACGCTGCGACGGTCGATTGCGACGTGCACATCTACCGCGCCGGCGACGTCGCAGTGACGCCGGTCGCCGAGCTCGACGGTGCCACCCTGCCCTATCTGTTCCCCAGCCGCTACTGCCAGTCGGATCGGCTGAGCCGCCTGGCCTGGGACCTGTTCGGCGACATCGGGAATCCGCATGCCAAGGTGGTCGCGATCAGCGACTGGATCTACGACAACGTCGAGTATCTCCGCGGCTCGACCGACTCGATGACGTCCGCGTACGACACCGTGACCCAGCGCACCGGCGTGTGCCGCGACTTCTCGCACCTCGGCATCGCGCTGTGCCGGGCGCTGAACATCCCGGCGCGCTATTACTCGGCCTACGCCTACGAACTCGATCCACCCGACTTCCATGCCTGTTTCGAATGCTTCATCGGCGGCAGCTGGGTGGTCTTCGACGCCACGCGCCTGGCGCATCTGAACGGCTTGGTGCGCATCGGCACCGGCCGCGACGCCGCCGACGCGGCGGTCGCCAGCATCTTCGGCAGCGCGACCTGCACGCGGGTGGAGGTGGCCTGCCAGCTGGCTGACCGGCAGTCGTTCGCACCGATCGGGCGCCGCCAGCTGTCGCGCAGCGGCGTCGCCAGCACCGACACGTAGGCGCGAGCGATGCGCCTGCACATCGAACACGTCACGGCATACGCCTACGCCGTTCCGGTGACGTTTCATCGCCACCGCCTGGTCGTCCGGCCGCGCGAGGGACACGACCTGCGCATCGAGCGCTTCGGACTGCAGCTGGCGCCGCGCCATCGCGTGCAGTGGATCCGCGATGTGTTCGGCAATTCCATCGCGCTCGTCGACTGGCTCGAGCCTGCCGACCTCCTGCGCATCGCTACCGATGTGGTCGTCGAGCGCACCGTGCCGTTTCCCGAGCGCGACCTGCACGAGCCATGGCGCGTGCCGTATCCGCCGCGCTACGACCCGCTCGAAGCCCCGGTGATCGCACCCTATGTCACGCCGCCGGGGGAGGCGCCACGGCTGCGGGACTGGCTGCGCGCCGGCTTCGTGGCCGACGCCGGCGACGCCGAAGGCTCGATGCTGACCTTGTGCCGACTGGTGCGCGCCACCATCCAGTATCAGCACCGCTCCGAGAAGGGGGTGCAATCGCCCGAGGAGACGTTGGCCCGGCAGTCCGGGTCGTGTCGCGACATGGCGACGCTGCTGATGGAGGCGGCGCGTCAGTGCGGCGTCGCGGCCCGCTTCGCGAGCGGCTATCACCATGGTGCCGCATCGGTCGCCGGGCGCGCCTCGACGCACGCGTGGACGGAGGTCTACCTGCCGACACTCGGCTGGCGCGGCTTCGACCCGACGGTCGGAGGGCCGGTGACGGCCGCCCACGTGGTCACCGGCGTCAGCCATCATCCGCGCGGCGTGATGCCGGTATCGGGTTCCTACCACGGACGCGCCCACGACTTCACGGCGCTGCAGGTGACAGTCACGTCGTCCGAGCTGACGACCGTGCCCTGAGGCGATCACACGGCGACGGCTTACCGTGGCGGGCGCGGGCGCGCGGTCCACTCGATCGCCTCGCCGTCCACGACCGCGCTGACCCGCATGCGGTCGCCGTCGACCCGTCCGGTGTAGTGCGCCGCTCCGGCCGTGAACGAGATCGTCTCGCCGCGCAGCTTGCCGTTCTCGATCGGGTCCCGGCCCAGCGTGCCCGAGAAGTGCTGGAAGCGCTGCGTCAGGATGAGATCGCCCTTCGGGGTGATCCAGGTGCCCCCGACGCGCGCCGGAACGATCCACATGAGGGCCGTGCACCAGCGTTCGCATGGCTCGATGGCCGCCGATTCATCCGGCTGCCAGTCGCCGATAGCAAAGGTGTTGGCGACGATGCGGGTGCCGGGCTTCATGGCGAGCAGCGTCGGCCGCAGCCGCAGATTCATCGACGGCAGCAGGAAGGTCGTGACGACCGTCGCGTCGGAGAAGTCACTCTTGAAGATGTCACCCCGCACGAATCGCGTGAGGTGGTCGACACCGGCTTCCGCCGCCTGGCGCCTCGAATAGTCGACCAGGCCGCGGTCGTACTCGATGCCGCGCGAGCGGACGCCGCGCCGGGCCGCCGCGATCACCAGCACCCCGTCGCCGGAACCGAGATCGACGAGCCGATCCTTCGGCGTCACGCCGGCCATGTCCAGCATCTTTTCCACCAGTGCCGGCGGCGTCGGCACCCACTGGACGTCCTTGCCCGGCTGGTTCAGCCGCGGTCCGTCGGATGGTCCGTCGGCCGGGCCGGCCTCCTGCTGCGCGGCAGCGCCGCCGCCGGCGAGCATCACGCTCGTCGCGATCGCGGCGGCGCTGACCAGCTGCAGGATGGCTGAGCGTGAGGAGCGGCGCTGATCGATCCGGCGGTGGTGGTGCACGAACATCCCTTGGGTTGACGTCCACCTATCATCGCATCCCGGGCTCCGGATCGTCGACCAACATGCGCCGCGGGCGGTCATCCGCCGCCGTCGATCCCGTGAACCGCCCGGCCGGGCCGGTCCGATCTGGCGTCGGAGCTAGTCCCCTGGAACCGTGATGACTTGCATAAGTCCCGGCGCGCGGCGCCCGGATCGCAAGGCGCGACGACCGAGGATATTGGCCATATCTGAGGGAGGAGCAACGCCGCGAGGCGGGATGCCGCGCCCGGGAATTATGTGAGTCATCTCGGTTCCAGGGGACTAGCTTCGGACCGTCAGCACCGGGCAGGTGGCGCCGCGCAGGACCTGGTTGGTCGTCGACCCGAGCAGCATCGTACTGAATCCGGCGCGTCCGGCCACCCCCATCACAATCAGATCGGCGTCCGTCTCGTCAGCAGTGGCGAGAATCTGACGATACGGCGTCCCGGACGGCAGCCGACACTCCGGCGTACACCAGGCGCGAGCCTCGTCCGGCACCATCGAGTCCAATTGCTTCTGCGCGTCTTCGCGCAGATAGCGGAAATACTCGGGCACCGTGTAGTGGGTCTTCTCGCCGAACATCATCTCGTCGGTCTGGACCTCGATGGCGTGCATCAGGATCAGCCGTCCACCGGCCTCCTTGGCGAGCGTCAGGGCGAATTCGAGGGCGCGCACCGACGGTGGCGAGAAATCGATCGGACAGAGAATCGTCTTGTAGACGATCGGTCCGCCGGCGAGGTGCCGGTTGCGCGGCGGCACCGTCATGACCGGACAGCTGACCTTGCGGATCACCCGTTCGGCGACCGAGCCGAGGAACAGCCGGTCGAAGCCGCTCCGCCCGTGCGTGCCCATGACCAGCAGATCGGCGGCGCGCGCGCCGACTTCTCCAACGATTTCGTCGAGCGGGTTGCCGACCCGGACCACGGTTTCGGCACGCCCCCCCTGTATCACCGGCGCACAGAATCGCTGGACCGCGGCGGCGATGGGTCCCAGCTCGATCGGCGGCGCCTGCGGCGTCAGCTGATAGCCGTCGAACTCGGATTGCGACACCGGCGGCGGCTGAATCGGAATGACGTGCAGAACGGTGACCTGCGACTCGTACCAGCGGGCGACGCCGGCAGCATGTTCGAGCGCGTGCTGCGAGAAGTCAGAGAAGTCGATCGGGCAGACGATCCGTTTGATGGCGACCACAGGTCACCTCCATGGGTGCGGGCCGCCCCGCGTGCGCGTTGCGTTGCTCGTGATGGCTCTGATAGCCGGCCGGAGCAAGTGCCGTGCCTGCGCGCCGCGGCGCGCAGGCCGCCGTTTCGCGCCGTTTCTCCACCGGCGGCAGATTGCTCCGGGTCCTTTACCGGGCGGGCGCCGGGATTCCGCTGATACGGCAATGCCGCGAGCGGAGCGCCAGGGATACGACCGATCAGCCCGCGGTCCTCGCTGGAAGGGCGGCGCCCATGGCGGTCGCGAGCCGCCGCGCATCCGCTTCGCCGATTTCGATCAGGCCGCGGCGCAACGCGGTCGCCCAGTCCGCCTTGTCGGTGATGAACTCGAGGGCCGGGGCCAGTGCGGCCGCCGCTACCTCTGCCGACGGTACCGCCGTCACGTTGCGGCGTAGCGCCGGTCCGTTCGGCGAGCCCTTCACTTCGTAGGCCTTGTTGTCCGTGACCCGGGCGACTCCGGTGAACGCCTGCAGGATTTCACCGTGCCGGAAGAGGGTGCCGGGGGAGTAGAAGAAGACGAGGTCGCCCTCGCCGAGCAGGTCGAGCTGCGCCGCCTTGTCGCCGTGCGCCTGGGTGAAGCCGGCGGCCAGACCGGACAGGACGTGGTCCTTCGAAATGACACTGATCCAGTATTTCATCGCACTTGCAGTGTACGCGGTCGCGACGCGCGACACGCACCTCACTGCGGAAACGGGACTTCCGGTCGATATTCCCAGGTGAGGCGGTACCGCGCCCGGCCATCCCGGGTGCCCGGGTCCGCACACCACGTCCGTGTTCTGCAATCGTCCGCCGGCCATCACACGATCAGCGACCTCGACCGCAGACCGGTGCCCGGCCATCGTGCGGGCCGCCGGCGCCGCAGCGGCGATCGCGTGGCTGACCGCCGCCGGCACGACCGGCGCGGCGCAACTGGGCCGGCCTGTCCTCGTCGTGCAACCGATCGCGGCCGAGATCCCCATCGGGCTCACCCAGCCCTTCCAGCTGCTGGACATGAACGGCCGCGCTGTCCCGTCCGACGAGTGGAGCCTCTCCGATCCGACCGTTGCCGACCTCACCGTGGAGGACGGACGGGCTCGGCTCACCGGCCGGCGCGACGGCGTCGTCACGCTCGTGAACGGCCGCGGCGCCCGCAGCGATGCCATCCGGGTGCGGCCGCGTGCCCCGGAGTTCACCACCGCACGGTGGCTGCTCCGGCCGGTTGACGGCCGTTTCACGAAGGTGCTGGGCGCCGCCGCCACCTATTTCTACGAGGACCGCGGACGCGCGTCGGCGCACATTCGCGCAATCCGCAAGGACGGCCTGCAGGCGTGGCAGTGGCCGCCCCCGCTCGCCGGCGGCCAGCCGACCCTGCTCGCGACCGATGCGGCTGGCGGCGTCCTTCTGCGGGTGGCGACGCGCGAGCACCGGGAACTGGTGAGTCTGGACGATGAGGGACGAGAACGCTGGCGGATGTCGGCCCCCGGCGTACCGCCCGCCGGCATCGCCCACACGTCGCGCGGCGCCGCGCTCTATGTCAGCGACGCCGGACCGCCGCAGCGTCTGATCGCTCTCGACGGGCCGGCCGGACGGCAGACCGCGGCGCTGCTGCTCGACGGCGGGCAGACGGTGCACCGCGGCTTCCGCGTGCACGCCGGAGGGTTCGTCTGCGACCCTTCCTACGTGAAGCGGGATGCGCTGCCGTTGCATGCGACGCCGGTCGTCGCCAATGCGCGCGGCGGAGCCAACGTCGCCTATGCCGAATGGTCCATCGTCGCCGATGCCGGGGCATGCGCGGCTGGCGCGCGCGTCGCGCCGAGCGACATCCGGGTGCATACACAGCAGCAATTGGTGCTGCTCGACGTCGATCCCGGCTTCGCCGTGACGCGCCACATCCTCGACGCGAGCACGAACGACGCGAACGGCGGTGAGCGCAGCGTCGTCATGCAGGCGCCGATGCCGGCGCTGCTGGCCGGTTCGGCGGGCCACCTGCTGGCCGTGCGCCGCCTGTCGCGAGACTGGGTCAGCGGGGAAGCGCGTCCGCTCGGCGAGTTCGTGCTGCGGCTGAGTGGCGACGCGCGGCACATCGTCTACCGGGTGCCGCTGCCGGCGGCGCGTGAGGCGGCGCCCGTCAGCCTTCTCTCGAGCGATGGACACCGCGCCGTCTACGCCGCCCGCGGCCAGACCGTACTGTCCTTCGATGCAGATAGCGGCCGGGAGCGCTGGCGCTGGATGTCGCCCCGCGGCCCGGTGGATGCCGTGCTGGCGCTGGAGGACGACGCCCTCATCGTCCGCAACGGCGCCGTCTACACGACGCTCGACGGCGGCCAGGTCCGGAGCGACGTCGACGAAGCCCACATGCTCTTCGTCCTGCGGCACCTGCCCGAGGTCATGCCGTCAGCCGGCCGCTGAAGCCCGGCGTCCGGCGCGTCAGCGCCGCCCGGCGGCACGTTCCAGCCATTCGATCGCCGTGGCGACCAGTTCGTTGCCGTCGAACCGCGTCGCCGTGGCGTTGCCGAAGCTCCCGACCGTCCCCTGGCCCGATGCCAGGGCTGCCCTCGCGATGCGGTCGAACGCATCGTCTGGCAGCGCCGGATGCACCGGTTGCGATGTGTCGAACTCCTCGAAGGTCACCCACTCCGGTCCGTTCGGACCCGGCATCAGCCGGCGGTAGGTCACGACCCGCTTGTCAGGGATCCGGGCCCGGTGCTCGGCATAGTGGAGGAGCGTGATCGTGTCGAGCGGCGCGCCGAGCATCAGCACCTGGCCGCCCGCTTCGAGGACCCGCTCGAACGGTGAACCGTCGCCATATCCGTAGCGGAACGGATGCGTGCCGGTGATCCACTCGGCCCGCCGGCCGACCGCGACCACGCCGGCGTCCGGGTGGTCGCTGCGGCGGGCGCCCGGCCACGTGCGCAGCGTCTCGTGAAGCACGCCGTGGTCGCGCGCCGCCTGGGCGATCCGTTTGTCGAACACCGGAATCTCGGCGTCGCCGTCCGCGAAGCCTGGCTCGAAGTCGACGTAGGCCACGAGGGTGCCGGCGTCGCCGACCGCGTCCTGCAGCGCCTGGATGATGACGTTCACGCCACCGGTGACGGCGCCGACGGCGCGAACGGCGGCATGCACCATGACGACGGCACCGGGCGACACGCCGAGGCGTTTGAGATCGTGCGCGAGCGACGAACGGGTAGCGGGCATCGATGCACCCTGCCGCGCGCCGGCCGCCCGGGCGGTGCCGCTACGGCTTCGCCGCCTCCGTCTTGTCGCGGAACCGCGCGCCGCGCAGGATGCCTTCGAGGCCGTGGTTTCCCTCGTGACACGCATACTCGAAGATGAGGTCGTCGATTTCGCGCAGCGGCATCGCGGCGCTCCACGGCCGCGTGTACATGTTCGGATCGGTGACGGTGAATTCGTAGTTGATGGTCTTCGCGTCGACCCTGGTGAAGCGCTCCACCAGATGCGTCGTCGCGCTCGAACCCGACAGACTCGTCTCGCGCTTGAAGTTGATCGTATCGACGACGAGGGTGTCGCCCTCCCAGCGGCCGCGCGAATCGCCGGTCCAGCGTGGCAGCGTGCCGTGCGGCCGGCCGTCGGTCGGGATGATGCGTGCCTCGTGAATCATCTCGTTGACGATGACCACGTAGCCGGGTGTCTGCACGATCTGGACGTTGTTGTTGTAGGCGCCCGAGACCATCGGCGGGCCGGCGTTGAAGCCGAGCAGGCAGCGATCGACGAGGCTGCGATCCTCGTACGACTCGGCGAACCCGGTGTTGTTCCGGAAGGTGACCACGGCGTTGCGGGCCCGTGCCGCTTCCGTGAACGGAATCCGCCCATCCGGCGGATCGGTGATGAGCGACGTCCGGCGGTCGCCGGTCATCTGATTGCCGCGCTCGTACCAGAACTCGTTGTAGGAGAGCACGCCGCCCTGCGACCGCGGCGGATAGCCGAGGCCGGGCGCGCCCTTGTCCGGATCGAACAGGTCGCGGTTCTGGCGGCGGTTCTCGGCCGCCTCGAATTCCGCCGCTTCCTCTGCGTTCAGCACGTCCTTGCCGGCCAGCGCCTCGGGCCGCTGCAGCGGGGTGATCGTGCTGAACGTGAAGGTGCCCTGAAGGTCGGGCTTGCCGTCGGGCGTCCGCGGTAGGGCGGCCGGACGCGACTGGGCCGTCAGAAATGCCGGTATCACCAGTGTGACGGCCACAACGCCGAGCGTCGCGGCGAGAGATCGAGCCTGCATCGCGAATCCTCCAGAGCCAGTGAGCCGTTGGCGGGTGCCACGCTAGTCGAGTTCGAATCGCTTGGCAAGCGGTCACGTCGCCGGGCGCTCGCAAACTGCCCCACGGCGCCGGCACCCGCGGAGCCCGCTGACGGCCGACCCGTCACCGCGTTTCGAACGGGCGAGGCAGGCCGGGCGCGGGCTCAGAGACCACGGACGACCGGCATCGATCGCCGTCGACCAGGTGTGAGCACAGGAGGCAGGCGCCGATCGCCGCGACGATGACGTCTTCGACCAGCGCTTTCGCCATGTCGGCACCGGGAGCGTTGCGGCGCACGTGGAAGGCTGCGAACGTGGCGGCAACCGCGGCCGTTGCCCCCGCGAGCGCACCAAGGGGCCGCCGCCGAGCGGTCACCCGTCCACCGACGATCCCACCGAGGGCGGCTCGTGCGAGGAGCGGGGCGGCATCGATCCGGTTCCCCACCCACGGCGTCTTGTCTGCGGCCAGCTCGGCGATTGCCGCGGCCACTGCCACGGGGGCCCAGCGACGCCGCTGCGCCAGGCTGGCGATGGCGAGGCCGCTCATGCTGCGCATGCCGGTCAGTGTGCCGAGCGCGATCGCGGAGATCACGCGCGTCCCGACGGCCGGTGGCCTGGATATCCGGCTCTGCATGTGGCGAACCGAACTCTTAGAGGGCAATCTCGTCCTGCGTCGGATAGCCGTGCTGGGCTCGCCCGACGTCGCCCTCGTGTTCCGCCGTCGTCTTGTACAACTCGAAACGCCCGTCCGGCGCGGTGTCCCGGAGACGTCTTTCGTAGGCGCGGCGCTCAGGGGCGGACATCGGCACGAAGCTGCGGGCGATCCGTAGGTTCTGCCGCAAGACTTTCAGCGAGTCGATGCCCGACACGGTGGTGCACACCGGCAGGCTCATCGCATAGCGCAACGCGTCGGCGGCGCCCACCGCCCGTTTCCTGACCGCGCGTCCGTCGCCGCCGAGGCTCTTCATGCCGATCGCCGCCACCCGTTGGCGGCGCAGCTCCGGAAGGACGTGCGTCTGGAAGCTGCGGAACTGCGCGTCGAAGCCGTTGAGCGGCAGCTGGCAGGCGTCGAACGGAAAGCCGGCCGCGAGCATCCGCAGGTGAATCGCCGGATGCTTGTGCCCGGTGAACCCGACGTAGCGGACCTTTCCCTGCGCCTTCGCCTGATCGAGCGCCTCGATCACGCCGCCGCGGGCGAAGTGCAGATCGGGATCGTTGGCGTACACACACTCATGGATCTGCCAGAGGTCGAGGTGGTCGGTCCGCAGACGCCGCAGCGACTCGTCCAGCTGGCGCATCGCCACGGTCGCCCCGCGTCCATGCGTGCACACCTTGGTCATCAGGAACACCGAATCCCGGCGGTCGGCAATCGCCCGGCCCATCCGGCGTTCGCTCTCTCCCTCGTGATACTCCCAGGCGTTGTCGAGGAAGTTGATGCCCGCATCAATCGCCTCGTGCACGATTCGAACGGCCTCAGCGGCGGTCTTCGTCCGGCCGAGGTGAAAACCGCCGAGGCCCATGATCGAGACGAGATCGCGGTGCCGTCCGAATGGACGACGGGGGATGTCCTGGGGTGCAGCCATTGTCGCGCCTCCTGCCGACCGCAGACGGTCGCAAGAGCGGCACCATCGCTGCCGGGGGCGTTGCCGGCCCCGGCGGCCGGCAGACGGTGCCCCATCACCCATCAATTGGTAGCGGACTTCTCAACCGTCACGATCGGGAGTCCCGCGACCGGTTCCACACCCGTTCCGATACGGCACAGTCCCTGCTATTGCTGGCAGGCGGAGGTGAATGTGCTGTATTACGCGCTCGTGTTCCTCGTCATAGCGCTCATCGCAGGCGTGCTCGGTGTCTCGGGTGTCGCGGCTGTGGCGACCAATATCGCCTACGTGCTGTTCGTCATCGCCATCGTGCTGTTCCTGGTGCACCTGCTGACCGGACGCCGTACGATCGCCTGAGGTTGCCACATCTGACGCGGGTCCTAGGAGCCGCCGGCCCCCTGCTCGACGGCCGCGCGATCCCAGGATCCGAGCGTGGCGCCGGCTGCGTACGTGCTCTCGACGAAGTCGAGCAGGGCGGCGTCGGGAGACGCCGCACGGCGGACGGCCTCGTAGGGCAGCAGGAACTCGCCCAGCCCGGCGTGATAGGCCGCCGCGTCGGGACGGACCCGGGCCGCGCTGAAGCCATCCGGCTGCGGGACGGCATACGCATAGAAGACCGGCTCGGGCATCTGGTCGCCGCCGGGCCAGAATCCATGGCTGATCACCTCGTGGGAATACGCCTCGCGGGCGAATGCCGGACCGTCGCGGGGCGGCGCCGGTCGGCCGGAGAAGCGGGTTTGTGCGAGGTCGAAGCTCCCCCAGAAGAAGTGCGCCGGACTGGCCTTCCCGACGAAGCGGCAGCGCGACACGTTCAACACGCGTTCAACCTGCAACAGGATGCGCCACATGCGGTTCACCGGCTCGGGGTCGTAATCGCGGTGCGTCGTGTCTTCTTCGAAGCGGATCGGCGAGGGGATCTCGACCGGCATCGTCCAGATGCGCACCGGCAGCCCCATGTCGGTGAGTAGCGCGGTGACGTCACGATAGAAATCGGCCACCGTACGCGGCGTCAGCGGCAGCACCCGTCGCGCCCCGTCCGAGGCGGCAATCCATAGCTGGTGGTCGATGAAATCGAACTGGATGGTGAACTGCCGGGGGCCGTGGTGGAGGAGCCCGGTTTCCAGTCCGCGACTGGTGAGGCGCAGCGCCACGCCCCAGGAATGATTGAGGGGCAATGCGTGAGCGACCGCCCCCTTGCCGACGACCTGCGTCCACATGTGGAGCGTCGCGTAGGTGTCCTTCCACTCGTGGTACGGCAGGGCCGGCCAGTCGTTGCTCGCCATGCTCGCATCGTAGCTGCGGCCGGAGCGGCCGCGACGACTTTCTTCACGCCATGACGAGTCGTCGGACCGGCCGAACGCGGCGCCCGGAGCTCCGCGAGAGGACGATATCGCCGCCGCTCGAGCGTTCGCCCCCATCCCATCCCCCCGTCGGTGTCGGAGTTGGTGTCGGTGTCGTCGCCGGACGCCAGGGCCGGTGCCACCGGCGGGATTTATGGCGAATACCCGCTGCGCCATGACCGTCTGGGTGCCGTACGACCGCAACCTACGCGGCTTCCCGGCCCGGAGGTGCACGTGATGACATCTTGGACGGCGCTGGACATCCTCGTTTTTGGATCGTGGGCCCGAACCGGGCTATCGGAGCGTCGGAATCCAGCTCGGCATCGATTGCCAGCGCTAGTGTAAACATGCTACAAAACTGGCCGCGCTTGGAGGGAGTGTCGACACGAATGTGTGCCGGCTGGGTCCAACGCGCACAAACGCTGCTCGGAAAGCGCCCGGCGTTCAGCCGGGCGCGATTCGGTGGAGGGGTCAGTGGTTCAATTGAGGAAGCGATGGCTGGAGGTCGTGCTCGGGGCACTCGGGGCACTGGCCATCAGCGCGTCCGGGGCGTTGGCTCAGCAGGCTAGCGGCATCTCGGGCATCGTGCGGGACACATCGGGCCTGGCGATGCCTGGTGTCACCGTCGAAGCCGCGAGTCCGGTTCTGATCGAAAAAGTTCGTTCAGTGACCACCGATGGTGAAGGCCGGTACAGCATCGTCGATCTGCGGCCGGGCGACTACACCGTCACGTTCACGCTGCCCGGTTTCGCGAGCGTCAAGCGCGAAGGCATCAACCTGCCGACCGGGTTCACGGCGTCGGTGAACGTCTCGATGCAGGTCGGCTCGCTCGAGGAGACGATCACGGTGAGCGGCGCGGCGCCGGTCGTCGATACCTCGAGCATGCGCAAGCAGGACACGCTGAACGCCAGCGAACTCGACACCCTTCCGAGCGGCAACGTCGGCCTGCAGACGCTGGCCTACGTCACCCCCGGGTTTGCGGCCACGCAGGCAGACGTCGGCGGCACGCGCGACACCTGGTCGGCGCAGGGCAACTACACCCTGTTCCATGGCAAGACCGGCACGCGCGCCAACTTCGACGGCTTCCGCAACCAGTATTTCGTCAACGAGGCATCGGGCGTCGGCTACATCACGGATCAGGGCAACATCCAGGAGCTGCAGATCGAGACGAGCGGCATGGGTGCCGAAGCCGGCTCGGGCAGCGTCTCGCTGAATGCCATCCCCAAGAGCGGCAGCAACACGTTCACCGGCGGCATCGACGGCTTCTTTTCGAACGGGTCGATGCAGAGCGCGAACGTGCGCGACAACCTGAACGAGTGGGCCCTGGGGAACGCGGCGCAGCTGAGTGCCGCCGGCATCAACTCGGCGGCCAAGGTGCAGCGCATCTACCGCGCCGGCGGTCAGCTCGGCGGTCCGATCAAGCAGGACAAGGTCTGGTTCTTCGGCGCCGTCGCGCGCTGGGGCTCGACGGTCGTCCAGCCGAGCGCGTTCTACAATCCGCTTCAGGGACGGGCCCAGGAATTCAACCCGAACCTCGGACGAGCCCAGGGCTTCTCCGGCGTGACGCCCACCTTGTTCTACCCCGGCCAGCCGGGCACCCCGTTTGCGAGCGCCCGGTATGGTGATCCATCCCTCGGGACGGTCCGCGAAGCGGCGAGCTTCGACTGGTATCGCAACCACGCCGGTCGTATCACCACCCAGATCAACCAGAAGAACCGCCTGAATTTCTACGGCGACATCCAGAAGTCGTGCCGTTGCACGACCGGCCCGTTCACCGGCGCGAACTCGATCGAGTCGGAACGCGGCTGGGACTGGTTCCCCTCGGGCGTCGTGCAGGGGGTGTGGACCGCGCCGATCACCAGCCGCCTGCTGCTCGAAGCCGGCGCGTCCTGGCAGACGGCCAACTGGGTGAACTTCGCCGAGGACGGTGTCACGCAGAACGACCGGTCGATTCTGGAATCGACGACCGCGTTCCGCTACGGCGCCACGGCGCTGCTCACCGCGCCGAAGGCGCGAACCGGCCGCGGCGCCCAGCGCTTCGCGGTGTCGTACGTCACCGGCACGCACAACGTGAAGGTCGGCGTGACCAACGAGCAGGGCTTCAACGACGAGTCGCGCAGCCGCAACAACGTCGTCGACGGCCTGAACTACATCTTCACGAACGGCCGCCCGGCGCAGCTCGAATACTACGCGTTGCCGTTCCAGGTGAACGTTCGCCAGAACTCGGAACTGGGCATCTTCGCGCAGGACGCGTGGAGGATGGGCCGCGTCACCTGGAACCTCGGCGTCCGCTACGACCGCGTCAGCATGGGCTACCTCGCCTCGGTCGCCGAGGCCGGTCCCTACGTGCCGCGTCGTGAGGCGCCGGAACTGAAGGGCGTGCCGATCTACAACGACATCAACCCGCGCCTCGGCGCGGCCATTGACGTCTTCGGCAACGGCCGCACGGCGCTGCGCCTGTCGACCGGCCGCTACGTGCAGTTGAGCCGCGGCGACTTCACCAGCCGCTTCCACCCGTTCAACTCGTCCGTCAACAGCGCGACGCGCAACTGGAGCGACGCCGACGGCGACTACACGCCGGACTGCGACATCCGCAACCTGCAGCCCAACGGCGAGTGCGGTCCGATGAGCAGCGTGTTCTTCGGCCAGTTCAACCCGAACGCGGTCCTCTTCGACGACTCGGCGAAGTTCGACAACCGCGACTTCCTGTGGGACATCAACGTCGACCTGCAGCACGAGGTCACGCGCGGCCTGTCGCTGAACGTCGGCTACAACCACAATTGGGACGGCAGCTTCACGGTGACGGAGAACACGGCGCTCACGCCGGCGTCGTTCGACGAGTTCTGCATCTCGGTGCCGAACGATCCGCGCTTGCCGAACGCCGGGCAGCAGCGCTGCGGCTTCTACAACGTCCGCCCCGAGCTCTTCGGTCAAGGTCAGATTCGCGTGACCAACGCGAAGGAGTTCGTCGGCCAGAACGGCAACACCCGGCTGCCCCAGCGCTACTGGGATGGCTTCTGGATCAGCCTCGACGGTCGGCTCCCGCACAACATCCGGGTGGGCGGCGGCCTCGACGCCGGCCGGCAGGTGAACGACAACTGCTTCACGGTCGACGTGCCGAACACGCCGGTCGACATCACCGGCACGGCGGGTGGCGCGAACTTCTACACCTTCCTGAACAACGGCGAAGGCTCGTGCCGCATCGTCACGGCGTTGAAGGACAACATGGACATCCGCTTCAACGGCAGCGTGCCGATCAAGGGCGGGTTCAATGCCAGCTTCATCTACCGCAACACCCGCGGCGCGGCACAGAACGCGACGTTCGTCGCCACCGCGGCCAGTGTCACCTTCAAGCCGCGCGCCGACGGCACCGTGCGGGCGTCGAACACCCTGACGCAGCAGCAGACGGTGAACCTGATCACCCCGAACTCCGACTTCGGGCCGCGCTTCCATCAGCTCGACCTGGCCGTCAGCAAGACGGTCGGCATCGGCTGGGGGAAGGTGCGCCTGGCGTTCGACGTCTACAACGCGTTGAACTCGAACTCGGTGCAGAACGTGACGACAGCCTACGGCGCGCGCTGGCTGCGGCCGTCGACGTTCCTCGATCCGCGACTCGCGCGCGTAACTGCGGCACTGTCGTTCTAGTCGGTGCGGCCGGTTCGCGGGCGTCGCGCCCCGAACCGGCCCGTCGTGACGCGCATCTCGGCCCGCTGCCAGCGGCGCGGGCCGTTCACTGGGTATCTGTCAGGAGAATGTGAATGAACCGGTTGCTTGTATTCGCACTGGTTGCCTCGCTCGGACACGTGTCGGTCGCCGTCGCCGGTGAGTCGATCCTCACCGCCGGCACCCGGCACGTCCAGCAGCTTGCCGCGACCGAGATCGTCGCCTCGCCGGCGACCGCGACGGTGCCGACTGCGGCCCGTATCGCCGTCCGCGAGAACCAGAAGAAGAAGGCCTCGGCCTACCAGGAGCAGGGCGGCAACCTGTCCCAGCACGGCATGTCCAAGGCCAAGAAGACGTTGCTGTTCATCGCGATGGGCGTCGGCTTCGCCGCCACCGTCTATACGATTGACAAGAACGTTCTCGACGTTACGCCGTCCTCCCTCGGCACGCGGCAGGACTGACGCCGCCCGCGACAGACACCGCCGGCGGTGACGCCGGCGAGACACCCCCATCGGGCCACTGGCGTCCGGTGGGGGTTTTTCTTTATGGTTGGAAGGTTGAGAGCCATGCGGTTCGCCGATGCTCACCGGGCCCCCCTCTGGCACCACGTCAGCCATGGCGCACGCGGCTGGTGTCTGGGGCTCACGCTGAGTCTCGCCGCCTGCGCCGGCGGGGACGCTGCACCGCCGACGGTCGTGGACACCCCGTCGGGCCCACCTGCCGACCCGTCCGTCGAGTGGTTCACCGATGAGGCGCAGGCCTCCGGGATCGACTTCATCCACGTGAACGGCGCAGCCGGACAGTTCTACTACCCCGAAATTCTGCCGCCCGGCGTCGCCCTGTTCGACATGGACAACGACGGCGATCTCGACGTCTACCTGGTGCAGGGCCATCCACTCGGGACGCCGAACGCCAACCCCGAACTGCGGGGCCGGCTGTACCGGAACGACCTCGAGGTGCGGCCCGACGGCAGTCGGTCGTTGCGCTTCGTCGACGTCACGGCGCAGAGCGGCATCGAGGCCGTTGCCTACGGCCTCGGCGTCGCAGCCGGCGACGTCGACAACGACGGCTTCGTCGACCTCTACCTGATGCACCTCGGCGGCAACCAGTTGTACCGCAATCGCGGCGGTGGCCGGTTCGTCGACATCACCGCGACGAGCGGAACCGCCAACCAGCCCGGATTCGCGGTCTCGGCCGCCTTCCTCGACTACGATCGTGACGGTGCGCTCGACCTGTACGTCGGCAACAACGTCAATTACCGCGGTCTCGACAAGGAAAGCATCTGTCCGAACCCGGCCGGCGCGCGCGACTACTGTCCACCGCAGATCTACGGCGGCATCCGCGATCGCCTGTACCACAACGAAGGCGACGGGCGCTTCACCGACGTCAGTGCCACGGCGCTGGTCGGCCTGAGGCCGGCTCCCGCGCTCGGCGTGTCGACCGCCGACTTCGATGGCGACGGCTGGATCGACATCTACGTCGCCGACGATGGCGCCGACAACCTGCTGTGGATGAACCAGCGGAACGGCACCTTCCGCGAGTCGGCGCTGACCAGCGGCGCCGCGATTACCGCCGAAGGGAAGGCGGAAGCCAGCATGGGGGTCGACGCCGGAGATTACGACAACGACGGCGACGAGGACCTCGTGATGACGGAGCTCACGAGTCAGGGCTTCAATCTCTTCGTGAACGACGGCGCCGCCCGCTTTCGCGATCAAGGCGCCGTGTCGGGGCTGGGTCCGGCCAGCATGCCCTACACCGGCTGGGGCACCGCCTGGTTCGACTACGACAACGACGGCTGGCTCGACACCTTCAGTGCGAACGGCACGATCATCACCCTGGAGGGACACGACAGGGCCGCGTTCCCGTACGACCAGACGCGATTGCTGTTCCGCAATCTCGGCAACGGTCGCTTCGAGGATGTCACGGCCCGTGCCGGGGCGTCGTTCGCACTGTCGGAATCCGGCCGCGGAGCGGCGTTCGGCGATGTCGACAACGATGGGGACGTCGACATCCTCGTCGGCAACGATGCCGGCCGCGCACGGCTGCTGATCAATCACGTCGGCAACCGTCAGCATTGGCTCGGTCTCCGCCTTGTCGGCGGTCCCGGAGACCGTGACCAACTCGGGGCCAGGGTCGGCGTGACACGGTCGGATGGCACCGTACTCTGGCGCCGCGTCCGCGCCGACGGCAGTTACGCGTCGGCCAGCGATCCCCGCGTGCTGGTCGGCCTGGGCGGGACGAACGCGGTGTCTGCCGTCGACGTGTGGTGGCCGGATGGCGGCCGCGAACACTGGCCGACCGTGCCGGTCGACACCTGGACGACGCTGCAGAAGGGGAGCGCGAAGTGAGGGGGACCAGGGCGGCGGCGGGCGCCGTGGCGTTGACAGCCGTCCTCTTGGCGGCCTGCTCGTCGCCGGCGCCGGCACCGGCGCCCGCAATCCAGGCGGCGCCCCTGCCGGACATCGCCAAGCTCGTCCCCTCCGTCCAGAAGCAGATCACGGTTCAGCACGAATACCTCAAAGCCCGGCTCACCGATCCGACGACGACGCCAACCGACCGATCGAATGCGTTCGGCGAGCTGGCGAAACTGTTCATGGCGGCGCAGCTGCCCGAAGCGGCCGAAGCCGGGTTTCGCACCGCCCAGTCGCTGAATCCGGACGACTACCGCTGGCCGTACTATCTTGCCCACATCGCGCGCACCCAGGGCGACCTGCCGAAGGCAGCTGGGCTCTTCGAGGAAGTCTTGCGGCGCCGCCCGGACGACATGGACGCCCTGGTCTGGCTCGGCGACGTCAATCTTGCCGTCGGCAGGCCTGAGTCGGCGGCGCCGTCGTTCGCGCGCGCGCTGACGCTCGACCCGAACTCGGTGTCCGCACGATATGGCGCGGGACGGGCGGCCCTCGCGACCGGCGACTACCGGAAAGCGGTGGCGTTGCTCGAGGAGGTGCTGCGTCTCAATCCCAAGGCAACCGCGGCACACTATCCGTTGTCGCAGGCCCATGCCGCGCTCGGCAACCAGGAGCAGTCGGCCGAGCACCTGCGCCTGCGCCGTGACGGGCGGATCGCGCCGCGCGACACGCTGATGGTCGAACTCGACTCCTTGCTCGAGAGCCCGCAGACCTTCGAGAGCATCGGCATCCGCCGGCTCGATGACGAGGACTGGACCGGTGCCGCCGAGCAGTTCCGCAAGGGGCTGGCGCTCGCCCCGGACAACGCCGCCCTCCACCATCGCCTGGCGACGGCGCTCAACCTGATGGGCGACGAGAAGTCGTCGCGGGCCGAGTTCGAGATCGCCATCACGAAGGATCCGGAGTACTTTCCGGCGCAGTTCAGCCTGGGGGTGCTGCTGCAGGCGGATGGCCGGCACGCGCAGGCTGTCGACCGTTTCACCGCGGCGTTGCGCGTCCGGCCGACCTACACCGAGGCGCGCCTGCGCCTCGCCTCGAGCCTGCGACGGTTGGGCAGATTGAATGAGGCCCTCGACGAGTACTCACAGGCCATGGCCGGAGCGCCGGAACGCAGCGAGGCGCGCATCGGGTATGTCATGGTCCTCACGAAGCTGCGCCGCTACCGCGACGCCCGGGAGACGCTGAACGAGGCGGCTGCCGCCGGCGATCTCGTCTTCACTCACGCGCTCGCCCGGCTGCTGGCGACCGCGCCCGACGCCTCGGTGCGCGACGGACGGCGGTCACTGGCGCTCATACAGCAGATGCTGGAGAAGGGGCGCACACTGGAACTCGGGGAAACCTACGCGATGACGTTGGCCGAGCTCGGACAGTTCCGGGAGGCGCAGTCGCTGCAGCGCGATCTCATTGCGGCGGCCGACCGTGCCAAGCTGCCGGCCCTGCGGCGGCGGCTCGTCGAGCGCCTGGCGCTCTACGACCGCGCCGATCCCTGCCGCACGCCGTGGACCGACGACGAGATGCCGTGACGTTCCCGGGGCGTGCGCCGCAGCCCGGCGGCGCCCCTCGACCGTTGCGCTGCGCCGCCCGCTGTCACCGTCTGCCGGACACCATCAGGGCGACGCCGACAGCGACGCAGACGACCCCGGCGATGGGCGGAATCGGCAGCGACTCCCGCCGGTCGGCCTTCAGTTCGATCGGTCCGGCATCGACGACCGTCCGCTGCCGCGTCCATGAAATGCCGCCGTAGGCGATGCCGATGAGCCCGACGACGAGCAACAGAATTCCCACCACCTTCATGGCCTGCCATTCCTCCCGCACCAATCGGTTCCAGGATGGGTCCCGGCGAGGTGCGGTCCGTGAACCAGCACGGAGTGTGCCGTCTGGCCAACGGCACAGCGGGTTCACCCGCAGACGAGCGATCGCCGTGGGCGGCGGCCCGGCGCGGGGCGCCTGGGCTGGCTTGAAGCGCCGGCATCGGCCGTGCGGCGGCATGAGGGTGAGACGGCTGCATGAGCGTGAGACAATGACCGGGCATGCCGACCGCCGCCCGCTCGTCCGCGTTCTCCCCGTTTCTCGAGTTCACGCACGACGAGTGGGCCGAGCTGCGGGCGTCGACGCCGCTGACGCTGTCCGAAGCCGACCTCGCGCGGGTGCGCGGCATCAACGATCGGCTCTCGATGGACGAAGTCGTTCGCATCTACCTGCCGCTGTCGCGGCTGCTGAACCTCTACGTCGGCGCGACCCAGCAACTGTTTCGCGCCACGGCGGAGTTCCTCGGCAACAGCAGCGGCAAGGTGCCGTTCATCATCGGCATCGCCGGCAGCGTCGCGGTCGGCAAGAGCACCACAGCGCGCGTGTTGCGCGAACTGCTGGCCCGCTGGCCGAATCACCCCAAGGTCGACCTGATCACCACCGACGGCTTCCTGTTCCCGAACCGCGTGCTGAAGACGCGGGGCTTGATGGAGCGGAAGGGATTTCCCGAGAGCTACGACATCCGCCGGCTCGTCGAGTTCGTCGGTGACGTGAAGTCGGGCAAGGACGAAGTCGCGGCGCCGGTCTACTCGCACCTGCACTACGACATCCTGCCCGATGAAGCGCAGCTGGTGCGCCACCCGGACATCATGATCATCGAGGGGCTCAACGTCCTGCAGGCCGGCAACCCGCCGCGCGGCCACCGCGCCCCGGTGTTCGTCTCGGATTTCTTCGACTTCTCGATCTACGTCGACGCGCGAACGTCATTCGTGCAGCGCTGGTACGTCGAGCGCTTCCTCACGCTGCGGGAGACCGCGTTTGCCAATCCGCAGTCGTACTTCCACCGCTACGCCAGTCTGTCGGAGAAGGAGGCGCGCGAGACGGCTCGCCGCATCTGGACGACCATCAACGGGAAGAATCTGGCCGAGAACATCCTGCCGACGCGCGAGCGTGCGCACCTCGTTCTCGAGAAGTCCGTCGATCACACGATCGAACGGGTGCTGCTGCGACGGGTCTAGTGGCCGCCGGCCCGCCTCGCCGGCCAACCCTCGGCCGCCGGTGGCCCCGGGGCGGGGGTGACGGGTAACATGTCGAATCGGCAGGCGATGGTTCGACAATCGTTCGACCTTCGTCCGACGGCCGTCCGACCAGGTCAAAGGGACTAGCATCGATGAACATCTTGCTCTGGATTATTCAGGGATTGCTCGCCGCGGCGTTCTTGGCCCACGGTGTCATGTTTCTGGTTCCGCCACCAGACATTGCTGCTCAGATGAACGAGCTGCTTCCGCGCTGGTTTCAGCTGTTCCTGGGAGTGGCCGAGGTCCTGGCGGCGGTGGGACTGGTGCTGCCGGCAGCCACGCGCGTACTGCCGTGGCTGGTGGTGTGGGCGGCGGTCGGCGTGATGATTGTGATGATTTCGGCGACCGTCTTGCACTTCGCGCGCGGAGAAATCGGCTCGGGCATCGTCACCGCCGTGCTGCTCGCGATGGCCTGGTTCGTCGCCTACGCCCGCCAGCGGCTGGTGCCGGTGCAACCGCGGCGACGGACGACCTGACGCCGCCGCGTCGAGCGGGGGCCTGGGCGCGGTCAGCGGAACGCCGCGAAGGGGGTCAGTCGTCGTCCCAGTAACCTGGCGGGGGCCGACGGGCCGGTCGCTCCTTGGTGGGCTGCAGGAGCACCGCGGTCAGCTTACGGGTGCGATGGCGATACTGGAACAATCCGCACGTGCGGCACTTCAAATAGTCCCAGCGTTCGGGTGGATGCACGCCGCCAAACACCGTCTCCCGATATTCGAGCGGCTGCCGGCAGGTCAGGCATTCAAGCGGCGGCGCAGGCGTATCGGGCGTCGTCGTGATGCGGGTCGTCCGTGGCGGCGGCACAGCGCGCGATGGGTGTCTGGAATCCGACTCGAGATTGAAGCCTAGCTGAGCGCGCCGTTCGACGCAAGGCCACAGGCTGTCGCACCGCACCGCGGGCCGGCTGCAAGGTCAGCAGTACGCTGCGACCATGCGCCACCGTCCGCAGCGACATATACCCGGCGCCGAAGCCCTTGGAGTGTCGAACGCGCAGCCGCTCGCGCGACCCCAGACGTGTCACCGGAATTGCACCCTGGTGGAACAAAGTCCCAGCGCTGCCGGATTGTCGGCAGCCCGCCGGAGGCACCAGTGATGGTGACGTTCACGCGCGTACTCTGTCCGGTCGATTTCTCCGACACGTCGGCCCACGCGGTCCGCTACGCGAGCCAGATCGCGACGTGGTTCAAGGCGCAACTGACCGTGCAACATGTCTACCTCCCGCTCACGGTCGAAGTGCCCGGGATGCCGGCCGTCGTGGAGTCGATTCCGGACGCCGAACTCGAGCGTCTGATGTCGGAGACGCTGACGTTCGCGGCGCGGACCGGTGGTGGGAGCCCTGGTCCGACCGTCGTGATCGACTCCGGCCGGCCGGCCGACGCGATTGTCGCGCGCGCCGCGCGTGACAGCGCCGACCTGGTCGTCATCGGCACCCACGGCGCGGGCGGCTTCAGGCACCTGGTGCTCGGTTCGGTCACGGAAAAGGTGCTGCGCCAGGTGGCGTGCCCGGTGCTCACCGTGCCGCCGCACGTGCGCGAGGCCGGCGGCGGTACGCCGTTCCAGCGCATCGTCTGCGCCGTCGACTTCAGCGAGTGCTCGCTCGCCGCACTCGACATGGCAGCGGCGCTGGCCGAGACCTGTCAGGCCCATCTACGCGTCGTGCACGCCATCGAATGGCCCTGGCACGAACCGCCGGCGCCGGCCTTCGACGAGTTGCCGCAGGCGCAGGCAGATGCCCTCAGGGAATACCGGCGTTACGCCAGCGATCGCGCGACCGCGGCGCTCTCTGCCGTGATCGCCACGGTGGTCGGCGACCGGTGTGAGGCACGGGGCGAGGTGGTCCATGGCAAACCGCACGTCCAGCTGCTCGACACCGCCCGGACAATGAATGCCGATCTAATCGCACTTGGCGTCCACGGCCGTTCGGCCTTCGACGTCGCCCTGTTCGGATCGACGACGAACCAGGTGGTGCGCCAGGCGACCTGTCCCGTCCTGACGGTCCGGCGGTAGCCGCCGGCCACGGTCCATCCTCGGCGCCGGCGGTCGGGACGTGCCCTCGCGCGGCTGTCAGCGCACGCCGGCGGGCCCGTTGCCGTGCGGCCGGCCGCGCGGCGCCGGCGGCGGCGTGCGAATCCTGGGTCATAATCTGACCCTGAGGTGATCATGCACTCGTCTTCGTCAGATGCCGCTGAACCCAGGACCCTGCTCGACCTGCTGACCGCCGCGAGGCCGGACGCCGTGGCGCTCATCGTGCCGGAACGCGACCAGCGGGTCACCTACGAGGCGCTCCGTCAGAACGTCGAACGGTGTGCGGCCCAGCTGGCGGCAGCCGGCATCCGACATGGGGATCGCGTCGGTATCTCACTGCCGAACGGGCTTCAGAACGTCGTCGCCTTCCTGGCGGCCGCGGTGGCCGGTACGGCCGCCCCGCTGAATCCGGCTTACAAGGAAGACGACTTCCGTTTCTACCTGAACGACACCGGTGCGAAGGTCCTGCTGCTGCCGCCCGACGGCGCCGCCGACGCCCGACGGGCCGCGGGGGACGGGATCCCGATCCTGACGGTCACGCTCGACGAGACGAACATGGTCACGTTGTCGGCGCCGGAAGGCGACGGGACGTTCACGCCGCCCGGGGCCGATGACGTGGCGCTGATCCTCCACACGAGCGGCAGCACCGGTCGGCCGAAACGGGTGCCGCTGGCCCACGGGCAGCTGGCGATTTCGGCGCAGAACGTCGCCACCACCTACGGACTCGGACCGGGGGACGTGTCGCTGTGTGTGATGCCGCTCTTCCACGTCCACGGTCTCGTCGCCTCGACCCTGGCCACGCTGGCGAGCGGCGGCACCGTCGTCGTGCCGGCGAAGTTCAATCCCCTGTCGTTCTGGCGCGTGGCGCGCGACTGCGGCGTCACCTGGTATTCGGCCGTCCCGACCCTGCACCAGCTGCTGATGGCCAGGGCTGAGCCGGGCGCGAAACCCGCGGGTGCCGAGAAGCTGCGCTTCATCCGATCGTGCAGTGCATCGCTGTCGCCCCAGCTGATGCAGGACATGGAGTCGGCCTTCGGCGCGCCGGTACTGGAAGCGTACGGCATGACCGAAGCGGCTCACCAGATGTCGTCGAACCCGCTGCCGCCGGCGGCGCGCAAGCCGGGTTCGGTCGGGCAGAACACCGGCACCTGCGAGGTGGCGATCATGAATGGCGCCGGACAGCTGTTGAAGACCGGCGAACGGGGCGAAGTCGTCATCCGCGGCGCGAATGTCATCACCGGGTACGAAAGCAACCCTGAGGCGAACGCCACCTCGTTCGTCAACGGCTGGTTCCGGACCGGCGACGAAGGGGTGCTCGATGCCGAGGGCTATCTGACGATCACCGGCCGGCTGAAGGAGATGATCAATCGAGGCGGCGAGAAGATCGCGCCGCGTGAGATTGACGAGGTCCTGCTCGGCCATCCGGCCGTGGCCGAGGCTGTCGCGTTCGGCACCCCCCACCCGACCTGGGGCGAGGAAGTGGCGGCGTGCGTCGTGCTCCGACCGGACATGACCGCCACCGACGCCGAGATCATCGCGTACTGTCGCGAGCGGCTGGCTGACTTCAAGCGACCCAAGCAGGTACACGTGACCACCGCCATCCCCCGGACGGCCACCGGCAAGATTCAGCGTCGCGTGGTCGCCGAGAGCTTCGCCGGGCCGGGGCGATGAGATTCGCCATCGTTGGCGCCGGCGCGATCGGCGGCTATATCGGCGCCCGGCTGGCGCGGGTGGGAGCCGACGTCGTCCTGTTCGCCCGCGGGCCGCACCTGGCGGCGATGCGGGCGCATGGATTGCGCGTCGAGGGAGCGGAGGAGTCGTTTACCGTGCAGCCGGAGGTCAGCGATTCCCTGGCGGCCATCGGACCGGTGGACGTCGTCGTGCTCGGCGTCAAGGCGCACGGCCTGCCGCTGCTGGCGCCGCAGCTCGGGCCGCTCTTCGGTCCGGACACGGTGGCGATGAGCACGCAGAATGGAATTCCGTGGTGGTACTTCCAGCGCCACGGCGGCGAGTTCGACGGCCTCACGCTCGAACGGCTCGACCCGGGCGGCGTGATCGCCCACGCCATCGAGCCGCGGCGCGTGGTCGGGTCGCTGGCCTATTTCTCGACCGAGATCGCGGCGCCGGGCGTCATCCGCCACAACGAAGGCCAGCGAATCAGCATTGGCGAGCCGGACGGGACCAAATCGGAGCGGGTGACGAAGATCGCCCAGGCGCTGATTGCGGCAGGACTGCGTTGTCCGGTCACGGCCAGATTTCGTCAGGAGATCTGGGTGAAGCTGCTCGGCAACGTCGCGTTCAATCCCATCAGCGCGCTCACCGGCGGCACCCTCGTGGAAATTGCCGAGCACCGCGAAACGTCGCAGCTCGTGCGGGCGATTATGACGGAAACCGAGACGGTGGCCCGGCGGCTGGGGATCGAGCTACCGATTTCGATTGACCAGCGGATTGCGGGAGCGGCGAAGGTCGGCGCCCACAAGACGTCCATGCTGCAGGACGTGGAGGCCCGTCGGCCGATGGAACTGGACGCGGTGGTCGGCGCCGTGCTCGAACTGGGCGACCGGCTCGGGATTCCGATGCCGGCGACGCGTTCCGTCTACGCGTGTGCGTCGCTCCTGAACGACCTGATTTCCGGGCCGGCCGCGCTCGCGCCTCCGCGCACCTGACGGTCCGCGCACCTGACGTCCACCATGGGGCCAGATGGCCCGTTCCCGGCCCTGCCGGTCATCAGCCGCGGGCCGGGGCGGCAGCCCCGTAGCCGACCTGCCGGGCATCGCGGGCGTGATGCCGGCGGATGAGCGGCTTCAGGACGAGCAAGGCGGCCAGAGCCGACATCAGGTCCATTGCCGACATCGAGTAGAGCACCGATTTCCAGGTGCCGGTCGCTTCCATCAGCACGTTGCCGAACGGTACGAGCAGCGCCGCGATCCCCTTCGCACAATAGAGCACACCGTAGATCTTGCCGACGTGCAGGGTGCCGAAGGTGTCGCCGGCGGTTGCGCTGAAGAGGCTGTAGACCTCGCCCCACGCCAGGAACACGACGCCCGACAGGAAGACGAACGCCCAGGGCTGGTGACCGAACCAGCCGAGGGCCAGCACGCCGATCCCTTCGAGCGAGAACGCGATGAACATCGTGGTTTCGCGGCCGATGTGGTCGGACAGCCAGCCGAACATCGGCCGTGAGACGCCGTTCATCAGCCGGTCGAGCATCAGCGCGAACGGCAAGGCCGCCATCGCGAAGAAATAGACGTCGACTTGCAGGCCCCGCACGCCGAGGTCCTCGGCGATGATGCCGAGTTGCGCCACCACCATCAGGCCGCCGGTGACGGTGCCGGTGAACATCGCCATCATCACCCAGAACACCGGCGTCCGCAGCGCCTCGGCGAGCGTGTAATCGCGCCCGGACTGCACCACCTTGGCGGTGCTGGCCGCCTGTTGCACCGCGCCAGGGGCCCGGAGGAACCAGGCGCACAGGCAGATGGCCGCACCCTGCAACAGGCCGAAGGTGAAGAAGGCGCTTTGGTACCCGGAGGCGGCGATCATGTTCGCGATCGGGATGATCGTGACGATGGTGCCTGAGCCGTAGCCGCCGGCCGTCAGGCCGACGGCGAGGCCACGCTTGTCGGGAAACCACTTCAGCGCGTTATTGATGCAAGTGGCATAGACGGCCCCGACGCCGAGGCCGCCGACGACCGACGCGACGTAGAAGCCGGTCAGCGACGTCGCGTAGGAATCGAGCACCCACGCGAGGCCGGTCATCAGGCCGCCGAACAGCACCAGCGTGCGTGGTCCATGGCGGTCGATGAAGTGTCCGACGACCGGGGTGCACCACGTCTGGACGATGACGAAAATCGTGAACGCGGTCTGGATGGCGGCGCGTGACCAGCCATGGACCTCGATGATCTCGGGCACGAAGAGCGTCCACGAATACTGCACGTTCGAGGCGGCGACCATGCAGCCGATGCCGACCACGAGCTGGATCCAGCGGTTGGTGGACGCCGCGCCGGCGGCGTTGGGTTGGGCCGACATGGCGTCAAACCTCTCTGCAGGCAGACGTTGCGCGTCTGCGTCTAGGTCCCGGGGGTGCCCAGGAGTGGCTGTCGGGGCGGCATGCCCCGCGACCGGTAGGATATGTGAGCCGCGGCTGAGAAGGAAGCCCCCATTCGCCGCAGCGTGCGGTGCCGGCGCTGTCGGTTCAGTCAGCGGCCGGCGGCCAGCGTCGCCAGCGCCTCGAGGAAGGCGGCGTAGGTGACCGGCTCCCCATGCACCGGCGCCAGGGTCTGCACGTCCAGCTTCATCCGCTGCACCTGCGCCGCGAGGCTGCGCATCGCCGGCAACTGTGCCGCCCGCGGCGGCTCGTGCGTGTCGAAGAGGTCGGCCTCGAAGGCGATCTTCTCGGCCGGCAGATACATCATCAGCATGCCGTTGACATGCGCGAGCGGCTGGACGTAGTAGACGCGCAGGATCCGCCGGTTGTCGGTGATGACGTAGTTCTCCTGGACGGCTTCGTAGTTGTAGCCCTCGGCGACTTCCGTCGGCGGCCACTTCGAGACGATGTCCGGAGCCACCGTGCGTGGCTCGTAGCTGAGCACGTCGCGGTTCAGGAACGGAATATTCGACATGTGCGCGACGATGGTCGCGCCGATGTGGAGGTAGGTCCGCAGGCCGCCGATGTGATCGAAATGCGGATGTGAACTGACGAGCCAGCGAATCGCCTTGCCGGGCGCGAGCCTCGCCACGGCCTCGATGACCGCGAGACTGCGCGCTTCGTTGCCGGGCGCCTCGAACACGGCGACGAAGCGGTCGAACTCCACCATGTAGCTGTTGGCCGGACCGCCACCCAGCCGGTAGACACCGTCGGCCATCTTGTCGACGGTCACGCGCGGCGCCGCCGTGACCGGTCGCACGGCAGCGGGAACCGCCGGCGCTGGCGGACAGACGTTCGGCTGCACCGACTCGAAGCGTCCGCCGTAGCCGTTGTGGCCGCTGCTCTGCCGGTAGAACTGCCAGTTGTCGTCCCAGCCGTGGTGCGAGTGCCACGCGGTCGGCCACTTCACCCGTCCGAACGTCGCCTGATTCGTCGACTCGTGCTCGATGTTGAAGTCGCCGAGCGCCGGCTCGTTGACGGTCGTCTTGATCCGCTGGATCTGATTCTGCGGATTGATCGTCGCGTCGACGCGGTACTTGCCGAACATCGTGATCGCCACGACGTGCATCTTCTCGGGCTCGACGACGTTGCCGTCGCGGCCCTTCTCGATCTGTTCCCACCGCCAGAACGCCACCGGGTTCGCCCCGGGCAGGCGCGCCGCCTTGATGAACCCGTGCGGGTTCAGCCAGAGGTCGAGCCGATAGAGTTCGGCCAGTTCCGGCGGCACGGCGACCGCCGCGCCGTCGCCGTCGACGTGCCACGCATGCTCGCCGCTGACGACATGCGTCTGGCGTGTCGACGTCTGCGTCGGCGTGCCGCCCTGCCATCCGAGCCCGTACTTCCATGACGCCGGGCTGAGACCCGGCTTGCGATCGAACGTCTCGACGCTGGTGGCGGTGTCCCAGTTGATGGTCCGGGTGTAGTTGGTGAGAGCGTCGATGCGTGGCCAGTCGATGTTGACGGCGTTCTCCACTGTCTGACCCACCGCTCCCGCATAGCCGGTGCCGGAGTAGGTGATGCAGCGCAGGTCGCTTTCACCGATCTCCTTCGCGGCCGCCGCCAGCAGCGGCACCGGGTCGACGTAGCCGGGCGGGAACTGCTGTGCCGGCAGCACGACCCGAAAGGTTCCGAGCAGCAGGCCGATCGCAAGAAGGGTTGTGGAGGCACGGCGGAGGACGGAAATCATGTCAGCCACGAGCGGGAGTATAGCGCCACCGCGGGTGGTGTCGCGACGCTGGCGCGGGTCGCGGCGGACGAGGTTCGCATCGATCCAACGGTCCGGCGCGCCGCACCGTCCGTCCATCCCTTGCCTGTTTTCAGGGATTGCAGGGCAACTGTCATCGCATAGAGTCCGCGCAACGTGGAGAGCCAACGGACACGTCGCGACCGGCGCTCGCGCGCTGCCGGCGGTGTCAGCAACCGGCTCGTGGAGGACACCATGAAGAGGCTCCGGCTCCTGGCTGTGATCGGGTGCGTGCTGTTGACGACGAGTGCGACCGTTGAGGGACAGGGGACATCCGGCGTCCGCGGCCGGATCACCGACGAGCAGGACGCCGTGCTCCCCGGCGTGGCCATCACCATCACCCATCGCGATTCCGGCGTCGCAAGGGAGACCGTCAGCGGCGGTGACGGAACGTTCTCGCTGCCGGGGCTGGTGCCCGGACCCTATCGTCTGCAGGCCGATCTGGCCGGGTTCGCGCGGTTCGAGGTGCCGGACATCAACCTGCGTGTCGGGGCGACCGCGCAGCTCGAGGTCGTCATGAAGATCGGCGGCCTCACCGAAACACTGACCGTGACCACCGAAGCGCCGCAGGTGGACCTGACGTCGACCGAAGTCGGCGGCAACGTCGGGACGACCGAGCTGACCAACCTGCCGTCCGGCAACCGCAACTTCACCGGGTTCGTCGCGCTGTTGCCCGGCGTTGTCTACAATCCGACGTCTGACTCCTCCTCGGACAACGTCACCATCAACGGCCAGCACGGCAGCGGTGTCGTCTTTCTGATGGACGGCGGCAGCAACAACGACGATCTGCGCGGCGGCAGCGCCGGAGCGCAGGCGCGCACGCCGCTGGAAGCGATTCAGGAATTTCAGGTCGTCACCAACCAGTTCGACGCGGCCTATGGCGGCGCCACCGCCGGCGTCATCAACGCGGTCAGCAAGCAGGGCAGCAACAGCGTGCGCGGCAGCGCCTTCGGCTACTTCACCAACCAATCGGTCACCGCCAAGGACTTCCTGGTCAGCCAGCAGGGGCTCGACAAGCCGGAGTCGCAGCGCAAGCAGTGGGGCGGCACGGTCGGCGGCCCGATCATCCGCGACCGGATGCACTACTTCGGCAGCTTCGAACGCAGCGATCTCGACGAAGGGCGCAGCCGCGTCTATCCGACGCGCCCCGACAAGACGTTCTCGGCGACGCAGGAGACGAACTCCTTCAACTACCTCGGCCGCATCGATCACCAGTTGAGCCGGTCGGTCAACTACTCGGTGCGCGCCTTGTGGGACCATCAGCCCAACTACAACCAGGTGCTCGGCGACGGCACGATGGACACCCTGTATATCGAGAAGGACGACGACGTGACGACCGTGGGCACGGTGAACTGGCTGGCGAGCCCGACGAAGCTGTTCCTCACCCGCCTGTCATACGTGCAGGAGCGGCCCGATCGCGGCATGCCGCAGTACTTCGCCGGCTCCTGGGCCGATGCGCCGCCACAGCTGGACTACTTGAGCTTCTACGACCAGACCGGGAACGAGTACGCAGACGTGCGCGAGATGAAGGTCTATGGGTGGGACACGAGCTTCTCGTGGTTCGTGCCCGGTCGCGCCGGCAGCCACGATTTGAAGATGGGATCGCAGTACCAGTTCGGGCAGCACGTCCGCCAGGACCAGCGGTTCACGAACGGCCGGTTCGAGTTCCCCACCGACATGGACTTCGATCCCGCCGATCCCCGAACCTATCCCGAGCGGCTGACGATCCGCGTGCCGGGCCTGCAGCGTCTGACCTCGCGGACCCACTCCCTGGGCCTGTACCTGCACGACAAGTGGCAGGCGACACCCAACCTCACGATGAACATCGGCGTGCGCTACGACCTCCATGTGTCGCCGCTCGTCGAACAGTTCAATCCGCTGTTCAGCGATCAGACGGCCTATCCCATCGATCGGAACAACATCCAGCCACGGCTGGGGTTCGCCTACAACATCGGCGGACGATCGGTGATCCGTGGGGGATATGGCCTGTTCTACGAGAAACAGTGGATCGATCGCTTCGAACCGTATCTGCTGAACCGTGTCTTCTCCGACTCATTCCTGGCACAGTACCCGTTCAACGCGGCAGATCCCGGGCCGAGCAACGGCCGCTTGCCGACCGATCCGTTCCTGGTCAACGGCCCGGTGGTGAACCGTGCCCTGCTGAATCAGGTGGTGCCCCCTGGCACGCTGGCGCGGAACACCGGCGCGGTCTATCTGGACACTCCCGACCGGATCCTGCCGTCGCAGCAGCAGATGACGGTGGGCTTCGAACGCCAGCTGCGCGCCAACATGTCGTTCGCGGCGGACTACGTGCATTCGTGGAATCGCAACATGCCGCTCCGCTACAACTTCAATCCGGCGGTGCGGGCGAACACGAGCCGAACCGGGCCGATCACACGCGTCGACGTCCTTGGCCTGGCGGACCAGCTCGGCCTGACCCCCTTTGCCGCCGACGTCTTCACCTACCGCAACGAGGCGTCAGCGCAATACGACGGCCTGAGCGTCCAGCTCGAGAAGCGGTTCTCGAATGCGTGGAGCGCCCGGGCGTCGTACAACGTCGGCTACGCGCGCGGCAACACCAGCGGCCTGCCGACGGCGGTCAACGATTTCCAGGTCCTCGACAACCCCAACCTGGATCTGAACGACGGGCCGACGAATTTCGATCGCCGGCAGACGCTGTCACTCAGTGGCCGTGTCGACCTGCCGCAACTCAGGGGCGTCACCCTGGCCGCGACCGCTCGCCTGATGAGCGGCTCGCCGTTCACCATGTTCGACAGCAACGTCGACGTCGATCGCAACGGTGTGCTGGTCGATCCACTGCCGCCGGGCACCTACAGCGGCACTGGCCAGAACGCGATCACGGTGGACAACGCCGGCGGACGCAACGGCGCCTACGGACCCGGGTTCGCGCAGGTCGACATGCGCGCCGGCTATCGCCTGCGCCTCGGGCCGACGCGCACGGTCGATCTGTTTGCCGAAGTGTTCAACCTGACCAACCGCGCCAACTTCAACAACCCGAGCGGTGATCGTCGTTCCGGCAACTTCCTGGTGCCGACCCAGCTGCGTGGCGGCGGGTTCCCGCGGCAACTGCAGGTGGGCATGCGGCTCGGCTTCTGATCACTCGCGGACTCTCGAAACGACCGGCGCGCGACCGTGCCCGGCGCCGGGCAGCGCCGGTGCGACGCCGGGCTCCGGGAGCGGCCGTCGAGACCGCTGTCTCAGCGCGACGTCCGGGTGCGCTGCACCCCCGGTCCGTCGCCGACCATGTGAAACCGGAGTGGCCAGCCACCGGCAGGTGGCTGGCCAGACGCCGCAACCGCCAGCCGGCCGTCGCGTCCCAGATCTGCCAGCCAGAACTGCCAGGTCGTCGCGCCGTCCGCGTGACGCCACACCAACGCCGTGTCTCCGGTGAGCTCGAAGGCGGCGGCGTCGACCACCCGGGAGAGACCGACGCCGAGCGCCTTGACGTAGGCCTCCTTCAGCGTCCACAGCTCGGTGAAGCGGGCGGCGTACTGCCCGGCCGGGCACTCCCGCAGCGCCGCAATCTCCGGATCGGTGAAATAGTGCTCGGCGATCACCGGCACGTGCTCGATTCTCGAGTGGCGTTCGACATCGACGCCGAGGGCGACGCCGCGACTGACGGCACAGGCCACCAACCCGTCCGTGTGCGACAGATTGAATGTCAGCGGAGGCGATCCGGCCTGGCCGGCCACCACCGACGGCTTGCCGTGCTCATTGGTGACGAACCGCCATTCGCCGGCCGCACGGTCGCCGGTCGCCGCGAGGGCGTGGCGGACCAGGGCGTGGGCGGCGGCGTAGTCGCGGCGCGCGTCACGGTCGACGAAACGGCTGCAACGGGCCCGTTCGCGGTCGTCGAGGTGGCGGCAGACATCGGCCACCGCCTCCGTGGTCAGCTCCCGCGTCCACTGATAGAAGACCTCGATGGCCTGAGCCGGCCGCACGACGCCGTTCGAATCGCCAGCTGGCACTCCGCCTCAGTCGACCGTCCACAGGGCCAGCGTGGTGAGATCCTTCACGAACACGCGATTGCCGGAGAGGACCGGCTGCGCCCACGTGGCATCCTCGGCCACGGGATAGCGTGCGAGTATCTGCAGGCCGGCCGGGTCGCTCTTCGCGACGATCAACTCACCGTCGTCGTTCAGCAGGAAGAGCGTGCCGTCCAGTTTCATGACCGAGGTGTTCGTCGCCTCGCGGCCGCGGCTGCGCCACAGCACCTTGCCGCTGCGCACGTCCAGCGCGTAGAACTGGCCGCTGGCGCGCTGCGACAATCCATACAGCGTATCGTCGATGAGCACCGGGTTGCTCATGAACATCGAGACCTCGGCCGTCTGCCAGCGCGGTTCGGTGGTCCAGCCGCTGCCACGCCGTGTCGGTGCGAACGCGGTCACCCCCATTTCGTAGCCCGAGATGATGACCATGTCACGATAGACGATCGGCGAGATGGAGTGGTTGGAGAACTGATTCTCGAACGGGCGGCGCCACAGGAGCGCGCCGGTGGCGGCGTCGACGCCGACGACGCTGCGCTGCGTCATCGTCACCACCTGTCGCACGCCGCCGAGTTCGACGATGACCGGCGATGCGTAGGCCGGGCCATCGCCATCCCACCGCCAGCGGACGTCGCCGCTTGCGGCATCGAATGCCGTGAGCGCGCCGCGATTGTGGCCGCCGACGTGGAAGATGACCCGATTCCCATCGGCAATCGGCGACATTGCCGAATTGTTGTACAGGGTTTCCTCCGCCGGCGCCGGCTTCTGCCAGAGCAGCGTGCCGTCCGTCGCGTCGAAACACGAGACGATGCCGGTGATGCCGAGCGTGTAGAGGCGGCCGGCGAGGAACAGCGGCGTCGATTTCGGCCCCTGCCCGTGGCCGGCGGCGCCGGACATGATGGTGTGTGGCGCCGGATAGCGCGTTTCCCAGACGACCGCGCCGGTCTCCGCCCGGCGGGCCGCCATCACTTCGTGACCGCTCTGCCGCGTGAGCGTGTAGACGTGGCCGCCGACGAGAATCGGCGTGCCGTATCCCTCGCCGACCGCGACCCGCCATTTCAGGTTCAACCGCTCGGGCCAGCGGCTCGGCGCGACGAAGCCGGCGACGCTGCCGTCGCGCTGCAGTCCGCGCCACTGCGGAAAGTCTTGCGGAGAGGTCTGCGCCGCGACGTCGCTGCCGGCGCCCATCAGGGCGACCACCAGTGCCGCGACCGGCAGGGACGGAGGCGCGAGCCGAACGTGAGCAGGGTGCAAGGGCATCATCTACCTCGACGGTGTCAACCGATGGAATGATCGCGCGTCCAGTCCGCCAGCGACAGCCGCGGCATGTCGAAGAGATCCGACGTGCGCGCGTACCAGCCGCTGCCGTGCATCCGGCCGATCAGGTGCAGGGCCGGGGTGTCGATGTGACCGCGGACCGGATCGCGTACCGATTCATCACGAACGTGGATGGCGAGCACCCGACCCAGCACGATGCCGCTGTGCGGGCCGAGGTCGATCATCTGCAGCAGCTCGCACTCGAACGCCACCGGGCTCTCGACGATCCGTGGCGGCTTCACGCGCGCCGACGGCGTCGTCGTCAGGCCGGCCTGCGCCAGTTCGTCGACGCTCGGCGGGAAGTCGATGGCGGTGACGTTCATCGCCGGCGCCGTGTCCTCCGACACGAGGTTGACGACGAACTCACGCGTCAGCGCGATGTTGGCCCGTGTGTCCTTGGCCGAGCCGAACGGCCGCCGGCCGATGCCGATGCCGATGACCGGCGGGTCGGACGAGAGCGCGTTGAAGAAGGAGTAGGGCGCCGCGTTCAACGTGCCGTCGAGATCCTGCGACACGACCCACGCGATCGGGCGTGGCGTGATGGTCGAGACGAGCAGCTTGTAGCCGATCGCCGGATCGACGGTGGCCAGATCGAACAGCATACGGTCATCCTACCTTGTGGCCGCGCCGTCCCGCGAGCCGGCGGCACCCGGGGAGACGCCCGTCAGAGGCGAGGCCACCGGGCCCCGCCCGCCTGCGCATCCCGTCTGGTCGCGCTGCCTGACTGCTACCGTCCGAGCGGGATGAACGCCAGTGCGTTGTTCGCGTTCATCGGAATCACCAGCTGGTTGGCGCCGGCGTCGTAGCACATCGACGCCGGGTTGGGAATGTTCTGCGCGATCAGCTCCGCCGGCTGATTCGGGCGGATGCGCGACACGCCGCCCTGCTGCACGCTGCTCACGTACTTCGTGCCGTCCGCCATCACGACGAGGCCGTCATTGCCCGGCTGGACGGCCTTCTCGGTCTTCAGCAGCTTGCCGTCGGTCGAGAATGTCTGGACGTCGTTGCTGCCGATGTTGACGACCACGAGGTTGCCCTGGGGATCGAAGGCGATGCCATTCGGCTGGCGCAGCGGCTCACCCTGGATCAGGATCGATGCGCTGCCCTCTTTCGTGATCTTCCACACCTGCCAGGTCTTCGGGTCCGGGTTCGGCGCGCCCGTGCCGGTGTTGGTTGCGTAGATCGTCCCGTCGTCTGCGACCTCGATATCGTTGAAGCCGGTGGCGCCCGGCACCTTGATCTCTCCCGCCGGCATGCCGTCCTTCATCGAGAAGCTGCGGATGACGGCCGAGAGCGGCACGCCCGGCGACGTCCCGCCGTCGCGGTCGGACACGTAGAACCTGCCGCCGTTGATGTCGCTGCCGGAAGGCTCGTTCAGCACGAGCGGGGTCGCCATGTTCATCCGCTCGTCACCGGCATTCTGCAGGCCGATCCAGCGGGCCGTGTGAACGGACCCGTCGTGGTTGATGAACGACACCCAGCCGTTGTTGGCCTGTACCGCCTGGCCGACGCCACGGTTGGGGACGACGATGACGTTGCGGGTGGTGTCGTAGGAGCAGCTCTCGGCGGAGTAGATGGCGCCGTACACCTTCACGTTGGATGACATCGGGGTGAATCGGCCGTCGGCGGCCGGGGCGATCGGCATCCCGAGCGGGTTGCCGACGGCGAACGGCGGCTTCGGTGCCGCCTGCTGGGCGGAGGTCATGGCGGCGCCGAGTGTGGCGATCGCGAGAGCGGTGGTGCCGAGCACGAACTGTTTCATACCGGGTGTCCTCCCGTCGCGCGCATCACACTCCACGTGGACCGTGCACGACGAAGGATCAGTGTAGTGCGGCCGGCCGGCGCGGCCGTCAGGCCATCGGCTGACTCATCAGATCGTGCACGAAGCGCAGCTTTGCGACGGCCGGCGGGGCCAGCACGAACGGGTAGGCGTCCGCCAGTCCCAGGCCGCGCGTCAGGTTGTTCAGCGCATAGGTCAGCGGATACCAGCTGTCGATCAGCCATTCGAACGGCAGGTGACCGGAGCCGGCGAACTTGGGGACCTTCGGAAGGGACGGTTCGTCGGCGCGCGGCGGACGCAGCGAGAAGCCGCAGGACGCCGCGGTCTCGAGCGTATCGACCATGTGCAGGTAGTGCGCCCAGGTTTCGGCCCAATCCTCCAGCGGATGTGCGCTGGCATAGGCGCTGATGAACCGAACGCCCCAGTCGGCGGCGGGTCCGCGTGCGTAATAGTCCTGCAGCGCCCTGCCATAGTCGGCCCGCTCGTCGCCGAACATCTCGCGGAAGCGGTCGAGCCAGGGGGAGTGCGCGATGAGGCGGTCCCAGTAGTAGTGGCCGATCTCATGGCGGAGATGCCCGGCCAGCGTGCGATAGGGCTCGTTCAGCGACTGGCGCCGGCGCTCCCGTTCCGCATCGTCGGCCTCGGCGATGTTGATCGTGATTACGCCGGCGGCGTGGCCGGTCGCGACCGGGCCGTCCGGCCGATCGGCCATGAATTCGAAGGTCAGTCCGCGTTGCGGATCGTCATCGCGACTGGCGACCGGCAGTCCGAGCTCCATGAGGGTGAAGAGCAAGCGACGCTTGGCGACCTCGAGCCGGTACCATGACGGACGATTCTCGTCGATGGCGAGGTCCGGGATGACCCGGGTCAGTCGGCAGGACACGCACAAGCGGTGATCATCGTCGCCCGGCACGGCCCAGTTGCACACCTGATGGATGGTGTAGTTCTCACAGAGGTGGTACGGGCGTCCGTTCGCCGCCGGCAGCGGCGACAGCCACGTGCCGTCCGGCTGGTGGTCCAGCGAGCCGACGAGCGCCAGGTCCGGCAGGTAGGCCACGGTGTGGCCGCAGCGGATGCATTGGCTGTTCTCGAAGAAGAGCAGTTGTCCGCAGTGATCGCAGTGAAAGACTTTCATCGGCTCCCAAGTATTCACAAGTCGAGCCGGAAGCGAACGGCAACGCTCGAGGTGGAAGGAGGCTGGCGTCAGGCGTGGGCAGCGACCTTGCCGGGCGGACGGCCGCCCGGCTCCTTATTGGCGAAGAACGTATCACGAATGCCGCCGCCGATCTGATTGATGCGGGTCTGCAGATTGTCGAGGTATTCGTGCAGGCCGCTCCCGATGATCTCGTCGACGTCGGCGTAGGCGAGTTCGGAGCACACCTGGCCGAGCCACTGCTCGAGCGGGGTGCGGAACATGTCGGTGGGCGTGCCGGAAATCGCATGCAGCGACTGCCGGGCGGTCATCAGACACCACTGGATGGCCCGGGGGAACTCGCGATCGAGCAGCAGGAACTCGACAATCCGCTCCGGCTCCATGCGGCCGTAACGCTTGCGATACATCTCGAACGCGCTGGCCGAGCGGAGCACCGCCGCCCACTGGATGTCATCCATGGTCGTGCCGACGTCGGCCGCCGTCGGGAGCAGCAGGAAGTACTTCACGTCGAGGATTCGCGACGTCTTGTCGGCGCGCTCGAGGAGTTGACCGAGCCGGCCGAAGTGCCAGCCCTCGTTGTGCGTCATGGTCGCGTCGGTCACGCCGAAGAACTCGTGACTGGTCATCTTGACCATGGCGAAGAGGTCCTGCGGATCGCGCTGGCAGTACTCGTCGAAGGTCGGGGACTCGACGATGAGATAGAACCGGTTGATCCGTTCCCACATCTCCGACGAGATCACTTCCCGGACCGATCGCGCGTTCTCGCGGGCGGCCTTCAAGCACGAGCGGATCGAGTTCGGGTACTCGGCGTCGCAGGTGAGGAACTGGATGACGGCTTCCGGCGTCGCCACCCCGTACTTCTCCTTGAAGCGCGGCGCATCGCCGGTGGTGTCGATGAGCGGCTGCCACTGCGGGATCGAGCCGGCCGGCATGTCCGGAATCATGTGCAGCGTGACGTCGATGAAGCGGGCGACGTTCTCGGCCCGTTCGATGTAACGGCTCATCCAGTAGATGGAATCGGCGACCCGGCTCAGCATCGCCTACCCCTGCCCCTGCGACTGGCTCATGGCGACCCGCGCGACCGCGGCCGGCGGCGGTGCCGCGGCGGCGGCGTCGTCCGTCGCCAGCACCCAGGTGTCCTTGCTGCCGCCGCCCTGCGACGAATTGACCACGAGCGAGCCTTCCCGCAGTGCGACCCGCGTCAGCCCGCCCGGCATCACGAAGATCTCCTCGCCGTACAGGATGTACGGCCGCAGATCGACGTGCCGTCCTTCGAACCGGCCGTCGATGATCGTCGGCACGCGCGACAGTGACAGCGTCGGCTGGGCGATGTAGTTGCGCGGCGAAGCCTGGATGCGGCGCGCGAACTCCTCCCGTTCGGCGGCTGACGACCGCGGCCCGATCAGCATCCCATAGCCGCCGGACTCGTTGGTCGCCTTCACGACCAGATCCTTCAGGTTGGACAGCACGTGCTGGCGCTCCGTCGGGTCGTCGCAGAGGAAGGTCGGCACGTTGGGCAGCACGATGTCCTCGCCGAGGTAGTACTTGATGATCTCGGGCACGTAGCGGTACACCGCCTTGTCGTCGGCGATGCCGGTGCCCGGCGCGTTCGCGAGCGCGACATGTCCGTTCTTGTAGACCTCGAACAGACCGGGGACGCCCAGCATCGAGTCCTTGCGGAACACCGTCGGATCGAGGAAGTCGTCGTCCAGGCGCCGGTAGATGACGTCGACCTTCTGGTTGCCCTTGGTGGTCCGCATCCAGACGAAGCCGTCGGCGACGAGCAGGTCGCGCCCCTCGACGAGTTCCACCCCCATCTGCTGCGCCAGGAACGAATGTTCGAAGTAGGCCGAGTTGTACGGGCCCGGCGTCAGGACGACGACGCGCGGCTGTCCGGTATCCGCGGGGCCGAGATGTTCGAGCATGTCGCGCAGGCGGCCGGGGTAGTCATCTACCGGCCGGATGCGTGACGAGGCGAAGAGCTGCGGGAAGGTGCGCTTGATCACCTGGCGGTTCTGCAGCACGTAGGACACGCCGGACGGACAGCGCAGGTTGTCCTCGAGCACGTAGACCTGTCCGCTGGCGTCGCGCACCAGGTCGGTGCCCGTGATGTGACACCAGATCCCGCGGGGCGGTGTCATCCCGGCGCACGCCTGGCGGTAGCTGGTGGCGGACGTCAGCAGTTCGAGAGGGAAGACGCCGTCCTTGACGATCTGCTGCCGATGGTAGAGATCGTCGATGAACTGGTTGAGCGCGCGGATGCGCTGTTTCAGGCCGCGCTCGATGACCGTCCACTCGGCGGCCGAAACGATGCGCGGCACCAGGTCGAACGGGAAGATCCGCTCGGTGCCGGCACCGTCGCCGTAGACGTTGAACGTGATGCCCATGTGCAGCAGGGCTCGCTCGGCGGCGGTCTGACGCTGCGCCAGTTCGCCTGGCGGCAGCGAGTCGATGAACGCGGCGAGCGCCCGCGCGTCGGGCCGCGGCAGGTTTCCACGCTCGAACATCTCATCGAAGAACGGGCCCGCGTCGTAGTCGGCGAAGCGCATGGCAGCGCGATCATTGTCCTTCAGCTGACGCGGCGGCGCGCCAGCTGAATTCGCGTGCGCCGGCCGGCGCCCCAAAAGCGACAGAGTTGTTGCCATGCCGCACGGGCGGAGGCGTCGCGGCGCGAGCCTCCGGCGGCGCCTGCCGGCGGCCGGCCGCCGGGCCGGCGAGCGACGGTCGTCGCAAACGCGCTAGGATCGCGTCATGGACGGCGACCGCCTCGCGGCCATCCGCATCCCGCTCGCATGCGCACGCCGGTCGACCGCCGCCGGCATCGTCGCCACGGGCGTCGCGATCGGGAACGCCGTCCACGCGCCGGTGCCGCCGGACCGCGATGCGAGGCGCGTCGCCGGCCCGGCCGCGGCGGCGGCGGTCGCGCCGCCCGGGTGTACGACGCCAACCCTCGCCCGCCCTGGTGCCGCCGGCACCGCGCCCCTTCCGGCGCGGCCGTCGTGACCGTCCACCAGCCGGTCGTCTCGGTCATCGTGCCGACCCACAACCGCGCCATGCTCGTCCGCCAGGCGATCGACAGCGTCCTGGCGCAGACGTTCACCGGCTTCGAAGTCATCGTCGTCGACGACGGATCGACCGATGACACGCGTGCCGTGGTGGCCGCCTACGGCGACTCCGTGCGCTACGTGCACACCGACCAGGGCGGCGTCGCCCACGGCCGGAATGTCGGCGCGCAGTACGCGCGCGGCCGCTACCTCACGTTTCTCGATTCCGACGACCGGCTCTACCGCTACGCACTGGAACTGCACGTGGCGCTGCTGGACCGGTTTCCTGCCGCCGGGTTGAGCTGCGCCGAGATGAGCGGTTTCGATGACAGCGGATTCTTCGAACGCTACCACCTGCGGACCTACCATCAGTCGGCGTTCAGGGATCGGTCGGAGCCGTACGAACGCCTCTATGCCGAGAGCCATCGCCTGGCCGACGTGGTGCGTATGCCGCCGTCGCTCGTCGACGAGGAACCATCGGCCGGCGATCGACGCGTCTACCTCGGCCATGTCTTCGACACCTACCTGCAGCGGCTCATCATCTGCCAGAACAGCGTGATGCTGCGTCGGGCGGTGATCGACGACGTCGGACCGCGCAACGAGCGGATCAGGCACTGGCAGGAGGTCGACTATCTGTTGCGGATCACGCGACGCCACGGCGTCTGCTTCGCCGACGTCCCGACCTACCAGCTGCGCTACCACGCCGGGCAGATTTCGGCGGGCGGTCCGTATCGCTGGATGCGGAAGCAGCAGATCCTGTTGCGCGTGGTGCGCCGGCATGCCGAAGCCGACGCCGCCTACTATGCGGCGCACCGGCCGCAGCTCGAGGCGAACCTGGCGCAACTGCACCGGGCAGTGGCCGTTCCCATGCTGCTGCAGCCAGGGACGGCGGCGGTGCGCCGCCGATTCGCCCGACGTGCCCGGCTCCACCTGAAGCGCGCCGCCCGCTACGGCCGCCGGTTTCGCTGGCTCACGCTGGCGGCATGGCTGCCGCCGGCCGCCGCCAGCCTCGTCGTCTCCGTGCTCGAAACGGCGCGTCAATGGCGTCATCGCGTGATGCCACCCCGCGGCTGACCGCCGCAGGACCTCGCAGCGCGGCCCTTCCGCCGGCGGTCGTTCGGGGCCGGGGCGCGCGGCGCGCCGCGCGCAGCGTGCCGAGCAGAGTGCTATGACCGGACGGACGTGGTGTGGCATCGTAGCCGGGATGGGGCACATCACGATCCAGCGCTCGGCCGGCGTCCTTCTCATCGGTTTCGTCGCGCTCGGCGCCGCGGCGCTGGGCCGGCAGGCGCGGCCGGACGCCGTCCGCAGCGGCGGGCCGCGAACGGCGTGGGGACATCCGGACCTCTCGGGCCGCTGGACCAGCGCCACGCTGACGCCGCTCGAGCGGCCGAGCGAGCTGGGCGGGAAGGAGTTCTTCACCGAGGCGGAGGCGCGCGAGTACGCGAAGACCGCGCTCGAACGCCTGCTCGTGCAGATCAATCAGCAGCAGGAGGAGGCACTCGCGGGCGAGTTCAGCGACGGCCTCTGGGGCGAGCCACGGACGATCGTCGCAACGCGGCGGACGTCGCTCATCGTCGGGCCGACGGGCAAGCTGCCGCCGCTGACGGCGGATGGGCAGCGCCGTGCCGCGGCACGCGCCGCGCTGCGCAGCCGGGCCGACTCGCCCGAGGAGCGGCCGCTGTGGGAGCGCTGCCTGTGGTTCCCGGTGGAAGGGCCACCGATGCTGCCCGGGATCACCTACAACAGCAACTACGAGATCGTCCAGACACCGACCCATGTCGCCATTCACATCGAGATGGGCGACGGCGTGCGGATCATTCCGCTCGACGGCCGCCCCCACCTGCCGGCCGGTATCGGGCTCTGGTTCGGTGACTCGCGCGGCCGTTGGGAGGGGGAGACGTTGGTCGTCGAAACGACCCGCTTCAACGATCAGCGCGACATGCGCGGTGCCACGGCGCAGCTGCACCTCATCGAGCGCTTCACGCGGACATCGACCGATCAGCTGATCTATCGCTTCACGGCCTCCGATCCGGCGACCTGGACCGGGTCGTGGAGTGCCGAGATTCCGATGCAGCCGCTCGACGGCCGGCTGTTCGAGTACGCGTGTCACGAGGGGAATCGCAGTCTCGCGAACATCCTGGCGGCGGCGCGCGCCGCCGACGCGGCCGCTGGTGCCCCGGCCCGACGCTGACGGGCCGGGGCCGACCCATCCCGACGGCCAGCGTCGCCAACCTGGCGCGTGCGTGGACGCCGCCTTTGCAGTAGAGTTGCCCCGACCGCGGCACGCGCCGCGACTGGGAGGATTGCATGGCCGTACCGCGGGGTGCACCGAGAACCGGCCGGCTGGCGGCCGTCGCCGGACTGCTCTGCCTGTGGCCGGGAGGGGCTGCCGCCCAGGCGCCCACTGCCTCGGGCGCGCTCGATCGTCCGCAGCTGATTCGCACCGCCGCCCACACGGTCAGGGTCACCGCCATCAAGGGATTCGTCTACCCATGGGCGCTGGCCTTCCTGCCGAGCGGTGACGCCCTGGTCAGCGAGCAGGGGCGGAACACGCTGCGGCGCATCCACGCCGGCGCGCTCGATCCGGTGCCGATTACCGGCCTGCCGCAAGGGATCACGAGCACCCGCCGCGATACCGCGGGCGTCGAGGTCATCGTCCACCCGCGCTACGCCGAGAACCACTTCATCTACGTGGCCTACTGGAAGCCGAAAGGGGGCACGCCCGAAACCCGCGCTGCCACCCTGGTGCGTGCCAGATACGACGACGGGGCGCCGGCGCTGCAGGACGTGCGGGAGATCTTCGTCGCCAATGCCTGGGTCGACGGCCCGTCCGCCGCCCGCCTGCTGTTCGGTCGCGACGGCAAGCTGTACATGGCGCTTGGGGCGCCCGGGTTCAACGAGCACGCCGGCAGTGCCGCCGATGCCCAGAACCCGGCGTCGCACGTCGGCAAGATCCTGCGGCTGAACGACGACGGCACCACACCTTCCGACAATCCCTTCGTCGGCCGCCGAGGCTATGCCCCCGAGCTATACGCGCTGGGCATTCGCAACGCCATCGGTCTCACGCTCCACCCCGACACCGGCGAGATCTGGGAGACCGAGAACGGACCGCAGGGCGGCGACGAGGTCAACATCATCAAGGCCGGCCTGAACTACGGCTGGCCGGCGATCACGTACGGGCGGGCCTATACGAGCGACCCGGAAGGGAAGCGGTCCGGGCTGCCGCCGCCAACGGTGCAGCCGCCGACGTCATTCGAGGGCATGGTGGAGCCGGTCACCTACTACAAGCCGTCCATCGCCCTCGCCGGACTGCTGTTCTATACCGGTGACCGGTTCCCGCTCTGGAAGGGCCACCTGCTGGCCGGCGGCCTGGTCGGCATGCAGGTGTCGCGGATTCAGTTCAACCGGCAGGGGCTCGAGACGCGCCGCGAGGCCATGCTGACCGAGTTACGGCAGCGCATCCGCGACATCCGGCAGGGACCGGACGGATTGGTGTACCTGACCACCGACATGCCCGACGGCGCCGTGCTGAAACTGGAGCCGGTCGTCGAGCCCTGAGCGGTCGCGGCTCGCGGCTGCCGCCCGTCACCAGCCCGTCGTGCCGCCTCTGCTAGGCTGGGGTATGACGTCGCGCACCGGCCTGCCGTCCGCTCATTCGTCCCGCTTCGTGTTCGTATCGGGTGTCGTATCCGTTGTCGGGTTGGCGGTGTCCGCGTGCGGCGGTCCGCCGCCGCCACCACCCTCGTCGCCCGCGGTTCAGACCGTTGCGGCGGTAGCCGACGTCCACTCCTACGCCCGTCCGCAGGACGCCCGCGTCACACACGTCGCCCTGGATCTCACGGCCGACTTCGCCGCCCGCGTCCTGCGAGGCACCGCGACCCTCAGCGTGCAACGCACCGCTGCCGCGGGTGCCATCATCCTCGATTCCCGCGGCCTCGACGTGTCGTCGGTGACCACGCGCGACGGTCGTCCGCTGGACCTGACCCGTGGCCCGGCCGACCCGGTGCTCGGCCAGGCGCTCACCATCACGCTGCCGGACGGCGTCGCCGAAGTCGTCGTGTCGTACGCGACGGCGCCAGGCGCCGCGGCGCTGCAGTGGCTCGAACCGAGCCAGACGGCCGGCGGCCGACAGCCGTTCCTCTACTCGCAGGGCCAGTCCATCCTGACCCGGACATGGATTCCGACGCAGGACAGCCCCGGCGTGCGGCAGACCTACGCGGCGCGCATCACCGTGCCGGCCAACCTGCGGGCGGTGATGAGTGCCGAGATGCTCACACCGGACGGCGTCGACGGCCCCGACGGCCGGACGTTCGAGTTCCGGTTGACGCAGCCGGTGCCGCCGTATCTCATCGCGCTGGCCGTCGGCGATCTCGCGTTCCGGCCGCTCGGGCCGACGACCGGCGTCTATGCCGAGCCGTCGGTCGTCGACGGCGCCGCCCGCGAGTTCGCCGAACTGCAGCGGATGGTGACGGCGGCCGAACAGCTGCTCGGTCCGTATCGCTGGGGCCGCTACGACGTGCTCGTCCTGCCGCCGTCGTTTCCGTTCGGCGGCATGGAGAACCCGCGGCTGACGTTCGCGACACCGACGGTGCTCGCCGGCGATCGGTCGCTGGTCGCGCTGCTGGCGCACGAGCTCGCGCACTCATGGTCGGGCAATCTCGTGACCAACGCGACCTGGTCCGACTTCTGGTTGAACGAGGGGACGACGACGTACGTCGAGAACCGCATCATGGAAGCCGTCTACGGTCCGGCGCGCGCCGCGATGCTGCGCATCCTCGAACATCGCGAGCTGATGGACGAGATGGCCGGGCTTGGCGGCCCGGCTGACCCCGACACCATCCTGCATGTCGATCTGCAGGGCCGCGACCCCGACGAAGGCTCGACGATGATCGCCTACAACAAGGGGTCGGCGCTCTTGCGGCTGCTGGAGCAGACGTTCGGCCGCGAACGGTTCGACGCCTACCTCCGCGGCTACTTCGATCATTTCGCGTTCCAGTCGATCACGACGGCCGACTTCGACGCCTACGTGCGCGATCGCCTGCTCGCCGGCGACCCGGCGCGCGCCGCGACGGTGCGTCTCGACGAGTGGCTCTACCGGCCCGGGCTGCCCGACAACCATCCGGTTGCGCAGTCGGCGGCCTTCGACGTGGCGGCGCAGCAGGCGCGCGACTTCGCCGCGGGCACGCCGGCGCGGTCGCTGACGACGACCGGCTGGAGCACGCAGGAATGGCAGCACTTCATCGGCGAACTGCCGCCGGGGCTGTCCGCCGCGCAGCTCGCCGATCTCGATCGGACGTTCGGGTTCAGTGCGAGCGGCAACGCCGAAGTGCTGTTCATGTGGCTGCGGCTGGCGATCGGCCATCGCTACGGTCCGGCCATGCCGTCGCTCGAGCGTTTCCTCACCACCCAGGGGCGGCGCAAGTTCGTCGCGCCGCTGTTCACCGATCTCATGCGGACCGATTGGGGAACGCCCGCGGCCAGGCGCATCTACGCCAGGGCACGCCCGCTCTACCACGCGGTGACGCGCGGCACGCTCGATCCGGTCGTCAACGGCGCGGCCGTCCCGTGAACCGCTCGCCGAGGTGCCGGGAACGGACCGGCGCTACAATGGCGCGACGCGTTCACCCGTGCAGAGGAGCTGTCGTGCGTATTCCCGGATTGGTCGCGATTGCGGTGTGCTGGTCCTCGGTCACGGCGGCACAGGTGGCACCCCCCGCACTCGACGTGAGCGCGGCGGACATCACCGCGTTCATCGACCGACTGCCGCGCGACCGCGTCAGCGATCTGCCGATTCGCGTCACCGACGTCGGCGGCGCCAAGGTCGGCATCTACGGAGTGTTCCGGCCGCAGACGACGCCGGGCGACGCGAATCGGCACCAGACGAGCGTCACCGAGATCTACTACATGCTCGCGGGAACCGGCACGCTGGTGACCGGTGGCACGATGGTGGGTGAGCGGAGCGCCGGGCTCAGTCCGAACACGAAGCGGCCGAACTTTCGCGCGCCGCGGATCGAGGGCGGCGTCAGCCGTCGCGTCGGTCCCGGCGACGTCATCGTCATCCCCGGCAACCTGCCGCATTGGTGGAGCTCGCTCGACAGCGACATCCGCTACCTGATCTACCGGCCGGACCCGGAGGGGCTGCAGACGGTGAAGTGATCCGGCACGGTATGTCCCGCCTGCTCGATTCGTGGCACGCCTGCGCCTTTGCCGCGTATCCCCTGCTGTACGTCGTCGCTGCCAATGCGCTCGTGTACCCGATTCGCCGCGATGCCGTGCTGGTCACGCTCGCCGGCATCGTCGCCGCCGTTGTCGTCACCCTCTGGGCGCTCGGCCGTGCGTGGTCCAGCCTGCCGGCGCGGGCGAACTGCCTCAGCCTGTTCCTGTTCGCGTGCGGCTGCTATCCGGCGATCCGGCCGTGGCTGGCCTCGGGTGAGGCGCCACCGGGCGCCTGGCGTGCGGCAGCGTATCTGGTGGGTGCCGCCGGCCTGGCGGTGGGGATCGTGCGCCCCTGGCGCCGGCACCTGCACCGCTCCATGCCGCTGACCGTCATGGCCGCCGTGCTCGTCCTGCTCAATCTCTGGACCCTGGTCGTGCACTCGTCCGGCCCGCGCACACGCTGGGAACCGGCGGTGGCGGCGCTGGCCGCGGTGAGCCTGACGTCGGCGGCGTCATCGGCCGCTCCCCCGGAGCGCGACGTCTACCTCCTGATTTTCGACGGGCTGGCCCGCGCCGACGTGCTGCAGGATGTCTACGGGCTGGACGTCAGCCGCGACGTGGCGGCGATGCAGGCGCAGGGGTTCTACCTGCCGGCCCGCAGTCGCAGCAACTACGCCCAGACCTTCCTCTCGATCGCGTCGATTCTGAATCTCGCCTATCTGGACGACGTCGCGCAGGCCATGGGCGAGTCGAGCCACGATCGCCGGCCTTTGAAGGCCGCCATCGGCGGGAACGCCCTGATGCAGCTGGCCCGTCGCGCCGGGTATCGCGTCGTGGCGATCGGGTCGGACTACACCGCCACGGACACCTTCGCCGGCGCCGATGTCTGCTTCTGCTCGCGACGGGGACCGACCGAGCTGCAGTTCGCGGCGATGAAGGCGACGCCGCTGGTCGATCTGCGGCTGTACGACTGGATTGCGGCCGCGAGGCGGCGGGCCGTGACGGACGCGCTCGCCGACATCGAACGGGCCGCCCAGCTGCCGGGTCGCAAATTCGTCGTCGCCCACATCATCACGCCGCATCCGCCGTTTGTCATCGATCACGCCGGCCGGCCACGGACGCCGCCGGACGGTGCACCCGCGATCGAGGGAGAGTGGCTGTCGGAGGCGGAACGGGCCACGCCCGGTTTCTCGCGCGAATACGTCGCCGGCTACCGCGCCCAGTCGCGGTTCGCGCTCGACCGCGTCGCCGACCTCGTCGGGCGGGCGCTGTCGCGTCCGGGGCCCCGCCCGGCGATTGTCATCGTGGGCGACCACGGACCGGCGCTCGGCCTGCACTTCGACGATCCGACCCGCACCGGCATGCGCGAGCGCTTCGGCGCCTTCGCGGCCTACCACCTGCCCGGCGACAGCGCGGCCGACCTCTATCCCACGATGTCGGTCGTGAACGGCGCGCGCGAATTGGCGAACCGATATCTCAACGCCCGGCTTCCGAGGCTGGCGGACCGCGTCCTGTTCTCGACGTGGCCGCGACCGTATCGGCTGCTCGAGCAGGATGGCAATGCCTTCTAGTCCCCTGGAACCGTGATGACTTGCATAAGTCCCGGCGCGCGGCGCCCGGAT
>CADEDC010000021.1:68146-76575 GCA_902825985.1 uncultured Acidobacteriota bacterium | reverse complement strand
TATCGCATCGGGCGCCGATTCTATCGGACGCCATTCAGTCGTGTCACGCGGGAATCCGCGCCGAACCGGTAACTCCTGATCCGTCGCGCACCGGCTATCTTGAAGCCAATCCCCGGGTCGCCGGCGTAGACCTGCTCGTCCGCGGTCGACGACGAGAGTCACAGGGTCACTCGCGACCGTACCGCGAGCGCGTCACCAGCTAGAACACGCCGTCGTCGCGCTCGCCCATCGACGTAGGGGCTGTCGAACTGCCGTCCGATCCGCGCCGGAGCCACGCGGTGCTGTTCCGCCGGGAAGTCCAATGAACGAGCGCACGCCCGCCAAGGAACAATGCCCGGCCAGTTCCTGAATCGCCCGCGCCGGCCATCACCTCACGAGGATGTCGCAGACCATCGCCCCCACCGCGAGGCACGACGTCAATCCCGGTGACTCGATGCCGGCCGCCTGCACGAGACGCGGGTTGACGGCGTCTCGGCGGATGAGGAAGTCGGCGAACGGCACGTCCGGCCCGTGCAGCTTGGCGCGGATGCCGCTGCCCGCCAGGCGGAGGTCGTCGACCGTGACCCCAGCCAGCAGCCGGCGGGCCGGCTCGACGAACGCCTCGACCGGCAGGCGGTCCGCTTCGTAGTCGTCCTTCCGCTCGATGAACGTCACCGTCGGCCCGAGCCACACCGCGCCGTGCAGCGTCCGGACGACGTGCACGCCGAGTCCGTGCCGGTGCGGCAGCGGATAGATCAGCCCAGTGACGCGCGTGCCGACCGACGACACCAGGGCCACGTACTCGCCCCGACACGGGTGGATGGTGAACCGCTCGCCGCCCAGCATCCGTGACACGTCGTCGGCATACAGTCCGGCGGCATTCACTACCTGGCCGGCGACCAGCTCTTCGCGTTCGGTCGTCAACCGGATGCCGTCCGCCTCGGCGTGCCCCGCCAGCAGGGCCGCGCCGGGCAGGAAGACGACGCCGCGCGCCTGTCCGAGCCGCAGCAGCGTCTGGACCAGCGCGTCCGCATCGACGATCCCGCTCACCGGCGAGTAGAGACCGACCCGCGCCGGGCAGGCCGGCTCGCGTTCGGCGATGAAATCGCGGTCGACGATGGTGAGCCCGGCGACGCCGGCCGCATCCCCGGCCGCCTTCAGGGCGTGCAGGCGCGGCAGCTCGCTGTCGTCGTGCGCCACGACGAGCTTGCCGCACACCGCGTGCGGCACACCATGTTCCGCACAGAACGCGTAGAGCCGTTCGCGCCCGGCGATGCACAGGCGGGTCTTCAGCGAGGCCGGCGCGTGGTACAGGCCGGCGTGGACGACGCCGCTGTTGTGCGTGCTGGTCTCGAGACCGGCGCGACGATGGCGTTCCAGCAGGCACACCGAGCGGCCGGTGCCGGCAATCGACCACGCCGCCGCCAGCCCGGTGACTCCGGCGCCGATGACGGCGACGTCGATGTCGGGCACCGCCCAAGTGTAGGGCGAGCCGCCCGGCCCGGTCACCTCTGTGAGCGGGTAGGGCCGTGCAGGTGCGTGCAGGGGACCGACTCGTCGAGCCGCGGCAGCCAACCGATAAGCTGTGCGGGAGGGCTCGCATGGGCGGTTTCTGGGAGCGGAAGCGGGTGTGCGTCACCGGCGGCGGCGGATTCCTCGGCGGCTACGTCGTCAATGCGCTCCGCGCGCGCGGCTGCCGTGACGTCTTCGTCCCGCGCCGGCAGCACTACGACCTCGTGCGTCCCGAGGACGTGCGCCGGCTGTACGACGATGCGCAGCCGGAGCTGGTGATCCACCTCGCGGCCGTGGTCGGCGGCATCGGCGCGAACCGCGCGCATCCGGCCCAGTTCTTCTACGACAACCTGATGATGGGCGTGCAGCTGCTGCACGAAGGCTGGCGCCGCCGGATCGAGAAGTTCGTCGCCGTCGGCACCGTATGCGGCTATCCGAAGCACACGCCGGTCCCGTTTCGCGAGGACGACCTGTGGAACGGCTATCCCGAGGAGACCAACGCGCCGTACGGACTCGCGAAGAAAATGCTGCTGGTGCAGTCGCAGGCCTACCGCGCCGAGTACGGCTTCGACTCGATCTTCCTGCTGCCGGTCAATCTCTACGGTCCTGGCGACAATTTCGATCCCGAGTCGTCGCACGTCATCCCGGCGCTGATCCGCAAGTGCGTCGATGCGGCGCGCGACGGCGCGCCGAGCGTCCGGGTGTGGGGCGACGGCTCGCCGACCCGCGAGTTCCTGTACGCGGCCGATGCGGCGGAAGGCATCGTCCTGGCGGCCGAGCACTACAACGGCAGTGCCCCGGTGAACCTGGGCAGCGCCCATGAGATCAGCATCCGCGACCTGGCCGAGCAGGTGGCGCAGGCCTGCGGTTTCGCCGGCCGTCTCGAGTGGGACACCGACAAGCCCAACGGCCAGCCGCGCCGGAAACTCGAGACGTCACGGGCCCGGGAGGCGTTCGGTTTCGAGGCGAAGACCGGCTTCGCCGCCGGCTTGCAGGCGACCGTGGACTGGTACCGCGCGGTGTACGCGCGCGGCGCCGCCTGAAGCGGTTCACGCCCGTCCGACACCAGTGTGACGACGCGCGTGCGACGGTGTGACGTGTGGCGCTGGCGGCCCGGATGGCTTGACCCCACTGTAACCGGGCACCTACAATTTGACGGTATTCCCACGAGGACACGTCTCCACGACACATAATGGCTAAACGGGCGCTGATTACCGGGATCACCGGGCAGGATGGGTCGTACCTTGCCGAGCTGCTGCTCGGGGAGGGGTACGAAGTCTACGGCATGATGCGGCGTCTGAGCGCGCCCAACACGTGGCGCATCGAGCATCTGCTCGACCGGATCACGCTGAAGCCGGCCGATCTGCTCGACCAGCTCTCGCTGCTGCGCCTGCTCGAGGACGTGCAGCCGCAGGAGGTCTACAACCTCGCGGCGATGTCGTTCGTGCCTGCGTCCTGGGACCAGCCGATGTTGACCGGCGAGTTCAACTCGCAGGGGGTCACCCGCATGCTGGACGCGGTGCGCCGTGTCGACCCGAAGATCCGGTTCTATCAGGCGTCCTCGAGCGAGATGTTCGGCAAGGTGCGCGAAGTGCCGCAGACCGAGCTGACGCCGTTCTACCCGCGCAGTCCCTACGGCGTCTCGAAGGTGTTCGCGCACTACATCACCGTCAACTACCGCGAGAGCTACGATCTGTTCGCCGTGTCCGGGATGCTGTTCAACCACGAGTCGCCGCGCCGCGGTCTGGAATTCGTCACCCGCAAGGTCACCGACCTGGTGGCACGGATCAAGCTAGGGATGGCTGAGACGCTGCCGATCGGGAACCTGGATGCCCATCGCGACTGGGGCTTTGCCGGCGACTACGTGCGCGCCATGTGGCTGATGCTCCAGCAGGATCGGGCCGATGACTACGTCATCGCCACCGGGGTGAGCCATTCGGTCCGCGAACTGATCGAAATTGCATTCGCCCGCGTCGACCTGGATTGGCAGAAGTATGTCAAACAGGACCCGGCCCTGCTGCGGCCGGCGGAAGTCGACCACCTGCTCGGCGACGCCTCGAAGGCGAAGCGTGAGCTCGGGTGGACACCGAAGGTGGACTTCAGGCAGCTGGTCGAGATGATGGTGGATGCCGATCTCGCGCGTCTCCAGGGTCGTCCGACGGCCGGGCGTGCCACGCCGCGCTGACGTGAGCAGGTTGGCGCGAGCGGACCAGGAATACCGGAGTGGGGCATCCGGACTGAACAATGTCGGCGCGGCGAAGGACTAACAGCATGTCAACGTTGGAACGCATCACGAGCAAGAAAGCCAGGATCGGCATCATCGGCCTCGGTTACGTCGGCCTGCCGCTGGCGGTGGAATTCGCGCACGCCGGTTTCGACGTCACCGGGTTCGACGTCGACGAGCGGAAGAACAGCGCCATCAACGCCGGCGAGAGCTACATCCCCGACGTGCCGTCGGCCGATGTCGCCGCCGAGGTGAAGGCCGGCCGCCTGCGCGCCACCGCCGACATGTCCAGGCTCGGCGACATGGACGTCGTCGACATCTGCGTGCCGACACCGCTGCGCAAGACGAAGGACCCCGACCTCTCCTACGTCGTCAAGGCGGTCGAAGCGGCGGCGGCAACCCTGAAGGCGGGGCAGCTCGTCATCCTCGAGTCGACCACCTACCCGGGTACCACCGACGAAGTCGTGCAGCCGATGCTCGAGGAAAAGGGGCTCAAGGCGGGCACCGACTTCTTCCTGGCGTTCTCGCCGGAACGCGTCGACCCGGGCAACGTGCAGTTCCCGACCAAGAACATCCCGAAAGTGGTGGGTGGGCACGGCCCGGCGAGCACCGAGATGGCGGCAGCGCTCTACGGCGCCGTCGTCACGCAGGTCGTACCGGTCAGCTCGACCCGCGTCGCCGAGATGGTGAAGCTGCTCGAGAACACGTTCCGGGCCGTCAACATCGGCCTCGTGAACGAGATCGCGTTGATGTCGAACAAGATGGACATCAACGTCTGGGAGGTCATCGACGCCGCCAAGACCAAGCCGTTCGGCTTCATGCCGTTCTACCCCGGCCCCGGCCTCGGCGGCCACTGCATCCCGATCGATCCGTTCTACCTGTCGTGGAAGGCGCGCCAGAACGGCTTCGAGTGCCGCTTCATCGAGCTCGCCGGCCAGGTGAACTCGTCGATGCCGGAGTACGTCGTCACCCGGGTGGCCGATGCGCTCAACTCGGTGAAGAAGCCGATCAACGGCTCACGCGTCCACCTCTTCGGCATCGCCTACAAGCGTGACGTGAACGACATGCGCGAGTCGCCGGCGCTCGACATCATGGAACTGCTGATGCGGCGCGGCGCCACCGTCACCTACAGCGATGGCTGGGTGCCGTCGTTCTCGCACGGCGGCCACGCGATGGACGAAGTGCCGTTCGACCAGGCGGTGAACACCCCCTACGACTGTGTCGTCATCGCGACCGACCACGCGTCGTTCGACTACGGCCGGATCTCGCAGATGCCGCTGGTCGTCGATACGCGCAACGCCATCAAGGGGCCGACCGGAGCGAACGTCTTCAAGCTGTGAGCCCGTCCCCCCTCTGATACCATGGCCCCGGCGCAGCGCGCCGCACCATGGAGCGGACCACCAGGCTGATCGTCGTCATCGGGGCCGTGGCCCTGCTGGCCGGCAACCTGGCGCTCGGTCGGGCGTGGGTCGGCATGCCCGCGACGGCCGCCGCCGCCCTGCTCGCGGGCGCCGGGCTCGCGCTGTACGACCGCCGCGCCGTCGCGCTCGTGCTGGCGTCGAGCTGCCTGTTCCCGCCGCTCATCTGGCTCACGCTCGACACCTTCGGCGTCCACTTCTGGATTCTCTGGATCGCCGCGCTGCTCGGCGTCCTGCTGCCCCGTCTGCTGACCACACCCTGGCAGCTGCCGCCGGTCTGGCGCGCCCCTCTCGTGCTCACCGCCCTGGTCGTCGTCGTCGCCGCGCCGCTCATCGTCGCGCGCGAAGTCGACTTCAACCCGGCGCTGCTCGGTGACATGCCGTTTGCCGTGCTGAGCGGGCTGCCGCGCTACTCGGCCGAGTGGGTGCTGCTGGTCGCGGTGACGACGCTGACCGGGATCCTGTGGTTCGACTGGCTGGCCGGCGTGCCGGACATCGACGTCGATCGGACGATCCTGCAGCCGCTCGTCCTGAGCATCGGCGTGTCGTCGCTCGTCGCCGTGTACCAGATGTTCGCCGACGTCACGCTCCTCAACCCGACGGTGTACGGTGCCATGGGGCGGGCGAGCGGCACGTTGTTCGACGGCAACGTCGCCGGGCTGGCGGCCGCGGTCGGCATCGGACTGGTGTTCGCGATCGCCGACGGCGAGACGCGGCGGCCGACATGGCTGGCGCTCGTCCCGCTGTTCGGCCTGGCGGTGTGGGCGTCCGGCTCGCGCACCGCATCCGGTGCGGCGATCGTCGTGCTCCTCACCAGTGCTGTCGTCTGGTGGCGCCGGACGCCGGCGGTGTCGGTGCGCCTGACGCGAGGCATGGCGGCCGCCGTCGCCACCGCCCTCGTCGCGGTGACGCTGGCGGTGCTGACGGCACGTGGCGCGACCACCATCGGGCCGCTGCAGCGCTTCGCCCGGATGCTGCCGGGTGCGAACGGCAGGACCGCCGGCGGCGCCGTCGTCGAGCTGTGGAACCGCAACGGCTACGGCGCCGCGGCCACCTACCTGATCGAACGCTATCCGCTCGTCGGCATCGGCCTCGGCACGTTCCATCAGTTCGGCCCGCCGATGACGCCGATCGGCGCGCTGCCGCCCGACAACGCGCAGAACTGGCTGCGGCATCAGGTGGTGGAGCTGGGCGTGCTCGGCAGCCTCGGCTGGGTGCTGTTTGCCACGAGCTTTGCCGGGTTCGTGGTGCGCGGCCGGCGGATCGGCGAACCGCGACGGCTCGCGCACCTGCGCGGGGTGCTCGTCGCGTTCGCGATCGTGTCGCTGTTCGGCATGCCGACGCAGGAGGTGGTGCCGCTGGTGCTGTTCTGGACGGCGGCCGGCGGGCTGGCGCGTCAGCGCGCGCAGGCGGAGGTGAACCGCGGGCTGGCGCGCTCGACGCTCGTCGCCGTCGCGCTCGTGACGCTGGCGTTCGCGGGCGTGACCTGGCAGCTGGCGAACAGTCGGTTGCGGGTGCCGGTGCGGGCCCGGCAGCTCGGCTGGCCCTACTCGTACGGCTTCTACTGGCCGGAGCCGGACGGTGCCGGCGGCACGGTGCGGTGGATGGCGCGGCGCGCGACGGAACTCGTCGACGTCCAGGGCCGCTACCTGCGCATCGCCGTGCGGGCGCCGCTGCCGAACGTCGAACGCGATCCGGTGCGCATCGCGATCTGGTCGGAAGGGCGCCTGGTGCTGGACACGCTCGCGCGCTCGGGCGATGCCGTACACGCGACCGTGCGGGTGCCGGTCGGTCTGCGCCAGCTGCTCGTCGATCTCCGCGTCAGCCGGACGGTGCGACCGCGCGACGCCGATCCGGCCGCCGACGATCGCGAACTCGGTGCGCTCGTGTCGTGGACCTTCACGAGCGCACCGTGATCGCGGCCGGCTGCCGTCCGGTCAGTAGGTGTCGTAGCGCCCGGGGACGATCGATTCGACGTCGAACCCGTGCAGGAACACCCAGTTCGCGCCGTTCATGAACGCCCACACCCCGTAGCCCTGGAAGTTGAGGATGATGTCGGCGGCGCCGTTCGCATCCAGGTCGGCGGTCGCCAGCCGCGGCGCGCTGAAGGAGTGCAGCCCCACCCACGTGCTGCTGTTCATCAGCGCGTAGACCCCGTAGCCGGGGAAGTTGATGACGAGATCGGCGCGGCCGCCGGCGTCGCCGTCGACATTGCCGGTCGCCATCCCGTTCGCATTCACCGGGTGCAGCTGAACCCAGCCGGTGTTGTTGTAGCGCGCCCAGATGCCGGCACCCGGCAGGTTCACGACGATGTCCTCGATCGGGTTGGCGTCGAGGTTCGCCACCTTGATGTCGTCGGCATTCTGGCCGTGCAGGCTCACCCACGTGTTGTTGTTGTAGTAGCCCCAGACGCCGAGGCCGGGGAAGGAGATGACCAGGTCGGTCTGGATGCCGGCGTCGATGCGGCCGGCGACGATCCGTGCGGCGGCGAAGCCATGCAGCTGCGTCCACGTGCCGCTGTCGTAACGCACCCAGATGCCGTAACCGGGGAACGTCACGATCACGTCGTCGACGCCGTTGTTGTTCAGGTCGGCGGCGGTGACCGTGCTGGCGTCGAGGCCGTGCAGCTGGACCCACGTCGAGTTGTTGAAACGTGCCCAGGTGCCCGAGCCAGGGAAGACGAGCAGCAGGTCGTCCTGGAAGTTGCCGTCGAGCCGTCCGCTGGTGACGAGCGTCGGACTCACGGGATGGAGGCCGAGCCAGGCCGGTGCGAGCGGGAACTGCGCGCCCTGGTTCATCAGCGAATAGAGGCCGACGCCGGGGCCGAAGTCGAGCGTGAGATCGGGCAGCTGCGGCGGCACGCCGGTGACGATCAGGTTGTAGGCGCCGGTGCCGGTGAGGGCGTTGATATAGCTCGATACCAGCAGCGTATAGGTGCCGCTCACGGGCGCGATCAGGTTGTTGATCTGTGCGCTCACGGTGCCGGTCGCGGAGGTGAGCAGCGCGCCGGTCGGGCCGATGAGCCGGATCCAGGGCGTCAGGTTGACGGTCGGCTCCACCTCGGCCACCGACACCGTGATGCTGTTGCCGGCATTGGCGACGAACGTCCACATGTCGACGTCACCTGAGGTGATTGCCCCGGCGTTGACGGCGGCAATCGCGGCGCGCCCGCCCTGATCGCCGGGTGACACCGTGAAGGCGCCCGGCGCCTTGGCCAGGGTCAGCACGTAGTCGCCGGTGCCGTCCAGCGCGTTGATGTAGCTGGAGACGAGGACGGTGTAGGTGCCGGTCTGCGG
>CADEDC010000021.1:53817-68046 GCA_902825985.1 uncultured Acidobacteriota bacterium | reverse complement strand
CAGCGCGTTGATGTAGCTGGAGACGAGGACGGTGTAGGTGCCGGTCTGCGGCGCCGTCAGGTTGTAGATCTGATCGGCCAGCGTCGTCGCGGTGTTGGCGAGCAGCGTGCCGGTCGGACCGATGACACGCAGCCAGGGAGCGAGTCCGTTCGTCGGTTCGACTTCCGTGATGCCGAGATTGATGTGGTCGCCGTTGTTCGCCGTGAAGGTCCACATGTCGATGTCGCCCGACGTGATGGCGCCCGAGTGGTTGCGGCCGTTCGTCAGGGCGCCGCCCTGGTCGCCGGCCGACAGCGTGAACGCGCCCGGCGCCTTCGCGAGCGTGAGGACGTAGCCGCCGGTGCCCGGCAACGCGTTGATGTAGCTCGAGACCAGCACCGTGTAGCTGCCGGTCTGCGGCGCACTCAGGTTGTAGACCTGGTCGGCGAGCGTCGTCGCGGTGTTGGCGAGCAGTGTGCCGGTCGGTCCGATCACGCGCAGCCACGGCGAGAACCCGTTGGTCGGCTCGATCTCGGAGATCCCGAGGTTGATGTGTTCGCCGATACCGGCCGTGAACGTCCACATGTCGATGTCGCCGACCGTGATGACCCCGGCGTGGTTGGTGCCATTGGTCAGGGCGCCGCCTTCGTCGCCGGCGGTGACCGTGTAGGCGCCCGGCGCCTTGGCGAGAGTCAGCGTGTAGCCGCCCGTGCCGTTGGGGGCGCTGACGTAGCTGGCCACCTGGACGGTGTAGGTCCCGGTCTGCGGGGCGGTGACGTTGTAGATCTGGTCGGCCACCGTGCCGGCCGTGTTCGTGAGCAGGGTCCCAGTGGGCCCGAGCAGCCGGAGCCACGGCGAGAAGTTGTTCGTCGGCTCGACCTCGCCGATGCCCAGGTTGAGGTTCTCGCCGATATTCGCGGTGAAGGTCCAGGTGTCGATCTGGCCGGCGCTCGCGATGTTGCCGGTGTGGACCTCGCCGTTGTTCAGGATGCCCTGGGCCTGCGCGACCGGCGCGGTGACCAGCAGGCCCACGGCCGCCAGCCCGAGGAGTCGCCACACACCCGCCCACCACCCACCGTGACTCACCTTCGACATCATCGGAACCTTTCCTGGCACACCACGGCCAGATGAAAACACGCCGCCACCTCTGCCGCATCGGCGACGCCGCCGATGCTAGTGCGGCCGCCACCGGTTAAGGCGCAAACGACGGCCTGGATTGATCAGCGGGCCGCGCGGCGGGGGCGGACGGATCCAGGAATTCGGAGTGTCGGGGAGAAGGCGATGAAATGGCCGAGTAAAGTCGGCCGCCCGATGGGTTTTGGTCTGCCGGCCCGCCGCCCGGACCCCGGCCCGCCGCCGGGCGTCCGGAGCCGCGACCGGCTGCCGGCTACCGGGCCGGAATGAGGAAGGCTGGCGGCGTCCTGCGATAGTCGGCAAACGACTGCAGGGCCCGATCGCGGTCCGACACGATCGGCGTCGCGACCGGCCATCGGATGGCGAGTTCGGGGTCGTCCCAGAGGATGCCGCCCTCCGTCTGCCGGTTGTACGGCTGGTCGACCTTGTAGAGCACGTCGGCCGGTTCGTCACCGAGGACGCAGAAGCCGTGCGCGATACCCGGCGGCATCCAGATCAACCGGCCGTTCTCGTCGCTCAATTCGAAGTCGACGTGCGCCCCGAACGTCGGTGACCCGGGCCGGATGTCGACGACGACGTCCCAGATCCGGCCGCGGATGACGCCGACGAGTTTTCCCTGCGCCGGGTCTGTCTGGTAGTGCAGGCCGCGGATGACGCCCGGGCGCGAGCGCGAGTGATTGTCCTGGCAGAAGGCGACCGGGATGCCAGCCGCCGCGAACGCGCGCGCATTGAACCGCTCGATGAAGAAGCCGCGGTCGTCGGCGAACGGCCGCAGCTGGATGGTCAGGACACCGTCGATCCGTTCGCGCACTACGTCCATGCAGTCCTCGTCGCGTCTAGGCGGTGAGCCGCGCCGCCGGTCACCGCTGGCGGGGGAACCGTGCCGGCTCTCTCAGGCACTGGCGCAGGTAGGCGCCGTAGGGGCTGTTCGGGAAGCGCTCGGCCAGCGCCAGGAGCTGGGCCGCGTCGATGTAGCCTTTGAGGAAGGCGATCTCCTCGATGCAGGCGACCTTGAGGCCCTGGCGCAGTTCGAGCGTCTGGACGAACTGCGACGCCGCCAGCAGGGAATCGTAGGTGCCGCTGTCGAGCCAGGCCACACCACGGCCGAGCACGTCCACCGTCAGTTCGCCCCACTGCAGGTACTGCAGGTTCACGTCGGTGATTTCCAGTTCGCCGCGGCCCGACGGCGTGAGGTTGCGCGCGACGTCGACGACCCGGCCGTCGAAGAAGTAGAGGCCGGTCACCGCGTAGTTCGACCGCGGCGTCTTCGGCTTCTCCTCCAGGCTGATGGCACGGCCCTGTCCGTCGAACTCGACGACGCCGTAGCGCTCCGGATCGTGGACGTGGTAGGCGAACAGCCGGGCGCCGCTCGTCAGCGCCGCCGACCGTTCGAGCGCCTCCACGAGCTCGTTCCCGTAGAAGATGTTGTCGCCGAGGATGAGGCAGACCGGATCGCCGGCGATGAACTCGGCGCCGATGAGAAAGGCCTGTGCGATGCCGGCCGGCCGCGCCTGCTCCCGATACGACAACCGGAGGCCAATCTCCGAGCCGTCGCCGAGCAGCCCCTCGATCATCGGCAGATCGCGCGGCGTGCTGATGATCAGGATGTCGCGGATGCCGCCGAGCATCAGCGTCGCCAGCGGGTAGTAGATGGTCGGTTTGTCGTAGACCGGCAGCAGCTGCTTGCTGATCGTGCGGGTCAGCGGATAGAGGCGCGTCGCACTGCCGCCGGCCAGGATAATGCCCTTCATCAGGTCTCCGTCGCTATGCCCGGTCGGCGCCGCCGCGTGCCGCCAGCAGTTTCCACTGGCAGCGAGCGCCGAGCAGCCCCCGGGCCACCACCCGCATGAGCGGTCCGCGCGCCACGTGCGTCGCGTAATAGAGATACGCACTGCGGTGGAACGCGCGGATGGCGAGAGGGCGCGCCGTTCGGCTCGAGCCGCCACCGGTGTGGGTCACCGTGGCCGCCGGCACGTAGCGGGTAGTGTAGCCCTTCTGGCCCAGGCGCCGACAGAGATCGGCGTCCTCCCAGTAGAGGAAGTAGCGCTCGTCGAAACCGCCGACCTGCAGGAACGCCGTCCGTCGGATCAGCATGCAGGCGCCCGACACCCAGTCGACGACCCGGCCCTCGCGGCTGTCGGTCCGGCCGCCCACCGGCACGTTGCGCGTCGCCAGCCGCGAACCAGGGAACATCCGCGTCAACAGGGCCGTGCGGCCGAACAACCCGGTCATCAGCGTCGGGTGTCCGCGCACGCTGCCCTGCACCGTCCCGTCGTCGTTCAGCACCCGCGGCGCGGCGATCGCACACTCCGGATGGGCGGCGAGGTCGGCGGCGAGCGGTGGCAGCGAGTCGGAACCGATCGTGCAGTCGGGGTTCAGGATCAGGACGGTGTCGGTCGTCGCCCGTGCCACGGCCTGGTTGACCGCCGGCCCGAAGCCGACGTTCGCCCGGTTCTGCAACAGCTGCGTGCGCGCGCGCCCGGTCACCGATGCCGGACTGCCGTCCACCGACGCGTTGTCGACGACGATGACATCGGCCTCCGGTGCGGCGCCGGCGACGGTGTCGAGGCACCGGGGCAGGTGCGCTCCGCCATTGAAGTTGACGATCACGACGGTGAGGGAAGCCATGGGCACATGTGCGCTGTGCGGGCAGGACGCACGCTTCCCTAGTCTACCGGACACGCTGTCGGGCCGCCGGTCGGCGGCTCCCCGCTTGACGGCAACCGCGCTGCAAGCCATGCTGATCCATCATTCCACCCGAGGTCTGGTGACAAACGCTGTTGACGTGCCGACGAATGCTGGGTGTGCGCTCCTTCGCCACTGGCTGTTGTTTGCGTTCGCGCTCTGCTTCTCGACCGTCCCGGCGACGCCGGCCGGCGCGATCACGTTCATCGTGAACAGTGCCGGCGACGAGATGGGCAGTGTCGCCGGGAGCGGGGTGTGCGAAACCGAGCCCGGGAACGGCATCTGCACGCTGCGCCGGGCGATGAAGGAAGCCGACATCCTGTTCGCCGATTTCCAGACCGGCGAGCCGCGGCCGCTGGTGACGATCGTGCTGCACGTGCCGGGCGACGTCATCGTGCTCGACCCCGGGCTCGCCTTCGCGCCGCTGCGCGTCTACGGCAACGGCGACCTGACCATCCTCGGGCACGGCATCGAGACGACCTTCGTGCTCGCCCCGGCCGCCTACTCGACCGTCTTCGAACTGTCGGCGTTCGGCACCGTCCGGATGAGCGGTCTCACGCTGTCCGGCGGTCAGCGCGCGCTCACCGGAGAGGGCCGGCTCAAGCTCGATCACGTACGCGTGTCGTTCGCCACCGAGGGGTTGTACTGGTTCGGCGGTGAAGCAGAGCTCACCGGCTGCGAGTTCGACAACAATGGCCGGCCCGGGCAGGGCGGCGCCATCGGGATCGACTCCGGCTTTCGTTCCCCCGATTCGGTGACGCTACGGGTCCGCCGTTCGCGGCTGGCGAGCAACGCCGGCGCCAGCGGCGCGGCGATTCGCGCCGACAGCGGCACCGTCCACCTGACCGAGGTGTTGCTGAGCGGCAACGAGGCGAGCGAATCGGGCGGTGCCGTGCTGATCGCCGACGGCGCCGACCTGCAGGCGACCAACTCGACGTTCACCGGCAACCGCGCCAACGACTCCGGCGGCGCCGTGCTGGTCCTCGGCGGCAGCGCCCGGATGCAGCATTCGACCCTGACCGCCAACCGCGCCGACGCCGACCACAACGGCTTCGGCCAGGGCGGCGCGGTCGCCGTCGGCCCGGGGTCCCGCTCCGGCACCGACGGCCGTCTGACGCTGGATCGCAGCATCCTCGCCGACAACTACGCGACCACCTTCATCGGCGGGGTGTTCACCCCGACGGCCGGCAATTGCGCCGGCGCGGCTGGTGCGGCTGGCGCGATCGACGCGACCGGCCCGACGCTGTTCACGCGTCTCGACTGCGCCGTGAACGGAGTCCCACCGACAGTGGCGGCGGCGGCGCTCGGCCCGCTGCAGGACAACGGCGGTCCCACCTGGACGCAGCTGCCGCTGCCCGGCAGTCCGGCGATCGATGCCGGCGGGTCGGCGGGATGCGGTGCCGACGGCGGCGTCGAGACCGATCAGCGGGGGTGGCGCCGTGGCGCCAGTGCGTGCGACCTCGGGGCGGTGGAGGCCGGCGCGATGGCCCCCACCAAGGCGGCGCGACGCGACCTCGACGGCGACGGGCGGGCCGACTACATCTGGCGGCACCGCCCGGGCGGCTACAACGCGGCATGGCTGCTGAACGGATCGACGGCGGCGGCCGGCGGCTTCCTGCCGCGGGTCGGCGATCTCGACTGGGAGATCATCGCCAGCGACGACTTCGACGGCGACGGCCGCGCCGACCTGTTGTGGCGTCATGCCGGCGACGGCCGGATGGTCTACTGGCGGATGAACGGCCTCGCCGTGCGCGAAGCCGTCTGGCTGCCGGCCCAGGAGGAGGCGGGGTTCCGCCTCGCCGGTACCGGCGACTTCGACGGCGACGGCCGTGCCGATCTCCTGTGGGACCTGAACGACGGGTTCGCCATGCTCTGGCGGATCGACGGCGGCGCTATCAAGGCCATCCACTACCTGTATCACGCGCCGGGCTGGTTCATTGCGGCCGTGGGCGACGACGACGCGACCGAGCGGGCGACGATCGTCTGGCGCAACTTCGTCACCGGTGAAATCGTGCTCTGGCGGATGAACGGCGCCACGCCGCTGTCGTCGCACGATCTGCCGCCGGTCACCGGCCTGGGCTGGACGATTGTCGGGTATGCCGACCTCGACGGCGACGGCCAGTCGGACCTGTTCTGGCGCAATCTCTCGGCGACCGGACCGGCGGCAGGACAGACCGCGGTCTGGCTGCTGGCACACGGGGCGGTGCTGAGCGGCACGTTCCTGCCGCAGGTGGATCCGGCGTGGACGGTCGTCGGGGTCGCCGACACCGACGGCGACGACCACGCCGACGTGCTGTGGCGGGCGAATGACGGCCAGAACGCCCGCTGGCGCATGAACGGGACGACGGCCACCTCCGAGCGGCTCACGAACGTCGGCGATCCAGGGTGGCAGTTGCGGTAATCTCCCAGACGCGCCCCCACGACCCCAGGAGACCGCCATGCCGCCGCTCACCAGCCGCACCCCGCCGGGGCGCGCTCTGTCGCTCCTCCACGTCGTCGTGTGCGGCCTGCTGTTCGGTCTCGTCATCGCGCCGCCGGCGTCAGCCACGACGTTCGTGGTCAACAGCCCTGGCGACGATATCGGACTCGACGTCGGCAACGGCATCTGCGAGATCGCGCCGGGGAGCGGCGTCTGCACGCTGCGGCGGGCCCTTGCCGAAGCCAACCGCCTGTTCCGCGACGACGCCCCGGTCGACGCCGAAGGCCAGCCGGCAGTGACGATCGTGCTGGCCGTCCCGGGCGGCGTGATCGACGTCACACCGGGCATGCCGCTGCCGGCCGTCATTCGCCGCGGCGACCTGACGATCGTCGGGTCCGGCCTCGCGTCGACCGCCATCGACGGCCACGGCACCGACGTCTTCTCCTTCTCCCACGATTGCGGCAAGACGGTGCATCTGGCGGCCCTGACCGTCCGTGGCGCGGCGACGGCCCTGGAAGGGTGTGGCACCCTGCAACTGGACCATGTGGCGCTGACCGACTCGATGCGCGGCCTGCGGTGGGCGCAGGGCAACGCGACCCTGACCGCCGTCGACATCAGCCGCAACGGCACGCCAGCCGCCGGTGGCGGCGTGCTCTTCATCGAGGCCGGCCCGATGATCCGGAGCGCTCTCCGCATCCGCCAGTCGGCGCTGCGCGACAACCGCGGCCAGGTCGGCGCGGCGATTCATGTGACCATCGGCCTCGTCGACCTCGACGGCGTGACGTTGAGCGGCAACGTCGCGACGCAGTCGGGCGGCGCCATCTTCGTCAGCGGCTTCGCGTTGCTCCGCACCGTCAATTCGACCTTCAGCGGCAACGCGGCCGGCGCATCGGGCGGTGCCGTATTCGTCGAAGGGCGGGCGATGATCACCGCCAGTCCGGAAGCCGGCGCCGCCGTGCTGGTCCACACCACGGTCACGCTGAACCGCGCCGACGACGACGGCAACGGCGTCGGCTCGGGCGGCGGCGTCGCGACGGCTGCCGGGCCGCTGGGCAGCGCCGGCCGCGTCGAGCTGAATCACTCGATCGTGACCGAGAATCGCACGATGGCGGTCGCCGGCGGCGTGCCGGGCGACTGCGCCGGTACCGTGCACATCAGCGGCCCGACCGTGATGGGCATCGCCGACTGCCAGGTCACCGGGTTGACCCCGATCATCAGCGATGCGAATCTCAACCTGCTCACCGACAATGGCGGCCCGACCGCGACGCATGCCCTGAAGGACGGCAGCGACGCCATCGACGCGGGCGACGCCGTGTGCCACGATGCGACCGGCGCGCCGTTGACCGTCGATCAGCGTGGCTACCGCCGGCCGGCCGCGACGCGCTGCGACCCCGGCGCCTACGAGTACCAGGCGACCGCGCCGGCCAGGGCGCAGCCGCGCGATCTGAACGGCGACGGCCGCAGCGATCTGATCTTCCGGAATGCCACGGGTGGGCAGGTTGCCGTCTGGTTCATGGACGGGTCGAGCTCCCTCGGCGGTGGTTCGCTGCCGTCGGTGGTCGATCCCGACTGGGACATCGCTGCCAGCGACGACTTCGACGGCGACGGCCATGCCGATCTCGTCTGGCGCCACCTCACGACCGGCCGCAATGCCGTCTGGCTCATGTCTGGTGCGACGACGCGCGCCGGCCTCTGGTTGCCGCCGATGGAGGACACGAGCTGGCGGATCGCCGGCACCGGCGACTTCGACGGCGACGGACGGGCGGATTTGGTGTGGGCGTCACCGGACGGCCACGTCGAGGTGTGGCTGCTGGCCGCCGGCGTCCTGAAACGGACCGTCGCGCTGCCGCTCGCCGCCGGCTGGACGGTGGTCGGTGTCGGTGACGGCAACGGCGATCACAAGAGCGACATCCTGTGGCGGCAGACGGCGACCGGCGAGAACGCCCTCTGGATCATGGACGGCACGGCGGTCGTCGCCGGCCAGCTCCTGCCGTCGGTAGCCGAGGTCGGCTGGCGCGTCGGGGCGTGGAGCGACCTCGACGGCGACGGTCAGTCCGATGTGCTGTGGCGGAACCCGTCGACCCGCGGCATCTCCGCCGGTCAGACGTTCGGCTGGCTGCTCTCCGGCGGTGTCCTGACGGGCGCGGCCTATCTTCCGACCGTCGACGATGCCGCGTGGCATCTCGCCGGCGTATGGGACACCGACGGCGACGGTCGCGGCGACCTGATCTGGCAGTCGAACGACCACCGGCTGGCGCGGTGGCGGATGAACGGCCTGGCCATTCAGTCGGCCGACGTGTTCGCGACCCTGCCGAACGGGTCGTGGCAGTTGAAGTAGGCGCGGCCGCCTCAGACCGGCTCGCGATCCGTCGGACCGGCGCCGATCCGCAGGTACAGGGCCAGGGTGCGCGGCCACGTCTGGCTGCGCAGACGCAGGCGCCGTGCCGCCGACAGGCGGGTCACCGGCGACGTCGCCGTGCACAACTCCACGTAACGTCGAATCGGCTCGACGGTGGCCGCCGTCGCGCGCCCGCGGTCGCGCATCCGCTGCAGCAGCGCGTCGGCCTGTGCGCAGGTCCGCCCGTGTGTCTCGTACCCGGCATGCCACACGGCACGCCAGTCGGTCCGCAGCGGGTTCAGCGTCCGCCAGAAGCCGCGGACGGCGACCGCATTGGCGCCATGACGCCGGTAGGCGATCGTCGGCTCGGCCACGAAGGCGAGTTCACCGGCGGCGGCGGCGCACAGCGCCAGCCACCAGTCGTGCATCGGGATGCGGTCCGGGAACGGGATCGCGAAGGCCAGCAGCGCCCGGTTCACCGCCGTGGCGCAGCCGGTGACGAAGTTCTGCACCAGCAGCATGCGCAGCGGGTCGTCGACCTGGTGACGGATGCGTTGGAAGTGCATGAACGACGATGCCACCGGCCGGCCGGCGCCGTCGATGAGCTGAAGGTCGGAGTGCGCGAGCACCGGGCAGTCGGCGCCGCGGCGTCGTTCGGTCGCGGCAATCGCGTCGAGCAGCCGCGCCATCTTGTCGGGCCGCCACACGTCGTCCTGATCGGCGAGGAAGAGGCGATCGGCGCCGCGCGCGAACGCCAGCGCCGCGAGGTGCGCGAAGTTCCCGGCCGCCCCGAGGTTGCCGAGCCGGTCCTCGACCAGGGCGATGCGCCGGTCCTGCCGCGCCGCGGCCGTCAGCACCGTGACGGTGTCGTCGCTCGATCCGTCGTCCCGCACGAGCAGCGTCCAGTCGCTCACGCTCTGCGCCTGGATGCTCGCCAGCTGCGCCGGAAGGAACCGCGCGCCGTTGCGGGTCGCCATGACGATGACGGTGTGTGTCTGCTCGGCAGCGGTCGCGGGCATGGGGTCGGCGAGGCTGATCTTACCGGTTCCGCCGCAGGCGGACACGCCGGGAGTGCGAGTACAATTCGGCTGTGCAGCCCGACGCCTACAACCAGGATGGACTCATCTCGGTCCACAACCACGAGTTCATGCAGGAGCCGCGCTTCACCGCCGCCTACCAGCGCGGCGTCGCGGCGGCGGGGCAGGACTACCACTGGCACTGGCGCGTCCACATCGGCCTGTGGGCGGCGCAGACCGCCGTCCGGCTGCCCGGCGACTTCGTCGAGTGTGGCGTGAACCGCGGATTCCTGAGCAGCAGCATCATGCAGCGGCTCGACTGGGACGCGCTCGGCCGGCAGTTCTATCTGCTCGATACGTTCCGGGGCGTCGACCCGCGCTACCTGTCGGACGACGATCGCCGTGAAGGGGTGGTCGAGAAGAACGCCGGCTGGATCGAGCAGGGGTTCTATGCGACCGAATCGGACAGCGTGCGCCGCAACTTCGCCGAGTGGCGCAACGTGACGATCGTCGAGGGCGCCATCCCCGAGACGCTGTCGCGGGTGACGGCGGCACGCATCGCATTCCTGCACATCGACATGAACTGCGCGGCACCCGAAGTGGCGGCGCTCGAGTACTTCTGGCCGCGCCTGCAGGTCGGCGCCCCGGTGCTGCTCGACGACTACGCCTTCCACGGCTACCGGCACCAGAAAGTGGCAATGGACGCGCTCGCCGAGCGGCTCGGCGTCGCCATCGCGTCGCTGCCGACCGGCCAGGGCCTTCTGATCAGGACCTGACGCACGCATGGCAGGTTCGGCACACCGCGGACGGCTGGAATACATCGACACGTTGCGTGGCATCGCGGCGCTGTACGTCCTGGTGTATCACACCATCCTCCTGCCGGCGCCGGCGCTGGCGGTGCCACCGGCGATCGGCTGGATCGTGCTCAACGGCGGCACCGGGGTCACGCTGTTCTTCGTCGTCAGCGCCTTCACGCTCTGCCTGTCGAGCCAGATGCACGCCGGCGAGCCGGATGCGGTGATGCGCTATGTCATCCGCCGCATCTGCCGCATCGTGCCGCTCTTCTACGTCTGGGTGCTGCTGTCGTGGGTGCGCGACGCGTTCGTGCTCGGCGCCCACCACTCGCCGGGCCGGGTCGGTCTCAACCTCGTGTTCCTCTACAACCTGGTCCCCGGATACGAAACCAGCTTCGTCTGGGCCGGCTGGACGCTCGGCGTCGAGATGCTCTTCTATGCGATGTTCCCGTGGCTGTTCCGCCACGTCACGACGGTGCCGCGGGCGCTGCTCTTCGTCGTCGCCAGCCTCGGCCTGAGCGCCGTCCACCAGCGGATTGGCGCGACGCTGCCGATGGACGAGGCGCTGCGCGCCAGCTACCTGCACTTCAGCATCTTCCACATGCTGCCGGTGTTCGCGTTCGGCGTGCTCGCCTGGCACGTGCACCAGCGCTACATCGCCGGGCGGTCCGTCAGCCCGGTCGTCTCGATCGCGCTGGTGGTGTCGGCCGCTGTCGGCTACCGGCTGCTGCTGATGTCGCAGTTGTGGCAGGGGCTCGACGTGCTGTACTGGCAGGCGGTGGTCTACTCGCTGCTGCTGCTCGGCCTGGCGATCACTCCGTGGCCGGTGCTGGTCAATCGCGCCACGGTGTTCCTCGGGACGATCAGCTACTCCGTCTATCTGAATCATCCGACGGTGGTCGTCATCCTGCGGCCGGTGTACGCCTGGATCTACGCGCAGCCGCTGCCGGTCGCGCTGCAGTTCGGGGCCGCCATCGCGCTGACGACCGCGGCGGTGGTCGGCGTGTCCCTGGTGACCTACCGCCTCATCGAGCGGCCTGGGATGCGATTCGGTTCGCGCCTCATCACCCGGTCGGCGGCGGCAGAAGCCGTCCCGGTGGCGGCCCGATGAGCGAGGCGGCCGGCGCGACGGCGACGCCCGAGCCGATCGCCCGCACCGCGGCTGGCGACGATTGCATCGTCGAGGTCGCCGGGGTGAGCAAGCGGTACCTGATCTACGACCGGCCGCAGGATCGTCTGTGGCAGGGGCTGTTCCGCGGCCGCCGGCAGTTCTTTCGCGACTTCTGGGCCCTGCAGTCGACCACCTTCGACGTCCGCCGCGGCGAGACCGTCGGCATCATCGGACCGAACGGGTCGGGCAAGTCGACGCTGCTGCAGATCGTCTGTGGCACGCTCGAACCGACCACCGGCCGGGTCGCGGTCCGCGGTCGCCTGGCGGCGCTGCTCGAGCTCGGTTCCGGCTTCAATCCGGAGTTCACCGGCCGCGAGAACGTCTACTTCTACGCCACCATCCTCGGCCTGTCGCGCCCCCAGATCGAGGCGCGCTTCGATCGGATCGCGGCGTTCGCCGACATCGGCGCGTTCATCGATCAGCCGGTGAAGACCTACTCGAGCGGCATGAGCGTGCGGCTGGCATTTTCCGTGGTCGCGCATGTCGACGCCGATCTGCTGGTCATCGACGAGGCGCTGGCGGTCGGCGACGCACTCTTCACGCAGAAGTGCATGCGGTTCCTGCGCGCCTTCCAGGAGCGCGGCTCGATCCTGTTCGTCAGCCACGATACCAGCGCGGTGCTGAACCTGTGCGAGCGCGCCCTCTGGCTGGATCGCGGGGAGTGCCGCGCGATCGGGGCGGCCAAACCGGTCGTCCAGGCCTACATGCGCGCCAATATCGAGGCCGCCCAGCGAGCCGATGGCCTCTCCGGCCCGTCGGCCGGCGATGCCAACCTGCCGTCGCCACCGCCCGCGGCCGGCGACGCGTCGCCCATCGACCCGGCCGGCGCGGCGGCGGCAGCCGCCGTCGACACGCTGTTCGATCCGGCGGCGCCGTCGTTCGGTGCCAACGGCGCGACCATCCAGTCGGTCGAGGTGCTCGATGCCGCCGGCCAGCCGAACACGACGCTCACGGGTGGTACGCGCGTGACCCTCCGCGTCCGCTTCAAGGCGCTCCAGGATCTCGACAGTCCGATCGTCGGCTTCCATGTCAAGGACCGGCTCGGTCAGGTGCTGTTCGGCGAGAACACCTGCGCGGTGGGCGACGTCACCGCGACGCCGCTGCGCGCCGGCGAGAGCGGCCTGGCGGCGTTCAGCTTCGAGCTGCCGGCGCTGCGCACCGCGAGGTACACGCTGGACATCGCGGTCGCCGACGGCACGCTGATCCAGCACGTGCAGCACCAGTGGTTCTTCGATGCGGTCGAGATTCAGGTCGTCACCGATCGCACGGTGATGGGCGTCTTCGCGCTGCCCGGCAGCGACATCCGTCTCTCGCGGCTGGCATGACCGGGCCGGACCCTTCCGTCACGCCGCCGGCGCGCTGCCCGATCTGCGGCGGCGGGCGCTTCGTCCACACCCCGGTGCTGTGGCCGGGGCTGGTCGACGAGTGGGGCCTGTCGGCGGACGAAGCGGCCTACATCGACGCCCAGCAGGGTACGCGCTGCGACACCTGCCAATCGAACCTCCGCTCGCTGGCGCTGGCGCTGGCGATCATGCAGTGGGCCGGCTACGCCGGGCTGTTCGGGCAGTTCGTCCACGATCCGCGGCACGCCGCGCTCCGCCTGCTCGAAGTCAACGAGGCGGGCACGCTGCACCACCTGCTGCGCATCCTGCCCGGCCACCGCTTCGGTGTCTATCCCCAGGTCGATCTCATGCAGTTGCCGTTCGAGAGCGGGACGTTCGATCTCGTGGTGCATTCCGACACGCTCGAGCACGTGCCAGACCCCAGGCGCGCCCTCGAGGAATGCCGTCGCGTGCTGGCGGTGGACGGAGCACTCGTCTTTACCGTGCCGACCATCGTCGGGCGCTTGACGCGCAGCCGCGCGGGTCTACCGCAGAGTTATCACGGTCTTGCCGGCGCCAACGACCCGGGGATGGCCGTGCACACCGAGTTCGGTGCCGACGTCTGGGCGTTCGTGCTCGCGGCCGGCTTCCGCAGCTGCGAGCTGGTGCCGTGCGCGTTTCCGGCCGGGCTCGCGATCATCGCGCGGCGATAGCCGCGGGCGCCTGCACCTTCCGGGTCACGAACACCTCGAGGTACTCGCCATCCAGGCCGAGACCGCGATCGCGGGTGACGTAGGTGACCGTCGGGTAACCGCACCACACCCACAGGCAGGCTTCGAAGTCGTCGCCGTAGTCCCAGGTGACGAGCGAGCGGCCGTCACCGATTGGATTGCCGTGGTACTGCGCCTCCTGCAGATGCACGATGCCGCTGTCGGTCAGGGCCGCCCGTTGCGCCGTCTCCCGCAGGCCTTTGTGTTTCGGGGCGGTGAAGACGTGGGCGCCGCCGGGCCTCAACACGCGCATGATCTCCGCCGCGGCGCGTCCCGGGTTGAAGACGTGCTCGAACACGTCCTGCGTGATGAAGAGGTCGAACGTGTCATCGGCGAACGTCAGCTGCTCCAGGTTCTCGCAGCGCGAACCGTTCTTCTCGCCGCCCCGCGGCACGTCCTCGAAGAAGAACGACCAGCTGTAGTTGCTGCTGTAGCGGCGGACGAAGTCGGTGCCGGGCGACGATTCGTGGATCGCCATCTGCTCCCAGCCGGGGAAGTAGCGATCGAGGGTCAGGTTGATGTGGCGGAAGCGCGGAATCGCGCCGCAGCGGGTGCACAGGTACTGGTCGCGCAGCCACGGCCCCGTCTCCTCGAATTGCGT
>CADEDC010000021.1:29432-53717 GCA_902825985.1 uncultured Acidobacteriota bacterium | reverse complement strand
CGATTCACGCCGGCTTTCTCACCATGATGACGTTCTGGACGCACATCTGCCGGTCGTCGACGTAGCCGATGAACTCGAACAGCTGCGTCCAGTGCTTGATCACGTAGCCCATCGGAATGCAGGTTTCGCCGAAGAACGACGCGTCGAGCACGCCGCCGGCACCCATGCCTTCGTAGAGGTACTCGCCGCGATCGAAGCGCGCCAGCGCGTCCTCGGTGTCCCGGAACGCGAGCGCCGTCCCCTGCGCGAAGTCGCGCTGCTCGTCGGCGGCGCGCAACGCGGCGCAGTGCATGATGAAATCGCGCGGCCGCGTCGTCGCGATCAGGATGCCGCCCGGCTTGAGCATGCGCTTGAACTCGCGCAGCCATTGCAGGTGCGCGTCCTCCGAGAGGTGCGAGAACACCGAGTAGGAGTAGATCAGGTCGAAGGCGTTGGCCGGTACGACCGGCGCCGGCGGGAACGGATCGACCAGTTCGAAGCGGGCGTACGGATTCGTGCTGGTGCACAGCTCGATCGCCCGCGGCATGCAGTCGATGCCCCACAGCTGGTCGGGCGCGATGTCCTTCAGGAAGAAGCGGATGATGCGGCCCCAGCCACAGCCGAATTCGAGCACCGACTCGAGCGGCCGCGTCGTGTGCTGACGCACGAGGCTGCGGACCAGATGGTAGAACGAAAAGGCGTCGATCATCGAGTCGTCGCCGGCGGTGCCGGCGAACAGGCGCTGGATCTCCTCGGCCGGAAACGACGGGACGGCGGCGCGCAGCCGTTCGTCCGCACGGTAGCCCTCGGTGAAGCACCAGAGCCAGAACTGGTCGCTGCCGGGGCCGAAGACCTCGCGTGGCGACCGGCCGTTCATGCCGCTGCCGAGCAGCTGGTCGAGCGTCTCGCGGTGCGGGGTGGCGCCCGTCAACGAACGACCTGGAAGACGTAGAGATCCTGGTGCTCCCACCAGAACCCTTCGTGGAAGTAGCGCAGGCGCAGGTTCGGCATGCCGAACGCCAGCCGGAGCACGTAGCGGGCGCTCGAAATGGTGGTGCCGTACTCGGCGGTGTCGAGATCCTTCTGCTCACTCGATGGGTGGAAGAAGAACTCCTCGTCGTCGAGCTGACACTGCGTCAGGTGCTTGTCGCGGCTGACGTGGCCGTGGGCCGTGAACAGCAGGAAGCCGCCGGTCTTGGCCAGCGACGCCAGCTTCTGCATCCAGCGCGCGTAGCTGCGCTTCGGCATATGGGAGAAGAACGACAGGGCGAACACGGCGTCGAACTGCCTGCCTGGATCGAGGTCTTCCGGCACGCTCGCCGACTGCAGCGCCGTCGCCCCGAGGGTGTCGCGGATGAAGCGGATGGCGTCGGGATGGATGTCGCACGACGTCGTCGCGACATTCGGCAGCGCCCCTTTCAGGTGGCGCGTCACGCAGCCGAATCCCGACGCGAACTCGAGCAGCTCGATCGGCCGGTCGCCGAACTCGCAGACCTCGGCCAGCAGGGTCTTCAGGCGGCGCGCCGATTTCGCCCCGTCGTTGAAGTAGTAGCCGATTGCGTCCTTCTTGTCCGTGAAGACCGGATTCTCGATGAGGAACCGGAAGATGAAGTCTTCCGGGTGGACGTCGGGCAGCACACCGACCTGGCGGGCGAACTCGTCGCACACCGGCCGGTACTCGTCGAGCAGCTGTGTCATGGGAATCGCCTTAGTCTTGCGTAGATTGGGGTGCCTGTCCAGCCATCGGCTGCCGGCCCGGCGCGCCCGCCGCAGCCCGGTTCGCAGGGTCACCTGCGCCTCCCGGCGGGCGCGACGGCGGTGGCGGCCGCCGCCGCCAGGTGGGCGGCGGTGCGCTGCAGCCCGGCCTCGAACGGCACGTCCGGCGTCCATCCGAGTTCGCGGGCCGCCAGCCGCGTGTCGAGGACGTTGATCGGCACATCGAACGCCCGCGACTCGACGTGGCGCCGCGCCACCGGTCGCCCGAGCTGCCGTTCGATGGCGGCCAGCAGCGTCAGCAGGCTGTGTCCCTGGCCGGAGCCGATGTTGAACACGCCGGTCGGTTCATGCCGGAGCACCGCCAGGGCGAAGGCGCGGGCGACGTCGCCGACGTAGACGTAGTCACGGACCACCGATCCGTCGCCCCAGATCGTGATTTCGTCGTTCCTGAGTGCCCGATCGACGAACACGGCGACGGCGCCCTGCGAGCCGTCCGGCCGCTGCCGCTCGCCGAACGGGTTCGACACCCGGAGCACGCAGTACTCGAGGCCGTGCAGCCCGTGGTACAGGTGCAGGTAGTGTTCGATCGCCAGCTTGTGGATGCCGTACGAACAGAGCGGTCGCGTCGCGTGGCTCTCCGGAATCGGGATCTGGGCCGGCGCGCCGTACACCGTGCCGCCGGACGAGGCGAAGACGACGCGCCGCAGGCCGTGCCGCCGCGCCGACTCGAGGAAGCGCACCGTCGGCATCAGGTTCGACTCGAGATCGTGGATCGGGTCGTCGTTCGACGTCTTCGGCACGGTGGTCGACACCAGGTGAACGGCGGTGTCGCACCCGTCGACCGCCTGCCCGACGTCGCCGCGGTTGCCGAAGTCGCCTTCGACCCAGTCGACCGCCGCGTCGACGTCGGCGCGGCGCGGCGTGCGGTCGAAGACCCGGACCGCACAGCCGCGCGCCAGCAGCGCCTCGACGATATGACCGCCGAGGAAGCCGCCGCCACCGAGCACCAGACAGCGTCGCATCAACGTCCCAGCGTCGAGGCGAGCGGCCGCAGCGCCTCGTGTTCCTGGTACGAGCCAGGGCCCTCCGCGTCGAGGCGCAGGTACTCGTAGGTGGTCTGCAGATGGGCGTCACGCCGGGCCTCGGTGTGCGCCGTGATGGCGTGCCGGCTCTTGATGTACTGCTGCACCAGCAGGATCTCGCGCATCAGGTTCACGCCGCCCTTGCCAATCGTCAGGCTGCCTTGATGCCGGCGGTGGTAGTTCAACGCCGTCGGGATGAAGGCGATGTCGCCGCGCTCGAGGACGTGCGCGTAGACCAGCCAGTCGCCGGCGTTGCGCAGTTCCACCAGTTCGGCGGCGATCGCCGACAGGTCGGGTTTGCGCATCAGCACGCCGCTGACGTTCGGAATCGTGTTCTTGACGATCAGCGTGTCGGTGACTTCGTCGAGGCCGCGCCGGACGTAGCCGCCGCGCCAGCGCGTCGCGCTGATGTCGGCCGTCCACGCCAGGTAGTCGGGGGCGAGTTCGCGCCCGTCACCGTCGATCTGCTTCGACTGGCAATAAGCCAGGGTCACCGCACGGTTGGCGAACGCCGGCACGAGCGCCGCGAGCAGCGTCGGCGCGCAGTCGTCGTCGGCCTCGGCAATCCAGACGAGTTCGCCGCTCGCCTCCTGCACGCCGCGCAGCCACTGCCGGTAGCACCCCTGGTTCGTCTGGTTGCTGATGATCCGGTAGGGAATCGTGCCGTCCTGGAGTATCCGTTCGGCGACCTCCAGGCTGTCGTCGGTCGAGCAGTCGTCGAGGAAGATGATCTCGTGCGGCCGGATCGTCTGCGCCATGATCGACCGCAGCCGCGCCGGCAGATAGCGGGCGTAGTTGTAGTTCGGCACGATCACCGAGACGCTCGGCGTCGCGCCGGAGCCGAGTTCGACGAGGAAGCGGGCGTAGCTGAGGAACTCGAACTCCCGGTCGATGATCTCACGGCCGCAGGTGGTGAGCCGATCCCGCTCGTCGCCGTCCGCCAGCAGCCGCAGGACGGCGTCGGCCATCGCGCTGGCGTCGAGATAGGGTACCAGCACGCCGCAGCCACGACGCAGCAGTTCGACGAAGCCGCCGGCGCCGTCGAAGCCGACGACCGGGACCTCGGCGTCGAGCGCATGCAGCACGACCAGCGGGAACGGGTCCTCGCGCGACGTCATCAGGAACGCGTCGCACCCCGAGAAGTAGACGTCCGGGTCCTCGGCGAGGCCGGGAAACAGGAAGCGTTCGCCGACCCCGGCCGCCGTCGTCCGCTCGTGCGCGTCGGCCATGGTCGCTGCCTCGGAATGCCCGACCCACAGCATCGTCAGGTGCGGGAGCGCGTGAACGAGCCTCAGGCCGGCCTCGACGAACAGGTCGAGCCCCTTGCGGCGATCGGCGTAGCCCATGCCGAGGATGACGAGGCTGTCCTCGGGCAGGCCGAGGCGGTGACGCAGCTCCTGGCGCGCCTCGGTGCGGCGATCGCGGAAGCGGTTCGGCGACAGCAGCCCTTGCGGCCGGACCAGGGTTCTCGCCATCGGCACGCCGGTCAACGCGGCGAACTGCGCGCGGACGACCTCCGCCGGGAAGACGATCTGATCGGCGCAGCGGGCGATGCTGTCGATTGATGCCTCGAGCCCGTGTTCCTTGATGAGCCCCGGTAGCTCGTGGACCATCGACACGGTGTGGAATCCGGCGCGATGCAGCAGCTCCACGGTGCCGCCGACGACGCTGGTGTTGCAGAGCGCGAGCCGGGCGCCGCCCTCGTAGAGGCGGGCGACGATCTGCTGCCGCTGCTCGGCTGAGGTCGAGAAGAAGTCGTGGACCCGGCCGTGCAGTTCGAAGTCCGGCCGCAGCGGGCCGTCGCCGCACAGCAGGATGTCGACGTCGAAGCCGAGCCGCTGCGTGAGCGCCTGAGCCAGCGTCAGCGCGACGCGCTGGGCGCCGTGGAAGTGGGCGTCGTGCGAAACGAGGACGACCGGCTGCCGCTGCGCATTGGCCGGGAAGCGGTTGAGCGCGTCGGCGGTCGCCTGCAGGTAGGCGTAGCCGTAGCGGCGATCGGGTTCGAGATGTGCACCCTCGGCCCATTCGTTCCACGCGTTGAGGAACACGAACGGCTTGTCGGGCAGGTGCGCCGCCGTGTAGCGGCAGGTCGCCTCGAGGGCTTCGCGGTAGCGTGCCGGCGACGCGTTCGCGAACACCGCGCCGCGGCCCGGCCGCCGCGCCTCGTTGTCCCACATCGGCGTCACGCTGCGGAACAGCTCGTAGGCCGGCGGCGTCACGGTCTTCGCGTACTCGACCAGGTACTGGTAGTCGTAGACGACACCCTTGAATTCGCCGTTGACCAGCGGCATCTGCGCGGTGATGTCGGGCGCGCCCATGTTGTTCGGCGCGAACTCCATCGCCGCGTCGAACCCGAACTCGCGCGGGTCGGTGCGCTCGAACGCCTGGGTGCTGACGAGATACAGGTCGCCGATGCCCGCCTGCCGGCAGTAGGTGCGCCAGCGCTCCGCCGTGTGCCGCGGATTGGGCAGCAACGACGGTCGGTAGACGACCAGCAGCGGTCGTCCGTCGATCCGGATGTAGCGCGGATCGCGCAGTGCCGGTTCGATGTCGCGGATGAAGGCCAGGTCGTCGGCCGGCGAGTGCTGCTGGGCGATGAGGATCTCGGCCTCCTTGCCGTCCCAGCGCCGCGACCAGTTCTCGTTCGCCCAGCACAGGCAGAACGGGAAATCCATGTCCGGGTTGGCGAGCAGCTGGTCGAGCGGCCGTCGCAGCAGGCGCGTGCCGGCGAACCAGTAGTGGTGGAAACAGAAGCCGTGGATGCCGAAGTGCTTCGCCAGCTCGATCTGCCGGCGCTGGACCTCCGGCATCCGCAGGTCGTAGAAGCCCAGCTCTCCCGGCAGGTGCGGCTGATAGTGGCCGACGAACTGCGGCTTGCCGCGCGAGACGTTGGTCCACTCGGTGAACCCCTTGCCCCACCAGCGATCGTTCTCGGGAATCGGGTGGAACTGCGGCAGGTAGAACGCGATTGCCCTGATCCGCGTGTCGACGTGCGACGTCGGCGCCAGCGGCACGTATTCGGTCGCCGGGTCGGCGTAGTACCAGCGCGGCAGCGCGCCATTCGGCGTCGCGGCCGGGGTGGTCGCCGCCGCCGCCGCGGTCACCGCCGTTCCGCCCCGCATCCGCTCCGCCGACGCCTGATAGGCCGCCCAGGCGCGGTACGCCGCGGTGCGCCGGAAGAGGAAGGGCATCGTGCGGAACAGCGTCGTCCGGACTTTCAGGCGCGCCGCCGTCGACAGCGGGAGCAGCCCGTACGCGCTGCGCACCGCCTGACGCAGCAGCGCGCCGGCCGGCGCGCCGGCATCCATCGCCTGCCGCATCGTCCGGACCGGGGCGGTGATGCGCCACGACGTGCTCTGCTCCATCGCGCGGACCCGGGTCGTCAGGCGGGACGCGTCGGCGGCCAGACGGTCGCGCTCGGCCGTGAGGCGCGCGCGGGCGGTGTCGGCGGCCTGGAGCTGCGCGTCGGCGTCGCGGCGCACGTCGTTCAGCCGCCGGGCGCCCTCGTCCGCGCTGCGGCGGGCCGCCGCGTGGGCCGCCTGCTCGAGAGCCAGTGCCTCGCGCAGGCTCGCCGCCAGCGCCTCCTGCTCGGCCCGGGCTTGCTCGGCGGTCTCGGCCTGGGCCTGCACCTCGACGCGCGACCGCTCGATGCCGGCGACGTGCGCGTGGAAGAGCCGCTCGGCCTCGCGGAACGCGTCGACGTGCTCGTGCGACCAGACGAACTCGCCGCCGTCCAGCATGCCGGCCGGCAGCGGTTCCAGCGGCCGGTCGCTGGCCAGGGCGATCAGGTACAGCGGCGGCCCGAGCGGCCCGATGCGATGATCGGCCGGCGATTCCGAGAATCCGGCAAAGCGCTGCGCGCTCGCGTCGGTGAGCGGCCAGACGAGCGAGCCGGCCTTCATCCGCTGGCCGGCGAGGCAGACGTGCGGGAAGTAGCGCTGCAGCAGCGCCTCGAACTCGGCCCGTGACAGCTCCTTGACGTGGTACGGGTTCGCGTATTGCGGAATCTCCGAGTACTCGCGGCGATCCGGGCTCGAGATGATCAACAGCCCGCCGGGCGCCAGCACCCGTCGGATCTCGCGCATCATGTCGTCGTGCCGCGCGTGATGCTCGATGGTCTCGAAGCTGACGACGACGTCGACCGACGCGTCCGTGAGCGGGATGGCGGCGCAGTCGCCGGCACTGAACGTCAGCCGCGCGCGGCCGTATTGCCGCCGGGCATGCGCGACCGCCTCCGGCGACACGTCGACACCGTGCACCTCGCGCGCCACCGCCGCGAGCATGTCGGATCCGTATCCCTCGCCGCACGCGATGTCGAGCACCCGCCGGTCGCGGCACCATTCCCGCGCCAGCAGGTAGCGGTGCACGTGCTCGAGCCGGATGTTGCCGGCAATGCGCGGCACGTAGCGTTCGCCCGACCAGGGCAGCTCCGATGGGACCGGGGACTCGTCGTTCATGAATCAGCGTCTACAGCACGTCGGCGAAACCGCGCCGTGCCTTCTGGAACCAGCCGAAGCCGAGCTGCGCCACCATCAGGCTCGCCACCGTGTAGGCCAGCAGGCCCGGCCAGTGCGGAGCGTGGCCCCATACCAGCACGTCACGTGATTGTTCGATGATGAAGGTCAGCGGATTGAGACGGATCAGCCACGCCCATTCGTCCGGCAACGACGATGCCGAGTAGAACACCGGCGACAGGAACAGCAGGATTGTCGTCGCGACGCCGACGGCATGCCCGAGGTCGCGCAGGTAGACGCCGGTCGCCGCGAGCAGCCAGCAGACGCCCATCGTCAACACGAGGAACGGCGCCAGCACCAGCGGGAAGAGCAGGGCGCTCGGCTGCAGCCCGAGCGAGCTGACCAGCAGCCCGGCCAGCAGGACCAGCAGGCTGGCCGCGAGGTGGAACATCGCCGATCCCAGGGTCACGAACGGCAGGACCTCGAGCGGAAACACCACCTTCTTCACGTAGTTCGGATGGGCGAGCACGAGGCCAGGCGCCCGGTTGACGCACTCCGCGAACAGCGTGTGAATGACCATGCCAGAGAACAGGACCACGGCGAAGTCGGTGGTGCCGTCGGCCGCCGGTGCTTCCGGCCAGCGCGACTTGAACACGCCGGAGAAGATGAACGTGTAGACCCCGAGCATCAGCAGCGGATGGAACAGCGACCAGGCGACACCGAACAGCGATCCGCGATACCGACCGACGACCTCCCGCTTCGTCATCTGCCAGACGAGGTCGCGGTGCAACAGGAGACTGGCGAACATCCTCATGGATGTCGGCCCGTGTCCGAACAGGTCAGATGGGTCATCAGCAGGGGCATCCGGGCGTTCCGGCCGGCTGCACGCTGCATTGTACTTCGTCGGAAGCTCACACCGCCGAGTCGGATCGCGGTGCCGGCCGCAGCGCCGCCGTCACCTGATTCGCCGGCATCGCGACGTCCGGGCCGAGCGGGACGATGGCGATGTCGAGGCGATAGAGCCGGATGCCCGCCTCCCGCGTCAGGGCGATCAGGCGTTCCTCGCGCGCCGGCGCCAGCTTGCGTGTCGACACGACAATCGCCTGGACCTCGTGATCGCGGATGGCGCTCTCGAGGTGGCCCAGGCTGCCGAGCACCGGCACCCCGTGCAGGGTCATGCCGCGCCGCACCGGATCGTCGTCGATGAACCCGACGGCGATCTTGCCCAGCTGCGGGTTGCTGCGCAGCTCGCGCAGCGCCAGTTCGCCGCCCCGCCCGGCGCCGTAGATCAGCACCCGTTCGGCAGCAACGCTGCGCGGGCGCGGCAGGTCGGCCAGCGTCCGCACGAACAGCCGGGTGCCGGACAGCAGGAGCACGTTGGCGCCGAGAGCGATGATCAGCAGCCGCCAGCGCGTCGCCACGTCATCACCGGCCAGCGCCAGGACGATGAGGGCAATGGCGAGCCCGAGACTCGACCCGCTCAGAATCGCCCGCAGCTCGTGCAGGCTCAGGTGCTGCCAGTCGGTGCGATAGAGGCCGCGGACGTACAGCCCGACGAGCACGCCGATGATGACGAACGGCAGCGTCTCGGTGAAGCGCGCCACCTCGAGCGGCCACACCGCCGTCTGTCCGTAGTTGACGAGGAACGCCGCGTACCACGCGACGAGGATCGTCAGCGTGTCGACCAGCACCCACAGCACCGTCCGCTTGTAGGTGAAGTTCGTGATCAGGTCGAAACGCCCGGGTGCCGCGTCACGCGGCACCTGATCCTCGGGATAGACCTTGATCTGGGCGAGGAAGATGCCGAACAGCACCAGCGTCAGCACCAGCAGCGCGCCGAGGAACCAGGCGTACGAAAAACCGACCTGGTAGAACACGAAGGCAATCGCGCCGCTCGCGATCGAGATGCCATGCAGGACCAGCACCGCGGCCGTCTCGCTCAGGCCGACCGCAACCAGCCGGTGCGACGCGTGATCGCGCCCACCGACGCTGACCGAGCGGCCCGACAGCGTGCGAACCACCGATACGAAGGCCGTGTCGAAGATCGGGATCGCCAGCGCCACGACCGGGAAGAAGAGAACCGAGAACAGCCCCTTGGAGTACGACTCGCCGTTGGTGAGGTTCAGGGCGGCGAGCACGAAGCCGACGACGAGGCTGCCGGCATCGCCCATGAAAATCGACGCACGCGGGAAGTTGAAGACCAGAAAGCCGAGGATGGCGCCGAGGAACACGGCGCTGGCGGTCGCGCCGTCGGCGTTGCCGTCCTTGACGAAGAACAGCAGCCGGAACGCCACCGCGATCGCCGCGGTGCCGGCGCACAGCCCGTTCATGTTGTCGAGCAGGTTCATCGCGTTCGTGATCCCGACGACCCAGAACACGACAATCGCGAGGTCGAGCAGCCGCGGCAGCGCGTCGTTGAAATGGAAGCCGGCCAGGTACAGCAGCAGGCCGGCGGCGATCTGCGCCACCAGCTTGGTCTGCGGTCGCAAGTCCCAGAGATCATCCGCCAGGCCGAGGGCGAAGATGCCGGTGGCCAGCGCCAGCAGCGCCGGGAACGGTCCCGTCAACGGCCCGACGGTGAGCATGCCGACCGCCAGTGCCGCGAAGATGGCGACACCGCCAAACAGCGCGGTCGGCGTCTTGTGGGCCCGGTCGGCGCGCGGCATCGCAAGCCACCCCCGGCGGTAACTGATCGCGCGGACACTCCAGGTGCCGGCGGCCGCCAGCACGAAGCTGGCAAGCACAATGATCAGATAGGTGCCCATCCTGCCCTATGGTACGCCTCGTACCTGCTCATGACCATCATTTGTCGACGGTGGTCCATGCGGTGCAGGGACCGTCGTACGAAGAAACAGCCGCCGGGGCGATGCCCCGACGGCTGCGAACAGGCGGCGCTGAAGACCGGCGCGTGTCGGCGTTCGGCTAGTTGAAGTTGCCGGCGAGGATCCACTCTGGACTGACGTAATAGGCGTTGATCCACTGCGATGAGTTGGCCAGGATCCAGACGCCGGCGCCGGCGCCGAAGTCGACCACAACCTCATCCAGGCCGTTGCCGTCGAGGTCGGTGAGCAGCAGCTGCTCGGATGTGTTGCTGTGAATCTGGACCCAGGCGCCCATGTTCCGGAACGCCCAGACACCGTAGCCGGCGCCGAAGTCGATGAGAAGCTCCTTGTAGAAGTTACCGTCCAGGTTCCCCGTGGTGAGGCGGACCGCGCTGAGCGAATTCACCTGCAGCCAACTGGTCCCGTTCCGGAACATCCAGACACCGGCACCGGGGAACGCGAACGCCACATCGTCCCGGCCGCTGGCATCGTAGTCGCCCGCCGTCATGGCGGTGGGGTTCATCTGATGGACCTGGAACCAGGCGCCGGTGTGGCGCCGTGCCCAGACGCCGAGGCCGGCGAACTCGAGGATGAGGTCGCCACCGCCGCCGTCGATGTCGGCGACGAGCATCTTGACGGCATTCAGCGAGTGGATCTGTCCCCAGGTGCTGCCGTTCAGGAACGCCCAGATGCCGCCGCCCGGAAAGTTCAGGATCACGTCCGAGCGTCCGTTCGCGTCGAGGTCGCCCATCGTCAAGCCGCTGGTGGCACTGTTGTGCAGCCGGGTCCAGCCGGCGCCATTCCACCGGATCCAGACGCCGACGCCGGTACCGAAGTCGGCGACCACCTCGTCGATACGGTTGCCGTCGATGTCGCCCACCGCCATGTGATTGGGGTTCCCCGCGTTGACCTGTGTCGAGGTCGTCGTGTCGAGGAGGGTCCACAGACCGCTGGCGCCGAGGTCGATGAGCAGATCGGTCTGGTTGACCGGGAAGTTGAACACGCCGGTGTCGTTCGCGGGGAGGTTCACCATGACGACGTTGGTGCGCTGCCGCACGGAGGTGACGGCCGTGATGCCGCGCGCGTTACCGGCCGTCGCGAAGAAGATCATCGCTTCACCGGCCCGCGGCTGATAACCGGCCATGGTTCCCCAGCGGCCGTCGTAGACCCAGTTGCAGGCGAAATTGTTGACCGTGCACCCGGGTCCGAAGGTCAACAGCGGGGCGCCCGTGGCGACGCGCTCGCGCCACATCTGGATGATGCCCGACACGTGCCACGTGCCGCCGATGTTGACGCCGGCCCAGATGGTGTACTGGATCGGGCCATCCCAACCGGGCGGCGTATAGTTCGGCCAGGTCGAGCGGCTGTTGAAATACATCGCGAGGCCCGGCTCGCGTGCGCCTTCAGGGCTCATCGTCAGCGTCTCGACGCGGGAACTGATGGTCCAGCTCGCCACGTCGGCTGGTGAGTTGTGCACAACGGCACGGCTGAGATCGATCGCGTCGCGCTGGGCGAATGCCGAACTGGCCCACAGAAGAGACACAACGAAGGCCACGAGGCTGCGTTTGAGCATGAGCGAACCCCTATCCCGAAACGGTGAAAGCCACGACCGCCCGTGGGGCGTCGTGGCTCGTGATGCGGTATGTCGACGTACCTTATCGGCGGGACGACACGAATCGATGAGCGGCGCGGCCGGGCGAACAGTCGCCGGCCGTGCCGAGTCGAACTAGGGGCGCGTCAGCGGGATGTCGGCGCTGGCACCCCATTGCATGCCACCGGTGGTGCCCGAAGCCGAGTACCTGAAGTACCAGGTGCCGTTCGATGGGCGATACACCGCCACATCGTCCTTGCCGTCGCCGTCGTAGTCGGCCGGCACCGGCTGGTCGGTCGTCAGGCCCCACTGGACGCCGGCGTTCGCGCCGGTTCCAGAGTAGCGCAAATACCAGGTGCCGTTCGAGGGGCGATACACCGCCACGTCGGTTTTTCCGTCGCCGTCGTAATCGCCGGCGACCGGGACGTCGTCGGCGAGGCCCCACTGGATGGCGCGCGCCGAGCCGGTGCCGGAGTGCCGGAGGTACCAGGTGCCGTTGGCGGGACGGAAGACGCCGAAGTCGTTCACGCCGTCGCCGTCGTAGTCACCCACCACCGGGATGTCGCCGGCCGAGCCCCACTGGTATCCGAAGGCGGAACCGGTCATGGTGCGGACGTAGAACGTGGCGTTGGCCGGGCGGAAGACCGCGATGTCGGTGCGGCCGTCGCCGTCGTAGTCCCCCTGTACCGGGACGTCGTTCGGGGCGCCCCACACCAGGCCGAGCGCACCGCCCGTGCCGGTATAGCGGACGTACCAGGTGCCGTTCGACGGACGGTAGACCGCCGGGTCACCGAGGCCGTTGCCGTCGTAGTCGCCCTTCACCGGCAGGTCGCCCGGTGCGCCCCAGACCACGCCGGTGGTCGTGCCATTGGAGTTTCGCGAATACCAGGTGCCGTTCGACGGTCGGAAGACCGTGACGTCGGTGCGATAGTCACCGGTCATGTCGCCGGCGACGTAGTGCCGGATGCCGGCGCGCGTCGATACTTCCACGGACGCCGGGCCGAAGACACCGGTGGCCGTGTACGCACGGACGATGAAATAGTAGGGCGCGCCGTCCATCAGACCGTTGAGGCGGTAGGTCGTCTGGGTGCGGACGTCGATGTTCGCGGTGTAGACGCCTGGCTGCGTGCCGATGCTGACGTAGTAGCCCGCCACGTTGGGTTCACTGGAGGGATCCCACGCCAGGGTCACGGTCGCGGCCTGGGCGACAGCGGCAGTAAGAATACCCGCGACGGCCAAGGTGCAGACTCGGGAGGTTGTCCGTGCGTTCATACCCATCAATAGAGCAAAGAACATACCCGACAGTGTCTGAGCTGTGCAATTAAAATAAACCGCTCTGTACCAACAATTTGTCGCCAGTATCTCGAGGTAGACTTCGGGTCGCGGCGAGCAGGTCATCCAATCTCAATACAGATCGGTCGCGTCGCTTACACTGTCGCATTTTCACCGTGCATTGCCGGTCGACGGATACACCGCCGGACGCACGGGGAACAGTGGGGAATCGGGGCTGGCGATTCGTGACCCGGGGGCGATGAGCGGGGCCGGAAGTCGCGGTGGAGAGGCGCTCGGCGGTCGAAGTGGGAAAGCGGTCGAGCCGCGGTCGCGCTGGAGAGGCCGTCGGCGGTCGGTCGAGGGTCGGAGCGTCGGAGGGTCGGAGGGGGTGCGCCCCCGGCCCGGTCAGGCTGCGACCGGCCGAGGACGTCCGGGCGGCGCGACTAGCGAACGATCAGGCGCAGGTTGCCGGGCGCCCGCTTCAGTGGCGCGGCGCTCTCCAGCACCACACCGTCCGTAATCGTCCATCCCATGTCCGCGAGCATCCCGCGAACAACCTGGCCGGGGTCGTGGACGACGCGGCCCGGGGCGAGTGACGGGGTCATCAGCGAGTTCGCGTCTCCCGGCGGGAAGTGCTGCCAGCTGAGATGCACCAGGCTGGATCCGGCGGCCCACGGGTTCGGCGCGAACAGCGCCGGCGGCTGCCCGTTCAATGCCTGGCGGGCCTTCGCCCCGCCGAAGCGGACCGCGTCACTCGTCAGCTGGCCGGCGAGCGCCGCCGACCCGTTGGGGTACATCACGCCGTCCATCAGCATCCGCCCGTTCGCGTCGGTCGCGAACCAGTCGAACGCCATCGGCAGGGCCGGAGCGCCGATGCCCCACAGGCCGGCGCCGTTCTCCACCCGCATCGATCCGAAGAACCCAAGGCCGTGACCGATCTCGTGCAGGACGACCGTCGCAAAATCGAACTGCGTGCGGGCGTTGCCGTCGGTGCCGAGATACCACGGGAAGTTGGCGTTGAAGCTCGCGGCGATTTCGGCGCCGGCCGTGAGGTCGACGCCGGCCCGCGCGTTCGCCAATGCCGCCGGGTAGTAGGTGTTGGCGCGCGGCGCGTTCGGAAAGTTGCGCAGCATCGCGGTGGTGCCGGCGGCGCCGAGCACGTAGGCCGGCAAGTCGGTCCGCCATTCGGCGTTGACGCGGATCGGCACCGACGACTGCACGATCGAACTCCAGATGTCGACGGCATGCTGGAACGCCATTTCGGCTTCCGGCGTGAACCCGGTATATGTCACCTGGAACGGCGCGGTCACCCGCGACTGCAGGCCATCGTCACGCCGCGGGCGCGGCGCGACGTAACTGAAACCCTCGTAGACCCCGACCGGTTCATGAATGACGGGGCCGGGGATCGACTGCACGACCGTCGACTGCGCGTCGACGTGCGGCAGGCACAGAGCCGCCACGAGTGCGGTGACCGACGTAAAGCCAAGGATGTGTCGCGCTGTAGGGAGCATGGTTCCTCAGGTGCTCAGACCGTTGACCAGCGGTCGAGCAAGCTGAGTACCGAACCGGCATGCACCGCCCGGTGCGCGGTTGTGTCACATATGCGTGCGTGTGCAGCCGCCCGACGTCACGCACAGGAACTGTGAACAGGAATGGCGCGGCCGCGGTGGGCGGCGGCCGCAGCGGCGGCGGTCGCAGAGTGTGATCGGCGGCCGGCGGCGCGCCAAATGCGTGGGCAGAATTACGGATGTGTGGCAGGCCGTGCGCGGCGGCCGACCGCGATCGCAATCCGATCGACGCGATCTGGCGGGTCGCGCCGTTCCAGGTACGTGGATCGTGCGTGCGTCAGCGGCCGACGAGTCCGTCGACCGGGCTGCTGGCGGTTGCGTACATCTTGCGCGGGATGCGACCGGCGCCGAATGCGAGACGGCCGGCGCGCACCCCCAGGCGCATGGCTTCGGCCATCGCGACGGCATCCCGGGCCCCGGCGATGGCCGTGTTCATCAGCACGCCATCGGCGCCGAGCTCCATCGCCAGCGCCGCATCGGAGGCGGTGCCGACGCCGGCGTCGACGATCACCGGCACACGCGAGAACTCGCGGATGATCCGGATGTTGTTGACGTTCTGGATGCCGAGTCCGGATCCGATGGGGGCTCCGAGGGGCATCACGGCGGCGGCGCCGGCATCCTCCAGCTTGCGGCAGGTCACGAGGTCGTCGCTCGTGTACGGCAGGACGACGAAGCCCTCCTTCACGAGGACCTTGGTGGCCGCGACCAGCTGTTCGTTGTCGGGGAAGAGCGTGCGCTCGTCGCCGATCACCTCGAGCTTCACCCAGTTCGAGAGGCCGGCCTCGCGGCCGAGGCGCGCCGTACGCACCGCTTCGTCGGCCGAATAGCAGCCGGCGGTGTTCGGCAGCAGGAAGAACTTCACCGGATCGATGTAGTCGAGCAGTGACGCCTGCGAGCGGTCGGAGATGTTGACGCGGCGCACGGCGACGGTGACCATGTCGGCGCCCGAGGCTTCGTGGGCCTGCCGCATGATCTCGGGCGTGGCGTACTTGCCCGTCCCGACGATGAGGCGCGACTGGAACGTCTTGCCGGCAATGATAAGGTTGTCCATAGCGTCCGTCTGCTGGCCGCCGCCGACGAAGTTGACGATCTCGACTTCGTCGCCGTCGCGAACCTCGACCGTGTCATAGTTTCCCCGCTTGACCACGACCATGTTGTGCTCGATGGCGACGCGTCGGGAGTCGATGTCGAGGTGCGCGAGCAGGGCCGACACCGTCAATGGGCCAGCGACCTCGAAAGGATCGCCGTTCAGCGTGATCTTCACGGTCGCCACATTCTAGCGGAATCGGGCCGTCGATTTGCAGCAGCCCGGCCGCTGGGCATGCGCACTGGAGGAGCTGTGTCATTGACGACCGCCTTGCAGTCCCGATACGTTCGGATTCGGGCCCGTACTGGTGAGCTGTTCGATCTGCTGACGGAAGAGGCGTACTACGCGCAGCCGATCGATCTGCGACACCCTGTCGTGTTTTACGACGGTCATCTGCCGGCGTTCAGCTTCAACACGCTCGTCCGGAAGGCACTCGGTGGGCCCTCGATCGACCCGGGGCTCGAAAAGCTGTTCGCACGCGGCATCGATCCCGATGAGCGGGAGTCGCCGCTCGGCGGCTGCGGTGCCCGCGACCTGTGGCCCAGCCGTGCGACCGTGCGGCAATTCGCCGGCGAGGTGGATCGCCGCGTGCTCGAGGCGCTCGGCCGCAGCGATCTCGATCGCCCCGGCGATCCTTACCTCAACCATCGCGAGGCCGTGTTCACGATCCTGGAACACGAAGCGATGCATCAGGAGACGCTGCTGTACCTCTGGCATCGGCTGCCATACGACCAGAAGCGGCGGCCTGCGACGTACGCGCCGCGTACCGAGGGCGCCCCGCCCTCCCGCGACCGGGTCCATGTGCCGGCTGGACGGGCCGCTCTCGGTGTGAACGGCGACGCGGTGGAGTTCAGCTGGGACAACGAGCGGCCGGCCTACCAGGAAGACGTGCCGGCCTTCGACATCGACCGCCACAACGTCACCAATGCCGACTTCCTCGCCTTCGTCGAGGCCGGCGGCTACGAGCAGCCGCAATGGTGGCGCGCCGACGACATCGACTGGCTGCGGCGCGAACGTCGTACCGCGCCGCCGTTCTGGCACTGCCACCACGGGGTGTGGCACTGGGACGCCATGTTCGAGCGTCTGCCGCTGCCGCCCGCCTGGCCGGTGTTCGTGACACAGGCCGAGGCATCCGCGTACGCACGGTGGAGTGGCGCCCGTCTGCCGACCGAAGCCGAGTACCAGCGCGCCGCATACGGCACTCCCGATGGCGGCGTCCGGCGCCATCCGTGGGGCGACGAGCCGCCGACCGCCGAGCACGGCGCCTTCGACTTCTTCACGTGGGATCCGCAGCCGGCTGGCAGCCATCCGGCCGGCGCGAGTGCCTGGGGCATCCACGATCTGGTCGGCAACGGCTGGGAGTGGACGTCGACACCGTTCAGGCCGTTCCCCGGATTCGTGGCGATGGCGTCGTATCCGGAGTACTCAGCCGACTTCTTCGGCGAGGAGCACTTCGTGATGAAGGGCGCATCGCCGGTGACCGCGCGCGAACTGATCCGTCCGAGCTTCCGGAACTGGTTCCGGCCCCGCTACCCGCACGTCTATGCGAGTTTCCGATGCGTGACACCACACGACTGACGACCGCGGCGACAGCCGTCGATCCCTCCCAGATCAGTGAGATCCAGTACGCACTGTCGCTGACGCCGCGGCAGCTGCCGGCCTGGCTGCTGTACGACGACCTCGGCACGGCGCTGTTCGAAGCGATCTGCCATCTCCCGTGGTACGGCGTCACGCGCGTCGAACGGCAGCTGCTGAGCCGGCATGCGGCGTCGATCGTCGAGGCCGCCGGCCGGCCGACCCGTCTCGTCGAACTCGGGGCCGGCAGCGGCGACAAGCTCGCGACGTTCATCGACGCCGGCTGGCCGCTGCGGCCGCCGCTCGTGGCCGAACTCGTCGATGTCTCCAGCGGCGCGCTGCAGGCATCGCGGTTGCGCCTGGCGGCGCTCGAGCACGTCGAACTGAAGACCTGGCCCCTGTCGTACGAACCTGGGCTGCAGGAGGTTGCCCGATCGGCCGATGCCGACCGCCGCACGCTCGTACTCTTCCTTGGATCCAACCTCGGCAACTTCGACCCGCCCGACGCCGAACTGTTCCTCCGTCAGGTGCGCGCCGTGCTCGGCGCCGGCGACGCGCTGCTGATCGGCACCGATCTCGTCAAGGACGCGCGGACGCTGCAGCTGGCCTACGACGATCCCCTCGGCGTCACCGCGGCGTTCAACCGCAATCTGCTGGTCCGGCTGAATCGCGACCTGCACGCCAACTTCGATCTCGCCCGTTTCGTCCACGAGGCGCGTTGGGACGCCGAGGCGTCGCGGGTCGAAATGCATCTGGTGAGCCTGGCACGACAGGACATCCGCATTCCGGACGCCGAACTCGCGTTCTCGCTGGAAAAAGGGGAATCGATCTGGACCGAACGGTCCTACAAGTACGAAGCGCCTGAGGTGATGCGCCGCCTGGCCGACGCCGGTTTCGCGCCGACGGCGCAGTGGTGCGACACCGCCGCCGGCTTCGCACTGACGCTCGCGCACGCCGACGACTGAGACTGTCGGGCGCCGATCTACCGGGCTTCGCGCAACGCCAGCATGAAGCTGCCGACCGGCAGGTCGGCCTGCATCTTCACCGGCAGACGCCGCGCATCGTTCGACAGCCAGACGCCGACGTTCTCGGCGACGCGCTGACCCTGTGCGTCGGTGATGCTGACGCCCAGCTTCCACGCCGACAGCTCGCCGAGCGGCACCCGCACACGCTCGGTGGCCGACGCCTGCAGCGACACCGTGTACAGCGCGCCATCGTCGATGATCGGGTAGGTGAGCGTCGTGCCGGCGGTAATCGGCCTGGCGCGGACCGCGTACAGCAGCGAGAGTCCGTCCTGCACCTGCGCGGGAACGGTCACGTTGGTCTTGACCGGTGGGTCGCCGGACAGCTCGAAGAGTGCCCGTCGGGCCGCGCGGTCGAACTTCGTGGTGCCGAGGCGCTGGCGCCGCCCCTCCTCGCTGTACAACGTCATCTGCTGCGGCAGCAGCGTGGCCGTGTCGAGCAGCGTGTCCATCTTGTAGTAGAGCGAGTAGAGGCGTGAGATCAGCGGCAGCGGCTTGCCCTCCGCGACGATATAGTACGCGGCGGCATTGGCGGCCGATGGCCGGCGTTCGCGGACGGTCGTGACCGCCGTGCCGGCCACCATGTACGACGACCAGGATACGTCGAAGGTCAGCGTTTCGCCGACCTTGAACGGCACGCGGGTATCACCGCGGGGGACCGCCGTCTGCGCGCGCGGGACCGCACGCTGAGCCGCCGCCGGCGCCAGCAGCGTCGAGGCGGCGACCGCCAGAGCGACGGATCCGAGGACGGCGGCGACAGACACCCGCATGTCCGTATCTTACGGTCGTTGCCCCGCCAGGGCACAAGCGGAAACTGCCGTTCAGCTGCGACGGGCTCAGTCGGGAAACGCCGCCGGCGGCGTCTGCCGCGGCACGTTCCCGGTGAGCGCCTCCAGGAATGCCACCAGGGCGCGCTCCTCGGCGGGCGACAGCGGCAGCTTCTGGATCTTGGGGTCGAGCTGCGGGTTCGCGTTGCCGCCCTTCGTGTAGTGCTGCACCGTTTCGAGCAGCGTCGCCATCGACCCGTCGTGCATGTAGGGCGCGTGCAGCGCCACGTCACGCAGGCCCGGCGTCTTGAACGCGCCGCGATGGTCGGGATTCCTGGAGATCACCGATCGGCCTTCGTCTGCGAACGTCCTGGTCTTCGCGTCCCAGCCGACGCCGACGTTGTGGAAGTTGCTGTCGGTCAGGTTGTCGCCGAGATGGCACTGGTTGCACCCGGCCTTGCCGAAGAACAGCTCGTGCCCCAGCTTGACGTCGGCCGACACCGCCGATTCGTCCTTCGTGACCCGCCAGCGATCCCACGGCGCGTCGCCACTCAGCAGCGTTCGCTCGTAGTCGGCAATCGCCTTCGCCACCCGATCCTGATTGATCTCGTCACTGCCGAACGCCGCGGTGAAGTACGGGCGATAGCTGTCGATTTTCGACAGCGTCGCGATCATCGCCTCGTGCGTGTTGCCCATCTCGACCGGGTTCGCGATGGGGCCGAGCGCCTGTTCCTCGAGCGATGCGGCGCGACCGTCCCAGAAGAAGTGCGGATAGAGCGTCCACGCGAGGTTGACGATCGGCGGCGCCTTGCGGCCGCCCTCCTGCGACCCGATACCGGTCGAATGCGGCGTCGGCTCGGAGAAGGCATGCTCCGGCCGGTGACAGGTGGCGCAGGCGATCTTGCCGTCGGCGGACAGGCGGGTGTCGTAGAACAGCCAGCGTCCGAGGCGCACCCGTTGCGGTGTCGGCGGGTCCGGCAGTTCCTTGAAGGTCTTGCTGACGCCGAGCGGCATGTCGGGCAGCGGCACGACCGGGTTGGCGACCTCCCACGCCGGTGGCGGCGGCGGCGGGGCATCGGCGGCCGAGCAGCCGGCCACCCAGACGACGAAGGCACAGATGCACACGGAACGAAGGGTCGTGGTCATGATGATGAGGACGCGCGGGAGGGACACCAGCGTCCGGGTCCGCGCATCGACCGGCTGAGGCAAGGATGGTGCCGCGCGGTCGCGCGGAGAAACCAGCCAGAATCGCCACGGTCCGCGGACCCGGGCCGCGGTCGCCGGCTCTCCGGCAGATCGCTCGAGCCCGCCTACAGGGCTGCCGCGTAGACGGCGGCGCCGAGCAGGCCGGCATCCTGGTTCAAGATCACCTGCACCGGCACCCGCGACAGCAGCGGCTGCATCGGCCCCTTGTCGAGGAACGCGCGCAGGAAGCGGCCGTCGGTCAGTGCCGCCAGAATCTTCGGCGCGATGCCGCCGCCGATGAACACGCCGGCGGTAGCCACGCCACGCACCGCGACGTTGCCGGCCTCGGCGCCGTAGGCGTCGACGAAGAGCTGCAGCGCCTCGATGCAGCCCTGGCACCGCCGCGCCAGCGCCGCCGCGGTGATCTGCGCCGGCGCATCGGGATCCTCGTCGTCGTCGACGACGACGCAGGGGGCCCGGTGCGTCACGCGGAAGAGATTCACGAGGCCGGGCCCCGAGATCACGTGCTCCACCTCGGCGCGGCCGTAACGCCGGGTGAGGTCGCGCAGCACGAGGACGTCGTACTCGGTGCGCGCCGCATAGTCGGCGTGCCCGCCTTCCGACGGCGACGGAACGAAGCGTCCGTCGACGCGGTGCAGCAGCGCCTGTCCCAGTCCGGTGCCGGCGGCGATCAGGGCCATGTTGCCCGTTCGAACCGGTTCACCCTCCTGGATCGGATGCACCTCCTCGCGCGACAGGACGGGCACGGCATAGGCCATCGCCTGCAGGTCGTTCAACAACGTCGCCCGCCGGATGTCGAACGCGCGCTCGACGTCCCGCGCGTTGACCCGCCATGGCACGTTCGTCAGCTCCGCCGCATCGTCGAGCACGGGACCGGCGACGCCGAAGCAGGCGTGCGTGACGACGGCGCCGTGCACGGCCGGATCGCGCGCGAAGTCGGCGATCATGTCGGTCAGGCCGGGATAGTCGAGGGTGGCGAACGCTCGCACGCAGACTGACGTCGGCCGCACGGCATCCGGACCCGGCGCGAACAGTCCGAGCAGTGTTTTCGTGCCGCCGATGTCGCCTGCGAGAATCATGCGCGGGTCACTTTGCTCCTTGACTTCGATCCCATTCTCCATCATCTTGAGTCGCCAACCGCCATTCGCCCAGGCCGTCCACCCGTGTCACAGATGCTCGCCGGACACCTCGTCGTTTTTGCAGGCAGGCTCGACTCGCTCGGCCGCAAGGATGCTCGCGCCCTCGTCGAACGGCTCGGTGGCGCCACCAGTGACGAAGTCACCCCGCGCACCACGATGCTGGTCGTCGGCGCCGACGGTGCCGAGGATGCCATCGCGTCACGCAGCCGCAGCGCCAGGCTGAAACGTGCCGAAGAGCTGAACGCACAACCCGGCGGCCACGTCGACATCGTCACCGAAGACGCCTTCTGCCGGCTCGCCGGTGTGCCGGCGCCAAGCGAACTGCGCCAGCAGTATCACGGTGTCCGCGAGCTGCTCACCCGCTATCGCGCGTTGCGCGAGGATCACCTGCGCTACCTGGTGAAGTGCGGGCTGGTCCGGCCGGTGTGGCGCACGCCGAACGACACCTACTTCGGCTTCCAGGATCTGGCGGTCATCAAGCAGGCGTGCGACGACGTCGCGCAAGGCGCGTCGTTCCGCAGTGTCGTCAAGGCGCTGCTGGCGGCGCGCCAGGGCCAGCTGTCCTTCGACTTCCGCCTGGACGCCGAGCCGGCCCGGGTCTTCACGCTCGAGGGCCGCCGCTCGCGCCCCACCACGGTGGCGCGGACGCCGATGACGCCGCAGCGATCGCAGATGGCGGAGGAGTTCTTCCGCGCCGCGTCAGCGCTGGACGACGGTGACGCCGCCGGTGTGGCCGAGGCGGCGGCCAACTACCGGAAGGCGCTGGAACTCGATCCCCATCTCGTGGCGGCGCTGATCAACCTCGCCAACATTCATTACGGGCGCGACGAGCTCATCGAGGCGCAGGCGCTGTACGAACAGGCGATCGGCGTCGAGCCCGAGTACTTCGAAGCCCATTTCAACCTCGGCAACATCCATCACGATCTTGGCCGCTATCCGGAGGCGCAGGCGTGCTACCGCGACGCCCTCCGGCTCAACCCCGGCTATGCCGACGCGCACTTCTATCTGGCGGTGACGTTCGAGAAGATGGGGCAGTCGGCGGAGGCGCGCCCGCATTGGACCGCCTACCGCCAGCTGGCGCCGAAAGGGGAATGGGTCGAGCTGGCGAAGGAATTCTCGGACTAGTTCGGACTAGTACCGGTAGTCGTCAGGCGAACGCTTCTTCGGTGTGCGCCGCAGCTTGAAGAACGCGCAGTCCGGGCACCAGGCTTCCGGACTGAAGCTGGTGCCGGCAATCGGCAGCACGTCGCGGTGACCGCAGCACTCCGGCCCATCCTCGGGCGGACGCCGCCACCGGCACGACTTGAACTTGATCACCGCTTCGGATATCGCGGTGCTCTCGACCGGGTCAGACATTCGAGTTCGATTCTAGACGAACACCAACCGACTTTTCCAGAATCGCCAGGGCCTGACGCTCTTCGGGAGCCACGAGCGTGATGGCGTTGCCCGCCTCATCGGCGCGCCCGGTACGGCCGACGCGATGCACGTACGCGTCGGGCGAATCGGGCACTTCGTAGTTGATGACGGTGTGGATGCCGTCGATGTCGAGGCCGCGTGCGGCGATGTCGGTCGCGACCAGCACCTTGTGCTTGCCACCCCGGAAGCCTTCCACGGCGGCGCGGCGCTGTTCCTGGGTGCGGTCTGCATGCAGCGCCGCACAGCGAATCCCGGCCGCCTGTAGCCGGCGCGACAGCCGTTCCGCGCCGACCTTCATCCGCGTGAAGACCAGGACCGGCCCGCTGGCGCGCTTGAGGTGCTCGATCAGCCACTCGAGCTTGGCCGACGGCGATGCCACCGCTTCCATGCGGTGGGTGATCGACTTGGCCGGCTTGCTGCGATGGCCGACCTGCACGTACTTCGGGTCGCGGACGATCTCGAGCGCGAACCGCACTACCTCATCGGGCATGGTCGCCGAGAACAGCAGGGTTTGCCGCTGCGTCGGCAACGCCGTGATGATGCGGCGGACGTCGGGCCAGAACCCCATATCCATCATGCGGTCGGCTTCGTCGAGCACGAGCAGCTCGCACGCCGCGAGATCGGCGTTCTGCTGCCGCATGTGATCCATGAGGCGGCCCGGGGTGGCGACGATGATGTCCACCCCTGCCTTCAGCGCGCGCTCCTGTCCCCCCAACTCGACGCCGCCGTACACCGCGGCGCTCGTGATGGCGGTGTGATACGTCAACCCGTGGATCTCGTCTTCGATCTGGACGGCGAGTTCGCGGGTCGGCGCCAGCACCAGGACGCGGCTGCGCTTGGCCCCGGTCGGGACGATGCCGGCGTCGGCCAGCTTGGCGTCATCGTCGAGCAGCCGCTGGACCATTGGCACGACGAAGGCGCAGGTCTTGCCCGTGCCGGTCTCGGCGCAGGCGATGACGTCCTGTCCGCTCAGCGCGAGCGGCAGCACGGCGCTCTGGATGGGGCGTGTTTCCTTGTACCCGAGATCGCGCACACCTTCCAGCAGGCGCGTATCGAGGTTCAGGGATGTGAACGGCACCGGCGTCGCGTCAGCGACGGTCGGTTCGAGTGCAACGGCCGTCGATGCGTTGGACGGTCGAGGCGAGGGTGCGCCGCTTCGCCGCGGTCCTCCGCGTCGCGAGGACGAGATGCGGGAGCGGCGGCGTGGGCGTGGCGGTCCGTTTGGATCAGAACTCAAACTGTGTGGTGGCTAGCGGGCGCGGAACGTGATGATGCCTCGCACGGGATCGTACGGGGAAACGCCGACTGTCACGCGGTCTCCGGGAACAACCTTGATGCGGAAGCGCCGCATGCGGCCGCTCAGCTGGGCGAGCACCTCGTGGCCGGCGTCGCACTGCACGCGGTAAAGACCGCCGCTATGAACGGCCACCACCGTGCCTTGCATGTCGATCAAATCGTCCTTGCTCAATCGGGCTAGCTATCCTTTCTTTGTCTTTCGAAACGTCAAGCATTGTGCCACACGCCGGGCTGGGCGCCAAACTTCGCCCCGCCGGCCGGCCCATTCAACGCGCCCAACCTCCCCCTACCCG
>CADEDC010000021.1:1346-29332 GCA_902825985.1 uncultured Acidobacteriota bacterium | reverse complement strand
CCCGCCCTAGAGCCCCCGCACCGCATCCTCGACCTGGCGGGCGAGCGCCTCGTAGTCCTCGCCCGTGAGCGTCAGCGGTCGGCCGAAGGCGACCCGCACGCGGCCGGGCTTCGCGCGGGTGGCGCCGACCGGCAGCACCTTCTCGAGCCCGTCGATGCGGACCGGGACCACCGGCACGCCGAGCCGGGCCGCAATCATGCCGATACCGGGCCTGAAGCGGTCGATCGTGCCGGTTTCGGCGCGGCGCCCCTCCGGGAAGATGAGGACCGAGTAACCGTGCTCGACGACGTCGCCGATGTACCGCAGGGTCTGCCGGGCGCCAGCCTCTCGCTGGGGCAGCGGGAAGGCGTTGAAGAACAGCGCCGCCAGATAGTAGTTGAGGCTGTTGGTGAACCACGCCCGCCGTCCGTACTGCTCGGGGAAGAAGTGCGCCCGGAAGAACTCCTTGGCCATCGCAATCGCGACCCGGTAGCGGACGTGCCGTGGCATCGCCGCGAGGATGACCGGCGCGTCCATGTGACTCTGGTGGTTGGCGGCGAATATCACCGGCTCCTTCAGCCCGCGCAGGTGTTCCAGCCCGTCGACGCGAAGCCAGGCGAAGACCCGGGCGAGCGGCAGGATCCAGGTGGGCAGGCTGATACGTCGGATGAAGCGGGCGGGCCACGTCCGGTTCCAGGTCGGGAACTCGACCGGCTCGCCCGGCACGGTGTCACTGGTGGCCGCCTGCTCCACCAGCGCCTTGAGCTGCGACAGATCGTGCGCGTTCGCGAAGGCGCCTTCGTCGATGCGGGTCTGGAAGCGATCCTCGAGCGCCACCATCAGCTCGACCCGCTCCAGCGAACTCAGGCCGAGTTCCTCGATGGTGGTCCCTGGCGTCAGGTCGGTGCGCCCGGCATACCTAGCCACGAGAGCGGCCAGCTGGTCCGTGCCGGCCTGAACCGGGCGGGGCGCACCGGAGAGCGACCCGATCGCCCAGTCACGGATCAGGGCCCGCTTCAATTTCCGTGTCCCCTCGGTTCGCGGCAGCGTCGGCTCGGGCCACACCAGGGCGCGCCGGATTTTCTGATGATCCTCGAGCTGCGCGTTGGCGTCGCGCGCGATCGCGTCGGCATCGTGACCCGCCTCCAGCACCAGCACGGCGCCGACCCGCTCCTCGCCGCCACCGCCCTTGAGCCCGACGACCGCGCACTCCTTCACGCCGGGCAGATGCGTGAGGACGCGCTCGACGTCCTCCGGAAAGACGTTGAGCCCTTCCGGGGTGACAATCATCTCCTTCTTCCGCCCCCTGATGAACAGCTGTCCGTCGGGGCCGATCTCGCCGATATCGCCGGTGTGGAACCAGCCGTCCTCGAAGGCCCTGGCGGTTTCTTCCGCCGCGTTGAAGTAGCCGGTGGTCACGTTCTCGCCACGCACCAGAATCTCGCCATCGTCGGCGATCTTCACCTGCACGCCGGCAATCGCCTTGCCGACCGATCCGCGTTTCGTCCCGAATGGATGGTTCAACGTGACGATCGGCGCGGTTTCGGTCAGGCCATAGCCCTGGATGACGGCGAAGCCGAGTTCGCCCCAGAACCCTTCGAGCTCGGTTTCGAGCGGCGCGGCGCCGACGATGAAGCTCCAGAACTTGAGGCCGAAGAGGCGATGCACGCGGCGATAGCGCCACCAGCGTTTCACGAAGTGCTGTTTCGGTCCCGGTGTTCGCGCCTCCGGCGCGAGGCGCAGCACGTGCTCGCGGAGCACGTCGAGGATCTTCGGCACCGACACCAGCACCGACACGCGCTGCCGCTTGATCTGCGCGACGATCTCCGCCGGGTTGTAGCCGCGCATGAAGATGACGACGCCGGGCAGCATCGGCGGGATGAACGTCGCCATCGCCTGACCGAACATGTGGCTGAGCGGCAGCAGGTTCAGGAAGCGGATCGGGAAGAACGGCCTGCCGTACTTCCGGTATTTCAGGACCTCGCGTTCGACCGGGACGATGTTCGCCAGCACGTTGCGGTGGGTGATGACCACCCCCTTCGGATCGGCCGTCGCTCCCGACGTGAAGATGATCTCGGCGACGTCGTCGCGTCCGATCGGCACGGCCTCCAGGGTGGTGGCCGGCGCGGCGGCGCTCTCCCAGGTCACCGTCTGGAAGCGCCAGACCTCGGCGGCGATCCCGGTCACCGCCGGCTCGACCGGCGGAACGTCCTGGCCGACGAGAATGACCCGCGCCTTGACGATCCGGGCGACGCGCGCCAGGAAATCGGGGGCGCTCCGGTAGTCGATCGGCACGACGACGATGCCGCGCAGCAGGCAGCCCCAGAACGCGACGATCCACTCGGGCCGGTTCTCGGAGAAGAAGACGACCGCGTCCCCCTTGCGCAGGCCGGCGGCATGGAGGCGGGCGGCGAACGCCTGCGCCGTGCGACCGACGTCTGCGTAGCTGAAGTGGCGCTCGCGATAGCCGTCGTCGTGGACCAGGAACGGACCGCTGGCGCCGGCCAGGTCGTGGAAGAAGTCGAGGAGCGTGTCGCGCGCCACGGCTGAATTGTATGATGTGACCATCCGGGCGTCGTCCAGGCGTGGGGCCGGGGCGTCGGGCTGGCGTGAATTGCAAGGGGATGTCATGAAGTGCTCGTCGCGACTCGCTGTGAGGGTGGCGGCCGCGGCCGTGCTCGCCGTGGCGGCTGGCGGACCCGTGCTGGCGCAGCCGCCGGCGCCGCCGACGAGCCAGTCCGGCCCGGTGTGGCCGAAGCTGTCGGCGGCCGAACGCGACCAGGTGATGCGGTTCGGCGAGGAATTCAAGCAGTTCATCGGGTCGGCGAAGAGTGCCCTGACCTTCGTCCGCGAGGCGACGAGGATCGTCGAGGCGGCCGGCTTCAGGCCGTGGCCGAAAGCGGCGACGAAGGCGCAGGTGACGCCCGGCTCGAAATGGTACGCGGTGAACCGCGACCGGACGATCGTCGCGTTCGTCATCGGCCGCGAGCCGCTCACCGCCGGGGCGCGCATCGTCAATACGCACAACGATTCGGTGTTCCTCGGCTTGAAGCCGAAGCCCCTGCGCGAGAGCTTCGAGATTGCGCTGATGGACACGCTGGTGCACGGCGGCATCAAGAACTATCAGTGGGTGAACCGGCCGCTGGCGATGATCGGCCGCGTGCTGAAGACCGACGGCACCGTCGTCACCATCGACGTCGGCCACGCGCCGGGCGATCCGGTGCTGACGATTCCCGATCTCGCACCGCACGTCGACAACGACTTCCGCGACCGTCGCAATCGCGAGGTGATCCAGACCGAGGAGCTGGATCCGGTGCTGGCGTCGACGACGGCGGCGGCGATCGACATCCTGAAGAGCCGCTACAACCTGACGCCCGAGGATTTCCTGTCGGCCGACATCCAGATCGTCCCGGCCCAGGCGCCGGTCGACATCGGACTCGATCGCCAGCTGATTGGCGCCTACGGACACGACGATCGGTCGAACGGCTACGCGGCGTTCCGCGCCATCACCGAGACGGCGACGCCGCAGCGCACGGCGATGGCCTACGGCGTCAACAACGAAGAGGTGAACTCGTGGACGACCGGCGTCGACTCCGAGTGGTTCCGGACGCTGCTCGCCGAGATCATCGCCGCGCAGGAACCGGTCTACAACGACCTGCTGCTGCGCCACGCGCTGCGCGCGTCGCAGGTCCTGGTGTCCGACTGCACGACGGCGCTCGATCCCAACTTCCCGCAACCCTACCTGCCGAACAGCTCGGCGCGCCTCGGATGGGGGCTCGTGTTCAAGGAGTACGGCGAAGGGCGTGAGGCCGACGCCGAGTATTTCGCCAAGGTCCGCGGCATCTTCAACGATGCCGGCGTGCACTGGCAGACGCACGCGTATCGGGCCGGCTACGGCGGCGGCACGATCGCGCAGTGGTTCGCCAATGCCGACATCGACGCCATCGACGTCGGCATCGGCATCCTGAGCATGCACTCGCCGATGGACATCTCGTCCAAGGTCGACCTGTGGGAGCTGTATCGCGGTTTCAAGGCGTTTCTCGGCGTCCCGGCCGGCGCCACCGCGACGCCGTCGCGCTGAGGCGCGGTCCCTGCACGGCTGCCGCGGTCGCGACCGTGCGGCGGCGGCGCGAGCTGTGCCGCTGGCGGCGAGCCGTAGTAAAGTAACGCTCCCCCATGCGAATCTTCCTCACCGGTGCGACTGGCTACATTGGCGGCGCCGTGCTCGACGCGCTGGTCAAGCACGGGCACGACGTCACGGCGCTCGTCCGCGACAACGAAAAGGCGGCGCGTGTCGCGGCGCGTGGTGGGCGGCCGGTCGTCGGCTCTCTCGCCGAACCGGCGTCGTACCGCGCCGCGGCCGACGCGCAGGACGGCTACATCCACACCGCGTTCGATGCGGCGTCCGGCAAGGGCGCGGCCACCGATCGGATCGCGCTCGACACGCTGCTGGCGGCAGCCAGGCGCCCGCGGACCGTCGGCACGCAGACGCCGGCGACGCGATTCGTCATCTACACGTCCGGCGTCTGGGTGCTCGGGCGGGCGCCGGAGCCGGTCGCCGAAGATGCGCCGGTCAATCCAATCGCGCTGGTCACCTGGCGCGTGCCGCACGAATCGCTGGTGCTCGACGCGGCAACCGAGACGCTGCGGACCATCGTCGTGCGCCCCGGGGTGGTCTATGGCGGCGGCGCCGGCATCATGGGCGACGTCTTCAAGCAGGCGACGAACGGCCTCGTCCGCGTCATCGGCGACGGCAACAACTGCTGGCCGCTCGTCTACGATCGCGATCTCGCCGACCTCTACACGCGCCTGGTGGCGCGGCCGGATGCGTCGGGCGTCTATCACGCGAACGACGAAGCCGACGAGTGCGTGAACGACGTCATTGCCGCGATCTCGCCGTATCTGCCCAATCGTCCCGACGTGCGGCACGTGCCGCTCGACGAGGCACGGTCGAAGATGGGGCCGTACGCGGATGCGCTGTCGCTCGACCAGCGGGTGCGGAGTCCGCGGGCCCGGGCGCTGGGCTGGGCGCCGAGCCTGCGTTCGGTGTCCGGCAGCGCCGCGCGTCTGCTCGAAGAGTGGCGTACCGCGCGCGTCTAGCGCTGCGGCCGGCGGCTACGAGGTCTGGCCGTCGCGCTGGTGTGCCGCCGGCTCCACCGCCGCCAGCCGCGCCGCGGTCGCCTGGGCATCGCCGATCCGATCCAGCACCGCTTCCCGAGGCTCCATCGGCCTCGGCTCGGCCAGCTCGCCGGCGACGACACTGTCGATGAGCCCGTAATCGAGCGCCTTGCGCGCGTCCAGATAGAGATCGGTGCGCTTGGTGTCCTTGATGATCTGGCGCAGCGGCTTGCCCGAACGCGACGACAGGATCTTGTAGATCTGGTCCTGCATCTGCTTCAGCCGTTCGAGGTGCTGGGCCGCCGCCGACGTCGATTGCCAGCCGGCCCACTTCGCCGGCTCGTGAATCATGATCCACGAGTGCGGGAAGGCGAGCCGGCGACCGTCGCTGGCGGCCTGCAGGACGATCGAGCCCATCGAGTAGGCCATTCCCTGGACGATCACGGTCACCTCGATGCCGCGGCTGACGATGTGGCGGATGGAGTCGTGGATGGCCAGGCCGTCGGTGACGTTGCCACCGGCGCTGTTGATGTAGAGCGTGATCGGGCGGCTGTTGTCGGCGGCGAGGTCGCGCAGCCGCTCGATGCAGCTGCGGGCGGTATCCTTCTCGATGTCGCCCACGAGGTAGACGTCGCGGACGCGTTCGCTCTGCTCCCGCCGGAGCTGGGCCCGGACCGCGTCGACGAGATCGCTGATCAGCCGCTCGGTCAACTCGCTCATGGCGGCATTATCGCACTGCGTTCGACCTCGGCCGGGCCGCCGCCATGGCTCAGCTGCCGGCGCGCCATCGCCGTGGCGCGCGGACGTCAAGTACTATGCGCCATGGCTCGATACACACTCGTCTACGGACTGCGGCTGGTTCCCGAGCATTCGGTCACGCGCATCGACGGCGCCGCCGTGACGCTGGCCGACGGGGAGACGGCGGGGGTGACGCTGCACACCATCGATGGAACCATCCCGCAGCTTCGCCGTGCCCTGGATCGCAGCCTGGACGCCTTCTTCGACCTGCTGCCGGGCGCCGACGAGGAGGATCTCCAGAGGTTTGCCGAGTAGCGTCCGGTCTCGGTCGCCGTCAGGGCGCGGCGCGCGCCGAAGTCGCTTGTCTTGCCCGTGACGTACGGGAACAATTGGAGGCTGAAGGGGAACACGTGTGAAGAAACAGATTCTGGCGTCGATCATCCTCCTGGTGGCGTGCGGCGTCGGCTGTGGCGGGTCGTCCACCGAGACGACGGCGCCGGCGGCCGCCGTCCAGAACACGCAGGGGGACATCCCCAAGATCGAGTTCGAGAAGTACACGCTGCCGAACGGTCTCGAGGTGATCCTGTCCGAGGATCGCCGCCTGCCGCTGGTCGCCGTGAACCTCTGGTACCACGTCGGACCGGCGAACGAAGAGCCGGGGCGCACCGGGTTCGCGCACCTGTTCGAACACATGATGTTCCAGGGCTCGAAGCACGTGCCGGGCGACACCCACTTCAAGTCGCTCGAGGGGGCCGGCGCCAGCATGATCAACGGCACCACCGACTTCGACCGCACGAACTACTTCCAGACGGTGCCGGCCGATCGGCTGGAGCTGGCGTTGTGGCTCGAATCCGACCGCATGGGCTACCTGCTCGATCAGGTCGATCAGGCCAACCTCTCCAACCAGCAGGACGTCGTCCGGAACGAGCGGCGGCAGTCGGTGGAGAACCGGCCGTACGGCATCGTCGAGGAGGCGCTGTTCCACCAGCTGTTCCCGGGTCAGCACCCCTACTACGCGTCGGTCATCGGCTCGCACGCCGACATCCAGGCGGCGAAGCTCGAAGACGTGAAGAATTTCTTCAAGCTCTACTACGCGCCGAACAACGCCAGCCTCGCCATCGTCGGCGACTTCGACAAGGCGGCTGCCAAGGCGATGGTCGAGAAGTACTTCGGCACGCTGAAGCAGGGGAAACCCGTACCCAAGCCGGCCGTGCCGACACCGGCGATTACCGCCGAGCGTCGGATCGTCGTGCAGGATCGCGTCGAGCTGCCTCGTGTCTACATGGCCTGGCTGACCCCGGCGATCTACGCGCCCGGTGATGCCGACGCCGACATCGCCTCGTCGGTGCTCGGCATGGGCCGATCCAGCCGGCTGTTCAAGAAGCTGGTCTACGAGCAGCAGATCGCGCAGTCGGTGTCGGCCTCGCAGCAGTCGCTGATGCTGGGTTCGGTCTTCACCATCGAGGCGACGGCCCGCCCCGGCCACACGGCCGCGGAGCTGGAGAAGGCGATCGACGACGAGCTGCAGCGGCTGCGCGACTCGGGCCCCGATCGGTCGGAGGTCGATCGGGCGCGCAACGTCATCGAAACCCGCATCGTGCAGGGGCTCGAGACGCTCGGCGGCTTCGGCGGCGTCGCCGACCGTTTGAACACCTACAATCACTACCTCGGGAATCCCGGCTACCTGCCGGACGACATTCAGCGCTACCGGACGGTCACGCCGGAGTCGGTGAAGGCCTTCGCGCAGCAGCAGCTGGTTCCCACCGCCCGCGTGGTCGTGCATGCGGTCGCCGGCGAGCCCGACCTCGGCGCGCCGGTGCCGACGCCGAAGCCGGTCCAGACCACGGCCGGCGCCGGTGCCGAATCGATCAATCCCGACGAGCCGTGGCGCACCGAAATGCCGAAGCCCGGCCAGGCGAAGGCGCTCGAGGTGCCGATGCCGACGTCCTTCGAGCTGCCCAACGGCCTGACCGTGCTCGTGAACGAGCGGCCGGGGTTGCCGATCGTCTCGGCGAGCCTGGTCGTGAAGACCGGCAGCGGCGCGAATCCCGCCGACCAGCCGGGTCTGGCCAACTTCACCGCGGCGATGCTCGATGAAGGGACCACGTCGCGGACGGCGCTGCAGCTTGCCGACGAGATCGCTCGGCTCGGCGCCGGACTGAGCACCGGATCGACGATGGACTCGTCGCAGGTGTCAGCGAGCTCGTTGCGTCGGACGTTTCCCGACCTGCTGGACATCATGGCGGACGTGACCCGGCACGCCTCGTTCCCGGCCGACGAGGTCGAACGCCAGCGGGCCAGCCGGCTGGCGAGCCTCGTTCAGCAGCGCGAGAATCCCAACGCCGTGGCGTCGGTGGCGATGGCCGCGGCGCTCTACGGCGCGGCGCACCCCTACGGGCACCCGGAACTCGGCACCGAGGCGTCGAACCGGGCGATCGCCCGCGAAGACATGCAGCGGTTCTGGAGCCGCAACTTCGTGCCCAACAATGCCGCGCTCGTCGTCTCGGGACAGATCACGCGCGACGAGCTGCGGCCGATGGTCGAGAAGGCGTTCGGCACGTGGGAGAAAGGGGCTCCGGCGCAACCGATGCCGGGCTCGCCGTCGACGACCGCGGCGAAGCTCGTGCTCGTCGACAAGCCTGGCGCCCCGCAGACGCAGGTGCGGGTCGCCGGCATCGGCGCGCCGCGCGCGACGCCGGACTACGAAGCCCTCCAGGTGATGAACGAGAACCTCGGCGGGCTGTTCTCGAGCCGCATCAACCTGAACTTGCGTGAGGCGCACGGCTACACCTACGGCGCCAACTCGCAGTTCGCGTTCCGCCGCTTCGCCGGTCCGTTCGTCGTCGCCACCGGTGTGCGGACGGAAGTGACCGCGCCTGCGGTGTCGGAAATCTTCAAGGAAATCGCCGGCATGAAGGAGAAGCCGCCGGCCGGTGAGGAGATCGGACTGGCGAAGGACTCCCTCGTGCGCTCGCTGCCGGCGCAGTTCGAAACCAGCAGTCGCGTCACCGGCAGCACGAGCAATATCTACGTCTACGACCTCGGGCTCGACTACTACTCGAAGCTGCCGGCCAGGATCACCGCCGTCGACACCACGCAGGTGAAGGCGGCCGTCGACAAGTATCTGGTGGCCGACAAGCTGGTGGTGATTGCCGTGGGCGACCGGTCGAAGATCGCCGGGGAACTGTCGAAGCTGAAGCTTGGTGCCGTCGAGATCCGCGATGTCGACGGCCAGGTGGTGAAGTAGCCGCGCGTCATCACTTCGCCGCCGCCAGCCCGGCCTGCGCGCATTCGTCGACGGTCGTCATGTAGCGCAGCACGCCCTCCTTGCCGATCACGTACGGATTGGCATCGCCCGGCTTGCGGGTCTTGAGCCGCGGCAGGTGCCGCTTCGACCCGTCGAAGTTCGTGTGGTTCGCGATGATGATCTCGACGTTCTCCTTCGCGACGATGTCACGGAACCGCTGCGCCGACCGGCTGTAGATGTCGAACCAGAAGCGGGCCGGCCGTTCGGGCGTGATGTAGGCGCGCGGATTGGCCACCCAGTTGAACGCCGTGCCGCCCCAGGCGGCGGCGATACGCGTCCGGCCGTTGTCCTTCACCGGGACGATCGTCGACAGCGTCCCGAGCGTGTGGCCGGGCGTGACGTACAGCGTCAGCGTCGTGTCACCGAGCGTCAGCTGCATGCCGTCGCTGGCGACGACGTCGCGCCGCGGTGCCGGGGCAGTGCCCCGGGCCAGCAGGTCCCAGTCCTCGGCCGACAGCACGATCCGGGTGCCGAAACGATCCTGCAGGAACTTCGCACCGCCCGAGTGATCGGCATGACCGTGGCTGACGATGGCGTACTTGATCTGCGTCGGGTCGAGCCCCAGCTTCTTCATGCCGTCGACCACCTCGGCTTCCACCGAATAGTCGAAGATCGTGTCGATCAGGATGATCCCGGCCGACGTGGTGACGGCCCAGACCGAGTACTCGCTCTGGCCGAGGAAGTACAGGTTGTCGAACACCTTGGCCGGCTCGGCATACCAACTCTCGCGCGGCGGCGGGCCGGGCGGTCGTGGCGTCGCCGCGGCTGGCGCGGCCGGTGCGAGCAGCGCGCCGCAGGTGCGGTCGAACAACGCCTTGTGCTCCTCGCCGGCCGCCTTGCGTGCCGCCTCGATGTGCACCTCGCGTGAACCGACCGCCTGCGCCGCCGGGTGCGCGCTGCCGATGATGCCGGTGATCAGGGCTGCGCCGCAGGCCACGGCCAGCGTCGCCCCGCACGTCAGGCGCGAAGTCGACTGCGTCATCTTCCGTACCTCCCTCGCCGCCGGTCGGACGGCCCCGGCATGTTAGCACTCGGTGGCTGCGCCGGTGTCGGATAAGCTCTTGACGGTCGTGACTCAGGCTGTGTCGTGGCGGCGCGGGATCGCCGGGATCATGCTCATCGTCGGCCTCGGCGGCCTCGGCGCCCTCGGGTGGCAGGCGTCGACACGCTCGGTCGACTTTCCCATCTACCATCGGGTCGCGTCGCAAGTGCTGGCCGGGGACTACGAGATCTACCCGGCCGAGGTCTACGACGGGGGCGACGTCCCGCCGCACGGCTTCCGCTACCTGCCGGTCATCGCCTTCCTGTTCGTCCCGGTTGCCCTGCTGCCGCTGCCGGTCGCCGCAGCGGCGTTCTTCGTCCTCAAGATCGCAGTCCTCGCGTGGACCGGCCGGACGGTGGCCGGCGACGCCGGTGCGGCGAACGGATATACGGTTCCGCTGATCGCGCTCGCCATCGTCGCCGGCTATGTCGCCGAGGAGATGCGCTACGGCAACGCCCACCTGCTCGTCGTGGCGGCGATGGTCTTCGCCTACCACCGCGTGAGGCGTGGCGCCGTGTGGACGCCGGCGCTGGCCCTGGCGCTGGCGATTGCGACCAAGATCACGCCGCTGGCGCTGCTCGGCTACTTCGCCCTGCGGCGACGTGCCGCCGTATGCGCGGCGACGGTCGTGATGTTGGCCGTCCTGCTCGTGCTGCCGGCGCCGATCGTCGGCCGGGAGACGAATCGTCGTCTGCTGGCCGGCTTCGCGCGGTATGCGGTCCAGAAGATCGACGAGTCGGACAACTACTCGCTGCGCGGTGCGCTCGATCGCCTCGCCGCGACGGCGCCGTCAGCCGCCGCCGGCGCCGCGGCAGGCGCATCGGCCGCCGCCGTCACCGTGGTGTGGACGGCCCTGCTCGCCCTGCTCGGCGCCGCGACGTTCGCGGTGCTGCGGCGCCCGCCGCCCGGCGCCCTCGTCGAGCTGTTGGAGTTCTCAATCGTGCTGGTCGTGATGCTGATCGCGTCACCGCATACGCAGCGTCGCTACTTCATGCAGCTGTTCGTTCCGGCCGTGGCGCTGCTCGGCGTGCTGCGCGTCGATGCCGGCCGGCACCGGACGGCCGCGTGCGTCGGGCTGGCGGCGACCATGGCGGCCGGGACGCTGCTGCCGCTCGTCTTCGGCGGACGCCGGCTGGCCCTCGCCTACGAATCGGCGTCACCGTATCTGTGGGGCGCGGTGGTGCTGCTCGCCGTGCTGTCGTGGATCGTGCTGTCGATGAAGCGCCGCCAGGCGTCCGGCTAGAGCAGCCGTCTGGCGGCGTCGATCGCCTCGTCCAGCGTCCGCACGCGGCCATCGAGCTGCTGTTCGAAGACGGCCTTCAGGATCTCACCCATCCGTCGGCCGGCGGGCACGCCGAGGTCCAGCAGGTGCCGGCCCATCAGAATCGGCTCCGGCGCGGCGTGCTCGACGCCGAGCTGGCGAGCCCGCTCGCGGAACCACTCCATCGCTTCGGTGCTGAAGCGTCCAGGCGCCCGCCCGAGGCTGTCGGACGTCGCCAGCCGGGCCAGCAACTCGAGATCGACCTTCTGCGCCAGCCGGCGGAACGCCCCGTCGCCCACCTCATCGCGGGCCTTGAACCACATGCCCGGCTTCAGATGGTGCGCCGTCATGCCCAGCACCTGGGCGCGGACGTCGTAGCCCTCGAGCGTCTGCACCTTCAGGCGATCGAGGAAGGCCGATGCCGGGGCGACGCCCTGCTCCTCGTGATCGATGGAACGGATGCGTCCGTCGATGAATGCGGTGGTGGCCGGCTTCCCCATGTCGTGGCAGACGGCGCCGAGCAGCACGGCCAGGCGTTGCGGTCGCGGCAGATCGTCGACGCGGGTACGTGCCTGATCGACGACCTGGAGCGTGTGCACCCAGACGTCCCCCTCAGGGTGCCATTCCGGTTCCTGGACGCAGCCGACCAGCGCGTGCAGCTCGGGGAACAACCGCCCGACGACGCCGAGGTCCAGTGCGAGCGCCAGTCCAATCGAGGGCGTGCGCGCCGACAACAGCTTCTCGAACTCGCCCCAGATCCGCTCCGCCGGCAGATCGTCGAGCGGGATGGCCCGGCACAGATCCGCGGTGGCCGGATCGAGCGTGAGCGCGAACCGGGCCGCGAATTGAACGGCGCGCAACACCCGCAGGCTGTCGTCGGCGAATGTCGCCGGGTCGACCATCCGCAGCCGTCGTGCCGCGAGATCGCTCTGGCCGTCGAACGGATCCACCAGGACATCGTCCGGCCCGAGCGGATCCCACGAGATGGCGTTGATGGTGAAGTCGCGCCGCCGGGCCGCGTCGGCTGCCGTCATCTCCGGCTCGCCGGTGACGACGAATGCCTTGTGGCCGCGGCCCGACTTCGACTCGCGGCGGGGAAGGGAGACGTCGATGTCGCCGCACTTGAAGACCTGGAAGCTCTCGCCGACCGCTTCGACGCGTCCGATGCGATCGAGGATCGCGCGCAGGCGATCGGCCGGAATGGCGAACGCTTCCAGATCGATGTCCTTGGATGCCAGGCCGAGCAGCCGGTCGCGGACCCAGCCGCCGACGACGTAGGCACGGCCGCCCTCGTTCCGGATGGCGGTGGCAATCGCGCGGGCCCGCGCGAGCGACGACGCAGCCGAGGCCGGGTCGGGCATCAGTGCGCCTGCGTGCCGGCCGGCAGCGGCTCCCGACCCCAGCGCTTCACCAGCCAGTCCGAGAATCCCGGCGCCGCCGCCGCGAGAACCGCGAGCATCTTCGACGGCCGGTAGGGATAGATCTCAGGCACGGGTCGATCGAGCGCGCGCGCGATCGCGTCGGCGACCACCTCGGGCGGTTGTCGCGGCCCATTCGCGCGTGTCGCAAATCCCGATTCGCGCGCCATCACCCCGAAGAACTCCGTGCTGGTCGAGATCGGATAGACGATGGTGACCTGGATGCCGGTGCCGCGCAGCTCCGCCCGCAGGCTTTCCGCCAGCCCGACCTGGGCGAACTTGGTCGCCGCGTACGCACCCATGAACGGAATGCCGCGGCGACCGACAATCGAGGCGATCACCACGACATGTCCGTGTCCCTGACGGCGGAACAGCGGCAGGGCGGCGTGAATGGCATGGTAGGTGCCCATGTAGTTCACATCGATCAGGCGGCGCATCTGTACCGGCTCGATGGCATCGATGGCGCCGTAGATGCCGAACCCGGCATTGCAGACGATCGCGTCGAGGCGACCGAACCGGCGCTCGGTCTGCTCGACGAAGTCGAGCATCGCACGGCTGTCGGTGACGTCGGCCGTCGCCGCGAGCCCGCTCCCGCCGGCGGACTCCACCTCGCGCATCGTCTCGGCGAGTTTGTCGGTGCGACGGCCGCAGATGGCGACGGCATCACCGCCGCGCGCGCAGCGCAGGGCGAGGGCCTTGCCGATGCCCGCCGACCCGCCAGTGATGGCGACGACCCGTGGCGACCTCATGGTCGAGAAGGATAGTCCATGCGGGCATGACCTTTGAATATGCCTGAACTGTCGGACGGAACCTTTGCATGTGCCGGCGGCGTCGAATCAAACAAGGGTTCGATGGCCCTGGTGAGAGGAGCAGCAACGTCATGGAAGCCAACTGTCCCCAGCAGGTGGCCGCCCCCGGCGAACGTAATCCACTCGATGAGCTAGGACAGCCGCTCGTCACGACCGGCGACGGGCTCGGATCCGCGGTGCTCGACCGGCTCGGGCAGATGCTCTGCGGCATGCAGGGCCACGAGCACATGCTGCGCCACACGGAAGGCCGGATGTTCCTGCAGTGTGTGGCGTGCGGGCACGAATCGCCGGGATGGGACGTCCCGACGCGGTTGCGTGCCGCCAAGGTCATCACGCCTCGCGCGGAGGCGACGCCGCCTCTGCCTCTGCCGGTCCGACAGGTCGCATAGAGACCGCCGAACGCTGCGCACCAGGACGCGCCGATCGACGTCCGGTCCGCGGTCGCCAGCCTCGAGCATAACGCGCCGGGTCGGCTGCGTTTCCCGCCCATTCGCGGGAACGCGCGACCCGAGCGCGGTCGGTCACACCTCGCTCAGCAGTCCGCGCACCACGAATGACACGTTAGCCGGCCGTTCGCCGAGCCGTCGCATGAAATACGGGAACCACTGACGGCCGAACGGGATGTAGATGCGAACCCGGTATCCGTCGCGGGTGAGCGACAGCTGCAGGTCGCGGCGGATGCCGTACAGCATCTGGAACTCGAACCGATCCGCGGCGATGCCGCGCTCGCTCGAGAAGCGCTTCGTCGCCGTGATCATGTGCGGATCGTGGGTCGCAATCGCCGGGTAGTGGCCTTCCGTCAGCAGGACCTGCATCTGCCGCAGGTAGGCGGCATCGACGTCAGCCTTGCGCTGATAGGCCACCGTTCGCGGCTCCTTGTAGGCGCCCTTGACGAGCCGGATGCGTGCGCCCAGCTGGTTGATCCGCTTGATGTCCTCGTCAGTCCGGTAGAGGTCGGACTGCAGCACGACGCCGACATGACGATACTTCAGCGCCCAGAGGGTCTCGAACACCTCGAGCGTGATATCCGTATACGGCGAATTCTCCATGTCGATGCGAACGAAGAAGCCGTCAGCGGCATCGAGAATCCGACGCATGTTGTCGACCGCAGTGGCGCGGTCGACGGAGAGGCCGAGCTGTGTCAGTTTCAGCGACAGGTTGCGTATGACTCCGGACTGTTTGACTGCATCGATGACCCGCAGGTAGTCCAGGGTCGCCGCATCTGCCTCGGCCATTGACGTGATGCTCTCGCCCAGATAGTCCAGCGTCTGCAACAGCCCCTGCGCTTCGACGCCGCGCGCGGCCGCTATCGCTTCCTCGACCGTTTCGCCGGCGATGAACCGGCGGGCGAAGCTCGACGGCTTGCGCATCCCGTACTGTGAGACGAGGGTCTTGACCCCCTCGCTGCGCGCCAGGAGATGGAAGAACGCCTTGGCCGCCTTGTCGAACATGGTGGCGCTAGTGGGTACGGCCGTCGGTCAGCAGCAGGTGTTCGATGGTGCGGCCGTAGTAACGCAGCACGCTGCGGTCGCGGACGCGGAAGCGGTTGCGTTCCTGGACGACGATGCCGCGGACGACGAGCGGCTCGGCCGCTTCCTCGACCGCCTGTCTGCCGCTCGTGACGGCCAGATTGGCCCGCCGCACCGTCAGTTCCTCGATGAGATGATCGATGCGCGACTCGAGATCTTTCTTGGTGATCGACGGCCGCATCGCCGAGGCGAACAGCGCCGTCGGCAGCACCTTGTAGAGCCCGCCGATATGGCTGCGGACGGTGCGGGCCAGCTCCAGCACGTCGCTGCGCGAGTGCGGGTCGACGCCGGAGACCGGCATCGGCGTGCCGAACGTGACGAACGCCCGCGACCGGTAGCCGACCGCGTAGCGCACCATCTCCGCCAGCTCCCGGGCGAAGGGACGCTGCAGCTTCTTGACCCGCTGCCGGGCCAGGATGTGATCCTCGAGCACCAGATCGTAGGCGATGGCCACCGGTACGATCACCAGGTTCGGACAGTCGGCCGACAGCGCCGCATGGAAGAGGCCGGTCTTCGCCGCCTTGAGCTCACCGCTGTAGCTGCGCCCGCCTTCCGGGTAGAAGAACAGGTCGTGCCGCTTCAACATCTCGGCCACATAGGCCTTGAGGGTGATGAGATAGGCCGGATCCTTCGTGTTGCGGCGGATCGGGATGGCGCCGGTGACGTGCTTGTGAATCAGCCCGAGCGGCCCGCCGAACAGGTTGATGCCGGCGGCGATGAGCGGCGGCCGGACACCGTTGTCGTCGAGGACCAGCGGTTCGACCAGATAGTCGGTGTGGCTCTTGTGATTCGACGCATAGACGAGCCGGTGGCTACGGGCCGCCTCGACGACGCGTTCGAGGTTCTCGTGGTGACGGTCGATCTTCCGCAGAATCGGGTAGAGCGGGTGCTGCAGCGCGCGGTAGATGGCGTGACGCTGCGTCGTCCGCAGCTCTTCGAGATACGTGAAGATGCGGTCACGTGCCTCATCGCCACGTGTGCCGTAACTGCCGCTGAGGTATTTGATGACCTCTTCTCGGGCCAGAACGGCCTGGGTGATGTCATCGAGCATGGATGACTTCGGACTATAGCACTTCTGATGGCGGGACGGCCCCCGGCGTGGGCAGCACCGGAGCCGCGGCGGCCGCGGGACCGGTCCCGCCGCCGGCCGCGTCGGGTCAGGCCTTGAGCGCGTCGCAGACGGCGTCGGCGAAGCCGTAGGTGGAAGCCGTGCCGCCGAGGTCCTTGGTGACCTGCACCCCAGCCTTGAGCACGGCACTGAGGGCCGCCATGATCCGGTCGGCGGCGGCGCCTTCGTCGATGTGTTTCAGCATCAGGACGCCGGACAGCAGCAGGGCCGTCGGGTTCGCGAGCCCCTTTCCGGCGATGTCGGGGGCGCTGCCGTGGACCGCTTCGAACACCCCGATGTCGGTCCCGAGGTTGGCCGATCCGACCACCCCGAGGCCGCCGACCAGGCCGGCACACAGGTCCGACACGATGTCGCCGTAGAGGTTCGGCATCACCATCACGTCGAACTGCGACGGGTTCATCACCAGGTGCATGCAGGTGGCGTCGACGATCTTCTCGTCGTACTTGACGTCCATGAAGTCGCGCCACACGTTCCGCGCGCATTCCAGGAACAGCCCGTCGCTCAACTTCATGATGTTCGCTTTGTGCACCGCCGTCACCTTCTTCCGGCCGTGTTTCCGCGCGTAGCTGAACGCGAACTGCGCGATGCGGGTCGACGCCTTCTCAGTGATGATCTTCAGGCTCTCGACGACCCCCGGCACCACCTGGTGTTCCAAGCCGGCGTAGAGGTCTTCGGTGTTCTCGCGGACGAGGATGATGTCGACGTCGGTGTAGCGGGCGGTCACGCCCGGCAGGTTCCACACCGGCCGCAGGTTGGCGTAGAGGTCTAGCGCCTTGCGCAGTCCGACGTTGACGCTGGTGAAGCCCTCGGCAATCGGCGTCGTCACCGGTCCCTTCAAGGCCACCTTGTTGCGCTTGATCGAGTCGATGAGCTCGAGCGGCAGCGCCCGGCCGGTCTTCTCGAACGCGAGGACGCCGGCGTCATGCTTGTCCCACTGGATGGAGACACCGGCGGCAGCGATGATGCGCAGCACGGCCTCCGTGACTTCGGGACCGATCCCGTCGCCGGGAATGAGCGTAATCGTATGTGATGGCATAGGTTCCAACAGAAAAGAGGCTACTCGCGTGCGTACCAGAAGAGCGACAGCAGACCCAGGCCGAGGTTGACTGCCATCAGCACCGTCGATCGCTGATGCAAGGCCTCGAACCGGATGCGCCGCGGGTCGGTGTCGGCGAGGGCGCTCACCGGCCCGGCCACGGTGGCCTGCAGGTGCGCAATCTCGTGCGACAGCGGCATCCCGTTGTAGGCGGCGCTCCCGAGCATCACCATGATCAGGCTGAGGCGCAGCACGAACGCCGCCGGCGGCGGGCCGACGAATTTCATGACGAAGAGTCCGACGACGACGGTCGCGCCGCACAGGTAGGCGACGACATGGAACTGGCGCAGGACGTCGCCGAACAGCAGGCCGGCCAGCGCGCCGCCGTTGTGCGGGTCGGCGGCTTGCAGGACACGGAACGCCGACGGCGCGACAATCCCGCCGAGCACCACCATGCCACCAAGCCAGACGACCAGCGCCGTCAACACCACGTAGCGGACCGCGAGCATCGCATCATTATAATGGGCACGCGTGATACGCTTGACAGCTCGTATCGATTGAGGATGCGTGATTGAGGGCTGAGGACTTCCTGCCATCTTCAACCTGAGAACACTTTCCGGAGGCCCCGTGGACCGCGCCGTTCTCGTTGCTGCCCTGACCAACGCCGCCACCCGGCTACGCATCGACTCGGTGCGTGCGACCACGGAGGCCGGCAGCGGTCATCCGACGACCTGCTGCTCGGCGGCCGATCTCGTCGCCGCCCTGTTTCTCGCCGAGATGCGGTGGGACCCCTCAGATCCGCAGCATGCCGGGGCGGACCGCTTCGTGCTGTCCAAGGGGCACGCCGCGCCGCTGCTGTATGCCGCGTGGGGCGAGGCAGGCGTGATGCCGCGCTCGGAGGTGCTGAGGCTCCGCGAGTTGACGTCGGACCTGGAAGGGCACCCGACGCCGCGTCTGCCGTTCGTCGACGTCGCCACCGGCTCGCTCGGGCAGGGCCTCTGCGCGTCGATCGGCATCGCGTTGAACGCCCGCCGCATCAAGTCGGACTACCGCACCTACTGCCTGCTCGGCGACGGCGAATCGGCCGAGGGCTCGGTCTGGGAAGCGGCCGAGATCGCCCAGCACGAGGGGCTCGACAACCTGTGTGCCATCATCGATGTCAACGGGCTCGGCCAGAGCCGCCCGACGATGTGGCGACACGACCTCGGGCAGTTCGAGCGCCGCTGGCGCGGCTTCGGCTGGCACACGATCACCATCGACGGCCACGACATGAACGCCATCCTCGACGCGTACGCCGAAGCGCGCACGGTCAAGGGCCGGCCGACGATGATCGTCGCCGGCACCGTGAAGGGCAAGGGCGTGTCGTTCACGGAAGGCAAGGACGGCTGGCACGGCAAGGCAATCAAGAAGGGCGACGAGCTGAACGCGGCACTCGCCGAACTCGAGGCGCAGATGGTTCCGGCGGGCAACGGCATCGATCTCGCCGGCCGGATTGCGCGGCCGTCCTCCCGCCCGACCGCCCCGACGGCGCCGAAACCGGTGGCGCCGCCAGCCTACGCGCTGGGCGACGCGGTCGCCACCCGCGAAGCCTACGGCACCGCGCTCGCCAAGCTCGGCGCTGCCGACGAGCGGGTCGTCGCGCTCGACGCCGACGTGAAGAACTCGACGTTCAGCGAACGGTTCGAGAAAATCTTCCCGGATCGTTTCCATCAGAACTTCATCGCCGAGCAGGTGATGGTCGGTTCAGCGATGGGCCTTGCCGCCCGCGGCGCCATCCCGTTCCCGTCGACCTTCGCCGCCTTCCTCACACGCGCTGCCGACTTCGTCCGCATGATGGCGATCAGCAACGTCGGGGTGAAGCTGGCCGGCTCGCACGCCGGCGTCTCGATTGGTGAGGACGGCCCGTCGCAGATGGCGCTCGAGGATCTCGCCATGTTCCGCGCCCAGCCGAACATCGCGGTGCTCTATCCTTCGGACGCGGTGAGCGCCGAGAAGCTCGTGGCGGCGATGGCCTACCACCCGGGTCCGGCCTACATGCGGACCAGCCGGCCGAAGACGCCGGTGATCTACGGCAACGACGAGGCCTTCCCGATCGGCGGACTCAAGGTGCTGCGTCAGAGCGCTGCCGACGTCGTCACCGTCGTCGGCGCCGGCGTGACGTTGTTCGAGGCGCTGAAGGCGTACGACCTGTTGCAGGCGGGCGGCACCGCCATCCGCGTCATCGACCTCTACTCGCTATCGCCGATCGACAAGGACGGCCTGATTGCCGCCGGCCGGGCGACCGGCGGCCGCATCATCACGGTCGAGGATCACTACCCGGCTGGCGGCATCGGCGACGCGGTCTCGGAGGCGGTCGGCGGCGCCGGCATCCGGGTCGAGCGGATTGCCGTTCGCGACATTCCGCGCAGCGGCAAGCCGGAGGAACTGCTCGAGCGTTTCGGCATCTCGGCTGCCCACATCGTCGCGGCGGTTCGCGCGCTGGCGTAGACGGCGGCAGTCGCTCGGCGAGCTGCCGGCGCCGGTCGCATGACCGGCGCCTTCTGTCGTCCTCGCGCGCAGGCAGGTGAGCCCGGTGGGCTGGGTGAGCGGGGGGCGACGGCCCGACCCGATCAGCGCTGACGGTCACGGCGCCGTCCTGGCCCGCGGTCCTTCCCGTCGGCCCGCCGCTGTTCCAACTGCGTCTGCAGCGTCTTCGCCTGCGTCTGCTGCTCCGGTGTCAGCAATCGCCACAGTTCACCGTGCACGCGGGCCTGCATCACCGCCATGTCGGCGTCGACGGTCGCGACCTCTGCGCTGCGCGCCCGGACGGCGCCTTCATCGAACGATTCCGCCGTCACCGCCGCCTGCAGCGCCCTGCGCGCTTCGAAACCGCGGTCGGCGAGCGCCTTCATGTCGTCGCGATGCGACTCCATCACGCTCTGGACCTGCTGGCGCTGTGCCTCGGTGAGGTTCAGCCGCCGCATCAGCATCGGTCCGAGCATCCCGCCCGGTCCGCCAGGCCCGCCCGGTCCGCCCGGCCCGAAGGGCCCGCCCGGTCCGCCACGCCGTCCGATGCCGGGACCGGGGCCGCCGCTGGTATTCTGGGCGTGCACGTAGGCGCTGCCGAGGCCGGCGGCGATCAGCGCGGCGCCCGCGAACAGTCCGATTCGTTTGAACATCGTTGTCATGCTGTCCTCCTGTGCGCCCGCGGTACTGCGGCACGCGTCCTGTTCTCGTCTGATTGGACGGCAGCCCGGTGACCGAAGCGTGGATCAAGTGTGAAAAAAGCATGACGAAGCCGCCGCGAGTGCTGGTCGTTGAGGACGAGGGGAACATTCGTGACCTGGTGTGCCTGCACCTCGGCCACGAAGGGTATCAGTGCGACGGCGTTGCCGACGGCACGGTCGCACTGGCGCGCTCCGAGGCCGAGCGCTACGATCTGCTCGTCCTCGACGTCATGCTGCCGGGGCTCGACGGCGTGTCACTGTGCCGGGCGGTGCGAAACGGTCGCCTGAATCGTGACGTGCCGATCCTGATGCTGACGGCGCGACGGGAGGAGACCGACAAGGTCATCGGACTCGAGAGCGGCGCCGACGACTACCTGACCAAGCCGTTCGGTGTCCGTGAACTGGTGGCGCGCGCGCGGGCGCTGCTGCGGCGCAGCCGGGCGGCAGCCGAGACGGCGGCGCCGGCCGGCTCCGGCGACGGCGAGACCGTCCGCGTCCACGACATCGAGATCGATGTGCCCAGGCGTCGCGTGCGTGTCAGGGGGCTCGACGTCGAGCTGACCGATCAGGAGTTCCGCCTGCTGCACCTGCTCGCCACGCACGTTGGCATCGTCTTCAGTCGCGAGGCGCTGCTCTCCAGGATCTGGCGCGGCGACACCTTCGTCACGGTGCGAAGTGTCGACACCCTCGTGAAGCGCCTGCGCCGCCGCATCGAGGCGGACGCCGCCGAGCCGCGTTACCTGCTCACCGTGTGGGGCGTCGGCTACAAGCTGGCTGACTTGGCGAGCTAGGCCGGTTGGCCTGATGGGCCTGGTCGGCCTGGTAGGCGGCCCACGACTCCAACGCCTCGTCCGTATACCGCTCGTCGTACCACGACGGATCCCGGAACTCGATGGCGGGCGATACATGCGCGGCAGCGGATCGAGGAACCGGCCGAGCCGATCGAGATCGAGGGTCCAGTGCGCGGCAGCTGATACAGCACAGGTCCGGGGGCGATCCGAGGTGCGTGGCTTCCCAAGAAAGTCTGTAACGGATCGTCCGGATCTTTCAGCATCTTCATGTGCGCCGTGCCCGTGTCGGAAGTGCCGCAGGATAAAAAACCCGGCCCAGAGACGGAACTGCCAGCCCAACCAGCCGATATACAGAACATCCGCCAGCAAGCGGCCAGCAACGACGGCGAGCTTGCGGGAGGGCGCGGGCGGCCCGCGACCGATGTCCCGACGGACGCCGCGCTGACCGGCGACGACGATCGGAACGGATGACGTGCGGAGTCACTAAGTCGCTGATGCAGTGTCGTTTACATTCCACGTGGCGTCCGGTAAGATCGCCGGAGTTCAGCCGTCGTCAGGCTGAATCCCATTCTTCCACGCCAGCTGAAACCAGTGTCGGGCCGCATCGCGCGAGCCCTCACGCGATCGATCCGGCCGCGCCCGGACTCGCTCGTTGAGACAGAGCGGGAGTCACCGTGTTTCCTCGGAAGTGGCAGCCAAGTCGAACGTTCTGGATCGCGATCGCCATTGCCCTCGCCGTGACCGTGACGTTGCAGGTGAGCCGTCGGGCGCCTGCCCCGACACGCGTGCCGTTCTCGGAGTTCCTGAGCGATGTCGAGAAGGGCAACGTGTCGGCCCTCGTCGTCACCGGTGATGCGGTACAGGTGACGCGCGCCTCGGGTGAGGTGGTTCATACGATGGCGCCGCCCAACTACATCAGCGTGAATGCCGGCATCGCGACCGGGCTGGCCCAGAAGGGCGTGCGCATCGACGTCCGCACGACGTCCGAGCCGGCGATCATCGGTTACGGCTCGCTGGTGCTCGGCGTGCTCTTCCTCATCGTTCTCGGCGTGTCGCTCTACCGGGTGACGTCCGGACGCATTCCGGCGCTCGAGAGCAAGTCGCGCGAAGCGGACGAGACCACGGCCGGCGTCACGTTCGCCGATGTCGCCGGGGTGGACGAGGCCAAGGAGGAAGTGAAGGAGATCGTCGACTTCCTGCGCGAACCGACGCGGTTCTCGGCGATCGGCGGCCGGATTCCGAAGGGCGTGCTGCTCGTCGGCCCGCCTGGCACCGGCAAGACGCTGCTCGCGCGTTCGATTGCCGGTGAAGCCAAGGTCCCGTTCCTGTTCTCGAGCGGCTCGGACTTCGTCGAGATGTACGCCGGCGTCGGTGCTTCGCGCATCCGCAAGCTGTTCAAGGACGCCCGCCGCCATCCGTCGTGCATCATCTTCATCGATGAGCTCGACGCCGTCGGCCGCAGCCGCGGCGGCAATTCACTCAGCCACGAAGAGCGCGAGCAGACGCTGAACCAGCTGCTCGTCGAGATGGACGGGTTCGCGCCGAACCAGGGGATCGTGGTGATCGCCGCGACCAACCGGCCGGACATCCTCGATCCGGCGCTGCTGCGTCCGGGCCGCTTCGATCGCCAGGTGACGGTGGGCGCGCCCGACCTCAAGGGGCGCGAGCAGATCCTGCGCATCCACTCGAAGAAGATCGCGCTCAGTGACGACATCAACCTTCATCAGATCGCGCGGGGCACCCCTGGATTCTCCGGCGCCGATCTCGCCAACCTGATGAACGAAGCTGCCCTGCTCGCCGTCCGCGCCCGCCGACAGATCGTGACGACGCACGATCTCGAGATGGCCCGCGACAAGGTGCTGATGGGGGTCGAGCGCCGCTCCCTGGCGATGACCGAGCACGAACGGATCACCTGCGCGTATCACGAGTCAGGCCACGCCGTGGTCGCCGCGCTGCTGCCGAACGCCGATCCGCTGCACAAGGTGACCATCATCCCGCGCGGCCGGGCGCTCGGCGTGACGATGCAGCTTCCGACCGGCGACCGGCACACGCACACCCGTGAGTATCTCGAGGCCCAGATCGCCATCCTGATGGGCGGTCGTGTGGCCGAGGAGCTGTTCCTGCGCCAGATGACGAGCGGCGCCGGCAACGACATCGAGCGCGCCACCGACATCGCCCGCCGCATGGTGTGCGAGTTCGGCATGTCGGCGCTCGGCCCGCTCGCCTACCGGACCGGCGGCGGACCGTGGGACGGCGAACGGGCCGCCGGCATGAGCGAAGCGACGGCGCAACGGGTCGACGAAGAAGTGCGGGAGCTGGTCATGCGCGGCTACGAAACCGCCCGCCTGATCGTCGAGACGCAACGTGACTCGGTCAAGGCGATGGCCGAGCAGCTGCTCGTCGTCGAGTCGCTCGATGCCGACGGCATCAAGACCCTCATCGCCACCCACGCGGTGGTCGCCCCGGTCGTACTCGCCCAGTCCTGACCACCGATGAATCGGGCGGCGAACGGTCCCGACCGGGGCCGTCGCCCCCCGATCGATGGCCCGCCTGCCGCCCGGTCACCCGCCCTGCCGCCCGGCCACCCTCCCGCGATATACTGCGCCTTCACGTCTGGCTTGAAGGGGGTCGCATGAGTGTCAGCGAGCGTACGAGCGGGTCGGTCACGATTCTGGATTGCTCCGGAGCCATCACGCTGGGTGAGACGTCGGATGCACTGAAGGACAAGATCCGCAGCCTGCTCCAACAGGGGCGGAAGCAGATTCTGGTCAACCTTGCCGAGGTCAACTACATCGACAGCGCCGGCCTGGGCGAACTGGTGAGCGCCCACACGACGACGACCCGCGCCGGTGCGTCCCTGAAGCTGAGCAACGTGACCAAGCGGATCGAAGACCTGCTCGTCATCACCAAGCTCCTCACCGTCTTCGACATCTACGACGACGAGACGGCGGCGCTCGCCAGCTTCTAGCGGTCCTTCCCGAGTCTTCCTACCGCAACGGTTCAATCACGATGCCGCCCGGGGCCGGTTCCTGGGCGGCGTTCAGCAGCATCGCGACGGTGACGTAGGTGCCGCTGACCGCGATGAGATCGACGATCTGCTGGTCGCTGAACAGCTCGCGCGCCCGCGCGAACGTCGCGTCGCTCACCTCGTGCTTCGTCGACAGCTCCATGCAGAAGTCGTAGACCACGGCCTCGTCGGCCTGCATGTTCGCCGGGCGCCGGCCGGCTTTCAGGTCGGCGGCCACCGACGCCGCCAGCCCGGCCTTGAGCGCGAGCGGATGGTGTGCGTACCACTCGACCTGAGAGGTCCACAGGCGCGCCTGGATCAGAATCGCGAACTCGTTGAGCCGTCGCGGGACCGTCGTGTTGAACCGCAGGTAGTCGAGCAGCCGGAACAGACGGTCGCCCATCAGCGGACTGCGGAGCATCGGGTTGTACGGACCGGCGAGGCCGACGCTCGAGATCTTCATGATTTCCTCGCCGAGCGGACGGGCCTGTTCGCTCAACTGGTCGAGGGTCAGCTGTGGAAAGCGCTTCGGCCCTGGCGGCGCCTGGCCGTGCAGGAACGCCGTGGTCAGCGCAATCGACAGGACCGAGCTCAGGATCGCGACAACGGTTCTCGACACGTCAGGCCTCCGGGGCGATGCACGCCGGGCGGGTGCGTCAGGGTTGGGCGGCGGACCCGCCGATCGTCGACGTCCGGGCGCGGTCGATGATGCGTTCGCGGTCTTCCGCCAGCAGAAACCGCTCCTTCTCCAGCTTCGTCGCCGCCGCCGTGACCTTCTGTACGTAGTCGTCGTGCGTCGGGTACCGTTCTTCGAGTGACGGCCGGTGGTCGCCTGCGGCGAGGCGGGCCGTCCGGGTGGCGGCGAGATCGATCTGCTGGCCGGCGTGATCGCATCCTTCACCGGCCGAGAGGTCGGCGCGCAGGCCCCAGCCCGTGTAGGTGGCGGTCGGCACCTCGATGTCCACGGTCCGGACGCCGGCGATGTTGTGACCGTCGCGATCGTTCTTCGGCACCAGCGCTGGATACGGTGCGCCGAGCCGTTTCGGCGGCAGCTGGGTCAGGATTCCGCTGCCGAACGACGGGCCGAAATCGAGCAGGTCGCCCTCGTGGTGACGGCCGTTGTAGACGACGCCCGGGATGTCGGGGAAGCCGACGCCGCTTTGCGGCAACGGTGGCACGAGCGTGCCGTCGGCGACGCGCGGAATCCGGCTGGGCGGTGGCATCGTGCCGTGCGTCACCCAGGCGTCGAGCGACGGCAGCAGCGCACGCAGCGTCGCGTTCGCCACCAGCGGATTCTGCGGCATGTGGCAGATGCCGCGGCCGGTCGGGCCCTGCCCGCGACTGTGCGGCAGGCTGGACAGCAGGTAGTGGCGGACGTTCGGCGGGTCGGCGAGATCGCGGCCGCGCGTGTCGGTGTGCAGCAGTGAACCAGCCTTGGCCCAGTACTCGTTTTCCGAGTTGACCGCGAACACGTACGGGCAGGTGTTGTCCTGCATGCAGCGCGCAAGCCGGCCATCGGTGACGCCGGTCACGTGATCGGTGGTGACGTTCCAGGCGAACGGGAACTGCCGTTCGGGATACCGGCGGCCGATGTGCTGGCGGTGCGTGCGGCCGGGCTGCGCGAAACGATAGTTGAAGAAGCCGCCGCTGCCGCCGCCGATCCACGTGAGCAGCGCGTCGAACACCTTGCGGCCGCGGCTGTCGCTGTTGAACCCGAGATGGACGAAGTCGTGCAGGAAGCGCGACGGCTGCGACATGCTGAACGTATAGACCTGCTCGATGTCGCCGGCCAGCGGGTTGGCCTGGCCCGCCTCGTCGGCACGCGCGTAGCGCAGGAACTCGGTGAGGTCGCGCAAACCGGCGAAGGCGAGGCCGGCGACCAGCGGGGCCGTCGCCCGGTAGGTGAGCTCGTAGAGCGTGCCCTGTTGGAACATGGCGCCGGCTGGAACCAGGCGGATGTGCGTGTCGTCGACGAACTCCCAGCTCTTCGGACTGATCGTCCGCGGCAGGTCGGCGTGGCGGGCGCGGGTGGTGAGCGTCGCGAGGCTGGTGTCGAGTGACGCGGCCGGATAGCTGAGTGTCGCGGTCGTCACCCCACCACGATCGATGACGAACTCATCGAGCGACAGGCCGACGATCGGCGAGCCGTCCGGATTCACCGCCACCGGCACCGTCATCTGCAGCCGATTGTTGCCCGCGCCGGCGGTGACGTCCCAGCCGCTCAGCACGATCGTGTAGCCCTGACGCATCAGGAAGCCGTTGCCGGCGTGCGCGGCGGTCGTCGGATCGTTGCTGGCGGGAGCGTCGTTGAACTGGCCGAGGGCGACATGATCGCCGCGGTTGTTGACGTCGAACAGCACGCGATGATTGCCCTTCGCGCGGTTCACCGGCCGGAGGATGTAGATGGCCGTCGAGTACTCGACCATCCCACGGCCGTTGCGCGGCGCGCGATCGAGGTCGACGATCGCCGCCTGCTTCGGGTCGGCGGGGTCGACCTCGCCGGTCGCCCGGCCGACCAGTTTCTCGTACGGCCCGACGTCGCCGAACGCCGTGCCGCCGAACGTCGGCGACTCGACCTTCGAGATGACGATCGACGTGATGCGGGCGTCAGCTGTCGTCGCGACAGCCAGCGCACAGAATACAGCGGCGCTGACGGCGGCAATACGACGCATGTCCGGTGCTCACTTCACGGGCGTGGTGACCGGCTTGCCCTTTTCGACGATGTAGTTCGCAATCACCGTCGATTCGCCGGCGTCGACGTTGATGGCGTCGTGGACCTTGCCGGCCGGGACCAGGAACGACTCGCCCGCCTTGTAGGTCTTGGCCACCCCTTCGATGACGATGGACATCGCCCCCGCCGCGACATAGCTGCTCTCCTCACCGGGGTGCGTGTGCTTGCCGGTCGAGGTGCCTTTCGGGAAGTCCGCCCTGGCCATCACGACCTCGTGGCCGGCAATGGACAGGTCGGCCTGGTGCAGCATCGTGCGCTTGAACGCCGGCTGCTGCGCGAGCACGGTGGTGGCGGACAGGGCAAGAGCCGTGAGCAGGATCTTCGTTCTGGACATGGTCAGCGGGCCTCCGATGGCGGTGACGGACAGGAGAGTGTATCCCGATTCGAGTGCGGCGGTGGCGGCAGAGTCGGGTCATCCCGCCAGCGGCGCCGCCGTGTCGCCGGAACGTGCCCGCCGGCCCTGGAAGAAGCCGGTCGCCGACGCCCTGAACACGAGCTTCGCCCACAGTCTGGCGCCGACGTAGAGCCTGGCAGCTTCTTCGCCGAACCAACGCGAGAATTCCCCGTGAAGCACTCCCGTCACGTCGTCAGGCCGGGGATCGAGTGGCGCCCTTGAGATGACCTCCAGGTCAACATTCCAAGAACGTCGTTCCTTCTTCGTCAGTCATCGGAGCCAGTAGAGTGGCCGGCGTATCACGTAGCTCCTGAAAATGGGCTCTGATCCGTCGGTCGCCGATCAACGGCGGTCTCTGGGTCGGTCGAAACGATTCGGTCTGGTCAAAGCATCCCCGTCAGAGCCTCACGCGCCGGAGCATGTCCGCGGCGAGCGGCCCTCTGAAGCCATTCGCGGGCTGTCAGGCTGCCAGCCTTGACGCCGTCGCCATC
>CADEDC010000021.1:0-1246 GCA_902825985.1 uncultured Acidobacteriota bacterium | reverse complement strand
CGTGAGGGTGTAGTCCGCGTTGCGCGGCGAACGCGCCGGCGTCAGACGAGCGCTCGGTGTCACCGACGTCGTGCGTACCACTGATCCGCGGCCGGCCGGCGTCGTGCACTGGCCCACGAGCATGACCGCCAGCAGGAGCGCAGGGACGGCGGCGCGGGGCCGGGATCCGGTGTGACGCATCCCGGGTACAGACGCGGCACGCGGCCCATGGGAGCACCAACGGTCGGGCTATAATTCCGCCATGCCCAGCATTCGCGTTCTGTCATTCGGCCTCGGACCCATTGGTGTCGGCGTCGCCAGACAGCTCGCCGAACGGCCAGGGTTCAAGATTGTCGGCGCCGTCGACATCGATCCGGCCAAGGTCGGCCGCGATGTCGCCGACATCCTCGGGCTGAAGCGCCGCATGGGCGTGAAGGTCAGCGCCGACGCAGTGAAGACCATCAAGGCGACCAGGCCGGATGTCGTGGCGTTGTGCACGAGCTCGTCGATCAAGAGCCTGATGCCGCAGCTCGAGACCATCCTGAAGACACGCACGCCGATCGTCTCGACGACCGAAGAGCTGTCGTACCCCGGCTACACCCACGTGCGGCAGACGAAGCAGATCGACGGCTGGGCCCGCGCCGCCAAGGTCGCGGTCCTCGCCACCGGCGTCAACCCGGGCTTCGCCATGGACGCGCTGCCGATTGCCCTGACCGCCGTCTGCGAGCGGGTCGATCGCATCGCGGTGCAGCGCGTGCAGGACGCGCGGATCCGCCGGCTGCCGTTCCAGCAGAAGATCGGCGCCGGTCTGACGACCGAGCAGTTCCAGCGCAAGGTCGATGAAGGCACGGTGCGCCACGTCGGCCTCACCGAGTCGATTGCGATGATTGCCGACGCGATGGGCTGGACGCTCGATCGCATCACCGACGACATCCAGCCGAAGCTGGCGAGCGTGACCATCTCGAGCGAGTTCCTCGCCGTCGATCCCGGGTACGTGTGCGGCATCATTCAGGATGGCGTCGGCTATCGCGGCAGGACGCCGATCATCAAGCTGCACATGGAGGCCTACCTGGGTGCGCCGGAGTCGTTCGACGCCGTCGATGTCGAAGGCAGTCCGAACCTGTCGATGAAGATCGCCGGCGGCATCCATGGCGACATCGCGACGGCGTCGATCGTCGTGAACTCGATTCCGAAGGTGCTGAGCGTCGAGCCCGGCCTGCACACCATGCTCGACATGCCGCTGCCGTCGTTCTACGGCGGGTAGGGC
>CADEDC010000020.1 GCA_902825985.1 uncultured Acidobacteriota bacterium | reverse complement strand
CTGCCGATGAGCGACGACCACCAGGCGTCACCGTCGCCGCACGCTGCCGACGCGCTACCGATGCCGGCGGCGCAGCGCGTCCTGGTCGTCGACGACAATCGTGACGCGGCGGCCAGCCTGGGGCTGCTGCTGCAGCGCCTCGGGGCCGATGTCCTGACCGTCCATGACGGCCCGTCGGCGTTGGCGGCGCTGCCCCGCCACCGGCCGAGCGTGCTGTTCCTCGACATCGGCATGCCGGGCATGGACGGCTACGAATGCGCCCGTCGCGTGCGGGTGCATCCCGACGGCCGCGACGTCACCATCGTCGCCGTCACCGGCTGGGGGCAGGACTCCGACCGCCAGCGGTCGCACGAGGCTGGCATCGACCACCACCTGGTCAAACCGATCGACACCGGCACCGTGCGCGGCCTGCTCGGCTCGTCGAGCACAGGCTAGCCCGGCGGCCGCCGGGGTCATCTTCCTCGATGAAGTGAGCGAGATGAGCCCCGCCGCGCAGGCCAAGTTCCTCCGCGTGCTGCAGGAGCGGGAGTTCCAGCGCCTCGGCGGCACCCGCATCCTGAAGGCGAACGTGCGGGTCATCGCCGCCACGAACCGCGACCTGTCGGTCGCCATTGCCAGGGGAGCCTTCCGCGAGGATCTCTACTATCGCCTGAACGTCTTCGAGATCGCCCTGCCGCCGCTGCGCGATCGTCCCGAGGATGTCCTGCCGCTCAGCCAGGCGTTTCTCCACGACATCGGCCGCGGGTTCGGCCGCCCGCCGGCCGGCATCTCGCGCGAGGCTCGTCAGCTGCTGATGAACTACCACTGGCCGGGGAACGTCCGACAGTTGCGCAACACGCTCGAGCGCGCGGCCATCGTGTGCGAAGGCGGCCTGATCACGGGGGCGCATCTCTCACTGCCGGCTCGTGCGGTGCCGGCCGCCCGCCTCGACGCGCCGCCGACCGGCGTGGCAGAACGTGCGCCGGATTCCGTTCCGGGCGATCTGAAGTCGATGGAGCGGTCGGCGATCCAGCAGGCGCTGACGACCGCGAAACACAACAAGTCGAAGGCCGCCCGCCTGCTCGGCCTCAGCCGCACACAGCTCTACGTCCGGCTGCGCAAGTACGGGCTCGAGTAGGCGCGCCGCCCGCCGCCGCGGCGCCTCGAGTAGGCACGCCACGGCGCGCCTGCGCTAGGATCGCACATGGCCGGCCGCACGTTCGTCGCGACGACAGCCCTCGCGGCCAGCGCCGACGCCGCGTTCGACTGGCACGAAGCGCCCGGCGCCTTCGAACGCCTGACGCCGCCGTGGGAACGGATCCGCGTGCTGCGCCACGAGGGCGGCATCAGAGACGGCGCCCGGGTGTCGCTGCTGGTCGGGCCGTGGCCGTTGTCGCTGCGGTGGGACCTGGAACATCGCGACTACCGGAAGGGACGGGCGTTCACCGACACGCAGGTGAGGGGGCCGTTCCGATCCTGGACCCACGTGCACCGCTTCATCCCGACCGGGCCGGACAGCTGCCGCCTCGAAGACGACATCGAATACGAACTGCCGGGGGGCCGGCTCGGAGCGCTCGTGGGCGAGCCGATCGTCAGGTGGAAGCTGACGCGGCTGTTCGAATTCCGCCACGCCGTCACACGGCGGGCCCTCTCGCCACCAGCCAGGTAGCGGAAGGCGGGTGGCGCCGCATGGGCGCTGTCGCGTCCGGCCGCGGTGCTGCCGTGCGGCGCCGGAGCCGGTAGAATGGCAGCCATGAAGACTGCTCCTTCGGACGTCGGACGACGGACCCTGATCACCGGTGCGGCGATGACGGCGGTCGCGGCTGCCGCCCGGGCGCGGCTTCGGGCGCAGGCGCCGGCCACCGCGGCGGCGGCGCTGGCGGATGCACCGCCCAGCGCCACCACCACCATCACGGTCGAACGGCGGGGTGACATCGTCCTCATCGGCTTCAACCGGACGGGCATCTTCAACCGGCTCGACCCGCCCTCGCGAGTCCGCCTTGCCGAGGTGCTGTACCGCTACGAGCACGATGCGGCGCTGCGCGCCGCCGTGCTGTTCGGGCACGGCGACCACTTCTCACGCGGCATCGACGTCGACGCGTCGCAGGCCGGCATCACCTCGGGACAGCGGACGCTGAGCGGCCGGAGCGACACCGTCGACGTGCTGGGCAAGGCGCCGTCCCGGCTCACGAAGCCGCTCGTCGTCGTCGCCCACGGCGACACCTGGAACCTCGGACACGAGATCTATCTGTCGGGTGACATCCGCATCGCCGCGGCGAACACCAACTTCGGTCAGGACGAGAACACGCACGGCCGCTTCCCTGGTGGCGGCGCGACGATCCGATTCGTCCGCGAAGCCGGCTGGGGGAACGCCATGCGCTACATGTTGACCGGCGATCACTGGGGCGCCGACGAGTCGCGGCGCATGGGTGTGACGCAGGAGATCGCCGCGACGCCGGCGGCGGCCCTCGAACTGGGTGTGACCATGGCGCGCAGGATTGCCGCCTGCGGCCCGCTGTCCATCAAGGCGACGCTGGCCTCGGCGCACCACTACGTCGATCCGATCGAAGCCGACGCGCTGTCCCGGCTCGACGCGCAGTACAGCGCGCTGTACAAGACCGAAGACTTCATCGAAGGACGCCGCGCGGAATCCGAGGGCCGTCCGCCCCGGTATCAGGGGCGCTAGACGCCGTCCCGCCTGCGACCGCTTCATCACGACCACCGACGACACGAAAACGGACAATCATCCCATGACCGACGATCTGACCCTGTCACACGGGCCGGCGCTGAAGAACCGCTTCGTCCTCGCGCCGTTGACCAACCTGCAGAGCCATCCCGACGGCCGGTTGAGCGACGCGGAATTCAACTGGCTGACGAAACGGGCCGCCGGCGGCTTCGGGCTCACGATGACCTGCGCGGCCACCGTCCAGCACGCCGGGATCGGCTTCTCCGGACAGCTGGGCATCTACCATGACGATCATCTCGATGGCTTGACGCGGCTGGCGGCGGCGATCAACGCGCACGGCTCGCATTCGGTCGTCCAGCTGCATCATGCCGGGATGCGCTCGCCGGTGGCGTTGACCGGGCGCGCCCCGCAATGTCCGTCGGACGATGCCGAGACCGGGGCGAAGGCGATGAGCGCCGACGAGGTCCGACAGTCGATCGACGCGTTCGTCGCCGCGGCGCGTCGCGCCGACCGCGCCGGGTTCGCCGGCGTCGAATTGCACGCCGCCCACGGCTACCTGCTGTGCGAGTTCCTCAGTCCCGCGATCAACCGGCGCGAGGATGCCTACGGCGGACCGCTCGAGCAGCGGTCGCGGATCCTGTTCGAGCTCATCGATGGTGTGCGCGCCGCGTGCCGCTCCGGCTTCAGCCTGGGTGTGCGGCTGTCGCCGGAGCGCTTCGGCATGGAGATCGGCGAAGTCCGGAGCGTCGCGCAGCAGCTGCTGCGCGACACACGCCTCGACTACCTGGACCTGTCGCTGTGGGACTGCTTCAAGGAGCCCGAGGACCCGGCCTTCAAGGGCCGCAGCCTGCTGGCGTGGTTCACCGATCTCGAGCGCACGACGGTGCGGCTCGGAGCGGCGGGCAAGATCATGACCGGCGCCGACGTCGCGCGCGCCCTCGCCGCCGGCCTCGACTTCGTCGTCGTCGGCCGCGCCGGCATCCTGCACCACGACTTCCCGCGCCGGGTCGCGGCGAATCCGGACTTCGAGCCGACGCCGTTGCCGGTCAGCCCGGAGTACCTGGCCGCCGAAGGGCTCAGCCCGACCTTCGTGACCTACATGCGGAACTGGAAGGGCTTCGTCACGGAAGTCGCGACGCCGCAGCCCGTGTAGCTACCAGACCGTGCTGCCGCGGCCCGCGGAGCGACGTCACGATCCCGCATGCTCGAGGGCGGGCGGCACCGGCCGGCCGCCCGCGAGCACGGACTGTACGCGAATCACCAGCCCAGGCAGCGTGAACGGCTTCTGGATGAACTCGACCGTGCTGGCTTCCACGCCGCGCTGCAGCACCGTATCGTCCGAGTAGCCGGACATGAAGAGAAGCCTGACGTCGGGACGGAACTGCGCGATGCGGTCCGCGAGCTCGCGCCCGTTCATGCCTGGCATGACGACGTCGGTCAACAGCAGGTCGATCGGCCCGGCGTGGCAGCGCGCCAGCTCGAGGGCCTGCTGGGCATCCACCGCCCTGAACACCTCGAATCCGGCGTGGCGAAGCGCGCGCGTGACGAGGGCCGACACCGCGCTGTCGTCCTCGACGACGAGAATGGTGCCGGTGCTCGCATGCCGCGGCTGGGCGCTGGCAACGTCGGCGACGGTTTCCGCCTCGTCCGTCGTCGGCAGGTGGATATGGAAGCTCGTGCCGACGCCGACCGTCGAATCGATGCCGATGGCGCCGTGCGCCTGATGCACGATGCCGAACACCGTGGCGAGACCGAGGCCGGTCCCGTGCCCTTCGGCCTTCGTCGTGAAGAACGGCTCGAACACGCGGCTCTTGATCTCCTCGGTCATTCCACAACCGGTATCCGAGACGGACAGTCGCAGGTAGGCGCCTGGGGCGAGGGCCAGATCGTCGGCGGCAGCGGCGGTCAACCCGGCGTCGGCAAGCGTCACCGTGATCGCGCCGCCCGACGGCATCGCGTCGCGCGCGTTGACGACGAGATTCATCACGATCTGCTCGAGCTGCACCGGGTCGATGCGCACCTTGGCGACCGGGCCGATGCCCGAAGTGATGAGGGTGATGTCCTCGCCGATGAGACGGGCGAGCATGCCGCTCATCGCGGCAATCACGCGATCCGGCCAGACGACTTTCGGTTCAGTGACGTGGCGGCGACTGAAGGCGAGCAACTGGCGCGCCAGTCCGGCGGCGCGGTCGGTCGCGGTCAGGATCTCCCCGATGTCGTCGTGCAGTTCGGTGCCTGGTGGCAGCGCCTCGCGCGCCATCTCGGCGTAGCCGCGAATCGCCGTCATCATGTTGTTGAAGTCGTGCGAGACGCCGCCCGCCAGACGCCCGAGAGCTTCGAGCTTCTGTGCCTGCCGCAACGCCTCGTCGCGCTGGCGCGCCTCGGAATAGAGCCGCTCCACCTCACGCGCATGCCGTTCCGCGTCCTCGACCCGCTGCGCCGCTTCGCGATAGCCCAGAAACGAGAGGATCAGCAGCGGTACGATGATACCGACCGCCTGCAACTCGATCCCCTGGCCGGAGGGGACGACGAGGATCGCGATGGCAGCCGCCGCGTAGTAGTTTGCCGCAAGGTGACGCGCGTGGCCGGCCCAGACCGACCCGATCGACGAGCCACTCTCGACTGCGATGACCGCCGCCGTGAGCAGACTGTTGCAGATGAAGAACACCGCGGCCATGCCGAACGCGGCGGCGGTCGCCGCTGCGCTGGGCCAGCCGGGATACTCGGCCGTGACCTGCCCGTGGATCCACCCGTGCGCGAGTCCGGACAGTGCGATCGCAACGACGGGTTCGCTGACATTGAAGACGACGCGGTCCAGCCGCTTGCGCCGCTGGCGCAGGGAAACGAGCGCGCCATCCATGGCGACGATGACCGCGGTCATCTGCCAGCCGGTCAGCAGCATCGCGACGAAGACAAAAACCTCGGAGAAGGAGATCCGCGCGTGATGTCCGGGAATCTTCACCGACCAGAAGCCGCTGGCGATCACGGCGACCGCCAGCGCCGCGATCTGCGCGAGCTGCCACGGCGACTGCGCGATCAGCGCCGGACTCACGCGGACCAGCACGGCGGCGCCCAGCAGCCCGACGACAGCAACCAGGGCCGGGAGTGCCAGTCGACGCGGGCTATCTGGCATCGCGCATCTCGATGGCGTTCGGCTTCCACAGGACGAACGGACGGTGCAGCGCCGGCTGCACCCGCGCAATCCGGCGACTGGTGGCAATCCGCAACCGTGGGAAGGCGAACACGTCGACCGGGCGCTCCCGGTTGACGATCGCCTGGATGTCGCAGAACGCCGCATGACGACGCTCGCTGTCGGTCGATCCGGCGACCTCGTCCATCAAGGCGTCGATGCGACGCTCCCACGCAGTGGCTGGTCTGACCTGGCCGGGGTTCCAGACGTGCGCCTGGCCGCTGCTGCGCCAGAAGTCGGCATTGAGCGCCGGGTCGGTGTCCGAGGTGAGCAACTTGAAGTACGCCGCGTCGTAGGTGCCCGATTGGATGCGATCGACGAGCGCCCCCGGATCCAACGGGACGACATCGACCGCGAGTCCGACTCGCGACAGGCTGTCGGCGACAAACGACGCGCCGCGCTCCAGTGACGCATGGCCCCGCTGGGTGAGCAGCGTGAAACGGGCGGCCCCGCTGCGACCGGCATCCAGCGTGCCGTCTCCGTCGATGTCGGTCAGGTTGAGCGATGTCAACAGCCGCCGCGCCTCGCCCGGATCGAATCGACAATCGTCGGTCGGCGCCGCCCACTCGAGATTGCCAGGCGACACCAGACCGCACGCAGGCTGTGCGTCGCCGAAGTACACGCTGTCGACGAATGCCCGGCGATCCACGGCGAGCGCGATGGCGGCTCTGAGCTGCGGATGCTGAAGCCACCGGCTCCGCTCGTCGGCCACCTTTCGGGCGGCCAGGTTGATCCAGAAGAGATCGCCGTCGAGCGCGATGCCGAGTTCGTGCAACGCCACCGCCCCGCCGCCGCGGCGTCGAAGCGCTCCGTAGTCAGACGGCCGCAATTCGGCCGGCGGCAGATCGAGGTCACCGGCCTCCAGCATGACGAGTTCCGTCTCCGGGTCGGGCACGACTCTCAGCACGATACGATCGGGACTGGCGGCCGCGACACGGCCGGCGAAATGCGGGTTGCGGACGAAGGTCATCCCCTCTCCGGGCTGCACCGCTTCCAGCGCATACGGTCCGAGTCCGACGACCGCGGACGGCGCAGTCGCCGGGCCCCACACACGGGCGAATTCCCGATCGCGCAACGCGGCCGCCAGCCGATGCCTCGGCAGCATCGGCACGCCGTCGAGGATCCTCAGCCCGGGCCCAAATGGCCCGGGCAGCGTGATGCGCACCGTCCGTGCGTCGAGGGCCAGAACGGCCAGCGGGCGGTCGGACACGCGGACCGTGTCGGCGAGTGCGATTCCGCCGTCCTCGTCGTAGAGTGCTTCGAAGGTGAACACGACGTCGGCGGTCGTGAACGGCTCGCCGTCCGAGAACCGCAGACCCTCCTCCAACGTCACGTCGTAGCTCAGACCATCGGGCAGCCGGCGCCACGACCGCGCCAGCTCGGGTTCCAGCGCGCCAGTGGTCCGGTCGATCCTGACGAGCGACGCCTGCGTCAGATGCGAGATGACGTCGGTCGTGGCGTCCCGGGCGACGAAGCGGTTGAAGGACCGCGGCTCGCTTCGCACCGACGCGATCAGGGTTCGCGGCGACGCCGTCACCGGTCCACTGGATGTCCGGCAGGCGCTGACGACGGTCAGGGCGCCGGCCAGGATCGTGGCAAGATGCGCGGGCAGGTGCCCCGTGCGGCGTGTCGCTTCGTGCATGAGATCTCGTCGTCGCCGCCGGGCCCACCGGCCGGCGCACACTGCTCCCCCTTCCTATATCGGCCCCCGACTGGGCCCAGCCATCACATCACTGCACCCTCACCGTCTGCCGGCGCCGCCACTGCGGCGCCAGCAGCGACCACAGCACGTGGTTGCCGAAGCCGTCGTCGGAGTCCCGGCAGCTCCCGCAGAGTACGGCTTCGCGCGTCGCGCCGATCTTGCGCATGGCAGCATGCGCGCGGCCGTTCGCCTCGGCGACGCGCGCCTCGATGCGATGCACGCCAACCGACCCGAAGGCGAAATCCAGCATCAGCCCTGCCCCCTCCACGAACAGGCCACGGCCCCAGTGGCGGTCACCAAGCACGAACCCGAGTTCCGCAACCGAGAAGTCGGTTTCGATCTTCCGCAGCTGCGCGACGCCCACCGGCGCGCTCTCGCCGGACGGCACGACGCCGTAGACCAGGCATCGCCCCTGCCGCCGTACTCGCTGCGTCCACGCGATGAACCGCTGCATGTCCGCCAGGCTGGCCGGCGCCGAACCGGCAAACCGCACGGTAGCCGGCGAGTTGAGATGCGCGAGCAGCGCCGGGGCGTCGCGGCGCCGCAACAGCCGGAGCGTCACGCGATTGCCGACGAGGGCCGTCGCGCACTGCCGCAGATCGGCGAGGTCGCTCGTCGCCGGACCCGGGCTACTGAAGTGTTGGACCGCCATGACGGCCGCTACGGGACCAGCAGGTCGCCATTGGACCGCTCGAGGAATCCGGACGAGGTGGAGGCGGGCGCCAGGCCAAGACCGTGCAGGTCGCCCCAGACGACGCGCGCGCCATCGATCGCGAGCAGGCTGTCGCCCCACACGACCCTTGAACCCCAGACCGCCTCGTTGCCGTCCCACACGGTGCTGTCACCCCAGACGACCCGATCGCCCCAGACGACCCGGTCGCCCCACACCACCCGCAGGGCCCAGGCGGGATCGTTCGTGTAGATGTGGTCGCCCCAGACGACGCGGTCGCCCCAGACCACCCGCTGGCTCCATGCCTGCGTCTCGCCGGCGATCGTCGTATAGGTGTTCACGCCGCTCGTGAGCCAGGAACGGCCGACCTTCGCGGTTGGGTTGATGGCGGCGGCAAGCGCGAGCGCGCCGGCGGCGTTCACCTGCCCGGCACCCTGCGTCCAGGCGTCTTCGCCGGACAGCGCTGTCGCCGTGAACTGGAGGATCGCCTTGACGGCATTGGGTGTCAGCCGCCTGCCATTGGCCTGGCTCGCCTCGAGCATCAGGGCGGCGACGCCGCTGACGACGGGCGCCGACATGCTCGTGCCGCTCATCCGGAAGTACTTCGCGAGGCCGATCGAGACGACGCCACCGGGATACGTGGTGTACAGCTTCGAATCCACCGCCGTGCTCGAAATCAGGTGCGTGCCGGGCGCGACCAGATCGGGTTTATGATAGCCGTCGTACCACGTTGGTCCGCGCGAGCTGAACCACGCAGTCGCGTCATCGCTGCGCGCATCGGTCTGAAGGGTATTGACGGCGCCGACGGTGATGGCGCTGGGCGCATTGCCCGGAGACGTGATGCCGGCATAGGCCGTGACGTGCGTGACCGGGTCGCCGCCGAAGTTGCCCGCTGCCACGACGACGACGATGCCGTTCGCCACGGCGTTCTCGACCGCGAGCACCAGCGGGTCGGTGGCCGCGGGTTCATAGATGGGATGGCCGAGCGACAGGTTCATCACGCCGATGTTGAGCGCGATTCGATTGCTGACGATGTGGTCGATGGCCGCGATGACGTCGCTGGTGAAGCCCTGACCGTTGGCATCGAGCACCTGGAACATCCGCAGAGCCGCGCCTGGTGCGACGCCCTGATACACGCCGCCGGACAAGAACCCGTTGCTGGCCAGCAACCCGGCCACGTGCGTGCCATGCCCGAACGGATCGGTCCGCCACGCATCGGCAACCCTGCCGTTGGTGACCTTGAAGAACTTGACCTCGTCGAGGTCGAGGTAGTTCCACCCAAGCCCCGAATCGACAACCGCGACGCCAACGCCGGCGCCAGTGAACGGAACGCTGCGCGAGACCGTTCCGTCGACTGTCGCGGCCAGACCCACCGTCTTCAACAAGTGGTTCTGGTCGAGCGGCTCGTTCAGCGTCTGTTGGGTGAGGTAGTTCACGGCGGCCGTTGGCGCCGTCGTGGTCGTCGTGGACGATGGCGCGCTCGACGTCGTCGTCTTCGTCGTCGATGACGTGTAGCTGCGCGTCTTCTTCGCCATGTCGGCAACCGGCGCGTCGATCGAGAGGCGCAACACGTCGGCGTCGTTGAGCACCCGGCCGAGAGACCGATGCGGTACGCTCGCCACGAGGAGGTCTGGAGACGACGCGGCACGGACCCAATCGAGCGCGCCGGCAAGCCTGTGAGCCACACGGGCGGCCGCCCCTGGTCGCGTGCGGATCATCACACGGGCCGCGGACGATCCGCCGCTGGCCTGCCAGGCGCTGAGCGCGTGGTCGAGCGTCGCGCCAGATCCTGTGGCACGCGGGGGGAGCGAGAACGCGAGCGCAACGACCAGCGCGGCTGAGCAGGCGGCGCCGGCAATCCGGACGACTCGGGAGGATGGGGGCATGATGCCGGTTGAAGCTACAAGGGCCATGCCTGCTGGCCCCGAGCATCGAACCGCTGGTCGTCCAGATACTTGCGGCGGCGGCCGCAACCGCACACCGGGACGATGTGGCCCGAGTCGGAGCAGTCGTGCGCTGCGAGGTTCACGAACGGCACACGGGAGTTGCGACGGCGTGCGGGAACGGGCAGTCCCGCAAACCGGCGGTGGCTCACGCTGGAACACGGGTACAATTCGGCGCCGCCGTGGCTGGGGAGGACTGATGAAGACTTGCATCGTTCGACTGGTGTTTGCGCTGTGTCTCGCATACCCGGCACAGGCCGCGCCGCAGCCTGTCGCGTCGACCGGCGCCGGCCGCGAGCCGTCGTCGTCGCCACCGGTGCCGCAGCTCGCGTTCGATTCGGTGCCGGACTTCCTGAAGCTGCCGGACGGCATGAACTTCGGCGAGGTGTCTGGGGTCGCGGTGAATTCGCGCGGCCACGTCTTCGTGTTCACGCGCTCGAACAGCGCCAACGGACCCGCCTACGGTGCCGCCGCCGCGCAACTGCTGGAGTTCGGCCCGCAGGGCGAATTCGTGCGCGAGATCGGCAAGGGGCTCTACGGCTGGGCGTTCGCCCACACCGTCCGCGTCGATCGCCAGGACAACGTCTGGGCGGTCGACAAGGGTTCGGACATGGTCATCAAGTTTGACGCGAACGGCCGCGTCCGCGAGGTGTACGGACGACGCAAGGAGTCGTCGGACGACGAGGCCCACCCCTGGGAGCATCCGAATCCGCCGTTGCCACACGTCGACGGCCTGTTCCGCCAGCCCACCGACGTGGCCTGGGACTCGAACGGCAACACCTACATCACCGACGGCTACGTGAACTCACGCGTCGCGAAGTTCGATCGCAACGGTGACTGGGTGAAGTCGTGGGGTGAGAAGGGATCTGGCCCTGGCCAGTTCAACCTGCCGCATGCGATCGCGATCGATCGCAGCAACCAGATCTACGTCGGCGATCGCTCGAACCGCCGCATCCAGGTGTTCGACACCAACGGGACGTTCGTGCGGCAGTTCACCATCGACGTGCCGGTGCCGCCGGGTACCAAGCCAGTGAACGGCAACACGCCGACCGGCGACCGCGCCGCCGCGGCTATCGGCCAGCCGAACTCGATCTGCATCACACCGGGACCGAACCAGGTGCTGTTCGTCGGCGAAAGCACCTTCCCGGGGCGACTGTTCAAGGTGTCGCTGGAAGGCAAGGTCCTCGGGGTGATTGGCAGGTCGGGCCGCCAGCTGCGACAGTTCTCCGGCGTGCATGCGCTGGCCTGCCCCTCGGAGCACGAGGTCTACGCGGCCGAAACGGCGAACTGGCGGGTGCAGAAGCTGCTGATCAAGTAGGCCGGGCGGGCGGCGGCGGGCCGCGCCGCGCCGCGCTACCCGCGCGTCGGCTTCACCGGCACCGCATCCCAGACGAGGCGGGCGTAGTCGGAGACGGTACGGTCGCTCGAGAAGTGGCCCATGCCGGCGACGTTGAGAAGGGCGCGACGGGCCCACTCGTCCGGCTGCGCGTAGAGGATGTCGACCTGCTCCTGGCAGGCGACGTAAGACGCGTAGTCGGCGAGCAGCAGGAAGTGGTCGCCGTCGCGGGTCAGGCGATCGAACACCGGCCGGAAGCGGTCGGGTTCGGCCGGCGAGAAGTAGCCGTTGGCGATCATGTCGAGGGCCCGTCGCAGCTCGCCGTTGGCGTGGTACTCGTGCCACGGGTCGTAGCCCGACGCCCGCAGGTCGGCGACCTCGGCGACGGTCTTGCCGAAGATGAAGATGTTCTCCTCGCCGACCTCGCGCCGGATCTCGATGTTGGCGCCGTCGAGCGTGCCGACGGTCAGGGCGCCGTTCAGCGCCAGCTTCATGTTGCCGGTCCCCGACGCTTCGGTGCCCGCCGTCGAGATCTGCTCCGACACGTCGCTCGCCGGGATGATCCATTCGGCGTTCGAGACGTTGTAGTTCGGGACGAACACGATCTTCAGCATGTCGCCGACGACCGGATCGTGGTTGACGACGTCGCCGACCGCATGAATGAGCCGGATCACGAGCTTGGCGAAGGCATAGCCGGGTGCCGCCTTGCCGCTGATGATCACCGTCCGCGGCACCATGCCGGCCGTCTGCCCGTCGCGGATGCGGTTGTAGCGCGTGATGACGTGCAGGACGTTCAGCAGCTGGCGCTTGTACTCGTGCATGCGCTTGATCTGGACGTCGAACATCGCATCCGGATTCACCGGCACGCCGACCCGCTCGCGCAGCATCCGCGCCAGCCGCTGCTTGTTGTCGCGCTTCACCGCCAGGAAGCGGCGCCGCACGTCGGGCCGCTCGGCCCACGGCGCGAGCCGGCGCAGCTGCGGCAGGTTGCCGACCCATTCGTCGCCAATCAGCTCCGAGATGAGGTCCGACAGGCCCTTGTTCGCATGGTGCAGCCAGCGTCGCGGCGTGATGCCGTTGGTCACGTTGACAATGAGGCCGGGCCACATCTGATCGAAGTCGGCGAACACGCTGCTGCGCATCAGCTCGGTGTGGATCTCGGCGACGCCGTTGACCCGATGGCTGCCGACGATCGCCAGGTGCGCCATCCGGATCCGGCGATCGCCGTCCTCGCTGACGATCGACAGGCGGCGCACCCGCGCCTCGTCGCCGGGGTACTGCCGCCGCACCTGCTCGAGGAAGCGGTGGTTGATCTCGTAGATGATCTGCAGGTGACGCGGCAGGATCCGCTCGAACATCGACACCGGCCAGGTCTCGAGCGCCTCCGGCATCAGCGTGTGGTTGGTGTAGGCGAACGTCCGGCGCGTGATGTCCCACGCCGCGTCCCACTCGAGATCGTGGATGTCCAGCAGCAGGCGCATCAACTCGGCAATCGCGATCGCCGGGTGGGTGTCGTTCAGTTGAATCGCCACCCGCTCCGGAAAGCTGTCGAACCGCTCGCTCGCCTCGATGAACGTCTGGACGATGTCCTGCAGCGACGCCGAGACGAAGAAGTACTGCTGCTTCAGCCGGAGCTCGCGGCCGACCGCCGTCGAGTCGTCCGGGTAGAGGACTTTCGACAGGTTCTCCGAGTCGGTCTTCTGCTCGACCGCCTTGAAGTAGTTGCCCTGGTTGAAATGCTGCAGATTGAAGTCGCGCGTCGCCTTGGCCGACCACAGGCGCATGTTGTTGACCGTGCCGCTGCCGTAGCCGGGCACCGGCGTGTCGTTCGCCATCGCGAACACCGCGTCGGTGTCCACCCAGTGGCAGCGCAGCCGACCGCGTTCGTCGCGGAAGGTGATCGTCCGGCCGCCGAAGCGCACCGGGAAGAGCACTTCCGGCCGCGCCAGCTCCCACGGATTGCCGTAGCGCAGCCAGGTGTCCGGATGCTCGACCTGGGCGCCGCCCTCGATGGTCTGGAAGAAGATGCCGTACTCGTAGCGGATGCCGTAGCCGAAACCGGGAAGCGACAGCGTCGCCATCGAATCGAGGATGCAGGCGGCGAGACGGCCGAGGCCGCCGTTGCCGAGCGCCGCATCCTGCTCGATGGCGCGGATCTGATCGAGCTCCACCTCGAAGTCCTGCAGCGCGCCGCGGAACTCGTCGCCCAGACCGATGTTCATCAGGCTGTTCGACAGCAGGCGCCCGGTCAGGAATTCCATCGACAGGTAGTACACCCGTTTCGAGTCGAGCTGCTCGTAGGTGCGCGTCGTATCCATCCACCGTTCGATCAGCCGGTCGCGGACCGCCAGCGCCGTCGCGTGAAACCAGTCACGGGTCGTCGCCGTCGTCGGATCCTTGCCGAGCGAGTAGACCAGACGGTGGGCGACCGATTTGCGCAGAGCTGCCCGGTCGCGACCGAGCACTTCGTGGTCGAACGCGGAGTAGGACGCTGGACTCATGCTGTCCGTGTTATCGGCTGACGATCGGTCGGCGGCCATCGATACAATGGGTGTCATGCCTGCACATGGCCGCACCATGCTCGCGCACTGGCTGCTCGACCCGGACGTGACGTACCTGAATCATGGCACGGTTGGCGCCACGCCGACGCGCGTCCTCGCCGTCCAGCGACAGCTGCGTGACGCGATCGAGCGTCATCCGGCGCGCTACCTGCTCCGCGAACTGACCGGCGCCCAGCCGGCGCCGTGGCGGCAGCAGTCGCGGCTGCGGGAGGCGGTGCAGCCGGTCGCGTCATTCGTCGGCGCGCGCCCGGACGATCTCGTCTTCGTGGCCAACGTCACGGTCGGCATGAACGCCGTGCTGCAGTCGCTGCCGTTGCAGCCCGGTGACGACATCGTGGTCACCGCGCTGGCGTACGGCGCGGTGGCACTGGCGGCCGACGCGGCGGCCGCCCGCGCCGGTGCGACGGTCCGGACCATCGACGTCGTCGTACCGCCACGGTCGGCCGGCGACATCGTCGACGCGGTCCGGGCCGGGCTCGGTGCCCGGACGAAGCTGGTCGTCGTCGATCACGTCTCGGCGATGACGGCGCTGGTGCTGCCGGTCGCCGAGATTGCCGAGGTCTGCCGGGCGCGCGGCATTCCGGTCGCCGTCGACGGTGCGCACGCACCGGGATCGATCGACGTCGACATCGCGGCGCTCGGCGTCGACTGGTACGCGGCCAACCTGCACAAGTGGGCCTACGCGCCGCGGGCGGTGGGCATCCTGTGGGCGCGGCCGGATCGCCAGGCCCACCTGCATCATCCGGTGGTCTCGTGGGGACGCGGCCGCGGCTTCCTCGAGGAGTTCGAGCAGCACGCGACGCACGACCCGACGTGCGCCCTGGCGGCGCCGGCCGGAATCGCCCTGCTGCAGGAGTGGGGCTGGCCGGCGCAGCGCGACTACATGCACGCCCTGGCCTGGCAGGCGGGCACGTTGCTGACCGAGCGCTGGCGGACGTCGCTCGCGACGCCGGAGTCGATGATCGGCGCGATGATCGCGGTCCCGCTGCCGGCCGCCGCCGGGTCCACCGACGCCGACGCCGCCCGCCTGCGGCTGGCGTTGCTGGAGGAGGACCGGATCGAGGTCCAGCTCCACGCCGCATACGGCCGGTTGTGGGTCCGCGTCTCCTGCCAGGTCTACAACGAGCTGGACGACGTCGAGCGTCTGGCGGGCGCGATTGCCGCCCGCGTCGGGTAGCCGCCCGACCGGCCGGGCCGGCCGGGCCTACTTCGGCGCGCTGCCGACATCCATCGTCGACGTGAACCCGTTCGTCCCGGAGTACTTGAACGTGTGGTCGTCGCTCGTGTGCTGGTGCACGACCGAGCGGAACTGCGTGTAGCCCTGGTAGGCCGGGTTCGGCAGGTTCAGGATCTGCACCGGCCGGCCGCCGAAGCCCTTCATCACGTCCATCTCGACCGACGAGGTGGGCGTGGAGAACGTCACCCGGTCGCCGGTCAGCTGCATCGTGATCGGCACCCGGGTCGTCGACAGCAGGCCGCGCTGGAAGCCGGCGAACGCGATCGGCATGAGCCGCTCGAGCGCCGCCATCTGCGGGGCGCTGATCCGGTCGCTGATCTGGATCTTGGACCAGCTGCGCATCCCGAAGGTGACCAGGAAGGAGACGCCCGCGAGATCGACCTGCTCGAAATGCCCGGACTGGATGGCGATGAGCCGGTTGCCCTCGCAGGGCATCCGGTTGGGATCGCCGCCGAAGTTGCACGGGCACGACACCGTGCAACTGCAGCTCTCGGCGACGGTCGCGGTGATGTGCCAGTTCGGTTCGCCGGCCGGCTGGCCGACGCCGGCGGCGGTCACGCCGACGGCCGCGGCCACCAGGGCGGTCAGGATCAGGATCGGCAGGGTCTTTCGCATCCGCACATTCTACGGCGATTGCCCGCCGTCAACGCGGCGAAGACGCCAGCGCCCGGGCGAGCCCCCGCTGGACCACCGCGTTCAGCTCCTGCATCGTGAACGGCTTCTCGAGGCGGAACCGGATGCCGGCGGCGTCGAGTTCCTCCTCGGTCCGGTCGGTGTAGCCGGACATGAGCACCAGCGGCAGGTCGCGGCGGATCGCGGCGATCTCGCGCGCGACGTCGAGGCCGGACATCTGCGGCATGTTGCAGTCGCTGATGACCAGGTCGAACTGCGTCGGATCGCTGCGCACGGCATCGATGAGGTCGCCGGGTCGGTCGTAGATCGTCACCGCGTAACCGAGGCGCTGCAGCAGCCGGCGGGCGGTCATCGTCATCGCCGCTTCGTCATCGAGGAACGCGACGCGGCCGGCGCCCGGCGGCAGCCGGTCGAAGTGCGGCGCCTGCGACGCGGTGGCGGCGGTCGACGCCGGCAGGTAGACCGAGACGCGGGTCCCGAGCGCCGGCGCGCTGTCCACGAGCACCGCCCCGTCATGGTCGGCGACGATGCCATGGACGACGCTGAGGCCGAGGCCGGAGCCGCGGCCGACCTGCTTCGTCGTGAAGAAGGGCTCGAACATCCGGTCGATGGTCTCCGGCGCCATCCCCTTGCCGGTATCGGCGACGACGAAGCGGGCGTAGTCTCCCGGCGCCAACGGGCCCGGAACCGCAGCGCCCGGCCGCACCCGGGCATGTTCGGCCGCAATCGTGATCTCGCCGACGCCCCGCTCGATGGCGTGCCAGGCGTTGGTGGCGAGATTCATCAGCACCTGATGCATCTGGGTCGGGTCGACGAAGACGTTCGGCGCATCGGGCTGGACGGCGGTGCCGATCTGGATGCCGCGTGGCACCGTCGCCCGCAGCAGTCGCACGACCTCGTCGACCAGCGCCCCTGGCGCCACCACCACCCGCTGCGGCGGGTTGCGGCGGCTGAAGGCGAGAATCTGGCGCACCAGCTGGCGCGCCCGCTCCGCCGCGACGCCGATGGCATCGAGACTCTCGACCGCCGGGTGTGACGGCTCGACGTCGCCGCGCGCCAGCTCGAGGTTCGCCACCATCGCCGCGAGCAGGTTGTTGAAGTCGTGCGCGATGCCGCCGGCCAGCGTGCCGATGGCTTCCATCTTCTGCGCATGGCGCAACTGCGCCTCGAGCGACCGCCGCTGCGCGTCGCTCTTCACCCGCTCGCTGACGTCGCGCACGTCGACGGCGAGCAGCAGTCCGTCCTCGGACCGCAGCGGGCTCAGGCCGATGTCGGCCGGAAAGGTCGATCCGTCCTTGCGCCGCACGGTCAGCGGCTGGCCGTGCGTGCCCATCAGCCGCGCGCTCGCGTTGCGGAAGAACCGCGACCGCAGCTGGACGTGCGCCGCGCGGTCGCCTTCGGGCAGCAGCGATTCGACCACGAGGTCGGCCAGCTCGTCGCGCGAGTAGCCGAACAGCGTCTCGGCCTGCTGGTTGGCCCGCAGGATGGCGCCGCGTTCGTCGACCATCAGGATGGCATCCGGCGAGAAATCGAACAGGTCGTGGAAGCGATGTTCCTCGAGACGACGCTCGATCTCGGCGGCGGTCCGGACGGCGAACAGCCGCAGCATCGACTCGACGTGCGCCCGCCCGGCAATCGGGCGCCGCGACGCGACCACCAGGCTGCCGATCCGCCGCCCCTTCGAGTCGCGCAGCGCCGTCCCGGCCAGGCCGGCCGCCCCCATCTGCTGGAAGAACGACATCGTCGGATAGTCGCGGGCGACGTCGTCGCAGAACACGATGCCGTCCGGCTGGCGCAGGATCGATTCGCACGGCGTGCCGGCGAGATCCAGCTCGATCGACGGCATCACCCGGCCGTCGAGACAGAGGCCGAGGCTGCGGACCCGCGGGCCGTCGGCACCATGGACCAGCAGCGAGACGACCGCCGCGTCGCTGTCGAGCAGCCGTGCGACGTGCTGGGCGACCGCCGGGAAGAACTCGTCCGACCGGCCCGACGTCACCGCCAGGGTCGACAGCACCTCGAGCGCCGACTGCGTCCGCTTGCGATCGGTGATGTCCTCGAGCATCCAGAGAATCGCCGGCGCCCCGCGCAGGGTGACCGGCCGCACGGTGACGACGGTGTCGAGCACGCGGCCGTCGTCGGCGCGGAACGGCAATTCCTCGCGGTGGACCTCGCCGCCCGCGCGCACCTGGCGAACCAGCCGCGTCACGATGGCGGGCTCGAACAGCGAAGCCTGCTCGAACCCGCGCGGGGGCGTATCGCGCAAGCGCCGCATGGCGGCGTTCGCCAGCAGCGGTTGACCGTCGGTGTCGCCGATGGCGAGCGCCACCGGGGCGTCCTCGAATAGCGTGCGATAGCGTTCTTCGCTCTCGCGCAGCGCCTGCTGCGCCCGTTCGCGCCCGGACACATCGTTGAAGCTGGCGACGCAGCCGACCACCACGCCGTTCATGATCTGCGGCCGCAGCGACGCCTGGAGGATGCGGCCGTCGTGCAGCGTCAGCACCAGCCCGTCGTGCGTCGCCGAGCACCGTCGGACGTCGTCGACCGCGTCGAGGAAGGCGGCCGGCTCGCTGAGTTGGCCGGCGATCCGGCGCAGCAGTTCGCCGTCGTGATCGGGTTGAAAGCCCGGATCGACCTGCCACATCTGGCAGGCGCGTGGATTGGCCGCCTGCACGCCCTGGCGATCGATGACCAGCAGCCCGTCGGCGGTGGCCTCGAAGGCCGTATGGAGCAGCGAGTACATCCGCTGCAGTTCGTCGGTGCGCTGCCGCAGGGCGCGCGCCGTGCGGTCGAGGCGGCGATTGATCGTCCGCAGCTGCGCTTCCGAGGCGCGCTTGGCCAGTACCAGCTCGATGTTCGCGGCGAGCACCGGCATGTCGAACGGCTTGGTGAGGAACGCGAACGAGCCGCTCTTCGTCGCCCGCGCCACCAGCGCGGCGTCGGCATACGCCGTCAGCACGATGAACGCCGCGTCGCTGACGTCGCGCAGGCGCTCGGCGACGTCCAGCCCGCTCAGGCCAGGCCCGAGGTTGACGTCCATCAGCACGACGTCGGGCGCCACGGCCGGGATCCGCTCGATCGCCTCGTCGGCACGCGTCGCGAAGCCGCAGAAGTCGTAGCCGAGATCGCGCAGGCGGTCCTCGAGGAACATCGAGATCATCGCCTCGTCTTCGACCACGAACACGCGGGCCCGCGAGCTCACGGCCGCAGGGTTCGGGTGTGACTCCACTGTGACTCCGTCTTCTCCGGCACGTCATAGGCGATGCGCACGCGGGCGCCGCCGGCGCTGGCGGTCTCGATCGTCGCCGCCAGCTGCTGCACCAGCGTGGCAATCAGATGCCAGCCGAACGTGCGCGCGGCGCGCGGGTCGAAGTCGCCGGGAAACCCGACGCCGGTGTCGCGCACCTCGATGGCCACCCGCCCCGCGGCGCCGGTGACGCTGACGTGCGCGGTACCGCTCCGCCCGTCCGGATAGGCATATTTGAACACGTTGGTGACCAGTTCGCAGAGGATCAGCCCGCTGGGCAGCGCCAGCTCGGCTGGCAGGCGCAGGTCATCCGTTTCCATCGCGATCCGCACGCGGCCGTTGTCCTCGAACGTCGCCACCAGCGCCGCCACCAGCGACCGGGCGTACAGACCGAACTCGACGCTCGTCAGATCGGCGGACTGATACAGCCGGTCGTGCACCAGGATCATCGCCAGCAGGCGCTTGCGTCCGTCTTCGAACGCGGCGCGGTCCTCGGGGGCGCGGACGTTCTTCGCCTGGAAGTGCAGCAGGCTCGACACGATCTGCAGGTTGTTCTTCACCCGATGGTGGATCTCGCGCAGCAAGATCTCCTTCTCCTCCAGCGACCGCCGCCGCCGCTCGTCGTTGGCGTGCTGCTCGGTGACGTCGCGCGTGTAGCCGAGCACGCCGTAGACCCGCCCGCCGTCGTCGATCATCGGCCGCTTGACGGTGCTGAAGATCCGCCACTCGCCGTCGGCGTGGCGCAGCGGCACGTGATCGTTGGTGACCACGTCACCCGCCAGCGCCCGGCGGTCGTCGAGCCGGAAGCCGCGCGACGGCAGGTCGGGATCGCCGTCGATGGCGCTGCGATCCCAGAAGTCCGAGTCGGGACGGCCGATCATCTGCTCGGGACTGACGCCGGCAATCGCGGCGAACGCGTTGTTCACGAGCAGGAACCGGTGGTCGGCGTCCTTGAGGAAGATGCCGTCGGGCGACGAGTCGATGACCATGCGCAGCAGATCGTGCGAGCGGCGGGCACCCGCCTCGGCGCGCGACCGCGCCGTCACGTCGACGATGGATGCCATCAGCTGCACCGGCTCGCCGGCGTCGTCCCGGATGACGGTCGCCGAGAGCAGGATCGTGAACGTCGAGCCGTCGACCCGGCACGCCTCGAGCTCGCCGATCCAGTCCTGGCCGAGGCGCAGGCTCTGCATCGCGGCCTCCGCCCTCGCCTGCTCGACGTACAGCTGCCAGGCCGGGCGGCCGATGACCTCGTGATCCGAGTCGAACCCCCACAGACGCAGGAACGACCGGTTCACGTAGCCGATGACGCCATCGAGATCGGTGAAGACGATGCCGTTGATCGACGCCTCGATGGCCCGGTCCTTCACTCGCGACACGGCATCGAGCCGACGATAGGCCGTGCGCGTCTCGCCGAGCGCCTGTTCGGCGACGATGCGCTCGGTGATGTCCTGCAGGGTGCCGACCGAGCGCAGCGGCGACCCGTCCGCCGCGTACTCGGTCTCGCAGCGGCCGTCCATCCACTTGACGCGGCCATCCGGCATCTGCAGGCGGTGCACGACATGATAGGCCGCGCGATCGGCGACCGAGGCGCGGTACACCTGCCGCACGGTGTCGCGATCGTCCGGGTGGACACGGTCGATGAACCGCTCGTGCGACACCATGTCTGGTGACTCCGGCAGCTCGAGCAGCCGGAAGATCTCGGCCGACCACACCATCGACATCGCGGGCAACCGCAGTTCCCAGCTGCCGATGCGGGCCAGCGTCTGGGCCTCGAGCAGTCGCGCTTCGCTGACCCGCAGCGCGCGATCGGCCTCGACCCGCGCGGTCAGGTCGCGCGTCGTCCGCACGAGATAGGTGCAGATGCCGCGCTCGTCGAAGATCGGCGCAATCGAGGTTTCGACGTGCAGCCGGCGTCCGGCAAGGACGAACGACGTCTCGTAGCGCACCGCCTGTCGCGTCCGGATGGCCTCGAGGTACCTGCCGCGGGCATGGTCGCGCGACTCGGGCTGCACACCGAGGTCGAAGACGAGTTCCTCGCGCGTCTTGCCGACGAGCGAGGCTTCGGTGACGTCGATGCCGTGCAGGCGCAGGACTTCGAGGTAGCGGCGGTTCGCGGCGCGGATGCGATAGGTGCCGTCGCCCTCCACCGACAGCAGCAGCTGCGCGTCGAACATGTTGTCGCCGACGCTGGCGAGCAGCGACTCGGCGCGACGACGGGCCAGCGCCGCGCGCCCTTCGTCCGTGATGTCGCGGCCGATCCACAGCGTGCGCGGCACCTCGCTCGCCGACGGCGGACAGGCACGCACCTGCCATTCGACGTAGCGGACGTCACCGGCAACCGTCAGGGAGGATCGGGCGACGAGCGGGCGGCCGGGCGGCCGCGCCGCGCGCGCCGCCAGCTCGCGGAGAGGCGGACGCTCGGCGTCGGGCACGAACGCGGTGATCCAGTTCGTGCCGATGAGGGTCTCGACCGGCCGATCGACCAGCTCGGCGAACCCCGGGTTCGCGTACTCGATCCGCGCCTGCGCGTCGACCATCAGGACGATGCCGGGCATCGCCTGCAGGATCGCCTCGGACGCCGCCGCGTCGAGATGGACGGTACGCACCTCAGACGGTCGTGTGGTGTTCCGCGCCCCGCGGGGCCGGCTCCCGCGTCACCGCCAGCAGCTCCGCCTGGGACGACACGCCGAGTTTGCGAAAGATCCGCTTCAGGTGGTTCTTGACGGTGTAGTAGCTGATGTCGAGCGCCTGCCCGATGGCGCGCGGGCGGTGATGTGCCGCGAGCAGCCGGACCACCTCCTGTTCGCGCCGGGACAGGCTCGCCAGCGCCGGCGACATGGGCGGGGGCGCCATGTCGTAGCCGGCGCCGGCGGCGGAGAGCTCGCGCAGCGCCGCGAGCGCACGCTCGCGATCGAGTCGGTACTGCCGCTCCGTCCGGCCGAGGGACAGACCGAGCATCACGGCGCTCAACAGCTGTGATCCCTGGAACGGCTTGACCACGTAGCCGACGGCGCCGAGGTCGCAGGCCCGGGCCATCGCGTCCGGGTCGGTCGACCCGGTCAGGAAGATCACTGGCGGGAACGGCGGGGTGCGGCGGATCCGTTCCGCCGCCTGCAGCCCGTCGATTTCGCCGGCCAGCGAGATATCGATCAGGACCAGATCGGGATGCTCGCGGCCGACCCGGCGGATGGCGTCCGCGCCGTCCGAGGTGGGATCGGGCACGGTCAGCCCGGCCCGCATCAACTGGCGCTGCACCGCGACGGCCACCGGCCAGTCGTCTTCGACGATCAGGACGCGGGCTCCGGCGGGCAGTGGGAAACTCTCGGTCACGGCAGTGGCGGTTGAGCCATAGGCGAGATGCTCAGCTCGAAAGCGGACGTTAGCACCGCGACAGGAACGTTGGAAATCCCCCAGAACGGGCTAATCCAGCCCCCGTTCCCCGATTGTATGACGGTTCGAGATACTGCGTGGTGGCCGACCGGCGGCTCTGCCCGGACGGCTGACGGCGGCTGTACGCGGCGGTTCCTGACCTGCCGGAGGTGGGTTAAGCTAAGGCGTTTCCCTGCAGGGGGCCCCATGACTGATCATACGTCCCGTCGATCGTTCGTCTCGCGTCTCAGCGCCGGTCTCGCTGCGTTCGGCGCCGGCAGCGGTGTGGCCCAGGCCCAGCCGGCCGCCGGTCCGTTCCAGGCGGCCCGTCATCCGGAGGACGACTGGCTCGACACGCTGCCGGGCAAGCACCGCATGTTCCTCGACGCGCTGAGCCAGACCGGTACCGGTGAGGCGCTCGGGTTTGCCGCCAATCTGTTCGTCGCCAACAAGAACGGCTACAACCTGAACGACGCCGATCTCGCCATCGTCATCTGCCTGCGGCATTTTGCGACGGCGTTCGCGTTCACCGACGCGATCTGGGCGAAGTACGGCGCGGCGATGGGCGCCGACCTCAAGTTCGACGATCCGAAGACCAAGAAGGCGCCGGTCATCAATGTCTACAACACGACCGGCTATGCCGAGGCGCTGCCGAACCGCAACATCGCGCTCGACGCGCTCGCCAAGCGCGGCGTCCACTACGCGGTGTGCGGGCTGGCCACGCGGCGCATCTCGGGCGTCATCTCGCGCGCGACCGGGACGCCGGTCGACGCCATCTTCAAGGAACTGAGCTCCAACCTGATTACCGGCAGCCATCTGGTCGCGGCCGGCGTGGTCGCTGTGAACCGGGCGCAGGAGCGCGGGTACAGCGTGCAATTCGTAGGGTAGCGTGGTGTCGACGCCGCCCCGCTGGCTGTCGCTCGTCATCGTCGCCATGGCGGCGCTGGCCGCCGCCTGCTCGGCACCGGAGGGCACGGCGGCGACGGTCGCGACGCCGCGCCCGCCGCGTCCCGCGCTGCCGCCACGCCCCTACGCCCTGGCCGGTCCGCTGGTGCCGGCGACCACGACCATGGTGAGCGCGTGGGACGTGCCTGCCGATCCGATCTACGACGAGTCGCTCGACGGGGCGCCGGACGGCGAGATGGTCCGGCTCGGTTTCCGGATCTTCACCAACACCCAGGCGGAAGCCCCCCACATCTCGAGCGGGAAGGTGTCGTGCAGCAATTGCCACCTCAACGCCGGGCAGCGCGAACGGGCGCTGCCGCTCGTCGGCGTCTCGGCCGCCTATCCCGAGATGAACCGTCGCGCCGAGCGGCTCTTCACCATCGAGGACCGGATCATCGAGTGCTTCATGCGCAGCGAGAACGGCACGGAGGTGACGCAGTCCTTCCCGACGCCGGAGTCCCGGGAAGTCACGGCGGTCAAGGCCTACCTCGACTGGCTGTCGCGCGGCCACGAGAAGGGCACGAACCCGCCTTGGCGCGGCAAGAATGCCATTCCGCAGGACAAGCTGATCCCGATCGCCAAGCTCGATCCGCAGCGTGGCGAGGTGCTGTTTCTCGACAAGTGCGTCAACTGCCATGGGTCTGACGGGCAGGGCGTGGCCATCGGCGACAAGAAGGCCGGACCGCTCTGGGGCCCGCAGTCGTGGAACGACGGGGCCGGTGCGGCGCGCGTCTACACGCTGGCCGGCATCATCCGGTACGCGATGCCGTACCTCGATCCCGGCAGCCTGACGGACGAAGAGGCGCAACACCTGGCCGCGTTCATCACGTCGCAGTCGCGGCCATCGTATCCGTTCAAGGACCGGGACTACGTGAAGGCCGGACCGCCGGCCGATGCGGTGTACTACCCGTCACGAAAGTAGCCGGTCACGGCGGATCGCGCTGAAGCGGCAGCCCGGCGCTTTCCCAGGCGGCGAGTCCGCCGGCAATCTCGCTCACCTGTTCGAAGCCGGCGCGCTGCAGCAGGCTCACCGCCACCGATGACCGGTAGCCACCGGCACAATGAACCAGCAAGGCACGGTCACGGGGCAGTTCGGGCAGCTGCTGCGGCAGGCGGTTGAGCGGAATGCCGACGCTGCCGGCAATCCGTTTCAGGCGGCGTTCGCCCGCGGTGCGCACGTCAATCACCAGCGGCGTGACGCCGGCCGGCGGCCCGGCGAGTCGATCCGCGGCCAGCGCTGCGGCGAGCCGCTCGGTGGATGCCAGCAACTCGGGGCGGGCAGCCAGCGACATCAGCCCGCCGTCGAGATAGCCTCGCACCCGATCGAGTCCGACCCGACCCAGCCGCATCGCGCTCTCGTGCTCGGCACCCGTCTCGGTGATGAGCACGACCGGTGCACCGGCGTCGAGCAACGCGCCCGCCGTACCCGCATACGATCCGCCGAGCGGGATGTTGAGGCTCCCCTGCAGATGGACCGCGGCAAAGGCGTTGAAGTCCCTGGTGTCGACGATCTGGCCGCCGCTGCCCTGCAGGTCCAGAACCCGGTCGACCGACAGGCCGGTGAGTTCGCGGGCCAGCGTTTCCTCCAGCGTCGGCCGCTCCCGGGTGTTCAACACCGCATCGTAGGTGAAGTAGGCGGGCGCGTCTGGCTGATCGGCGGTGACCAGATCGATGAACGCCGCCTTCGCCATCGGCTGCAGCGCGTAGTTGGACCGTCGCTGTTCGCCAATCGTCGAGAACGTCTCCTTGCCAATCGCCTTCCCGCACAGGGAGCCGGCGCCGTGCGCGGGATATACGAGCGTGCGGTCGGGGAGCGGCAGCAGCGTGTTGTGCAGCGAATCGTAGAGGAGTCCACCGAGCTCGGTGGCCGACCAGCCGAGGGCCACCCGCAGGTCGGGGCGGCCGACGTCGCCGACGAACAGCGTGTCGCCGGTCAGCACCGCGTGGGGCGTGCCGGCGGTGCCGGCGTCATCGAACACGAGCAGGGAGATCGACTCGGCGGTGTGCCCCGGCGTCTCGAGCGCCTGCAACCGGACGTCACCGACCGCGATGGCATCGCCGTGGCGGAGCGGCGTGAAGGCATACTCCGCCTGCGCCGCGGCGCCGAGGTAGATCGCCGCACCGGTGCGATCGCGCAGCTCGATGTGCCCGGCGACGAAGTCGGCGTGAAAATGCGTGAGGATGACGTGCGCGATCCGCAGGCCGCGTGGCGCGGCGAACGCGAGATATTGATCGATGTCGCGCTGCGGATCGATGACGGCAGCCACGCCGGCGCGGTCGTCGCCGACCAGGTACGACGCATGCGCCAGGCAACCGAGGTAGAACTGCTGGAGGATCATGGGAACAGCCGGAGAGGTCCAGTCGAATGCCGGCTCAACGCGGTACCGCGAAGTTGCCACCGCCACCGCCACTGCCACCGTTACCGCTACCGCCACCGCTGTCGCCACTGGAGTAGCCGGCTGGCGACACCGCGCTGCCGTCGCCGCCGCCGGCCGGCATCGACGCGGTGAAGCCGTCACCGCCGCGGCGTCCCGTCCCGCTCTGGACCACCGGCTCGCGCGGCTGCACGCGGGTATAGCCGCGGCCGTTCACGACCAGGCCGGTGCCGGACGCCACCGGTTCCCCTGGCGCCATCGGACCAACCGGTCCATTGACGAAGCCACCGCCGTAGCCGAATCCGTCGAAGTAGTACGGGTACCCATAGGGATAGAACCCGGACCCGACGAGCGCGAGGCCGAACGGCGCATACATCGATGTGAACATGCCGTAGGAATCCCAGCCGATGTCCCAGGGGCCATCGGCCATCAGCCCGCCGCCGAAGCCAAAGGCGCCGGTGGCGAAGCCGCCGGCGGACGGCCGCCGGACGTCGAAACGCTTTGGAAAGGCGAGGCCGACGAGCAGGTCGATCACCGGTTCCGGCACCTTCGCGGCACTCAGCGTCTGCAGCGCCCGGCGGTTCACTTGCAGCCGCGGCTCCGTTTCGGCCACCCACACTTCGACCGCCGGCGCCGCCACCGCCTGGCTCGCTTCGACGATGTCCTCGAGGTTGACGCGCGTTGCCAGCGACGCCGGCGACGCCGGCTGCGCCCGCAGGTCGTCGGCAAGAGCGGCGGGCGGCACCGCCGTCGACCGGGCGTAGTGGGTCAGGCGCACGGCCTCCCGCCCCGCCGGTCCGGTCACCTGGACGTCGACCCACCGATCGCGCGACAGCAGCGTCGAGATGGCCGATGACGGCTGCGCCGCCTGCCCGTCGCAGGTGACCAGCCCGTTCGAGAACAGCCGCTCACCCGCCGACGCCCAGCGGGTGCGGACCTCCCTGCGGCAGCCGCGCTCATGCGTGGCGCGGACGGTATCGTCCGGCACAATCGTTTCCTCGTTCAGTTGGCGCTCGCCGGCGAACGTCACCAGCCGGGCGCCGAGGCCGGCGGCGGTCGGGACGACGCACACGCGGAGATCGCGGGCGGACGCCTGAGCGTCGATGGGCGCCCAACACCCCACCCAAGGCGCCCAGTGGCCCGGCGTCTGACCGCTGATCGGCGTCTGCGCGTGCGCGGCAACCGCCGCGACGAGAAGTGCCAGCGTCACCAGCGGACGAATACATCGTACGTGCATGGCAGTCTCCATGGTCGGCGTCAGAACGTGACGCTGATTCCAGTTGCCCCGCGAACGCCTGCGAGGTCGATACCGTTGAAGCCGCTGAAATCAGGTCCGAGATCGGCGCGCATCCAGGTGTAGCGCACGTCGGCGTTGACGTAGAGGCGCCGCCATATCTGCAGGTCGACGCCGCCACGGAGGAAGGGACCGACGGCCCAGCTGCGCGAACTGAAGACGTCCTCGAAAATCGACAGATCGGTGAAGTCGACGAAGCTGCCGCGCTGACGGAACTCGACGTGGGACATCTGCAGGCCGGCGCCGACGTAGGGCGTCAGCTTGCGTGGGATGAACGCGAACCGGCTGATGCGGCGGCCGTGCCCGGTCGGCGTGACACGGATGCCGAGCGCCATCCCGGCCATGTTCAGCCGCGTCGTCTGCGCGATCGCGCCGCGAGATGCGGTGACGAAGCGACGGTATTCCGAGCCGACGCTGCGGCGGCTGACGTCGAGACCGCCTTCGACCGCCAGCGTCGAGCTGACGCGCCACCCGACCTCCAGGCTGAACGCGCGCGACCGGAAGTCCGATGGGGCGAGCGTCAGCTGATCGCTGACGAAGGAGAACAGGTCGCCGCCGGCGCGCGGCACCAGGAGCCCGCCACGAATCGCCAGCCAACCATGGGGTTGGAAGAGGAAGAAATCGGGCGCCGCGTCGGCCACGGGACCGCCACGCTGTGCGCTCGCGGCGACGTTGCGCGGGTCGTCCGCCGCATCCACGGGCGCGGCCACCGCCGCGCACAGACCGAACCCCAGCAGCACTGTGCGAAGCAGGGACATGCGTCCTCCTGGCCCTTCGGCACGACGCGGAACCGCACCGGTGAGTGTAGCGCAGCCCACCGCCCGCCGAGCGGCCGGCGTGACTTTTCCGCCGGTTGCGGGCTTCGGCTATAGTGCCGGGTGCCACCGGCGTGCGGCGCGGCCTGCGTCCGCCGGAAGGCTCATTTCAGGGAGGCACTCGCATGCGGAAGAATGTGCGCAACGGGCTCGTCGTTGCGATGGCGCTCACGCCGATGGCCGGCGTCGTCGGTCTGGCGCAGTCCGGCTCGTCGTCGCGGCCGGCCACGTACATCACCAAGGAAGAGGTCGACACCGTCAACAAGCTGCCCGGCGTCGATCGGCAGATCCGGGTGGTGGACGTCGGCGTGGAGAACTACGCAGTGGGCATCGTCCATCGCGGGTCGACGCGCAATCCGCCGGCACCGGCGGCGGGACGGGGCGGCGCGACGGCAGCGGCGGCGGCACCCGAACCGTGCGGCGCCACGGGCACCGTCGCACCAGGCACGCCGCGGGGCATCGCGCACGATCAGCAGACGGAGGGCTACTACATCGTCTCCGGCGCCGGCACGATGATCACGGGCGGCCACATCGTGAACGGCGCCAAGTCGGCGCCGAACGCGACGGTCACCAGGGAGCTCAACGGCCCATCGTGCAGCGGCGCCATCGGCGGCGACTTCGTCAGGCGCGACGTCAAGGTCGGCGACATCATCATCATCCCGGCCGGCACGCCGCACGGATGGGCAGACATCGCCGACCATGTGGACTATCTGAGCTTCCGGCCGTCGGCGCGCGTTCTTGAAGCCGGCTACGTGAATCCGGCGATCAAGAAGTGAATGGCAGTCGGCCGGTCACCCGGTCCAACGACTGGCCGGCTGGACCGGCCGGCTGACTGTGCGTAGTAGCATGTAAGGCCGCCATGGCTCCAGCGCGTCCGCTCCCCAGGATCGTCCGCAAGAAGTCGCGTCTGCACGGATTCGGTGTGTTTGCCGCGGAACCGATCACCAAGAACCGCCGGATCGTGACGTATGACGGGGAGCTCGTGCGGAACAGCGAAAGCGAGGAGCGCGAAGACCGCTACTTCGACGAAGGCTGCATCTGGGTCTTTCGGGTGAACCGGGCGTGGAGCCGTGATGCCAACGTCGGCGGCAACATCGCGCGCTTCATCAACCATTCGTGCACGCCCAATTGCTACTACGAGATCGTCGACAAGACCATCTGGATCAGGGCGGCGCGCAACATCCGGCGCGGCGAGGAACTGTCCTACGACTACAACACGATCGGCGAGCGCACCATCCCCTGCCTGTGCCGCCCGGGTTGTACGACGAGATTGTGACTGCTGACCACCACCGGTTCGACCGCGCGCTCGGGCCCGCCCGTCGCCGGCCACGGACCTGTCCTGCCATCGGGAGCACCACCATGTCACGAATTGCTGCCGGACTCGCGCTCATCGTGGTCGGATTGCTGGCAACGTCGGTGCACGCGGCCGACCCGCCCGGCTTCAAGCACTGGACGGCCGCTGAACTCAGGCAGCGTGACGCGGCGTTGGCGACCCACGTCGCCGCCGACCATTCGTCGCGCGAAACCCTGGCCGACTACGGCGACCACCGCTTCCGGCTGCTCTACCGCGACGCCGATGGGAATCCGGAGCAGCACGACGCCATCATCGACGTCGTCTACGTGCAGAGCGGTGAAGGAACCCTGGTGATGGGCGGCACCATGGAGGGCCGACGCGGCACGAACCCGGGAGAGTGGGTGGGCACGATGCTCACCGGCGGCGACCGCCATCCGCTCGGCACCGGCGACATCGTGCACATCCCGGCCGGGGTGCCGCACAGCTTCCTCGTGGCGCCCGGCCAGCACATCACCTATGTGCTGCTGAAGATTCCAGCGAAGCCGTAGCCGGCGGGCCGAGCGATCGCGAGCGCGACGGCAGGCCGCCCGAGACACGCCCCCGAAAGCGTGGCGATGCTGCGATAATAGTCGCCCGCGGCCGGTGGCGCGTCGCCATCCGATGCGCACGAACGAGGACAACATGGCGGTGGTCGGCACTCCGAGACAGCGGCAGGCAGACGCCGTGGCGGCGCACGCGCCGGGCGATCACCTCGATCTGGCCGACGTGCGGCGCCGGCTGAAGGCGATCTTCGTCGGCTCGATTGGCAACCTCGTCGAGTGGTACGATTTCTACGCCTACGCGGCGTTCGCGCTGTATTTCGCCGGCGCCTTCTTTCCCGGCAACGACCCGGTCGTCCAGCAGCTCAACGCGGCGGTCCTCTTCGCCTTTGGGTTCATCGTCCGACCGATTGGCGGCTGGCTGTTCGGCCACCTCGGTGACCACTACGGCCGTCGCCGCGCGCTGATGCTGTCGGTCCTCCTCATGTGCTTCGGCTCGCTGCTGATCGCGGTGCTGCCGACCTACGCCAGCATCGGCGTGGCGGCGCCCATCGGTCTCGGGCTCGCCCGCATGATTCAGGGGCTGAGCCTCGGTGGCGAGTACGGGACGAGCGCGACCTACCTCAGCGAGGTCGCCGACGAGAAGCATCGCGGGTTCTATTCCAGCTTCCAGTACGTCACGCTCATCGGCGGGCAGCTCTGTGCGATCCTCGTGCTGCTGGTCCTCGAGCAGCTCTTCCTCACGCCGGCGCAGCTGCGGGCCTGGGGCTGGCGCATCCCGTTCGCAATCGGCGCGCTGCTCGCCGTGACCGCGCTGCTCATGCGGCGCAACCTGCACGAGACCGGGCATTTCGAAGCCGCGAAACACATCGAACGGCGCGAAAGCTCGGTGCGCGCGTTGATGCGCTATCCGCGTGAGGTCATGGTCGTGGTCGGCCTGACGATGGGCGGCACGACGGCCTTCTACACCTACACCACGTACATGCAGAAGTTCCTGAAGTTGTCGGTCGGTCTGACCGACGCGCAGACGACAATCGTGACCGCCGGGTCGTTGCTGTTCGCACTGGTGCTGCAGCCGATCTACGGCGCCCTCTCGGATCGGATCGGCCGCAAGCCGCTGCTCGTCTGGTTCGGCGTCACCGGCACGATCTTCACCATCCCGCTGCTCCACGCCCTGCAGGCGACGCAAAGCGCGCTCACGGCCTTCCTGCTGATTGCCGGCGCCTGGCTCATCGTCGCCGGCTACACCTCGATCAATGCGGTGGTGAAGGCGGAACTGTTCCCGACGCGGGTCCGGGCGACCGGCGTCGGCCTGCCCTATGCGGTCACGGTATCGATCTTCGGCGGCACGGCGGAGTCGATCGCGCTGTGGTTCAAGACGATCGGCCACGAACAGTGGTTCTACTACTATCTGACCGGCGTGATCGCCACCTCGCTGCTGGTGTACGTCAGCATGCGCGACACGAAACACGACTCGGCCATGCACCGTCACGAGTAGTCGGCCGCGCCGGTCGCGCGACGCCGGACGGTCAGCGGAAGCGGTAGGCGATACCGGTGAGCAGCCGGAGTTCCCGATAGCCGGTGTCCCAGGTGCGGTCGAGCGTGAACTGCAGCACCGTCGCCGGTCCGGCATTGACCGAGCTGGTGATGCTCAGCCGCTTGTTCGTCGGGCGCTCTTCGATGATCAGCCCGTCGCTGCGGGAGAACTGGAGGACCGCCAGCGAGGTGGTGTAGTCGCCGCTCAGATAGACGTGGCGGCCGATCTGCCGTCCGAGCGAGACGTAGTCGGCGCGGTAGGTGCCGCTGGCGCGCGCCGTCCGCGTCAGCGACGCGGCGACATCGAACCCCGAGTCGCCGACATTGGTCGCGTTGCCCCCGATCGTGGTCCGGTTCGCCGGTCGGTCGTCGCGGTTGGTCTTGTCCTGATAGCGGCCGGCATAGACGCTCACCCGCGCGATCGGCGTCACCATGAGACGTCCGCCCACGGACTCGTACGACAGCCCCTGCGCGCTGGCCTGCGAGATGGCGCGACCGTTCAGGACGTCCTGGGCCAGACCGCGCGTGTCCACCGATCGGCCGCGATTGTAGGAGCCCTGCACCTGCACCGTCGTGCCGACGTTGCCGCGCCCGTTGGCGTAGAAGTAGTTGAGGCCGGCGCGCGCCTGCCCGGCCGGCGGCGCGAGATCGTATTCGGCGCCCTGGTAGAGGAAGAAGGCGCGTTTGACCGGCAGGAAGTTCATCGTGCTGATGACCGATCGTTCGGTCAGCGAGTGATCGCGCACCAGGACGTAGCCAACCGAGTGGCGACGCCCCGCGTCGCCGTCGATCGCACCATAGACGCCAAGCTTGCGGACACCCTCGAAGTAGCCGGTCTCGAACACCCGCGGCTCGAGTCCGGCAAATGCGCCGACGCGGAAGCGGCCGGCGCGGTTGCGCTCGGAACCCGGCGCCCCGCGCAGTTCGGCGACGGCGCCGGCCAGCGAGCCGAGCGCCCCGAGATCGTTCAGCCACAGGTGGCCGCCGCGCAGACGCGCCCGGCCACCGGCCAGCCGCACTCCGGCGAAGCCTTCGTAGAGCGACACGCGGTCGGGACGCACCCCGCCGGTCATCCCGGCATGGCGCAGGTTGACCCCGTAGTCGAGGCCGTCCGCCTCCGTGTCCGGTGCGTTGAACGTCAACTGGGTGATCAGTTCCCGGAAACCGCTGGCCGGGGCGTCGGTCGGCGTGCTCGTCCAGTTGCCGGAATAGACGGAGACGCGACCGGTGGGCCGCGGCCGGCCGGCCGCCGCGAACGACGACGTCGATTGCGCGGCGGCGTCGCCGGCGGCGACGATGACCGCGAGTCCGGCGATGACGAGCCGGCATGACCTGATCGGCATGGTCTAGTCCCCCCTGCCATTGGGATGGCACGCATAGCAGGCATTCGACTCGTAGACGTAGCCGGAGCGTCCGCGATGCTCGTTGTCGGTTTCGCCGCGCGTGTGACAGGTGGTGCAGCTGAAGACGCGGTAGTTGTTCGGCGTGGTGTGGCACTGCGCGCACGGCACCGCATGCCGCCCGGAGGTGATCGGGAACTGCGTGTGCGTGAAGCGACCCTGGTTCCACGACGTGTCCGTGACGCGATGACAGCTCTCGCAGGTCGTCGGGAATCCCGCTGCCGGATGGTTCGGGCTCGTCGTGCTGTTGTAGCGCGGCAGGTGGCAGCCGGCGCAGACGCGTGACGTGCCGCGATAGACGTTGTTGCGATGGCAGGCGACGCACGTCTGGGTCGCGTGGACGCCCTGCAGCGCGAAGAACTGCGCGTGGTTGAAGCTGACGCCGGTCCACCGGGCGTCGGTGGCGCGATGACACGAGTCACACGTGGTCGGGAATCCGGCCGCGGCATGATTCGGAGCGGTCGTGGCGTTGTATCGCGGCAGATGGCAACCGACACAGTCACGGGCGGTGCCGCGGAACACGTTGTTGCGGTGGCAGGCCGTGCACGCCTGCGTCGCGTGCGTGCCGACGAGGGCGAACACCGCGTTGTGATTGAAGCCGCTGCCGCTGCCCCAGCTCGCGTCGGTGGGCCGGTGACACGACTCGCAGTTCGTCGAGAAGCCGGCCGACGCATGGTTCGGTGACGTCGTCGCGTTGTACTTCGGCAGATGGCAGCCGGCACAGTCGCGCGCCGTGCCGCGATAGACGTTGTTGCGATGGCAGGCAGTGCACGCCTGCGTCGCGTGCGTGCCGACGAGGGCGAACACCGCGTTGTGGTTGAAGCCGCCGCCGGCACCGGCGCCGCCCCATGACGCGTCGGTCGCGCGGTGACAGCTCTCGCAGGTGAGCGGAAAGCCGGCGGCCGCGTGGTTCGGATTCCGCGTGCCGGTGTACTGCGTCTGATGGCAGGCGACGCAGTCGCGGCCGGTGCCGCGATAGACGTTGCTGCGGTGGCAGGCGACGCATGTCGCGACCGCATGCCGGCCGACCAGCGGAAAGACCGCCGCATGACTGAAGCCGCCGCCACCGCCGCCGGACTGCCAGGTGCTGTCGTTCGGCCGGTGGCAGGCGTCGCAGGTGGTCGGGAACCCGGCCGCGGCATGGTTCGGCGACTGCGTCGCGTCGAAGTCCTTGCGATGGCACGATTGGCAGTCGGCGGCGACGCCGGCGAACTGGCCGCTCTTGTGGCACGACTCGCAGGCGAGCCGGCGGTGACTGGCGCCCAGCGGCTGCCCGGCCATCGGCGCGTGGTTGAACGAGGTCGCGGTCCATGACACCGGCCGGTGGCAGTTCTGGCACTCGCTGCCGAGTTTCGTCTGGAAGCGGTCGTCCTTGCGCCGGATCCAGTGGCACTGCACGCAGGTCGTCGGCGTGCCGGCGTACTGGCCGTTGATGTGGCACGACGTGCACGGCACGGTCTGGTGACGTCCTTCGAGGCGGAACGCCGTGCTGTTGTGGAACGCCCGGCTCGGCGTCTCGAACTGCGCGGCGGCCTGACGGGGTGCGGCCAGCAGACCGGCGAGCGCGAACAGCAACGCGAGAAGCGACGATGTGGGTGTCATAGGCGGTGACAGGTGGCGCAGTCGGGTCCCAGCGCGCCGCGGTGGACATCGGTGTGACAGCTCGCGCAGGTCGCTGCGACCGCGAAGCGGACCGCGGTACCGCGCCCGGCCGGGAACGACCCGGTCGCCGGCTTGTGGCATCCGGCGCACGTCACGCGGGTGTGCGCGCCGATGAAGAATCGCGACAGGCGCGTCGCATTCCGATGCGTGTACTTCGGAATCGTGAAGACCGTCGTCGTGTGACACGCCTCGCAGCGTGCCTCGACCTGCCCGAGATGCACGTCCTGGTGACAGCCGCGGCACTCGCGGGCCACCCCTTTGTAGCGCACCGCGCTGCCGGTCCCGGCCGGAAACGCCGCGGTCTCCCGCTTGTGACACAGCGCGCATTGGGTGGTCTCGTGCGCGCCGGTCAGCGGAAAGCTCGTCTTGGCGTGCGCGAACCCCGGCACCGAGAATTTCGCCCGATCGATGGTGTGGCACGACTCGCACTGCGCGCCTTCCTGCCCGAGGTGCACGTCCTGATGGCAGGTCACGCAGGTCGTCGCGACACCGCGGTACCGGATGGCGGCGACGAGCGAGACACCGGTCCGCACCGGCTGGGTCACGCCCAATGCCCCCTGCGGCGTGTGGCACTGGCTGCACGTGAGCGCCGCGTGCCCGCCGGCGAAGAACGGCGCCGGCGTCGCGTGTGTGAACGACGGCACCTTGAAGCTGGCGTCGGTGTGGCACGTTTCACAGCTGGCGCCCAGCTGCGCCTGGTGGACGTCGGCGTGGCAGCTCGCGCAGGTCGTCGCCAGCCCGCGGAAGTCGGCGACCCGTCTGGCGGCCGGCAGCGTCGCCTGTCCGGCGAGGCTCTTGTGACAGGCCGCGCAGGCGAGCGGCGCGTGTGTGCCGGTCAGTGGGAACTTCGTCGTCGCATGGTCGAAGGGTGCCTTCGCGAAGCTGGTTTCGTTGTGACACGACCTGCAGTCCTGTGCGAACGCGCCACGATGGACGTCGACGTGGCAGCTGGCGCAGGTGTCCGACTTCGGCTTGACGCGCATCGCCGGCTGCTTGTGGCAGGCCGCGCACTCCGTCTTCTGGTGGCGGCCGAGGAGGGCGAAGATCGTCCGGCCGTGATCGACCTGGCGGGTCCGCCAGCTGTCGGTGCTGGCGTGGCAGCTGGCGCAGGCGGCGCCCTGTGCCGGCCGGTGCGGATCCCGGTGGCAGCTCGCGCAGGTGGAGAACGCGACGCCCTTGAACTGCTGGTTGGCGTGACACTTCGCGCAGGTCACCGCCTTGTGGGCGCCGGTCAGCTGGAAGGCCGCCTTCGTGTGATCGAAGCCGGTGCCCAGCTCGTCGAACGCCGCCGTCGTCGAGTGACAGGTCTGGCAGTTCGAGCCCAGCGTCGGCCTGTGGACGTCCTGGTGGCACGAGACGCAGTCGGTCTTCTGATCGAGATAGGTCCGCTGCTTGTGGCAGGCGGCGCAGCCGGCCGCCAGGTTGGCGTGCTTGCCGTCGAGCGGAAACGCCGTCGCCGCCGTGTGATCGAAGGCCTTCGGATCGAACGGCCGCAGCTCACCGTTGACGCCGGCATGGTCCGAGTGGCAGGTGACGCAGTCGTCCGTCACGTCCTTGTGCACGCCGCGCCGCCGCTGAATGCGCTGGGCCACCGGCGCGTGGCATGCGAGACACTTCGCCGCCGTCACCCGGCGCCCGGACTCGTGACACTGCTGGCAGTTCGCCAGCCCTTCGAGGTTGGCGTGTCCCTTGGCCAGCCGGCCGGGCGACAGCAGGCTGCCAAGCTGCGCCTCGGCCGGCTGCCCGGCCACCAGCCAGGCGGCGGCCGCGAGCACGATCAGGCGCAGCCACGGCCTCACCATCGGAAGGGCACGTAACCGAGGTACAGGGTGACGCCGACGTGCGCGACCACGATGACGAGCAGCAGGTAGACGAGCGGCAGGTGGAAGACGTGCCAGACACCGAAGAGCGTGCGGGTCTTCTGGAGATACGCGATTCGCCGCAGCAGCGTCGCCCGCTCGCCCATCAAGCCGGCGACCTCGGCGGCGAGGCCGGCATCGAGGCCGCCGCTCACCAAATCGCGTGCGAATCGGCGCAGGCGACGATGCAGTCCGACGTCGCCGAAGAACAGGTTGACGAACGACAGGCTGGCGGCTTCCGGCACCACCTCGTGCTCGAAGGCATCGACCCGCCGCAGCAGGTCCATCGACGGCATCGACTGGGCGAGCTCGACCCGCAACGAGTCGGCCCGCGCGTCCAGCTCGCCGCGCGACAGCTCGGTGCCGCGGATGGAGCGCGGAATGCGGACGAAGAGATAGCGGCCCACGAAACCGGACAGCATCACCGTGACCATCGCCCAGTAGGCGGCCGAGATGATGCCGTTGAACTTGAACGAGGTATGCAGCGTCACGAGCACCGGCCCGGTGACGCCGCAGAACAAATGGAGCTCGAGCCAGCCGCGCAGCGAGCCGGCGTCCTTCAGCCAGCGCAGCTTCTTGCGCGCCATGTATAGGAAGGGCATCAGCATGGCCAGGGCGCCGAGCATGCCGAGCGTCTGGCCGATCGGTCCTGACGGGCGCAGCAGGGCGTGCCCGGCGGCGTAGGCGCGGGTCTCCAGCGGCGTCGCGTAATAGGCCTGGCCGCCGAGGCCGAACCAGACCCAGGCGACCGAGGCGGTCGACACGACGGCGCTCCACATCAACCCGCTGGTCGCCCAGCCGCCCATGCGCTACAGCTCCACCGTGCAGTGGCTGCGCGCCATCGCGACGCAGGCCAGCACGTAGCCCTGGCCCAGCTCGCCGGCATCGAGCGTCGTCGACTCGCAATCCACCTGGCCGTCGGTCACGCGGACGCGGCAGGTGCCGCAGACGCCGGCGCGGCAGAGCGACGGCAGGTCCACCCGGGACTCCTCCGCCGCTTCGAGCAGCGACTGCCCGGGACGCACCGGAACCGTGACCCCGCCGGGCATGCAGCGCATCTGCAGCGGGCCGGAGGCAGATTCCGTACGACGGTCCGGGCGGCTGCCGCTCCGCTGCGCCGGTGCCGCGCCGGCGACGCCCTGTCCGACGGCCACCTCCTCCCTCACGCCGGCCGCCGCCGCGACGGCCGCTTCGAACACCTCGGAGCGGATCTGCGCCGGCGGCACGCCGAGCTCGGCCAGCACCGTCCGAAGGCCGGCGATCATGTCGGTCGGACCGCAGACGAAGGCGATGGAGTGCACGAGATCCGGCACGGCCGTCCGCAGCAGCGATGCGTCGATGCGCCCGGGGTACAGGTGCAGGGCGCCGGTCGGCACGGCCTGGCGGGTGAGCGCGAAGATGACCCGGACCTGAGGATGCCGCCGGGCGATGGACAGCAGTTCGTCCTTGAACGCGAGCCCCGCCTCGTCACGGCCGCCATAGATCAGCGTCACCGGACGCGACGGCTCGGCGTGAATGGCGTGCCGCAGCATGCTGACGAGCGGCGTGATGCCGACGCCGCCGGCCAGCAGCACGATCGGGCGATCGTCGCCCGCCGGATAGCGGAACGCGCCGTTCGGCGCCTTGATCGACAGGATGGCGCCGGGTCGCGCGGTCGAGTGCAGCGCGTTCGAGACGAGGCCCTGCCGCTTGACCGACAGCTCCAGGAAGCCGGCACTGAACGGCGACGAGCTGATCGAGTAGCAGCGGACGTACTCGCGGCCGTCGACCCGCAGCCGCACCGGCACGAACTGGCCTGCCTCGAACGAGAACCCCTCCGGCCGCAGCAGTCGAATCGTCTTGATGTCGGGGCTCTCGTCGAGTGTCGCCAGAACCGGCGTCTGGACGAACCCGCGCGGCGTCGACGGCGCGGCCGGCGGGCCCGGGGTCGGGCGCCGTGACGCGGCGGCTGATGCCGCAGGTGCCGCCGTCGCCGCGGGGCGCGACGACGGCAGCGGCACGTGGGTCAGGCCGAGCGCTTCGCAGGTGACGAACCACAGCGCATGGACGGCGAGCCCGAGCGCCACTCCCCAGCCGCTCGGGAACAGCCAGGGCGTGCCGGCAAGGGCCAGCGATGCCAGCGTCAGGCTGCTGACCGGCGACGCGCCGGCGCTGCGATGGTTGCGCAGCGCCGCCATCGCCAGATGCAGCGTCGTGACAAACGCCAGTACAGACGAAGGACTAGCCGGTTCCGTCAACACGTGACCGATGCTCCGAGAAGACGCGACGTGAGTGAGGGCGCAACAACGGGAAACCCGTTTGCTCCGTGCGCAGCTCACCGTGGGTGATGGTCAGCTCCGCAATATGCGTACCGGGGATTGGGGCAGGTCCGCTGCCGCCGCGGCGCGGCGCGGGGCGGTGCTCAGGGACGAACCGGAAGACGGGGCTCGGCGGAGACGGCCCGGACACCGGCGTGCGCCAAGGACCCATCGGGCGCCGCACTGTATGCCCGCCCTACACTGTCGTTACACACCGGACGATTTCTCATGAAATGACGATGAGAAAACCCCTTTATGGGATCTTGCGGCAAGCGAACGTCCCAGGCGCAGCGGAAAGAAGCAGTCCGGCCGCTGCCGCCACGGCGGCACGGTGACGGTTACCGTGACAGCAGCAGCCGGCGGGTGACCACGGCGTGCGAAGCCATCGCGATGGTGACGAGCGCGACCGGCAGCCAGACGTAGGGAAAGGACAGCACCCACGAGTTGACGTGCCGCGGGTCGTCGCCGAACAGCCGCATCATCGGAGACGTCGTCACCGCGATGACGGCGATCACCGCCAGACAGGCGATGCCCCACAGGTTCCACAGCCAGAGGCCCCAGCGCGGCACCCGGATGTCAAGGCGCAGCAGCGACCAGAGGAGCAGGGCGCCGGCACCGGTGACGATGTCGAAGTTGTAGCCGGAGTACGACAGCTCGTTCGGCATGATGCCGAGCGCGGCCGCCCGATGCATCACCAGTTCGAGCGGCAGGCGGAAGGCCTGGAGGCCGATGAGGGTGGTGAACGGCAGGTCGACCGCCGCCGATGCGCCCCAGCGCGACAGGCCAATCGCCGCCGCCAGGGCGAAGACCGACACGATGAGGAGGGCGGCGGGTGGCGGCACGCGATCGAACTGCCGGAGCAGGCCGCTGCGCGCCGCCAGCGCGCTCAGCAGCAGCACGCCGAGGGCGCCGGTGGCGAGGGCCGCCCCGTGAATCGCGCGGGCGCGCGACCACAGGACGACCCAGGCGACGGTGACGCCGATCGCCAGGCCGCCGATGCCCCAGGCGGTGACGCCGTCGTAGGTGGGCGGCGGGAAGGTCACGGCCGAGAGCATACCGCGAACCCGCTGTCAGCCGGCGTCGGTGACCGGCGACAGCATGACCGACACCTCGGCCTCCTCGGCCGGCTGTTCGGCCCAGTCGCTCACCTCCGGTCGACGGCTCGCCGGTGCCGCGGTCGGATTCGTCGGAATGCGCCACCGCACATCCTTGCGATCGCCGTCGACGCAGACCGCCGGGCAGGGCAGCAGATCGACGAACGAGCGCATGCGGAAGCCGAGCCACTGCCGTTCGACTGCATGCTGGCTGTCGAGGAATACGATGTCGGCGTCGCACTCCCTCAGCAGGTCGGGAAGCCGGCGGCGATCGGTCATGCGGACCCGCGGCGCCAGCATGTTGCCGGCGCCGGCCCGCTGGACCGCCGCAACGAGATCGTGCGTGTCGCAGCGATCGGCGTAGGCCAGGAACAGGCTGTGCTCGTCGATCTCGGGCAGCACCTGCACGAGGTGCAACGTCGCGTTGAGCGTCCGCGCATACTCGCTGGCCAGCCGGATCTGACTGCGTCCGGACCGGCCGACTTCCACGCAGCAGACGACGGTGCCGGTGGTGCGGAACAACCGGCGGACCGGCGTGCCGCCGCCGAACGTCCACATCGGGATGCCGGGTTCGCGCACCAGCCGCGAGCGCAGCGAGCTGCGGAAGCGGGGCAGGCTGAGTGGATCCCCGGCCGGCGCGACGACGAGGTCGACCGGTCCGTCGGCGCGAATCTGGCGGACCGCCTCCAGCGGCGTCCCCGGCACGAGCAGCCGGCGGCAGCCGTTGTAGTGGTCGGCTTCCGGGAAGAAGCTGTTGAGATTCGTCTCCATCACCCGGGTGCGCGGTGCGTCACCGTGCGCATGCAGGATGGTGAGGCGCAGGTCGATTTCGTCGCCGAGCTGGGCGAGCGCCGGGATCGCGCGGAAGCACGAATCGGAGAAGTTGGTCAGAAAGAGCACTTCGAATGGCCGCACGGCGGTAGTTGTCATCACATGTCTCCTAGTAGACGAACCCATCGACATGGCCCACGGCGCGCGGGACGCGCGAGTCGCCCATGGCTTCACGCAGGTTGATTTCGATCGTGCGCGACAGCTGGCTCATCGGGGTGTCGTGCACGGTGTTCTCGAACGGCGCTTCGATGTCGCGGCCGATCGACTCGAGTGACAGGAAGATGAAGCTGACGAGCGTCGACGCCAGCGGCGTCATCAGCCCCATGCCTTCGACCAGTCCGAAGGGCAGCAGGACGCAGTAGGTGCTGACCAGCATGCGCGGGAAGTACTCGTACTGGCGCGGCAGCGGTGTGTGCTTGATCCGCTCGCAGGCGCCCTGGATGTCACACAGACGGGTCAGCGTCGAGTCGAGGTGCACGAGCCGGAAGGAATCGACACGACCGGCGTCGAACAGCCGCCGCAGCCGGTGAGCGGCCTGCAGCAGCAGCCCGAGTGGCACGTTCTGATGGGCCCGCAACGCCGCCACCTTGTCGGTCGACAGCCGACCGGAGAGCTCGGGGAACGGATTCTGGCCGCGCAGGTGGCAGCGCAGCGAGTGGACGTAGGCGATCTGCCACTCGACCAGATCGTTGCGCTCGTCGTTGGCGACGCCGTCGACGAGCGTCAGCGCCTGACGCGTGAAGCTGCGCGACTCGTTGACCAGCGAGCCCCACAGCCGGCGGGCCTCCCACCAGCGGTCGTACGACGAGTTGGTGCGGAACGCCAGGAAGATGCTGAGCGCCGCGCCCATCAGGCCGAGCGGCAGCGACGGCAGACTGAGGAATGTCAGACCCGACTTCGCGTAGAGCACGGCGATCGTCAGGTCGAAGAGGAACAGCAGGCCAAGGCGACGGGAGACGCGCGGCCAGACGCGGCGCAACGGCAGGTGATCGCGAACAATCATGGTGTCACGACGTTAGCGGCTCGCCGGCGGCGCCGCCACCTATCGTTCCGCACTCTTTTGGCGGCCGCACCGGACACCGTCCGGCCAACGTGGACAGGCGGCCGCAGGCTATCGAACGGTCAACCGAAGGACAAGTTGTCGGCCCAGACCCCGCGTGCGAAGATGACCATGCGGTTATGCCTCTCGTTGGATCGAGCTATCGCGAACTCTCGGTCGGCCCGTTGGCGGTGCCGACCGAGACCGCCGAACCGGCGATCTACCCACCGACCCTGGCCCGTGTCCGCGTGCTGTGCGGGGCGCTGGCGCTGCTCGCCGGCATCGTCGCGCTGGAGTGGTACTCGAAGCTCGACTTCTCGCTCGGCGTGCTGTACGTGTTGCCGATTCTGCTCGCCGGCACCGTGCTGACGCGCTGGCAGGTGTTCGCCGTCGCGTGCCTCTTCGCGCTCGTCCGCGGGCAGTTCACTCCTGACCTGTCGCCCATCGAATATTGGCTGCGCTTCGCGATGGCGGTGCTCGCCTACGCCGGCAGCGGCCTGCTGATCGTCGAGATCAGCGAACGGCGGCGCGGGCTGCTGCGCGCCTACCAGCGGCTCGAGCAGGAGAAGTCGGCCCGCTCGCGCGCCGAGGACGGCCTCCGCCTGCTCGCCGAATCGAGCCCGGCGGCGATCGTCACGTTGAACAGCCGCGGCGAAGTGATCAGTGCCAATCGCGCCGCCGCCGAGGTCCTCGGCTATGAGAGCGCCGACGAACTCGATGGTCGCAGCCTGGCCGAGCACGTGCCGATTTTCGCGAGCGCCCTGCGCAAGAGCCCGGGCGGACGGCCGCTGCGCACGTCGTCAACGAGCTGGGCGCGCCGCGCCAACGGCCAGATCTTCCCGATCACCGTCTGGTTCTCGACCTACGGCGACGGCAGCGCCCGGCGGCTGGCCGGCATCCTCGTCGATACGTCAGAGGAGGTCCGCGACCGCGAACGTCAGGCCTTCCGGCATTTCCTCGACTACAACCGCCTGCTCGCCGGTTCGGTCGCCCATGAAATCCGCAACCTCTGCTCGGCCGTCCGGGTCGTCTCGACGAATCTCGGTCGCCGCATGCCGTTACAGGACGACGTCGACTTCCGGGCGCTGAGCAACCTGGTGGATGGACTCGCGCGATCGCCTCGTTCGAGCTGGAAACCGGGATGGAAGCGACGGTCCACTCGGCCGATCTCCACCAGGTGTTCGATCAGCTGCGGGTCGTCATCGAGCCGGACTGGACCGACATCAACGGCACCATCGCCTGGCAGCTGGAGGACGCCACCCTGCGCGTACCCGCAGACGCACACGCCGTGCTGCAGGTGTTCCTGAACCTGTCGCAGAACGCGTTGCGCGCCGTCCAGCAGGTGCCCGGGGAACCGCATCTCACGATCGGCGCCCATCGTGACGGCACCAGCGTGCTCGTCAGCGTCCGCGACTCGGGTCCCGGCGTCCTCGACACCTCGCTGCTCTTCCAGCCGTTTCGCGAGGACTCCGACGGCTCGGGCCTCGGCCTCTACATCTCGCGCGCCATCGTCCGGACGTTCGGCGGCGATCTGCGGTTCGTCCCGACCGACGCCGGCTGCCGTTTCGACGTCATCCTCCCCTGTGAACCGACCGCCACACCATGACCGATCCGATCACCCTCTTCGTCGTCGACGACCACGCGCTGTTCCGCGAGGGCCTGCTCCGCCTGCTGGAGAACGACCCGCTCCTGAAGGTGGTCGGCAGCGCCGATTCGACGGACCAGGCGCTGCGCGCGCTGCCGGCCGACGGCGTCGACGTGCTCATCCTCGATTACGACCTCGGCGAGGACAATGCCGTCACCCTGGTGCGGCAGCTCCGTGAGCGCCAGTACGAGGGACGCGTGCTGCTGGTGACGGCCGGCCTGCCGAACCACGACGCGCTGGAGCTCGTACGGCTCGGCGTCTCGGGCATCGTCCACAAGCAGCACTCGCCCGAGGACCTGCAGCGCAGCATCAAGGACGTCGCCGGCGGCAAGGTCTTCATCGAGCAGCGCTACCTGCAGTCGCTGGTCGAGACGGCCGCGCAGCCGGCATCGCGCCCGCGGTTGACGCCGCGTGAGCGTGAAGTGATGCGGCTGTTGCTCGAAGGATCCACGAACAAGGAGATCGGCGCCGAGCTGCGCATCAGCGAGAGTGCGGTGAAGGCGTCGCTGCAGCAGCTGTTCGCCAAGACCGGCGTGCGCACGCGTTCGCAACTCGTCCGGATTGCCCTCGAACAGGGCGAGCTCAGCTGATCGCGCGCCGGCATCGCCAGCGCGACGGAGCGGGCCGGCGACGCGCCGGCGCGCCGGTCGGGCCACGGACGATCAGCGGCGGCGGACCGGCCGGGGACGGGCGAACCGCCGCCGGTAGGCGGTGGGACTGATGTGCAGCACCCGCGAGAAATGGTGACGCAGGGTGGCCGCCGTCTGCAGCCCGACCGCTTCGGCGACGCGATCGATCGACTCACGCGACACCTCCAGCCGCTGCTGTGCCGCGATCACGCGCTGGTGGACGATCCACTTGTGCGGCGTCGTCCCGGTCGCCTCCCGGAAGCGCCGGGCGAAGGTCCGCGGTGACATCGCGGCGCGCCGCGCCATCTGGGCGACGCGCAGCGGCTGCGCCAGCCGTCGCTGCATCCACTCCAGCAGCGGCGCCAGACTCGAGTCCGGCGGCCGGGCGACGACTGCCGGCACGTACTGCGCCTGCCCGCCGTCGCGTTGCGGCGCCATCACCAGGCGGCGGGCCACCTGGCTGGCGATGTCGGCCCCGTAGTCGGTGCGCACGAGGTGAAGGCAGAGGTCGATGCCGGCGGCGGAGCCGGCGGATGTGAGGATCTGGCCGTCGTCGACGAACAGGACATCGGGCTCGACGGTGAGCGCCGGATAGCGGGTGGCGAGAGCGGCGGCGTGCATCCAGTGCGTCGTCACGCGCCTCCCGGCTGCCAGTCCGGCGGCCGCCAGCGCGAAGACGCCCGAGCAGATGGTGAGAATCCGCGCGCCGCGGGCGTGGGCAGCGACCAGCGCGTCGAGGAACGGCTCGGGTGGACGTTCGTCGACGCTGCGCCAACCGGGGATGACGATCGTACCGGCGCGGCGCAGGGCCGGCAGGCCGGCACGCACCTCGATGACGATACCGCCGCGCGCCCGGATCGGCCCCGGCTCAATCGCACACACCTGACACCGGTACCAGGGCACGCGCAGCTCGGGGCGGCGCAGCCCGAAGACCTCGACGGCAATCCCGAACTCGAACGTCGCCAGCCCGTCGTAGGCGACCAGCGCCACCCGCTTCGGATCCAGCGGCCTCGACATTGGCAGGATCTTAACGGATATGGTCATTTCTGCCTATCGCCTGGCAGCAGCGGTTCCACGCACGATCGACGGCATGCCGACTCTGCCCATCGACCGCAATCCGATCACCGCCGTGCCGGCCGCCGCCGCGACCGAGGCGCTCGAACACTTCTCCCGTCTCCTCGCCTATGAGACCGACTGCTGGGACGTCCACGCCGCGCTGACCGGCCAGCACACCGGTTTCGTGGTCCTCGATGTACGCAGTCCGGCCGCCTACGCGCGAGGTCACGTGCCCGGCTCGCACAGTCTGCCGCACGCGCGGATCGCCGAGCACACGCTGGCCCATCTCCCCGCCGGGGTCGTCCTGGTGGTGTATTGCAATGGCCCGCACTGCAACGCCGCCGACCGTGCGGCGCTAGCGCTGGCGCGGCTCGGCCGCCCGGTCAAGAAGATGATCGGCGGCATCACCGGCTGGCTCGATGAGGGGTTTGCCCTGACGGCGGACGAGACGGCGGGGTGATGCAGCCGCGCGAGTAGGGCCCGTGGACGGCCACCGCGCCCCTGCCGGCCCGAGGCGGGAGGCGCGTCCGGTCCGCCCGGTCCCAGTCCGGTCGCACATGGGCATCGCGGCCGCACCGCGGCCGTCGCGCGTACCTCAGCCGACCGGACCGGGCCTGGACAGGCGTGTGAGACGATAGTCGTGTTTCGAGCGGCGGCGTGCTCGACACCGGTCCGGGTCACGCACGTATGGGTATCGCCTCCGACTTCGTTCTCATTGTCATCGCCGGACTCGCCGGGGCCATCGTCGCCCGGGCGCTGGGCCTGCCGCTGCTGGTCGGCTACGTGGCGGCCGGCGTCGTCGTCGGCCCGCACACCGCCGGTCCGACGGTGGCGCACGTCGAGGACATCGAACTGCTCGCCGAGATCGGCGTCGCGTTGCTCCTCTTCGCCCTCGGTCTCGAGATCTCCTTCCGCGATCTGCGGGCCGTGCGTCGCATCGCCCTGCTCGGCGGACCGGTGCAGATGCTGCTCACCGCGGTCTTCGGCGGCTGGCTCGCCTACGCCGCGTTCGATCTGCCGGGAACCGACGCCGTCTGGTTCGGCGCGATGGTGTCGGTATCGAGCACGATGGTCGTCCTCAAGACACTGGCCGCCGAGGGGACGATGGGGACGCTGGCGAGCCGGGTGATGATCGGCCTGCTCGTCGTCCAGGACCTGGCGGTCGTGCCGCTCCTCATCGTGCTGCCGCAGATCGGACACGCCGAGGCGGCGGTTGCCGGACTCTTGAAAGCGGTTGCCGTCGCCACGGTGTTCCTGGTGACCACCGTGGTCGTCGGCACCCGCCTGCTGCCGGCGATGTTGCGGCGGGTCGTCCGGTGGGGCTCGCGCGAGATGTTCCTCGTCGCCGTCGTTGCCACCGGAGTGGGCGTCGGCTCGATCACGTATCAGCTCGGCTTCTCGTTCGCGATTGGCGCCTTCGTCGCCGGCGTGGTGCTGAGCGAGTCCGAGCTCAGCCACCAGGCGCTGAGCGACGTCGGACCGTTGCGCGACGTCTTCGGCCTGCTGTTCTTCGTCACCGTCGGCATGCTGTTCGACCCACGCTACGTCCTGGAGCATGCCGTGGCGGTCGCCATGCTGGTGGTCGCGATCGTCGTCGGGAAGTCGCTCATCTTCGGTGGCCTGGCACGCAGCTTCGGCTACGGCAACATGGCGCCGATCATCGTCGGCCTCGGCCTGTCGCAGATCGGCGAGTTCAGCTTCGTCCTCGCCCGCGCCGGTCGCGCCGGCGGGTTCATCACCAGCGACACCTACGATCTGGCCCTGACCTGCACGGTGCTGTCGATGGCACTGTCGCCGCTGGTGTTCCCGGGGTTGCTGCCGCTCGCCCGCCGCTGGACGCGGCGGCGGCGGCCGGTGCCGCCGGCTCAACTCGTCTCGGTCGAGCGGACGACGCTCGAGAATCACGTGGTGATCGCCGGCTACGGGCGGACCGGCCGCGCCGTCGTCGACACGTTGCAGGGCGCCGGCGTGCCGTACGTGATTGTCGAGTATCACCACGAATCATTGACCCGGCCGCTGGAGCAGGGGATTCCGGCGGTGTGGGGCGACATCTCGAGCGAGGAGATCCAGCGCGCCGCCGGTGTCGCACAGGCGCGCATGCTGGTGATGGCCATCCCCGAGTGGCAGGCCATCCGGCTCGGCATCCAGCACGCCAAGCGGCTCAATCCGCGGCTCTTCGTCGTCGCCCGGGCCACCGGGGTCGCCCACGTCGACGACCTCCGGGCCTTGCGGGTGGATGTCATCGTGCAGCCCGAGTTCGAGGGCGGCATCGAGATGGTGCGCCAGGCGCTCGGCCAGTTCGAGCGCAACGCCGACGAGATCGATCGGCTCACGAGCGAGCTGCGGCGAGCGCTGTACGACCCGCTGGTGCTGCCGGTCCCGCCGGCCTAGATCGCGACCGCGACCTGGAACGACGCGCTGTAGCCGGTGGTCAGGTTGCCGGCCGGGGTCACCAGTTCCGCGGCCAGACTGTCGGCGAAGATGTTGTCCGACAGGTTGGTGGTCGGATTCGCGCCGCGCGACGCATAGAGGCCGCTGGTGTGGACCGCGTCGTTGACCGACTCGGGAAACGCGATCTGGGTCACTTTGACCGAGCGCCCGTTGACCACCACCTCGGCGTGGATGTGGGTCGCCCGCCCCAGCACGTCGATATCGGACTTGACAGGTCGGGTTTAGGCCGGCTACGCTCCGAAGCGATAGTGGGACTGAGTCTCATTTTCGAAGTCCTAATCCATAAGCTCCGGAGCTGTTGTTCATGTCTGGTCGCCTGCTCGTTGCCGCCGCCCTGCTCCTCCTCGCCGCGTCCCCCACCCGCCCGGCCGCGGCCCAGCCGGCCGGCGCGTCCATTGCCGGCACCGTGGTCGATTCCAGCGGCGGCGTCGTCGCCGGCGCCGTCGTCACACTGGACGCCGGCGCGCCGGCGCGCGAGGTCGTCACCGACCGAGCCGGCCGCTTCGTCATCGACGCCGAATCCACGGCTCGCCGCCTGACCGTCTCGTTCCCGGGTTTCGAGGCCTGGAGCCGGCCGGTGGCGGCCGGTGCGGATCTCCGGGTCGTCCTGCACCCCGGCGGCGTCACCGAGACGGTGACCGTCGATGCCACCCGGGCGCCGCGCCGGCGGGTCACAAGCGCGACGAGGACCGACACGCCCTTGCGCGACGTGCCGCAAGCCGTCAGCGTCGTGACGCAGGCCCTCATCGCCGACCAGCGCATCCAGAGCATGGCCGACGTCGTCCGCTACATGCCGGGTGTCGGCATGGCACAGGGCGAGGGCAACCGCGACACGCCGATCCTGCGCGGCAACAGCACGACCTCCGACTTCTTCGTCGACGGTGTGCGCGACGACGTGCAGTACTTCAGGGATGTCTACAACGTGGCCCGGGTCGAGGCGCTGAAGGGGCCGAACGCGATGATCTTCGGGCGCGGCGGTGTCGGCGGCGTGATCAACCGGGTCAGCCGACAGGCCGATTGGAGTCCGACGCGCGAAGTTGCGCTGCAGATCGGGTCGTGGAACGACCGCCGCCTGACCACCGACCTGGGTGGCGGCTTCGGCCAGCACGCCGCCGGACGGGTGACCGCGATGTACCAGACCGCCGATTCGTATCGCGGCGGCGTGTCGCTCGAACGCGTCGGTGTGAATCCGACGCTCGCGGTCAATCTCACCGAGCGGACCCTCCTGCGCGCCGGCTACGAGTTCTTCCAGGACGACCGGACCGCCGATCGCGGCATTCCGTCATTCGCCGGCCGGCCGGTGGCGGCGGCGCCGTCCACCTTCTTCGGTGATCCCGACCTCAGCACCGCGAACGCCCGTGTGCACCTCGTGAGCGCCATGGCCGAGCATCGGTTCGGCGGCGGTGTGCTGCTGCGCAGCCGCGTCAGCTACGGCGACTACGACAAGTTCTATCAGAACGTGTTTCCGGGCGCGACGAGCAGCGGCGGTTCGACGGTCAGCCTGTCGGCCTACAACAACGCCACGCGACGGACGAATCTGTTCAATCAGACCGACGTCATCGGCGCGCTGCGGACCGGCGGCGTCGGGCACGTCCTGCTGGCGGGCGCGGAATTCGGCCGTCAGGTCACCGGCAACGTCCGCGAAACCGGGTTCTTCACGAGCCTCGGCGCGAACGTCACCTCGGCGCTGCGACCGGTAGCCGACCCGCGCGTTGCCCTGCCCATCGCCTTCCGGCCGAATGGGACGGACGCGAACAACGACGGCACCGCAAGGGTGGCCGCCGTCTACGGCCAGGACCAGGTGACGCTGACACGACATCTCCAGGCCGTCGTCGGTCTGCGGGCCGAACGCTTCATCGTCGACCTCCGCAACAACCGCACGGCTGCCAACTTCGCCAGCCGCGATGTGCTGCTCTCGCCACGGGCCGGCATCATCGTCAAGCCGACCGCGCAGCTGTCGGTGTACGGCAACGTCAGCCTGGCGTATCTGCCGCGTGCCGGCGAGCAGCTGGCGTCGCTGTCGGTGACGAACCAGGCCCTGGACCCGGAGCGCTTCACGAACTACGAAGCCGGGGTCAAGTGGGACGTCCTGCCGGACCTGGCGCTCACCGCGGCTGCGTACCGACTCGACCGCAGCAACGTCGCGATTGCCGACCCGGTGGATCCGACGCGCTCGATCCTCGTCGACGGACAACGGACCGAAGGCTTCGAACTCGAGGTGTCCGGCGCCCCGGCAACGCGCTGGCAGATCGCTGGTGGCTATGCCTGGCAGGACGGCCGCCTGACGGCGACCCAGTCGGCCACCGCCCGGGACGGCGCCGTCCTCGCCATGCTGCCGACCCACTCGTTCTCCCTCTGGAACAGGGTCGGCCTGACGAATCGCCTGCAGATCGGCGTCGGCGTCATTCGCCGCGGCGACAGCTTCACCTCGGTCGACAACACGGTCGTCCTGCCGGCGTTCACGCGAACCGACGCCGGCGTCTTCTTCGACATCACGCGGGCGTGGCGCGCCCAGGTGAACGCCGAGAATCTGTTCGACACGGTCTACTACCCCTCGGCCCACAACAACACGAACATCACGCCGGGATCGCCGCGGGCGCTCCGTCTGGCGCTGACGACACGGTTCTAGCGACGCGGGCCGCTCAGTCGCGCCGGTGCTCGACGACGAGGACCGTGATGTCGTCGTCGAGCCGGCCGCCCCGCCAGTCCGCGATCGCCGCCAGCAGCGAGTCGGCGCAGCGCTCCGGCGATTGCCGCGCCGTCGCCCGCAGGTGGGCGGTGAGCCGGTCCACCCCGAAGCCTTCGCGGGCCGGGCTCATCGCCTCGGTCACCCCGTCGGTGTAGAGCAGCATGCGGCTGCCGGGCGGCAGCGGGCTGGAGGCGCCGGCGTAGTGCACGCCGGGGAACTTGCCGAGGATCGTGCCGCCCTCGCTCAACTCGTTCACCGATCCATCCGGCAGGAGGATCAGCGGCGGCGGGTGACCGGCGCGCGCGTAGCGCACCGTCGACGTGCCGACATCGGCGATGACATAGGCGGCGGTGACGAACTCGCGGTCGCGCCCGAGCGGACGAACCAGCATCCCGTTCATGCCGGTGAGGACCAGACCTGGATCGTCGGCATGCGGCACCTCGGCGCTGAACGCGACCTTGACCATCGCCGCGATGAGGGACGCCGCCAGTCCGTGCCCCAGGGCATCGGCGATCAGGATGCCGACCCGCCGTTCGTCGATGTGCACGAAGTCGTAGAAGTCGCCGGCCATCGTGTTCATCGGCTGATAGCGTGCGCAGATCGTCAGGCGCGACAGCGACGGCACCTCTTCCGGCAGAATCGCCGCCTGGATGCGCTGCGCCGATTCCACCTCGCGGTCGATGACGAGCAGGCGCGCTTCCGTCTGCAGCACGTAGACCGCCACGGCGTAGCCGAGGCACATGACGAACGGGACGTAGCCGAAGATCTCGACGCGCGCCAGTTCGGGCCGGCCGACGATCAGGCCGACATTGTAGATGCCGACGGTGACGATGAAGATCACGAAGCCGACGGTCAGCGACTTCGGCAGATCATGTGTCCGGCGTGACGCGATCAGGATGTTGGCCAGCGCGCTGGCGCCAATCGTCAGGACGATGTAGGGCTTGGCCACCAGAAAGACGTCCCGCAACGGCACGATGCCGGCCGTCACGACGCCGATGACGGTATACGCGCCCTGCAGCCAGACCGTGGCCCGCATCGAGCCCCGCCAGCCGCGGCCGACGAACTGCTCGACCAGCAGCATCAGCGGCAGCAGCACCACGTAGGTGAGCGCCTGCCTGGCATCATCGGCGCGCGTCTCGGACAGCCCCGGGATGGCCGGCATGAACGACAGGCTGGACGCGATGCGCGTGCCATAGACGCCGGAGAACAGCCCGAAGAGGATCAGCGTGCGCCCGGTCACCCGCGGCCGCAGGGCGCCGAACACCACCGCGCCGATGCCCAGTGCCAGCATCAGGGCCACGACTACCAGCAGGGCGAGGTCGATGGGCGAGAGCTGAATCATGGCCGCCAGCATCATCGCTCTTTCGCGGCGGCTGGGAAAGTGCCGGCCGGCGCAGACCCGGATGTCCGGCGTCGACGTGCCTGTCGACGGCGCGGTCGCGGTGGTGGCAGGCGGTCCGTGTCAGCGCCTGGCGGCAATGCGCGTCAGACGGTGGTCGAGATCGGCCGCCTTGATCGGCTTGACCAGGCAGTCGTCCATGCCGAGTGTCAGGCAGCGATCGCGCTCTTCCGGCAGGGCGTGCGTGGTCATGGCGATGACCGGCACCCGGCGGCCGGTCTGCGTCTCGCGGGTTCGAATCGCGGCGGTCGTGGCGACGGCGTCGATGTCAGCCGCCTCCAGGTCCATCAGCACGATGTCGAAGGCCGCCAGGCCGAGTGCCGCCTCCACTTCGTGACGGCTGGCGACCGCCGTGACCCGATGCCCCTGCTGTTCGAGCAGATGCGCGACGACCCGCCGGTCGGTCGCCTGGCCGTCGGCCAGCAGCACACGCAAGGCACGCAGCGGCCGGCTCGTCTCACCCGGCATCGAGCGCCTCTCCCAGGTGCCGCCGCCGCACACCCTCGGGCGACGCCGGCCCCGTGGCTGCGCAGCGCGGCCCGGGCGCACACACGACGACACGGCGACGCAGCGGCACCACGACTGGGCAATCGACCGTCCCGGCGGCGGATTGAGGCAGGCACCGGGCGGCGGCCGAGACGCCTGCACACGGCGACCGCCGGCGTGGACGGTCGCGAAGCCTCTCAGGGCGTCCGTCGGGTTTCTGGATGGGATGGATCGCGGTGCGGTTCCGCCACCGGCGGGAGTTCCGGCTAGATCTCCAGCTGAGCGCCGACCTCGATCACCTGGTTGGCCGGCAGCCGGAAGTAGCGGGTCGCGTTGGTGGCGTTACGTGCCATCGTGACGAAGAGCGTCTCGCGCCATACCGCCATCTCCTCGACGTTCTTCGTCGGGATGAGCGTCTCGCGACCGAGAAAGTAGGTGACGCTCCGCGGATCGAGCGCCAGGCCGGTGTGCCGCAGGTCGGCGAGCGCCGTCGGGATGTCCGGCTCCTCGGTGAAACCGTAGCGGATGATCACGCGATAGAAGCCATGGCCGAGCGGCTCGATCTGCACGCGCTCGTCGGGCTCGACGCGCGGCGTCTGCTCGGTGCGGGCCGTGAGCAGGATGTTCCGCTGGTGCAGCACGTGATTGTGCCGCACGTTGGTGAGCAGGGCCGGCGGCGTGCCCGTGTGATTCCCGTTCATGAACACGGCCGTGCCGGGCACGCGGACCGGCGGATCGGCCATCACGGTCCTCAGGAACTCATCGACCGGCAATGCGTTCGCCAGCAGCAGGCGCGTCACCGCCCGCCGGCCGCGGCGCCACGTCGTCATCACCAGGAAGACGATCGCCGCGGCGACGAGCGGAAACCAGCCGCCGTGCGGGATCTTCACCAGGTTCGCACCGAGGAAGGCGAGATCGATGGTCAGGAAGACGCCGACCAGGGCGCCGACCAGCACCCGGTTCCAGCCCCAGCGCTGTCGCGCGACGACGGCGAACATCAGCGACGTGATCGTCATCGTCGAGATCACGGCGACGCCGTAGGCGGCGGCAAGGTTGGAGGACGAGCGGAACCCGAGCACCAGCAGGATGCACGCCACCATCAGGGCCCAGTTGATGGACGGGATGTAGATCTGGCCGTACTCACGCGATGACGTGTGCGTGATCATCAGGCGCGGCAGGAAGCCGAACTGCACCGCCTGCATCGTCACCGAGAAGGCACCCGAGATCACCGCCTGCGACGCGATTACCGTGGCGAACGTCGCCAGCATCACCATCGGATAGAGCGCCCAGTCGGGGGCCAGGAGGTAGAACGGATTGGCCGCGGCCGCCGGATCGTTGATGAGCAGCGCACCCTGGCCGAAGTAGTTGAGCAGCAGCGCCGGCATCACCAGCGTGAACCAGACGAGACGAATCGGCCGGCGACCGAAGTGACCGAGGTCGACGTAGAGGGATTCGCCACCGGTGATCGCGAGCACGACCGTACCGAGGATGAGATAGCCGGTCCAGCCGTTGGTCGCGAAGAACTCGATGGCATGCAGCGGATTGACCGACGCGAGGACGCGCGGATGGCGGGCGATCTCGACGGCGCCCAGCAGGGCGAGCGTCAGGAACCAGACGAAGGTCACCGGACCGAAGATGCCGCCGACACGGCCGGTGCCGTGGCTCTGGATGAAGAACAGCCCGATCAGGATGACGACGGTGATCGGCATCACGTACGGCGCGAAGATCGGCGTCGCGGTCTGCAGCCCTTCGACGGCGCTCAGCACCGAGATCGCCGGCGTGATCATGCCGTCGCCGTAGAGGAGGGCGGCACCGAAGATGCCGAGCAGGACGAGCCCCCAACGCTCGGTCTTGCTGACGATCTTGATCGGCGTCGCCAGCGCCGTCAGGGCCAGGATGCCGCCCTCGCCGTCGTTGTCGGCGCGCAGCACGAACGCCAGGTACTTGCCGGAGATCACCAGGATGAGGGCCCAGAACACCAGCGACAGTACGCCCATGACGTTCGCGGGAGTCGGCGCGATGGCGTGCGGACCGTGAAAGCACTCGCGGATGGCATACAGCGGCGACGTGCCGATGTCGCCGTAGACGACGCCGAGCGCGGCGACCGACAGGGTGAGCAGGTAGCGCCCGCGCGGCGCCGTGTGATGATGGGGATCGGACGCCTCGGAGGGGTCCGGGGGCGCGGCGGGCAACGATGGAGCGCCGTCGGTGGGCGTCGGCTGCGAAGCTGTCCCGGCCATTGGTTCGTCCAGATTATCGCGCTTTCACGAATTTTATCGGAGGGTGCGGCCGGGGTGAGCTCTTCCGGGGTATAAAGGAAGTTCGCTCATCTCGACGCCAAAGGCGCCGGCCAACGGCGCCGCGGGGGACCCATTCTGTAGGGGCGCACCGGATCGCGGATCCGGAAGAGGACTTCCAACCTCGAGCCCGTCAGCTAACCCCGCCGGCGGATTGGAGGCACCTTGGCCGCGTCTGGCACGAGGGCGCGCGGGCTGCTGCCCGTCACGCTCACCGCAATCGGCGTCGTCTACGGCGACATCGGCACCAGCCCCCTCTACGCCCTGCGCGAGTGTTTCTACGGCTCGCATGCCGTTCCCGCAACCCATGAAAACGTGCTCGGCGTGCTGTCGCTCATCGTCTACTCGCTCGTGCTGGTCATCTCGATCAAGTACATCGCGATCGTCATGCGGGCCGACAACCAGGGTGAAGGCGGCATCCTCGCGCTGACCGCCCTGCTGCCGGCGCGCTACCGGAACGGCGGCGGCTGGTCCGTCCTGCTGCTGATGGGCATCTTCGGCGCGTCGCTGCTCTACGGCGACGGCATGATCACGCCGGCGATCACCGTCCTCGGCGCCATCGAGGGACTGACGGTGGCGACGCCGCTGTTCGAGCCGTACGTCGTGCCGGTCACCGTCGTCATCCTGGTCGGCGTGTTCGGCATCCAGCGCTACGGCACCGACCGCGTCGGGCGGCTGTTCGGCCCGGTGATGGTGCTCTGGTTCGTGGTGATCGCGCTGCTCGGCGTCGCCTCGCTTCGCCACCAGCCGGTCGTCCTGACCGCCTTCGATCCGCGCCACGCCGTCACCTTCTTCCGCACCCACGGCTGGCACGGCTTCGCCGTCCTCGGCGCGGTGTTCCTGGTCGTCACCGGTGGTGAGGCGCTCTATGCCGACATGGGACACTTCGGCAAGAAGCCGATCCGCGTCGCCTGGTTCGCCATCGTGCTGCCGGCCCTGCTGCTGAACTACTTCGGCCAGGGCGCGCTGCTGATCGGCGACCCGGAAGCCGCCCACCAGCCGTTCTTCCGGCTCGCGCCGAGCTGGGCGCTGCTGCCGCTGGTCGCACTCGCCACCGCCGCGGCCATCATCGCGTCGCAGGCGCTGATTTCGGGCGCCTTCTCGCTGACCCAGCAGGCGATTCAGCTCGGCTACTCGCCGCGACTCGACATCGAACACACGTCGCATCACGAGATGGGACAGGTCTACGTGCCGCAGGTGAACTGGGCGCTGATGGTGAGCACGATTGTGATCGTCGTCGGGTTCGGGTCATCCACTGCACTGGCGGCCGCCTACGGCATCGCCGTGACGATGACGATGGTGGTCACCGCCGTGCTGCTGCACGTCGTCGCCACCGAGAAATGGGGCTGGCCGCCGGCCGCCGCATTCGCCATCACGGGCGTCTTCCTCACGATCGACCTGGCCTTCTTCGGTGCCAACGCGCTGAAGATCGCACACGGCGGCTGGCTGCCGCTGGTGATCGGCGGCTGCCTGTTCACGTTGATGACGACATGGAAGACCGGACGGCAGATCGTCGCGGCCCGCCTCACCGCGCGCGCGCTGCCGATGAGTGACTTCATCGCCCGGGTCGAGCAATCACACCCGGTGCGCGTGTCCGGCACCGCGGTGTTCATGACGGCGCAGCCGCACGGCACGCCTCCGGCGCTCGCCCACAACCTCCGCTACAACAAGGTGCTGCACGAGTCCGTCGTGCGTCTGATGGTGACGACGCGGCCGGTGCCCTCGGTGCCGAAGGACGAGCAGATCACGATTCACCATCTCGGGTACGGCGTGTCCGACGTCCTCGTGCAGTACGGGTTCATGGAGGAGCCCGACGTCCCGAGCGCCCTGGCCCGCGCGCACGAACAGGGCCTCGCGGTCGATCGCGACGACGTGATCTACTTCCTCGGCCGTGAGACGCTGATCGTCACCGAGGGATCCGGCATGGCCACCTGGCGGGAACGGCTGTTCGTCCTGATGACGCGGAACGCGGTCCGCGCGACGTCGTACTTCAAGCTGCCGCCGGAGCGCGTGGTCGAACTCGGCGTGCAGGTGGAGATCTAGGCCCGGCGCGAGACGCGTCTACCCTGCGGGGCGCACGTTGTAGCTGACGTCGATCAGATCGAACTCGCCGTAGGTGAACTCACCGCTCGGCAGCAGCCAGCGCGCGTCGCCGTGTGCGGCCAGCGACACGGCGCCGAAGGGACGGTAGTCGCGCACCGGCGTCGTGAACCGCAGGTTCGTGAACGTCTTCCCATCCGGCGACGAACGCGATCGATCGTCCGAGAAAAAGCTCGACAGCCGGCCGTCATCGCCGAACTGCAGGGTCGCGCCGATCCGGTGGTCGCCGTACGTGAACGCTGCCTGCACGCTGCGATCGTCAATCGGCGTCCAGGCGATTGCCGGATCCAGCAGCGTGGCGGGCGCCAGCAGGCACATGTCGTTGAAGACGGTCACGCGTTCGGCACGGTCCATCGCCGGCCCGCCGGCCGACGCCATCGGAATCAGCCCGGCGATCTTCACGTCCATCGTGGCCCGACCATCGACGAGCCGGTGGAACGCCTCGACCGGCACCCCCATCATCGACGCACGCATGAGAAACAGCCGCGTCGGCGGATCGGCGAGGCTCAGTTGATCGGCTTCGAACGGCATCCAGCGCGAGTTCGGGTCGCTGCGGATGCGGCCGTGGAAGTGCAGCCGGTAGTTGCGCACGCGTGGCTGCCCGACCACGCCGGCGAGCCGGAGGTAGCGCCGGACCGGATCCGGTAGCGCTGCCAGGTCGGCCTCGGTCACCACCGGCGCGTCGATCGGACGCGACAGTCCGGTCGCGGCATCGCGATCGAACTGCGCGCGGAAACTGCGCGGCCCCTCGGTGAGCCACGCGTGTGCCACCAGCAGGAGCAGCAGCAGGTTCGCGGCGGTCCCGGCCCACGCGTCACGCCAGGCGGTCGCAATGACCGCCTGGGAGACGAACAGCGCGATGAGCCCGACGACCCAGAAACGACGGGCGCCGCCGGCGAACAGGGCGGCGGCGGCCGCGACGAACAGCGCTGCCGCGAGCCAGGCGAGCCCGGCGCCGCGGGTCGTCGGCTGCGACAACTGCGGCAGGTCGGCGTAGCCGAACGCCTTGGCGAACCCCATCAGGTGGACGAGTGAATGGACCGTGAGAAGGCCAACGGCAATCCAACGCATAGACGACTGTCGGAGCGGCAATCGCTATGCCGACGATCGGCGCGGCGCACCAGGCCTGGGTGGTGCGATTTCCCCGGACTTCATCACCGGCCGTCCGGTGACACGCCGGTGTACCGCTGCCGCCTTTCCGCCACGTCGGGTCGCCGGCAGGCCGCCCGGCGACGATACAATCACCAGATGCCCGTGCCGCTCACGCCCCGCGAACGCGCCCATCTGAAAGCCCGCGCCCACCCGCTCGAACCAATCGTCCATGTCGGGCATCACGGCGTCACCGATACCGTCGTCGCGGAGATCGACCGGGCGCTCACGGCGCACGAACTGATCAAGATCCGCATCGGCGGCACGGATCGCGACGCGCGCGAGGCGATGGGTGACGACGTCTGTGCGCGGACGGACGCCGTCGCGGTGCAGCGCGTCGGCAAGGTGCTCGTGCTCTGGCGGCCACGACCTGAGGCGACGCCGGCGGCCGGATGATGCCTCTGCCGCCGGCGCGCGATCGGGACGCCGACTCGACGACCTCGCGGCTCGCCGGCCAATCGGCGTACAATCCGGCTCTCGGGCCAGCGGCACCAGGGTGCCGCACGGTGCCGAACCAAGGGGGGTGGAATGACGGCGAACGTCAACACGATAGGTCGAGTCCTCGTACCGGCCGGGCTGCTCGTCGTGCTGTTCTTCGTGTCGAGGTCGACGGGAGACGCACAGACGCCGGCGGCAATCCCGACCGGCCCGACCGCCTGCCCCGGCCAGCCGATGACGGTGCAGGCCACGGGCGTCTATACGCCCAAGCCGGTGCCGGATATCACGATCAACGGGCAGCCGGGTCCCGGCGCGATCTGGGAAGCCGGGATGCGCTCGTACTGGCACTGCCACGTGGGCGGTCAGGTCATGATGATCGATCAGGGCGTCGGCCGGATCCAGGTGCGCGGCGAGAAGATTCGCGTCATGCATCGTGGGGATACCCACTACGCGGCGCCCGGTCTCGAGCATTGGCACGGGGCGGCGCCCGACCAGTCGGCGCACTTCTTCCAGACATCCATCGGCCAGACGACGACGCTGTGGATGGAGGAAGTCGGGCGCGAGGACTACATGGGCTACGACAACGGGCTCGCGTCGCGCAGCGAATTCCTGAAATCCGGTGTCCGCAAGAAGGCGGACGCGGCGCGCTGACCGCCGGCGCGTCCGAGGGCGACGCCGGAGCGTGCTCTCGCTAGCGGTTGACCGCGCTGCCCGTGCGCCTGCCGGTTGCCGTGCCCGGCTGCGCGCCTTTCGACGTCAGGAAGTCGACGACAGTCGTGTAGCGCGCGGTTTTCGCGGCGTCCAGGGCGGTGCGGCCGTCGACGTTGGCGACGTTGACGTCGGCGCCGAGGTCGACGGCGATCCTGGCGGCCTCGAGCGCCAGCCCTTCACGCTTGTCCCGATCGATGTTGACCCACGGAATGCCGCCGCCCATGCCGACCGCCGCCATCAGCGGCGTCGTCGTCTGGGCACGCGGCTCGGGCGGATCGCCCGCGTGATACTCGGTGTGGTGAATCACGCGCGTGTCAGCCCCGTGCTTCGCCAGCAGCGTCATGACGCTCGGCGCCATGGCGCGGGCGGCCAGCCAGTAGGGTGTCGCACCCACCAGTTCGGGGTTGAAGTTCCAGTCTCGCGACGAGCGGCGGGTCGGCGTCCATGAGAGAACCCGCGCATTGGGGTCGGCCTTGTGGCCGAGCAGCGCCGCCACCATCCGGTCGTCACGGCGCATGACCGCGGCATGGAGCGGCGTGAAGCCGCCGCCGTTGGTATTGGGGTCGGCACCGCGGTCGAGCAGCAGCTCGAGGATGTCGGGGTAGCCCGCGTGTGCCGCAAAGGCGGTGGCGCTGATGCCCCAGGCGTCCGCGTCGTCGACGTTCGCGCCGGCGGCGACGAGCAACTTCGCCGACGCGACGTCGCCATTGCGGGCGGCGAACAGCAGCGCCGTGTCGCCGCCGTGCGGCACGTTCTTGTTGTACTGGAGCATGCCGTGCGGTGACACCGCCATCACCTGGCTCCAGACCTGCGATTTCGCGTGGATGTCGGCACCGCCGTCGATCAGCAGTGCGACGACCTCGGGATGCCTCTGCGCCACCGCCCACATCAGCGCCGTCTGTCCGCGGGTGCCGGCGGCGTTGACCGTGGCCCCTTTGGCCAGCAACTGCTTGACCACCGGTGCGGCACCAGCGCGCGCCGCGACCATCAGCGGTGTTTCGCCAGCGAGCAGGGCGAGGTTCGGGTTGGCGCCGGCCTCGAGCAGCCGCCGCACCATGGCATCACTGCCATTGAGGCAGGCGGCCCACAGCGGCGTCGCACCGAGATCGTTCGTCGCATCGACCCGGGCGCCGGCCCGCAGCAGCCGGTCGGCGAGCGCGAGGTGATCGCGGTAGGCGGCCCAGTGGAGTGCGGTGGCGCCGTCCCCCTCGGTGGCATTGACGTCGGCGCCGTTGTCGAGCAGGCGGGCCGCCGCAACGACGTCGGCGTTCTTCACGGCCTCGCTGAGCGCCGGCCGCAGCTGCGCCGACGCCGGTGCGCCGCCACACACGGCCATCAGCACGGCGAGCCCGGCAAGCCGTCGGCCGCAGATCCAGCGGGTCATCGTTCTCGTCGCACGCAACGCCACCTCCTGCATCGCGACGCCCCTACATGCCGACCAGGGTGTCAATCGGCAGCTTGCCGGTGCTGCCGCCGATACGCTCGACCGGGACGTCCAGCTTGTCCATGAGCGTGACCAGCAGGTTCGCCATCGTCGGCTCGTCCTTGTAGACGAGATGCTGGCCCGACCTGAGCCGGCCGGCGCCGCCGCCGACGAGCATCAGCGGCAGGTTGTCGCCGGCGTGCGCGTTGCTGTTCGAGATGCCGGAGCCGTAGAGGATGGTGGTGTGGTCGAGCAACGTGCCGTCACCTTCCGGAGTCGCGGCCAGCCGGCCGACGTACTTGGCGAAGAGTTCGGTGTGATAGCGGTTGATCTTCGACATCCGCTCGATGAGCTCCGGCGCATCGCCGTGATGCGACAGCGGGTGGTGCGCCTCGGGCACGCCGATCTGCGGATACGGCCGCGCGCTCTGCTCCTTGCTGATCATGAACGAGATGACGCGCGTCAGATCCGACTGGAACGCGAGCAGCTGCAGGTCGAACATCAGCTGCAGGTGGTCCTCGAAGATCGGCGGCACGCCCTGGGGCTGCTCCATCGTCGGCAGCTCGAGTTCGCGCTGCTCCTCGGCGCGTTGGATCCGGCGCTCGACGTCGCGGATGGAGTCGGTGTACTCGCTGATGCGCTGCTGGTCGTGCGGCCCGAGTTCGCGCTGCAGGCCGGCGATCTTCGCGTGCACCGCGTCGAGGATGCTGCGGTGCTGCTTGAGGCGCGCCTCACGGGCGCTGCGGTTGGTGCTGCCGCTGTCACCGAACAGCTTCTCGAACACCGACCGCGGGTTGTACTCCATCGGCAGCGGCTGCGTCTCGCTCTTCCACGAGATGGTGTGGGTGTAGGCGCAGCTGAGATTCCCCGTGCAGGCGCCGGCATTGGCCGGCGCATCCATCGACAGCTCGAGCGACGCAACCTGCGTCTCCTTCGCGAACTGCTTCGCCAGGATCTGGTCCATCGACACGTCGGCGATGATTTCGACCTCGTTGCGCCCGCCCCGTGGAGTGCCGGTGAGGAACGACCCGGAGGCGCCGGCGTGGATGTAGTTCCAGTTGGCCCGCAGGCCGCTCAGGACGATCATCTTCTCGCGGTAGGCGGCGAGCGGCTCGAGAATCGGCGACAGCTCGAACGTCCGTCCCTGCCCCTTCGGCGTCCAGTACTGCATCGCCATGCCGTTCGGCACGTAGAAGGTCTGGAAGCGGTGCGGCAGCCGGCCGGCCGCCCGCAGCCCGACACCGCCGAACGCCGGCACCATGGCGTCGAGGTACGGCAGCGCCAGAGACGCACCGAGGCCACGCAGCAGCGTCCGGCGTGAAAGGGCTTTCGAAGTCACAAAAGACATGCGTCCAGTCTCCTTCTAGTTCGTGGCGATTGGCGCTCCGCGCCGCAGAAAGGCCGGGCTCCTGACGATGCCGAGCACGATCGAGGACCAGGTGTAGTCGCTGGCGGCGGCGTCGCGGACGATCTGGCGAATCGTCGGACGATCGTAGTACTCGATGCGGCGGCCCAGCGCGTAGGCCATCAGCTTCTCGGTGACGGTGTGCGGGAACTTGTCCTGCGGGTTGAGCAGCAGCGCCCGCAGCCCCGTGAGGCCATCGACCGGCGTGCCGTCGACCGTGTTGCCCATCGAGTCGACCGGCTTGCCCGACTCGTCGATCGTCCGATAACCGCCAATCGCGTCGAAGTTCTCGAGGGCGAAGCCGGACGGATCGATGATGGCGTGGCAGGTGGCGCACACCGGCTGCTTGCGGTGCAGCGCCAGACGCTCGCGGATGGTCGGCGGCTTGGTGCCGGGCGCCGGATCGGCCAGCGCGGTATTGATGCCGGGTGGCGGCGCCGGCACGGTGACGCCGAAGATGTTCTCGAGCAGCCACTTGCCGCGCACCACCGGTGACGTGCGGTCGGGATACGACGTCGTCGCGAGCAGCGAGCCGTGCGCGAGGACGCCGCCGCGCTGCGTGAGATCCGGCAGGGTGATCCGGCGGAAGCGGCTGCCGTAGATGCCCGGAATGCGGTAATGGCGCGCCAGCCGTTCGTTCACGAACGTGTAGTCGGCCCGAATCAGATCGAGGACGCTTCGGTCTTCGTCGATCGTGCTGGCGACGAACATCTCGGTTTCGGTCCGAAACGCTTCGAGCAGACTGTCGTCGAAGCTGGGATAGATGTCGGGATGCGCGACGACCTCGCCGACCCGCCGCAGGTTGAGCCACTGGGCCGCGAAGTCGAGCGCCAGCGTGCTGGTGGCCCGCCGGTCGGCGAGCATCCGGCGCACTTCCTGCTCGAGCACCTGCGGCCGGCTCAACTGGCGCTTCTCCGCCAGGTCGAGGAGCCGCTCGTCGGGCACGCTGCCCCACAAGAAGAACGACAGTCGCGACGCGATCTCGACGTCGGTCATCGCGTACGAGCGGCCCGGGCCCTGTGCCGCGGCGCTGCCGGACGGCTCGCGATGAATCCGAAGCAGGAAATCAGGGTCGACGAGCATCCGCTCGAGCGCGAACTGGATGCCGCTGTCGAAGCTGCCGCCGTCGCGCCGCCCGTCGGCGAAGAACGTCATCAGCGCGTCGACATCCACCTTGGCGACCGGGCGCCGGTAGGCGAGGCGCGCCATCCGCGACAGGATCCTGGTCGCACAGGCGCCTTCGTCGGCCGCCGACTTCGGCTGGCAGACGAAGACGGCACGGCGGCTCGGCGTGTCCACCGCCGGACCGGCCGCGTCGTAGGGACCGCCGATCTCCACCGTGCCCACCGCGGCGTTGCCCATGTAGAGCTCGTCGTTCGTCAGCACGCGGCCACGCTGCAGCGGTTGCGGCAGGCCTTCCGGCTCGAACAGCTCGCGGACGAACGACACCCCGAGAACGCGCGGGCCGGCCTTCATCGGAACCCGCAGCTGCAGGTGGGCGTCACCGCCCACCTGCATGTATTCCTCCCATTCGGGGTCGCCGGCGAAATTCGGCTCGCCGTCGCCCGCGTAGCTCGAGGCGGCGGCGCGCCCCTGCGCCTTGCCGCCGACGCTGAAGCGCTTCACCAGCCGGCCGTCGAGGCGGACGTCGAGCTGCTGCGGCCAGCCCATGCCCATCAGGTAGTCCTGGTACTGCCGTCGCAGCCGGATCTTGACCTGATATTCGCCGTCCACCGGCGCGGTGTAGGTGACCGCGAGGCCGCCGCGCGAGCCGAGCGGCAGGTCTTCGCTCTGGCGATCGTCCTGCACGATGTGCAGCGGCACGTCGTGCCGGGTCAGCGCCGGGGCGGTCGGCGGCAGGCCGGTGGCCAGCCGCGTCACCTGACGTGCCACCGACAGGTAGCGCTCGAGATGGGCCGTCGAAATCGACAGCGAGTCGGCAAAGTTGTCGAAGCTGCCGTCGGCCGTCTCGTCACCGGGCAGCTGCGCCCGGACGTCGACATCCAGCGCGAAGATGTCGCGGATGGCATTGTTGTACTGCGTGCGGTTCAGGCGATGCACCGCCCCGATGCGTCCCGGGTAGGGTGCGGCGGTCCACGCGCGATCGAGTTCGCCCTCGAGCCACCCGATCAGGCTCGCGTAGGTCGGCCGGTCCGGACGCGGCATGCCGGTCGGCGGCATCGAACCGGACCGCAGCTTGACGATGACCTTTTCCCACTCGGCTGGATGGGCGCCGGGACGCTCGATGTCCAGGCCGTCCAGCGCCAGGCCGGCCGTCTTGAGACGGCTGTTGTGACAGGTGACACAGTAGCGCTGCACTGTCGTCTGACGCGGCGTGCGGCTGACCGGGACGGCAGCGGCGCCGGCCGGCGGCGCCACGGTCTGCACCGCAGCCTGGGCCGGCGACGTCGACGCGGGCGCGACCGCCACCACGCTCGGGACGACGACGCCGCGCGCCGGCCCGACCGCCGCCAGTGCCGCCCCCCATGCAGCGGTGAGTCCCACGATCAATGCCGCTGCCGACCGTCTCGTCACCATGCGTCCCCTCCGCCACGTGGCTCGGCCGTGGCGCATATCCCGCTATGCTACGGACTCCCCCGGGCGCTGTCATCACTGGATCGAGGGATTTCTCCCACCGCCCGCGCCCAGCCCCGCATCGTATCCCACGGCCGGCGGTAATCCGCCGGTTTACTGGGTCGGCCTGGCGGAGCGGTCGGCGGGCGGACAGGCGGCCCGCCAGTTCTCGCGGAGCCGCTCGCGGTCCAGCTCATCGCCGTGAAGGTATACCCGGGCGATGCGCCGGCTGTTCCGGATGTCGTCGAGTGGATTGGCCTCGAGAACGATGAAATCGGCGCTCTTGCCGACCGCCACCGTGCCCAGTTCGCCGCCGAGACCGAGCGCCTCGGCCGCGGCCGCGGTCGCCGAGGTCAACGCCGCCTGCGGCGTCATGCCGACGAATGCCGCCGACTCGATCGGCGGACTGGCGTCGCCGACGATGAGGCGGGCCCCCTCGAAGAGCACGGCACCGGCGGCCGGCGCCGGTGCCGCGGCCGGTGGTGCCGGTTCGGTCCCGCACGCGACCGCCGATATCGCGCACACGGGTGCGCGGAGCCGACCGGTGACACGAGACGGAACACGGCGCACGCGGTCCTCGGGTGCTAGTCCCCTGGAACCGAGATGACTCACATAATTCCCGGGCGCGGCATCCCGCCTCGCGGCGTTGCTCCTCCCTCAGATATGGCCAATATCCTCGGTCGTCGCGCCTTGCGATCCGGGCGCCGCGCGCCGGGACTTATGCAAGTCATCACGGCTCCAGGGGACTAGCGTGCGTTCATCACCAGCGTCCCGATGCGCTTGGGCACGGAGCCGACGGGCACACGGGCGATCACCGACATCGTCTTCAGGTCGACGCCGACGGTCTGGTCTTCGCCGGCGACACCCATGTAGGCCTTCGACCCGTCCGGCGTCAGCGTGATCCACTCCGGATGGCTGCCGACGACGATCGTGCCGACAAGCTTGAAGTCGGGAATCGAATACGCGTACATCGCGCCGTACCACTTGCTGGTCGCCAGCAGCATCTTCTGGTCCGGCGTCACGGCGAGGCCGTGCGCCGGCGCCCCCTGCAGGCCTTCCAGTTCCTTGTGTTCACCGGGAATCGCCGGCAGCTCCCAGCGCGTCACTTCCTTCCGCGTCGCGAAGTCGACCACGGCGATGCCGTGGTAGTTCGAGAGCTGGACGTAGATGTTGCGGGTCGACCCGTCCGGGTTGGCGTCGAAGATCATCGGCCGGATGCCGGCGCTCATCTTGAGCGACCAGGCGAGCGTATCCGTCGTCGTGTCGATGACGCTGATGATCCCCGACTGCACCGATCCGGAGACGGCGAACCGGCCGTCGGGCGTCACGTAGACGTTGTGCACCGAGCCCTCGACCTTGACGCTGCGCGCGTTGGTCAGCGCCACCGCGTCGATCACGTCGACGGCGCCGGGCGCCTGCGCGATGCCGACATAGACCTTCTTGCCGTCCTTGCTGACCGCCACGTTGTTCGGCCGGCCCGACAGGTGGATCTGCTTGCTGACCTTCCAGGTCTTCGTGTCGACGACGTCCAGCGCGTGCATCGACTCGTTGGTGATGTACAGGCGGGTGCCGTCGGGCGCCGGCGAGACGCCGTGCGGCACCTCGATCCCCTCGCTGACCGCCACGAACGTGGTGGTGCCCGGGTCGATGACGTGCGAGTTGTCGCCGGCGGCGTTGGTCTGGATGATGCGCACCGTCTGGCCCTGCGCGACGAGTGACGCCGCCCCCATCATGACCACGGCGGCGCCGACCATCAGCGAACGGAACGATGAAGCAATGATGTGCATGACGTCTTTCACCTCGATGACCGCGTGATCGTCTCGCCGCGTACCCACGCGGCCAGCGTCTGCCACTCCGGATCCGATTTCGAGTCCCAATGCCGGCCGCCGCCGTGGAACACGTCGCCGCCCACCGACTTCGCGAGCGGGTGCATCAGCAGCCGGCTCGCCTCCGGATCGCCGGGCACGACGACCCGGCGCCACACCTCGAAGTTCTGGCGCGATTGCGCTTCGTCCCAGGTCGCCTGCCCCGCGGGCAGTTCGATGAGCCGCGGCGTGCCAGTGCGATGACACGTGATGCAGCGTGCATGCCCCGGCCGCTTGGCCAGGAAGATCGGCTGCACGCGCTCACGGAAGAACGCGAAGTCGAGCGTCGGAGCCGGTCTGGCGGCGGCCGCCGGGTTGGCCGCGGCGCTCCGGATCCAGGTCACCACCGCCTGGTACTCCGGGTGATCGGCCGAGGTCCAGAACTTGCCGCCGGTATGCTGCGCATCGCCGCCGGCGGCCGTCGCCAGCGGGTGGATCGCCAGCGGACTGGCCGCCGGGTCGCCGGGGACGACGACCCGCTGGACGACCTCGAAGTTCTGCCGCGACTGCGCCTCGGTCCACGTCGTCGCACCGGGCGACAGCGGCTGCAGACGCAGCCGCGTGGCGATGCGGGCGTGGCAGCCGATGCACATGCCGGCCCCCTCGTTCGGCGCCCGCTCCTTCAGGAAGATCGGCTCGATGCGGCTGCGATAGACGTCGAAATCGAGGCCGCTGCCCTGCGTGGTGGTCGCCGCCGGCGTGCCGGTCCGGACCCACGCCGCGAGCGTCTGCCACTCGGGATCCGCCTTCGAGTCCCAATGGCGGCCGCCGCCGTGGAAGACGTCGCCGCCCGCCGACTTCGCGAGCGGGTGCATCAGCAGTCGGCTCGCCTCGGGGTCGCCTGGCACCACCACGCGCTGCCAGACCTCGAAGTTCCGGCGCGACTGCGCCTCGTCCCACATCGTCTGGCCGTCCTTGAGCTCGATGAGCCGCGGTGTCCCGGTGCGATGGCACGTGATGCACCGCGCATGCCCGGGACGCTTGGCGAGGAAGATCGGCTGCACCCGCGTCCGGAAGAACTCGAAGTCCAGCGTCGACGCCGCCGGCGCTGGCGGCGCCGGCGGTTGTGCGCCCGCCACCGCCGCGGCGGCGCACACACTGAAGACCATCAACAACACCCGCATGACCCCTCCGTGCTTCCCGTCCCTCGCGTCGACACTACCACTTCATCTGAGCGCCGATGCGGACGATGCGTCCCTGGATTGCGCTGGCCGCCTGCTGGTAGGCGGCGGTGCCGAAGTTCGTGCCGCGAACCGTCAGTGCCGCGTCGGAGTTCATCACGTTGAACAGTTCGACCTGCGCCTCGAGCCGGGTGCGACCGACCGTGAAGTTCTTCGAGCCGCGGAGGTCGAGCTGATTCAGCCGATTCAGGAACTCCGTGCCGAACGGCCGCAGCGGTACGGTGAGTGACGCCTCGGTCAGCGCCGGCATCACCAGTGCGCCCGGCGTGCAGGGGCCGGGACAGGTGGCGCCGTAGCGGGTGGTCGGCGTGATGAGCCAGGTCGAGCCCGACAGCTGATTGGTGGTCCCGAGGACGGCCCCCGGATAACTCTGGAACGACCCGCCCAGCTGGATGCCGAACCACGGAAGCGGATAGCTGCCGGCGAGCTTGAACTGCGCCCGGAACGGCACGCCGGTCTCGCGCTGATCGCAGAAGCGGTCCAGATTCGGATTGTCCGGCTCGTCGCAGGTGACCGTCTGGCCACGATCGATCGACGTGCCGCCGAAGATCGTCGCGCCGCCCGGCAGGCGCGAGTTCATCGTGAACTCATAGCCGGTGAACAGCTGCCGGCGAGCCGAAGTGGCCGTCGTGTCGAGTTCCTGCACCGCCGTGACTTTCGACCGATCGAGATTGTAGACGGTGATGGGCGACCCGTCGATCGGGCTGTAGACGGTCAGCGCCGAGTAGTCGGCCCGCGTGCGCAGCAGATTGTCGCGAATCGGCAGCTTGTAGAAGCGGTTCTGGACCAGGGCGGCCGTCACCGAGACGTTGCGCAGCAGCTGATGCTGGATGCCGATGTTCGACATCACGTTGTAGGGCCGCTCGGTCTCCGGGTCGTACTGCCGCAAGGCGCGGACGCCGAAGTTCGCCGGCAACTGCGCGAAGTTGATTTCGCAGCCGGGGGAGAGATAGGCGCAGCCGGCGGCGCCCTGCGCGACATCGTCGCCGTTGAGGTCGCGCCACGTCAGGCGGGCGGTGGACAGGGCGAGCGGGTTGTACTGGGCCGCGATGCCGGTGGTCCTGGCGTCGTTGTAGCGGTTGACCGAGAACTTGACCGCCGTCTTGCCGGTGCCGAACAGGTCGTAGGCCATGCCGAAGCGCGGTGCGATGTCGGTCCAGTTCGGCAGGTTCGGCGTCGACGGGAACGAACGTTCCGGCACGAAACGGCCGGCCGGCGAGGTCAGGGCGGTGTTCTCCGCCACCAGCTTCTCGAGGCGCATGCCGCCGTTCAACGTCAGCCGCCGGATCGTGAAGGTGTCCTGCACGTAGAGTCCGAGATCATAGTTCATCGTGTCGCGGAACCGGAACGGCGTGTTGCGGATGATCACCGAGTCGGGCACGCCGGTCCGGTAGTCCTGCTGCAGATCGGCCTGCGCATCCTGCCGGGTCTCGAACCAGCCGGTGCCGTACTGCAGGCCGACCTTCAGCGCATGCGAGCCGGTCACGTACGACGCCGAGGTGACGAACAGGTACTTGGTGGGGACGAAGGTCGGGATGTTGTTCGTCGCCGCCCAGGCGAGGCCGAGGTCGCGGTCGGTGCGCGCCGCGCCGGCGAGCCAGGCGGCGGTGCCGCGCTCCTGCTCGATGCCGTCCTGCATCTTCTGGACGGTGATGTTGACGTTGCTGCCGTAGCCGGCCTCGACCAGCAGCTTGCTGCTGAGCGCCGAGGTCCACTTGATCTGGGTCGTGTAGTAGACCGGCGACACCCAGGTGAACGACGCGGTGGCCGGGTCGGTGCCGGCCACCATGTCGTGACCCCGCGTCTTGTAGAGGCGATCGTAGTAGACACCGAGCTTGTTCTTGCTGCTCATCTGCCACGTCAGCCGCATCATGCCGCTGCTGATCTGCTGGTCGTCCACCGCCTGTTCGCAGCTGGCCGCCCCGGATCGGCACTGCTGGTAGCCGACCGGAAAGGGCACGCCGGCCGGCGTGTAGAACACGTCGGCGACCGGCGAGTTGACGCCCCACTTGCGCGCCGAGGTGAAGAACCACAGCTTGTCCTGCATCACCGGCCCGCCGAGGGAGAAGTTGAAATCGTAGATCTCCTTGATCTTGTCGACGGCGGTGAGGCCCTGACTCTTGAGGTCGGCGGTCAAGTTGTCAGACTGCCACGCCCCGTCCGACCAGGCCGAGAACACCGCGCCGCTGAACCGGGCGCCCCCCTCGCGCGGGATCATATTGACCCGGACGCCTCCGGCCGACACGTCGGCACCCGCCCCCGTGGTCTCGTACGACACCTCCTGGCTCATCGCGTCGTTGAAGTACGGGTTCACCTGACCGTCGGCGCGCGTCGAGTTCATCATCATCCCGTCCACCTGGACCGTGGTGTTGCGGGCGGGCATGCCGTGCACGGCGAAGTAGGTCTGCTGCATCGCCTGCGAGCCGCCGACGTCGGGACGGCTCAGCTGGACGCCGACGACGAGCTGGCCGACCGACTGGAACGAGCGACCGGTGGGGATGGCGTCGAGGACGTCGCGCGACAGGACCTGCGAGCGGCCGGTGCTCTGGACGTCGACGAGCGGCGCGTCGCCGGTCACCGTCAGCGTCTCTTCGAGCGATCCGACCCGCATGTCGATGTTGACGCTGGCGACGAAGTCGGCCGGCAACTGCACCCCTTCGCGCTTGATCGTGGCGAATCCGGCGAGTGAGAAGGTGAGGTCGTAGCTGCCCGGCCGAAGGTCGACGAACCGGTACAGCCCCTCGCCATCAGTGACCACCGACCGCGTGCGCTCGATCAGCACGTCGCTCGACGCCTCGACCGTGACACCGGGCAGGGCGCCGCCGGTGGCATCCTTGATCTGACCCGCGATGCCGCTCTGCGCCATCGCGCTGGCAGGCAGCATCGCCGCCGAAAGCACCGCCACGAGAAACACCCGCGCCAGTCCCAGTCGCATCATCGGCTGCTCCTTCTCCGTCCTGCCTCACCATCGTGCGGGGCAGGGTGCGCACACTACGAGAGGGCTGGAGACTAGCGGTGCCGCGAACGGCATGCATCCCTGAAAGCAGGGGATTGACGGACTTCCGCCATCGCCAGCTTGTCGGCGGGTCGGTCGGGTTGGATCCAGCCGACAGGCTGGTCGGATCGGTGCATCGACGCCCCGCTCGATCGCCCCGCGATGCCTACTGCAGATGCAGGATGCCACGACGGAGGGCGACATCCACCGCGGCCGTACGATCCGGTACGTCCAGTTTGCTCAGGATGCTGCGGACGTGCGACTGCACGGTTTCCTCCGAGATGCCGAGGGACGCCCCGACCTCCCGGTTGCGCAGGCCGCGCCGTACCAGTTCCAGCACCTGGACCTCGCGACCGGTCAACGCCGGCCGCTCGGCGCGCGCCGCCATCTGCGCCTTCACCTCGGCGCTGACCCGCGGCGTCTTGCCGGCGTGCACGTCGCGAATCACCCGCGTCAGGTCGGCGATCGCCGTGTCCTTCAGCAGGTAGGTCGAGGCGCCCGCTTCCAGCGCCCGGTGGATGTCCTCGTCGCCGCGCATCATCGTCAGCACCACGATTCGGGCGGACGGGTCGCCGGACCGGATCGTCCGGATCGCGCCGACGCCACTGCCGCCGCGCAGCTGCAGATCCATGATGGTGAGGTCCGGCCGGTGGCGCGCGTAGAGCGTGACCGCCTCCTCCTCGGTCGCCGCCGTCGCCGCAACGCGCATGTCCGGTTCCCGATCGATCACCTGGGCCAGCCCCTCACGCACGATGCGGTGGTCGTCGATGAGCAACACGCTGATTCGCGCTCCTGCCATCATTCATGCCTCCGGAATCACCGCCGTAACGGTCGTCCCGCTGCCGACGCGGCTCTCGACGTTCAACGAGCCGTGGACCGATTCGGCGCGTTCGCGCATCGCCACCAGTCCGAAGTGCGCGTAGTCCGACGCCGGTGGTGCCACGTCGAAGCCGCAGCCGTCATCGGTGACCGTCAGCGTCATGTCGTCGACGCCGTAGACGAGGGCGATGCGCAGCTCGCGGGCGTGGGCGTGGCGGACCACGTTCGCCATCGCTTCGCGACCGATGCGCAGCAGCTGTTCCTCGACCGCCGTCGCAATCGGTCGTGGCGTGCCGGCGGTCGTGAACGTGACCTGCAGGGCGCCGGTCGATGCGGCGTGCTCGGCGGCATCCTTCAGCGCCGCGGCCAGGTCGCGGGCCTCGAGACGGGGCGACCGCAGGTTCCAGATCGATTGCCGGGCCTCGCGGATGTCCTCCTCGACCTGATGCCGCAGGCCGGCGAGCCGATCGCGGATCTCCGGCGCCGTGGTGGCCACGGCGGCGCCGAGCGCGTCCACCTGCAGCGCGAACCCGAACATGCTCTGCAGCAGCGTGTCGTGCACTTCACGGCTGAGCCGCGCCCGCTCGCCGAGCAGCAGCGCGAACTGCCGGCGCACGCGCAGCACGTGCACACGCCAGGCGAGACCGATGCCGCATGCGACCGCCGTCGCGCACAGGCCGACGAACCACCACGTCTCGTGGAACATCGGGCGGATCCGGAAGGCCCACGCCGCGCCGGCATCGCCGAACATGCCGTCGGCGCCGGTTGCCATCACGCGGAACGTGTAGCTGCGGGGCGGCAGGTTCGTGTACGACGCGGAGCGGCCCGTACCCGCATCGACCCAGTCGGCATCGAAGCCCTCGAGTCTATGGAGGAACTTCGTCTTGAGCGGCGACGTCAGCGTCAGGGCGGTGTAGTCGATCTGCAGTCGGGCCGTGCGGGCCGGGAGCACCGCCGCCGCGTCGGTCGCCACGCGGCGGCCGTCGGCAACCGCGCCCTCGATGCGCAGCGCGCTCGCCGGCGGCGTGTCGCTGACCAGCGCCGCCGCGTCGACGACCGTCACCCCGCGCCCGGCGACGAACCACAGGCGATCGGCGTTCGCGCGGACGGCGGACCGATGCCCGAACCACCGCGACATCCCGGCCGAGCCGTCGACCTTGTCGTACGCGGTGTAGCGGAGCCGATGCCCGGGGTCGTCCAGAACCGCCAGGACCTCATCGCGGGCGATACGGACGATGCCGGCGGTCTCCATGGCCAGCCAGAGATGACCCTCGCTGTCGTCCACGATGCCGACGATCGGCCGCGCCGCCTCGGCGGCGATGGCGGGCAGCGTCCTGAACGTGCCGTCGGCAAAGCGGCTCAAGCCGCGGTTCCCGCCAAGCCAGACCGCCCCCGATCGATCCTGATGAATCGCCCGGTAGGGCCCGGCCGTCAATCCGTCACCCTCGCCGGCGACGCGGACCGTCTTGTCACGATCGATGGTGGCCACGCGGCCGTTCGCGTAGGCGAACCAGGCACGACCGCCGCTGTCGGTGTAGCTGGCGAGCAGCGGCACCGGCTGCAACTCCGGCGGGACGGGCGCGGGCGTCAGCCGACCATCCCGCCAGTGCCACAAACCGGTCGCTTCGTCATGAATCCAGAGGCCGCCCGCCCCATCGGTGGTGAGATCCGACAACTGGCGAAGCTCGGCGCCACGCAGCGGCACCGTGACGGTGCGGTCCCGTACCACGCGGCGCAGCGTCGCCGCCGTCGCGACCCAGAGCGTGCCATACGGGTCGGCGTGCATCGCCGCCAGCGGCGGCTCGGGCACGGCGATTGGCGGCGCGCGCGCCTCCACCTCGCCGGCGGCGAACGCGACCAGCGCATCCGCAGTGCCCACCCATACCCGGCCGTCGGGGGTGACATCGACGGCGTTGACGATGCCGAGATCCATGATCGGCGTCATCTTGTAGGGGGTGAGGCGATTGAGGCCGTCGCGCGTCGCCACCCAGATGTTGCCTTCCCGATCTTCGAGCAGTTCGGTCACCCCATCATCTGACAGCCCGGTTCGCGTCGACGTCCGCTCGAACAGGTGGACGGTTCCGGCGGCATCATGGCGCAGGCGCCACAGCCCCTGCCCGCCGGTGCCCACCCAGAGATTGCCGCGCGAATCGTATTTGAGGCGGGCGCCGCGGCCCTTCTGAAGGGCGAGCGGACGGGTATGGCCGGCGAGCACCGGCCGGAAGCCGACGATCGGATCGGTCACCCACAGCCGGCCGTCGCCGCCGCGCGCCAGCGAGCGCGCCGGCTCGATCGAGCGCCCGGTGAGGGAGAAGCGCCCGGCCGGGCCGGTTCGGGCGTAGACCCCTTCGGCGGTCGCCGCGGTCAACGTGCCATCCGCCTCGGTCAGCAGCGCGTTCACGAAGCCGGCCGGCACGCCGTCGTCGCCGCGCGCCCAGCGGTCGGCGGCGCGCCGGTAGACGCCGAAGCGCCCGCCGGCCCACAGCGTCCCGTCCGGCGTTTCGGCGAGAGCCATCACGACACCGGCCGGCAGGCCCTCGGCCGCGCCGTACATCGTGACCCGGCCATCGCGCAGGACGCCGATCCCGCCCGGTTCACCGAGTCCGAACCACAGCGCGCCGTCCCGCGTGACGCACAGCGACCTGACGCTCGCGGTCGGGCTCGGTACGGTGGCGAATGCATCCCACGCGACGAAGCGGACGCCGTCGAAGCGCATGATGCCGGCGTCGGTGCCGAGCCAGAGGTAGCCGGCGCGGTCCTGCGCGAGCGCCCAGATGAGCGATGAGCTGAGGCCGTCCTTCTGGGTCCAGGACGCGAGACTGTAGCCGGTCAGCAGGACGTGCACGTCCTGCGCTCGAGCTGACGCGGCCGGCTGCGACGCGAGCAGCCACAGAGCCAGCGCTACCGCGATCCGTCTCACCTTCAGCCTCCCCGCCACCGGCGTGGCATCCGGCCAGCGAGGCCGGATTCTACTCCGGCGATCGCGGGTGCGGCACTCAGCCGACGTCGGCGGCGCGAAAATAGTCGGGCAAGCCCGGCCTGGTGTCGCCGGCCGGACGGCGGCGTCCGGAGAGGTGACAGGACGGCGGCAAACGCGTCACACTGACGGCACACATGAGCGAACCGCGGATCGTCGTCTTCACCGACGGGTCGTCGAAAGGCAATCCGGGACCGGGCGGATGGGGTGTGGTCATCGTCACACCGAACGGCCGGGTGACGGAACTTGGCGGCGGCGCCGCCGTCACGACCAACAACAAGATGGAGTTGACCGGCGCCATCGAGGCGCTCGCCCGCCTCGAGGACACGACCGGTCCGGTCGACGTCTACACCGATTCGACCTATGTCATCCAGGGGATCCGCGAATGGATCCACAACTGGAAGCGGCGCGGTTGGAAGACGGCCAGCGGTGCCGAGGTGATGAACCGCGACCTGTGGGAGCGGCTGTCGAACCTGACGTCGGCCCGCGGAGCGCGCACCCTGGCGTGGCACTACGTCCGCGGCCACGTCGGCACGCCGGGCAACGAGCGGGTGGATCGGATCGCGGACGGCTTCGCCACGGACGTGCCGGTGGCGTTGTACGACGGTCCGCTGTCAGGCTATCCGATCGACATCCTCGAATTGCCCGACGACACCGCCGTGCCGGCACGCCGCGCGACGACGGCAGGTGGCGGACGGAAGACGGCCGCCTACTCGTACCTCAGCGTCGTCGATGGCCGGCCGATGCGACACGCGACGTGGGCGGACTGCGAACGGCGCGTGAAGGGACGGTCCGGCGCCCTGTTCAAGAAGGCGACAAGCGCCGCCGAGGAGCAGGCCATCCTCCGCGGCTGGCGGATCAACCCCGAGGATCTCTAGCGCCTAGTTGACGATCGTCAGCTGCGACGTCTGCACATCGAACGGCTTGAACTCGCCGGTGCGCCCCTGCGAGTCCCTGGCGGTGACGGTGTAGCGCACCACACCGGTCGGCGCGTCCATCGGCACGGTCCACTTGGCCACCCAGAAGTCGCGTTCCGGCTGCTTCTCGGTCTGCCGGTCGCGCATCGGCACGTCGATGGTCTTCCCGGCGTACTGCAGGTGGACGACCATTTCCGTCGCGCGATCGCGCCTGCCGGTGGCCGGGTTGATGGCGGTCATGCGGAAGCCGACCGGCTCGCCCGGCTTGAACCGGCTCTGCATCACGCAGTTCTGCGGGCTGGGCGGCGGGTAGAAATAGACGATGTCGCCCCACAGGAACAGCCGATCCGACTGCGCGGCGGTCGGCTGCGAGGCGGCGAGTGCCAGGCCGACGAGGGTGAGGATTTTGACGGCGTTCTTCACGCGCCCACCCTAATGGAAGGGCGCGACGGCTGTCCAGCCCAAATTGCGGCCGGCGACCGGTGGATCGCGGCGGCGGCGGTCGGGCGCCGACACCGCCAGGGCGGCGACGCCGGATGGGCCGCGCTTTGGCGTAGACTGCGGATATGCGCCGGTCTGTCGGCCGCGGGTCGGCCGTCTTCCTGCTCTGCCTTGCGCTGGCATCCGCCGCCGTGGCGCAACGACGGTACTCCCGTCTGCGCGAAGGGCCGGGCGTTCCGGCGCGCTTCCCCACCGCGACCTTCGCCGACGGCGCATTCACGCACTGCAAGGTGATGTACCGCAGCGTCCGCCGCGAGGCGAACGGCATGGGCTGGGGCACCGACTACCCGTACGCCGGCATCAACCTGATGACGCGTCTGTCGGAGCTGACCAAGACCCCGATCAGCCGGGATGCCGACAACAACCCGAACTACTGGGTGGTCAGGTTGACCGACGACGCGCTGTTCCGCTGTCCGTTCACGATGGCCACCGACGTCGGCACGCTGGCGTTCGACGAGGCCGAGGTGACACGGCTGCGTGCCTACCTGCTGAAGGGCGGATTCCTCTGGGTCGACGACTTCTGGGGCACCCGCGCCTGGGACCAGTGGACGGCGCAGATACACCGGGTGCTGCCCGAGTATCCGATCGCCGACGTGCCGCCGGGCCATCCGCTGCTGCGGTCGCTCTACACGATCACCGGCGCGCCGCAGGTGACCAGCATCAATTTCTGGCGTTTCAGCGGCGGGTCGACGTCGGAGCGCGGCCGGGACAGTCCGCAGGCGAACCTGCGGATGATCGCCGACGGGCGCGGCCGCATCATGGTACTGATGACCCACAACACCGACATCGGCGACTCGTGGGAGCGCGAGGGCGAGGACCACGAGTTCTTCCTGCAGTTCTCGCCCGACGGCTACGCCCTCGGCATCAACGCGGCGCTCTACGCGATGACCCACTGACCCGGGATCGCGTTGCGCCGGCGACCCGGCGCGGCGCAGCGGCCGGCGGCCGCGGACGACGTGCGCCGGCGGGCCGGCCCGGCTACCGGCGCTCCCCCGGCCGGTAGGTGCGCTCGGTGTGCCCCTGCAGCTGATCGGGATAGAAGTAGACGTCGCGCAGGTTGCCGGTCGCATAGCGTTCGGCCTGATCGTTGAAGTGCGCCGAGGCCGGATCGCTGCTCAGGCCGCCGGCGGTCACCGCACGGGCGCTCACCCGCTCACCGAACTCGACCGCCGCGACGAAGCTGTTGCCGCTGGAGCCGTACCACTTCTTCGTCGCGGGGTAGGCGCGGGCGCCGAACGACGCCAGCGAACCCCAGCGCGCCGATCCGAATCCGACCGGGATGCTCGGCTGGCGGTCGTCGAACGGGTGGACGATGGCCGGCGAGATGCGCTGGAAGCGATTCACCTCGCCCCATGGCGTCCTCCACGTGCCGAAGTCGGCCGTCAGTCTGGCGACCGCCGCCGCCAGCGACGCCAGTTGCTGGCCCGCCGTCGCGCGCGTCTCCATGAACTCGTAGACCGACAGCCCCGCCTTGTCAGCCTCCGGCCGCACCCGCAGCCACAGATCCTCGCCCCAGAAGACCGCAATCGTGTTCGCCACCGACTCGACGCCCCAGCGATAGTCCCAGTCGCGCAGCCGGGCGACCGGCTCCTGCAGCGTCGACCGCTGCGGATGCGACGCCGGCAGTCCGTCGAAGGCCTTCAGCAGGCGCGGCAGCAGCAGCGCGAACTCGGGCTGGTAGCTGTCGAACGCCGCTTCGATGAGCGAGTCTCGCGTGAAGCCGGTGCGGCCGTTGAACATGCGGATGGCATGCACGCCGCGCGGGTTCTCGACGTTGTCGTCGAAGTACGCCGGATAGTCCTGCCGCCGCGGACTCTCCTCCGCCGACGAGGAATAGGGCCAGTTGTTGGTGTGT
>CADEDC010000019.1 GCA_902825985.1 uncultured Acidobacteriota bacterium | reverse complement strand
AGCCGCGCGAAGGAGCAGAAGAGGCAGCTGGCGACGCAGACGTTCGTCGCCTCGAGCCGGATGTTGTGGTTGTAGTACGTGCGACCGGCGTGCCGGCGTTCGCGCTCACGGTTGGCGAGCGCGCCGACCGCCAGCAGGTCGGGCGTCTCGAACAGACGGACGCCGTCCGCGAAGTCCAGACGGACACCGGCTTCGAGCTTGTCCGCGATGTCGGAGAGGCCTGCGGCGGAAATGCGGCCGTGCACTTCCACCCGCGCTATGTACCCGAGACTCCGAGGATTTGGATGCGCAGCGAGCGCGCACGCGGGCCGTCGAGTTCGGCCATCAGGATGCGCTGCCACTGCCCCAGCACGACTTCTCCGCCACTGACCTGCAAGGTCAGGCTGTGGCCGAGCAGCATCGCGCGCAGATGTGAATCGGCGTTCATGCGATCGCAGTCCGAGTGTTCCGGATTGTTGTGCATGTACTCCGCGTCACGGGCGACGAGTTCCTCGAGGAAGTGCTTGATGTCGCTCAGCAGCGCCGACTGGAACTCGTTGATGAAGAGCGTGCACGTGGTGTGCATCGACCAGAGGCTCACGAGACCTTCGTGGATGTTGAACTGCCGGACGAAGTCCATCACCTTGTTCGTGAGATCGACGAGCTCGATCCGCTGGTCGGTCGACACGACGATGGTCTCGCCGTGAACGGTGAGGCCGCCCACAGTCGCGAAAGCCACGTCCTGCACTGGCTTCTCGCGTACGGTGACGGTCGAACTCTTGCTCATGCGCTCCTCTTCGGTTGGGACTCTGCCTGCATGCATCCCGCAGCCGTTGCCAGGACCGAGCCATGTTACCGACAAACACCGGTCGAGGGCAACCCGAGCGCCCGGCGGTCCGGATGTTATACTCCGTTTCCCTTCCGGTCGCACCGGAAGGACGGCGTCGGGGAGACAACCCGGCGTCTCGATCACGCACGGCCCCGGCGGTTACGCGAAGTGGGTGGAAAGCCCACACGGTCCCGCCACTGTAAGCGGGGAGTGCGCTCACCAAGGACGCGTGGCGTCCGTCACTGGATCCGGAGAGCGGGTCTGGGAAGACTGTGAGCGTCACGTCGATCCGCGAGTCAGGAAACCTTGAACGTCGGGGACGTCCTCTGTCGGCGCGTGAGACGCCGAAAGGAGCTCCATGCGATCTGGTTTCCCGTTCCCCGGGACGCGGTGGGCGCACACCCTCCGACGTACCGCTCTCTGCCTCTGCCTCCTCGGCGCCGCCCGCACCGCCGCGGCCGCCACCCTTGCCGGCCGCGTCGTCGATCCTGACGGTCGCGCCGTGCCGCACGTCCGCATCGTCATCACCGGCCCGCTGGGTGCCGTCGCCGACACCGTCACCGGCGCCGCCGGCGACTACGAGGTCGCCGACCTGCCCGATGGCCGCTACGCCGTCCGGGTGGTCGCCGATGGTTTCGTCGCGCCGGTGGCGGAGGTCATCGTCGCCGGCGGTGAACGCCGCGAACTGCCGATCCAGCTGCGGCTGGGTGCCGTCGAGGAGGCGATCGTCGTCTCGGCGTCCCAGATCGACGCCGCACGCTCGGAAATCCCGGCATCGGTCACCGTCATCACCGCCGCCGACCTGCAGGCGCGGCAGATCGAGACGGTCGCCGATGCCCTGCGCGACGTGCCCGGCCTGTCGGTGACGCGGAGCGGCGGCCGCGGCGGCCTCACCTCGCTCTTTCCGCGCGGCGGCTCGTCGAACTACACCCTCGTGCTCGTCGACGGCGTTCGCACCAACACGTTCGGCGGCGCCTTCGACTTCGCGCATCTGTCGGTGGCCAACATCGACCGCATCGAAGTGGTGCGCGGACCGCAGAGCGCCCTCTACGGCTCCGAAGCGATTGGCGCCGTCGTCCAGGTCATCACCAAACGCGGCGGCGCCCCCAGCCTGAACGGCCTGCTCGAAGCCGGCAGTCAGGGCACCGTCCGCGCGACGGTCGGCACCGCCGGCTCGCGCGGCGCCTGGTCGTGGGGTCTCGGCGCCGAGCGATTGGCCACCGACGGCTTCACCGGCGCCACCAGCGACGCCGGCGACACGGTGACGAACGACGACTACACGCGGACGCAGGCCACCGGAACCCTCGGCTACCGCGGCGGCGGCGGCGTCGACGCGATGGTCGCGGCGAGCCTCGGCACCGACGAACGCGGGTTCCCCGGCCCGTGGGGCGCCAACCCGATTGGCGTGTTCGGCGGCATCGACGCCGTGTCGCGCGGCACCAACGAGAACCGCCGGGTCGGTGTCCGGGTCGCCCACCCGCTGCCGGCCGGCGTGCGGCAGCGCATCGAGGCCAGCTACACCGACCTCGCCAGCGACTTCGTCAGCGGCTTCGGTCCGTCATCGAGCGGCACGAAGCGGTTCGACGGCCGGATCCAGGAGGACGTCGCCGTGTCGCGACAGCTCGTCCTGTCGGCCGGCGCCGAGTTCATCCGCGAACAGGGGCGCAGCACGTTCGTCACCGGCGACGGCGGCCAGCCGATCCCCGTGAATCGCCGCAGCCTGGGGCTGTTCGGCGAAGCCCGTCTCACCGCCGGCCGGCGGCTCATCGTGACCGCCGGACTGCGGCTCGAACACATGGTCCGGCAGGCGGTCGAGCCCGACCCGACGGCGTTTCAGCCCCGTCCGCTGCTGCCGCGGCAGTCGATCCGCTCGTTGAACCCGAAACTCGCAGCGGTCTACACCGTCGGGCCGCTGGCCGGCGCGTGGGCGACGACGCGCGTCCGGGCCAGCGCCGGCACCGGCATCCGCCCGCCGGACGTCTTCGAGATCGCGTTCACCGACAATGCCGACCTGCAGCCGGAACGCAGCCGCAGCGTCGAGGCCGGCGTCGAACAGCAGCTGGCACGGGGCGCCGTGGTCCTCGATGCGGCCTGGTTCGGCAACCGCTACGACGACCTGATCGTCACGGTCGGCCGGGCGCTCGGCGGCGCCAGCCGCTATCGCACGGACAACATCTCGAACGCCCGGGCTCGCGGCCTCGAACTGTCCGCCCAGACCCGCCTGCCATACGGCCTGCGGGCGGCCGGCACCTACACGCGGCTCGCCACCGAGACCCTCGCGGTCGACGGCCTCGGCGCGGCGCCGCCACCGTTCCGCGCCGGCGATCCGCTGATTCGGCGCCCCGGTCACCAGGGCGCGCTCGATCTCCGCTACGCCACGTCGCGGCTGTCGGCGTTCGCGACCGTCACCCTGCGGTCGCGGATGCTCGACCTCGAGCCGAACTTCGGCGGCTCCGGCGGACTCTTCGACACGCCGGGCTACGCGGTGATCGATTTCGGCGCCGCCGTGCCGCTGCGCCGCGGCCTCGAGCTGTTCGGTCGCATCAACAACGCCGCGAACCGCCGCTACGAGGAAACCCTCGGCTATCCGGCGCTCGGTCGCACCGGCCTCGTGGGAGTGCGGGTTGCTGCGAGCCGCTGACGTCTCGTTCGACTATCGCCGCGGCGGCGGCGCCGCCGGGCGGCCCGCCGCGGACCGCTCCGGCCGGCGCCGGGTCCTCGACGGCGTCTCGGTCCACGTCGAGCGCGGCCTGATCGTCGGCCTGCTCGGACCGAACGGCTCCGGCAAGACGACGCTGATCCGGCTGCTGGCCGGGCTGCTCACGCCGCAACGTGGCGAGGTGTTCGTCGACGGCCTGCCGATCGGCGGCCTGACGCGGCGCGCGATCGCGCGCCGTATCGCGCTGGTACCGCAGGACACGCACGCGGCGTTCGACTTCTCCGTGCTCGACATCGTGCTGATGGGTCGCTACCCCCACCTCGGCACCTTCGCGCTCGAAGGCGCCGACGACGTCGCGCTCGCTCGCGCGGCCCTCGCCGCGACCGGCACCAGCGCGCTGGAACACCGGTCGTTCTCGACCCTGAGCGGCGGCGAGCGGCAACGGGTCGTCATCGCGAGCGCGCTGGCGCAGGCGTCGGACGTCCTGCTGCTCGACGAACCCACCGCCTCGCTCGACGTCGGCTATCAGCTCGAAATCGCCGCCCTGCTTCGTCGCCTGAATCAGGCGCGCGGCACGACGATGGTGCTGTCGACACACGACCTGAACCTGGCCGCCGGGCTCTGCGACCGCATCGTGCTGCTGAAGGACGGCCGGGTGATTGCCGACGGTCCGACAGCCGACACCATCACGCCGGAGCGCATCGCGCTTGCCTACGACGTCACCGCGGAAGTGCAGTTCCACGCGCGCGCCGGCCATCTGACGGTCACCCCCCTTGCCCGCTGTCCCTGATCTGCGTCGTCGCGTGGTACTGACCGTCGCCGCCTTCGGCGCGCTGGCGGTGGCGGTCTGCGTCGTGGCGCCGGTGGTCGGCAGCACGCCGATCCAGCTCGCGCGGGTGTTCGACCGGTCGATCCCGTTCGCCGACAACGTCGACGCACAGATCTTCTTCGTGGCGCGTCTGCCGCGCGTGCTCGCGGCGGCGCTCGTCGGCTGCGGGCTGGCACTGTCGGGGGTGCTGTTCCAGGCGCTGCTCCGGAATCCGCTGGCGTCGCCGGACACGCTGGGCGTGTCGGCCGGCGCGTCGCTCGGGGCGATGCTGGCCATCACGCTGGATCTGGATGTCCGTCTGTTCGGGTTGTCCGCGGTGCCGCTGGCGAGCTTTGCCGGATCGCTCGGCGCCCTCGCCATCGTCTACACGCTGTCAGCGGCGCGGCAGCGCGGCACCAACACGACCGTGCTGCTGCTGGCCGGCATCGCTATCACGGCGCTGCTGTCGGCGGTCGTGCGATTCGTGCAGTTCATGGCCGACTTCACCGAAACGCTGCAGACGACACGGTGGCTGATGGGCTCGCTCGACGTCCCCGCCTACCCGCCGATTCTCGCGGCGCTCGTGCCAATGGTCGCCGCCATGCTGGCGATGGCGACGCTGCCGCGCGTCCTCGACCTCGTGAGCGTCGGCACCGAATCGGCGGCAGCCCGCGGCGTGGACGTCGAACGGGCCGAACGGGTCGCCCTGGTGAGCGCGTCGCTGGCCACCGGTGCCGCCGTGTCGCTCGCCGGTCCGGTCGGGTTCGTCGGCATCATCGTGCCGCATCTGGTCCGCCTCATCGTCGGCGCCGACCATCGCCTGGTGCTGCCCGCCGCTGGACTCTTCGGCGCCGCCTTCCTCGTGCTCTGCGACCTCGCGGCGCGAACCGTCCTGGCGCCGGTGGAGCTCCCGGTTGGCGTGGTTACGGCCGTCATCGGCGGACCCTTTTTCCTATGGCTGCTCTTCCGCCACGACTGAGTGACACCCGGCCGCCGGCCGGCTGGCGGCCGGGACCTCTGACCGGACTGCTCGTCGGCGTCCTGGTCATCGCCGGCGTCGCATCCGGCGGTGATATGGCCGGCGCCGGAACCGGGCAGACGCCGGCGGCGACCGCCGGCACGCCGGCGCGGCGGATCGTGTCGTTCGTGCCGGCGGTCACCGAGATGCTCTTCGCCATCGGCGCCGGCGACCGGGTGGTCGGCGTCAGCACCTACGATCGGTTTCCCGAGGCGGCGACGCGGCTGCCGCGCGTCGGCGGCCTCCTCGATCCCAACGCCGAACGGCTGCTGTCGCTGCGACCGGACCTGGTGATCGTCTATGGAACGCAGCGCGATCTCCGCGTCCAGCTGGACCGGGCCAGGATCCCCCAGTTCGAGTACGTGCATCGCGATCTCGCGGATGTCACGCAGACCATCCGGGCGGTCGGGCGGCGAATCGGCGCAGCGGCCGCTGCCGAACGGGCGGCGACCGACCTGGAGCGGCAGCTGGATGCGATCCGTCAGCGGGTGGCCGGCCGTCCGCGGCCGCGGACGCTGCTGGTCTTCGGACGCGAAGCGGGCTCGCTGCGCCGGATTCAGGCCAGTGGCGGCTACGGCTTCCTGCACGACCTGCTGCAGCTGGCGGGTGGCGAGGATGTGATGGGCGACGTTCGCCGGGAATCAGTCGAGATGAGCACCGAGACAGTGCTGGCGCGGGCCCCCGACGTGATCGTCGAAGTGAAATACGGCCGGACGTTGTCGGCGCCGGCGCTGGCGCGCCTCGTTGGAGAGTGGGACCCGCTCTCGGCCGTCCCGGCGGTTCAACGCCGGCAGGTGTATGTCCTTCAAGGAGACGAATTTGTCATTCCCGGGCCGCGGCTGGTGGAGGCCGCCCGGGCGCTCGCGCAGGCCCTCCATCCGACCGCGCCACAGTAGCGCTGGCAGGTCCAAAAAGGAGAACGGTCGCCGAAGTCCTGATGTAAGTCTTCTTCAAGGATGACTTAGCCGGTGGGCTCTCCCCCGATGAATGCCAGTAACGGACTTGAGGACAGGTAGTTACCGCAAATCCGACGACACCTTTAGGACAGGACCACTGTTTGCAGCATAGATGGTGGATTCGAAAATATGCTGTCCTCTCAAATGTCGTGGTTCTCGAACGTCCAGTACGTGAATTTGTCCGAACCCATGTGGATCGCAGGTTGGGGCATCGGCCTCATCGTAGCTGCCATGGTCGCGCGCAGCCTGAACGCCAAGTCGCAGGGGCGTAACAAGGCGACGGAAATTCCCGGCCTCGCCGGGCAGCGGTCGCACTAGCCGGGAAAGTCCCCACCATCCGTCGGACCAGGTCCACCCGGACGTGGCCGGCGGCGTCAGAATCCGATGCGCCGCATGACGGCCCGCGGCAGGAGTCGGATCACCATCATCACCAGTGCCCAGATCGGCGGCGCGTAGACGACCGGCGTCCCGCGGTCGATCGCCCGGACCACCGTGGTGGCGACCTGCTCCGGCTCGGCGGCAAACGGCGGCTCCGGCAACCCGTCGGTCATCGACGTCCGCACGAACCCCGGTTTCACGCAGATCGTCCGTAGTCCGGCGCCCCGGAACGCGTGGTCGAGGCCCTCGAGATAGGCGCTGAGGCCGGCCTTCGACGCGCCGTACAGCACCACCGGCTTGCGGCCACGCTCGCCGGCCACCGAACTGACGACGCACAACGTCCCGCCGCCGCGCGCCAGCAGGTACTCGCGGACCTCTTCGCAGAACACGACGGTGTGCGCGAAGTTGACGGTGAGCAGACGACGGGTGAACTCGCGATCCGACTGCAGCCGTGCCTGCGTGGCGAACAGTCCAGCGGTGACGACGACGGTGTCGAAGCCGCCGAGCGCCGCATCGGCGGCGGCGAGCGCCGGCGCGAAGCCCTCGGGGCGTTCGAGATCGCACGACGTGAAACCGACCGGCGCGGGCGACGGCCGGCGCGCCTGCAGATCGGCGGCGCACTTCGCCAGTTCCTCGGCGTCCCGGCCGAGCAGGTGGACCTGGTCGCCCCGGGCGGCCAACTGCCGGGCGAGCGCCCGCCCGATCCCTTTCGTTCCGCCGAGTACGACCACTTTCAACGCCATCGCTCCATCACCAGCCAAACAGCCGCACCGACTGCGCGCTGCGGATTCGCCCTTGCGGGTCCCACGTCCGCCGGATGTCGAGGAACGTGTCGAGACGCGACTCCATCGCGCGGAAGTGTTCCGGCCGGGTCAAGGCGTCCTTCGCCAGATAGATGCGGCCGCCCTCGGCGATGACGCGCTCGTTCATCTGGTCGACGAGCGCCTGGGTGTCGTCACGCATCGCCAGGTCGAGCGCAATCGAGATGCCCGGCTTCGGAAACGAGAGCAGGCCGTCACCCTCGGCGCCGCAGTCCTTGATCACACAGAGGAAGGAGGCGCCGCTGCCGCGCGTGACGACCTCGAGGAAACGGCGGGCGGCGCCGTGGCCGCCCGACGCCGGCAGCACGCACTGATACTGGGTGAAGCCGCGCGGCCCGTACAGGCGGTGCCAGTGGCCGGCGACGTCGAGCGGATAGAAGAACGACTTCGGATGGACGACTGCCGCGCGCGGCCGCGGGACGCGATAGTACACCTCGTTGAACAGCCGCACCGTCGATCGGCCGAGCACGCCGTGCGGAAAGGTGAACGGCACCGGAATCGGCGCGCCGAGCGCTGGAAAGGCCTGCGGCGCCTCGCCGGCCGTCGCCCAGCGCCCGCGGAACAGCACGCCGCGCCCCATCGCCCGGCCCTTCGACAGGCAGTCGATCCAGCCCATTGTCATCGGCCAGGTCGCGGCGCACGCCTTGAGCGCCTCGATGAAGGCATCGATATCGGGCAGCCGCTGGGTCTCCTGGAAGATCCAGGGCGACGGCACTCGCGTCAGCCGGAACGCCACCTCGAGGATGTGACCGGTGAGGCCCATGCCACCGACGGTGGCGCGGAAGAGGTCCGGGTGCTCGGTCGGCGAGCAGGTGACGATCCGGCCGTCGGCGACGCGCAGTCGCAGCCCGGTGACGTGGCGACCGAAGCAGCCGTCGACATGGTGGTTCTTGCCGTGCACGTCGGACGCCACCATGCCGCCGAGCGTGACGAAGCGGGTGCCCGGCGTGACCGGCGTGAACCAGCCGCGCGGCAGCAACGTGCGATAGAGCAGATCCAGCGAGACGCCGGCTTCGGCGACGATGTCGCCGGTGCCGGGATCGAAGCGCAGGATGCGATCGGCGAGCGTGCTGTTCGCGATGCAGCGATCGGGCGCGGCCGGCAGCGCCGCGTCGCCGTAGGCGCGACCCAGGCCACGCGTCAGCGGCACGTCCCGGGTGATGGCCTCGAGATCCTCGGATCGGCGCTCGTAGCCGGACACCACCGGCACGCGGCCCCAGCCGGTCAGCGAACCGGCGCGCTCGGCGCCGGCAGGGACCCGTTCGGGCGCCGGATTCGACGCGGCAACTCTCAAGTGTGACGCATTTCCCATACGGCAGGCCACGGCAGCGCCGCTCAGAACGACGCGAGCACCGTCAGACCGGCGACGCCGAGCACGACGTACGTTACCGGATCCAGCGCGACGGCGACGACCGGATCGTCGTGCAGTTCGCCGCGGTGCGCGAGAAACCAGGTGCGGGTCGCCCAGAACAGGACGACCGGACAGGTCAGCAGCAGGCGCTCGGGATGGGCGTAGAGCCGTGTGACATCGGTGCTGTTCGCGTACAGCGCCAGGACGAGGACCCCGAGATAGGCCGACGTCAGGCCCACCGAATGCAGCCAGCCGGCATCGTCGGTCCGATAGCCGCGCCCCGGGATGTGTGTCGCATCGCTGGCAGATGCCGCCCGGACCTCGATGAAGCGCTTCAGGAACGCCAGGCTCAGGCTGACGAACAGTGTAAAGGCGAGCAGCCAGCTCGACACCATGATGGACGCTGCCAGGCCGCCCGCGAGCACCCGGACCACGTAGAGGCCGGCCAGCACCATGACGTCGAGCACCGCGATGCGCTTGAGCGCGGTCGAATACGCCGCAGTGGTCACGAGATACCCGGCCGCCAACAGGACGAACGACAACGGCAGCGTCGCCGCCGCCAGCCCGAAGCCGGCCAGCCAGGTGACGCCGATGAGGCCGATGCCGACGCCGATCGACAGCCGCCCGGACGCGAACGGGCGATGGCGCTTGCGCGGATGCCGGCGGTCGTTGGCGACGTCGAGCAGATCGTTCAGCACGTAGCCGCCCGAGGCGCACAGCGACAGCGCCGTGAACGCACAGACGACGGCGACCATCGTCTCCGGGTCGAACCGGTGGGCCGCCACCGCCGGGATGAAGACGAGCAGGTTCTTCAACCACTGGTGCGGACGCAGGGCCTTGACGATCATGCGACCGCGTTCGCTGCCGTAGCCGGCCTCGGTATGCACCGCCTGCAGATTCGCCACCCCGGTGATTCTGGCATGGCCGGCAAGCCACGGCGTGGCGGCCGACTGCCAGACCGGGATGTCGGCCGGACTGTCGCCGATATAGTCGAAGCATTGGGCGCCGAAGGTCTTGACCAGCAGCGCGGCCTTGGCCCGCCCCTTGAGATTGACCGTGCCGTCGCTCGCCAGCACCTGGGAGAACACTCCCAGGTGGTTGGCCACCGCCGAGGCCAGCCTGACGTCGGAGGCGGTCGCGAGCACGACCGGGCGTCCGCGGGCGAATTCGCGCCGGATCAGCGACACCACCTCGTCTCGGTACGGCAGGGCGGCGACGTCCAGATCGGCGGCCGCCGTCCGGGCCAGTTGCTGCTTCAGGTGGGCGCGCCCGCGCAGCAGCCACAGCGGCAGCAGGAGCACCGCCCAGGGGCGCCGGCGCACCAGGGCAATCAGACTCTCCCACAGCATGTCGCCGACGATCAGCGTCCCGTCCAGATCCACACACAGCACGCGTTCGCCGGCCGTCGCCACCGTTTTCATGATCATCGTGCGCGGCGGACCTTTCGCAAAAGCTGATCCACCGGACGCCGGCGGTCAGCTGCGGGATGCGGCACAGAGGGCGACGACCCGGTCCACGGCCCGGGCAATCCGGGCGTAGGAGTCGACGAAGGCCGCTTCGCCGCGGCCGAACGGGTCGACGAAGTGCACCCGCTCGAAGGGCCCGACACCCGGCTCCGGCACCTCGAAGCGCGGCAGCAGGAAGAACCGTGCATGTTCGGTCGGCCAGCGCCGCCGCAACTGGGCCAGATGACCGGGCTCCATGACGAACACGACGTCGTGCGAGCGCACCAGCTCGTCGCTGAGGAGCGTCGGCCGGTTGTCTTCGAGCTGCACCTGGTAGCGCCGCGCGGTGGCGACGGCGTCGGGCGGCGAAGCGGCCCGCTGGCTGGTGCGAAATCCAGCCGACGCGCAGCGGATGCCGGAAATCCGGGCCTGCTCGAGGCGGAGGGCGGCGAGCCGCGCCGCGAACGGGCTGCGGCAGATGTTGCCGTAACAGACGAAGAGCACACCGTCGACCCGCGCCGGCCACGGCGGGTTCTGGACGCCCCGTTCGCGCAGCGCCCAGACGGCGTCACGCGCCGCGCGCTTGAACTCCATCGCCGGGGCCGACGTGAGCACCCGGCGCAGCCACCGCGCGGGAAGAGACGCCTCCTGAGCCACTGTCTTTCGACGTTAGCATAGGGTCCGGCCGGTCGGCGGCGGCGGCGGAGACGCCGATACATACGGCTGCGCAAGATATGATTCAGCGGCGGCGCGGGAACTTAGTCTCCGATTCTGGAGACTAATCTCCCGAGAAGCCGATACTTCCGGCGGAGGGGCGGCGACTGTTCCGGTGCACGCCAGGAGAACTCCTGTCTTTGCCGACGTTTCTGACGCCGGCTGGGCTGCGGGAGTGGTCCTTGCTAGTAACGTCCGCGACCATTCCACCACTATCGACGGGTCAGCGACCGAAAGGGAAAAAGCGTGTCTCAGACGACGTTCACTCCAGACGTGCTGCGGATCGATCTCGCACAGACCGCCAGCACCATCGAACAGGCCATACGCCAGCAGGTGCAGTCGGTGCACCGCCGCGGCGTCGTCGTCGGCCTGTCCGGCGGCATCGACAGCTCGGTCGTCACCTGCCTGTGCGTCCGCGCCCTGGGCGCCGAACGCGTGCAGGTGCTGTTCATGCCCGAGCGCGATTCGTCCTCGGAGTCGCTGACCCTGGGCCGGATGCTGACGACGAAGCTCGGCGTTCCGGCGCAGCTCGAAGAGATCGCGCCGATTCTCGCCGCCGCCGGCTGCTACGACAAGCAGATCGAGGCCATCCGCACGGTGTTCCCCGAGTATGGTCCGGGGTTCAAGTGCAAGATCACGCTGCCGTCCATCCTCGACGGCGAGCGGCTCAACGTCTCGGAGTTGACCATCGAGTCACCCACCGGTGAGCGCCACACGTCGCGCCTGTCGGCTGCCGCCTATCAGCAGATGATTGCCGCCACCAACTACAAGCAGCGCGTCCGCAAGATGACCGAGTACTACCACGCGGATCGTCTGAACTACGTGGTGGCCGGCACGCCGAACCGTCTGGAGTACGACCAGGGCTTCTTCGTCAAGCTCGGTGACGGCGCCGCTGACATCAAGCCGATCGCCCATCTCTACAAGACACAGGTCTACGCCCTCGCCGAGCACGTCGGCGTGCCGGAGGACATCCGCCGGCGTCCGCCGACGACCGACACGTTCTCGATGCCGCAATCGCAGGAAGAGTACTACTTCGCGCTGCCCTACCAGAAGATGGACCTCTGCCTGTACGGCCGCAATCACGGCGTGCCGGCCGGCGAGGTCGGCGCGGCGATCGGCCTGACCGCCGAACAGGTGACGCGGGTGTACCGCGACATCGATCAGAAGCGCCGGACGACGAAATACCTGCACATGCGTCCGCTGCTCGTCGAGCCGATCGCCGAGGTGCACGGCTGATGTGCGGCATCGCCGGCATCCTCAATCGTCGGGCTGATCTGGCGCCCCCCGATCGCGATCAGCTGGCGATGATGGCCGGTGCCCTGCGGCATCGCGGGCCGGACGAGTTCGGCATCTACCGGGATCGGCAGGTCGGGCTCGGTCATGCGCGGCTGTCGATCATCGATCTCGCCGCGGGACAGCAGCCGCTCGCCAACGAGGACGACACCATCTGGGTGGTCTTCAACGGCGAGATCTTCAACTACGTCGAGCTGCGCGCCGACCTCGAAGCCCGCGGTCATCGGTTCCGGACGCGCAGCGACACGGAGGTCATCGTCCACGCCTACGAGGAGTGGGGGGCCCAGGCGTTCCGCCGCATGAACGGCCAATGGGCGGTCGCGCTCTGGGACAGCGAGGCGCGGACGCTCACGCTCGCCCGCGATCCGTTCGGGGTGCGGCCGCTGCACGTCGCCGAGCAGGATGGCCGTCTCTACTTCGCCTCGGAAGTGAAGGCGCTCTTCGCCGGCGAGCCGGCGCTGCCGCGCCGCATCGATCCGATCGGCCTCGATCAGGTGCTGACCTTCTGGGCGCCGATGGCGCCGCGCACGGCCTTCGCCGGCATCGAGGAGGTGGAGCCGGGCACCGTCCGCAGCTACGGACCGGACGGCGTCACCGTCGCGCGATCCTACGAGCCGGCCTTCCCCGTCCCGGGCGCGACGGCGCCGGCCGCCGCGACCGTCGACGAGGCGGCCGAGCAGGTGCGCGACGCCTTGACCGCGGCCACCGGCCTGCGGATGCTGCGCGCCGACGTCCCGGTCGGCTCGTACCTCTCCGGCGGACTCGACAGCTCGCTGATCGCCGCGCTCGGCCTGCGCGCGAAGGGCTCCAACTTCTCGACCTTCTCGGTGCGCTTCGAGGACGCCGAGTACGACGAGACGCGCTATCAGCGCGAGATGGCCGCCGCCATCGGCAGCGACCACCACGAGCTGGTCGTGTCGCGCGGCGACATCGCCCGCGCGTTTCCCGAAACCGTGCTGCACAGCGAACGGCCGCTGCTGCGGACCGCGCCCGCCCCCTTGCTGCTGCTGTCGCGGCTGGTGCGTCAGGCGGGCATCAAGGTCGTGCTCACCGGCGAAGGCGCCGACGAGATGTTCGCCGGCTACGATCTGTTCCGCGAGGCGCGCATCCGGCGATTCTGGGCCCGCCAGCCGGCGTCGGCCTGGCGGCCGCGGCTGCTCGATCGCCTGTATCCCTACCTGGCACGATCGCCGGTTGCGCAGCGCGCCATCGCCCATCAGTTCTTCGGTCAGGGGCTCGAGCGGGCGGCGGCACCGGGCTTCGGCCACGATCTCCGCTGGCGCGGCGCCACGGCGCTCAAGCGGCTGCTGGCACCGGCGATGCGACGCGACCCGGCGGGCGATGCGATCGCCGAACTGACGGGCGGTCTGCCGCCGGCGTTCGCGACCTGGTCGCCGCTCGCGCAGGATCAGTACCTGGAGGTGGTCACGCTGCTCTCCGGCTACCTGCTGTCGTCGCAGGGCGACCGCATGCTGATGGCCAATTCGGTCGAAGGGCGCTTCCCGTTCCTCGATCGCAACGTCGCCGCCCTGGCCGAGTCGCTGCCGGCTTCCTACAAGCTGCGCGGGCTCGACGAGAAGCACGTCCTGAAGCGGGCGGCGCGCGGCGTCGTTCCGGCGTCGATTCTCAGCCGGCCGAAGCAGCCGTATCGCGCCCCCGACGCGCTCTCGTTCGCGGCCCCCGAGGCACGCGAGTGGGTCGACGCGGTGGCCAGCCGGGAGGCGCTTGCAGCGGCCGGCATCTTCAATCCGGCGGCGGCCGAACAGCTCATCGCCAAGTGCCGCGCCCGGGCCGCCGGCGGCCAGTTCTCCAACGCCGACAACATGGCGGTCGTCGCCATCCTGTCGACACAGTTGCTGCACGAGCAGTTCATCCGGCAGCGCCCCCAGGCGGCGGCGCCGGCCGTCATTCGCACCGTCGTCGACCGCGTCGACGCCGCGGTGCCGTCCCGCTGATGCGCATCCCGGACCTGCTGGAGCGCAGCGCCCGCCGCACGCCGGACGCGGTCGCGTTGATCGACGGCGACCAGACCACCACGTACGCGGCGCTCGACGCCGCGGTCACCGGCGTCGCGCAGGCGATGCAGGCCGCGGGTGTCGCACCCGGCGACCGCGTCGTGATCGCGCTCGAGAACAGCGTCGAGCAGGTTGCCGCCTACCTGGGCGTCATGCGGGGCGGCGCCGTCGCGGTGCCGCTGCCGGCCGGGGCGCGCAGCGACCGGCTGGCCCCGGCGGTGCGCGACTGCCAGCCGCGCGCCTGCCTGTTCGACCCGCCGACCTGGCGCGGCCTCGCGGCCACCAGCCCGGTCCACGACGTCCCGATCGCGCTCTCGCTCGGCACCTGGCCGCCGACGGCGACGCGCCCGGACCGCGTGCGGCCGATGGACGCGGCGCTGGCGACCGCCGCGCCGCACACGGCCGTCGGCGCCGCCGGCGCCGATGGCGGCCGCGAGGAGGACCTCGCCGCCATCATCTACACGTCCGGCAGCACCGGCGAGCCGCGCGGCGTGATGCTGAGCCATCGCAACTTCGTGGCGAATGCCGAGGCCATCGTCAGCTACCTCGGCCTGTCCGCGGCTGACCGGGCGATGTGCGTGCTGCCGTTCTACTACGTCTACGGCCTGTCCGTCCTCCACAGTCACCTGGCGGTCGGCGGCTCGATCGTCATCGACAACCGCTTCGCCTTTCCGAACGTGGTGCTCGACGCGATGCGCACGCATGCGGTCACCGGATTCGCCGGCGTCCCGTCCACCTTCGCCCTGCTGCTGCACCGATCGAACCTCGAGACCACCGAACTGCCGGCGCTGCGTTACGTGACCCAGGCCGGCGGCAACATGCCGCCGCCGAAGGTCCAGGAATGGCTGGCGCGCGGCCCGCGGGCCGCGTTCTTCGTCATGTACGGCGCCACCGAGGCGGCCGCCCGCCTCACCTACGTCCCGCCGCACCGGCTCGCCGACAAGCTCGGGTCGATCGGCGTCCCGATCCCGTCGGTCGCCATCACGGTCGTCCGCGAAGACGGCTCGACGGCGGCCATCGGCGAAGTCGGCGAACTCGTGGCGAGCGGACCGAACATCGCCCGCGGCTACTGGAACAACCCGGCGGAGACCGCCGAACGTTTCGGTCCCCTCGGCTATCGGACCGGCGATCTCGGCTACGCCGACGCCGATGGCTACCTGTTCCTCGTCGGCCGGCGTCACGACATGATCAAGGTCGGCGCCCATCGCGTCGGGGCCAAGGAGATCGAAGACGTCCTGCACGCGCACGAACAGGTGGCCGAGGCGGCCGTCGTCGCGGCGCCGCACGACCTGCAGGGCGAGGTGCCGGTGGCGTTCGTCGTGCTCAGGCGCGAGGCGGCGGACGGCGAACGGATGCTGCAGGCGCACTGCGCCGGGCACCTGGCGCCGCACAAGGTGCCGGTCCGCATCGTCGTGGAACCCGATCTGCCGCGGCTGGCCGGCACCGGCAAGGTGGACCGGCCGAACCTGCGCGAGCGGGCCCTGGCCGTCCCGATGCCGGCGGCCCGCGGCCGCTAGCTGGCAGGATTGGCCACCGTGCGCGCGTCCACGCCCGCTCACGCCGCCGCCATCCACTTCGAGGTGGTCACGGACCGGCGCGAGCTGGCGGGATTGCGCGCCGACTGGGACGCGCTGTTCGCCGGCCGCGACCACCAGCCGTCCGCATCCTGGGAGTGGACGCAGGCGGCGCTGGCCCATCACCGGCAGCGCGACGACGCGCTGTTCCTGATCCGCGGCGTGCGGGCGGGCGCCGCGGTCGCCCTCGTACCGCTGGTGTTGCGGCGCGTGCACGTGATGCGTCAGCCGGTCACGCTGCTGGCACCGCTCACCGACGAGTACAACACGCACAGCGACTGGTTGCTGGCCGAGCCGAGCGCCGCGGTGGTCGACGGCGTCCTCGACACGCTCCTGGCGCTCGAGGCGTCCTGGGACTGCTTCCGCATGGCACGCCTGCTCGAAGACGACCCGCTGACGGCGACGCTGCGCGACGCGCTGACGCGCCGGCGGCTGCTGCACCACGATCGCCGCGGCGATCCGTCATACTTCCTTGCGTTGCCGGCATCCTACGGCGCCTACCTGTCGGCGCGCAGCAGCAAGTTCCGGAACTACCTGAAACGGATCGAGCGCAAGCTCGAGTCGCTCGGACGCGTCGCCGTGCACGAGCTGACGTCGACCGGCGATTTCGACGCCGCCTACGAGCAGCTGCTCGACATCGAGCGGGCAAGCTGGAAGCAGAATCACGGGACCGCGGTCACCGCCGTGCCGCGGCAGATCGGTTTCTATCGCGACCTGGGCCGCGATGCGCTCGCGCGCGGGCGGCTGCACCTGCAGTGGCTGACGCTGGACGGTCGGCCGATCGCGCACAACTTCGGCTACGTCCACGCCGGCACCTACTTCTACCTGAAGACCAGTTTCGACGAGACGCTGAAGAGCGTCAGCCCGGCCACCTATCTCCGGGCGCGCCTCATCGACGGCCTGATCGGCCGCGGCGTCGGACAGTTCGATTTCCCGGGAGCGCCGTACGAGTGGGAGCGTCAGTGGACCGACACCGTGCGCTGGCATCGGGTCGTGACGCTGTTCTCCGGGACCGTGCGATCGCGGGCGCTCGAATTCGTCGAGCGGCTGCGCCACGCCGTCCCGCCGCCGGCGGCGGTGTGCCACCAGGACGCGCGAGCCCAGAAGGCACCGGAGGCGGGCTCGTGAACCGGCGCGTCGCACTGCTGGCGCTGGCCGGGGTCGGCGGCCTCGCTGCCCTGTTCGTGCTCGAAGACCTCGGCGGCCAGCAGCTCGATCGGCTGCTCCTCTACCTGCCCGGCGTCGACAAGCTGCTCCACTTCGTCCAGTCGTGCGCGATTGTCCTGTTCGTGCGGGTAGTGGCGCGCACGGTCGTCGCGAGCGATCGGACGGCGACGCTGGCGGCCATCGCAGTCACCGGGCTGGTCGCGGTCCTGGACGAGATCCAGCAGATCTGGGTACCGAACCGCAGCGTCGAAGCCGCCGACCTGATGGCGGCGGCCGCCGGCATCGCCTGCGGTCTCGGCCTGCTGCTCCGCCGCCACCGCCGAACCGTCGGCTACGCCATCACAGCGGTCGCCATCCTTGCCGGTCTCGGCGTCACGTATCGCTCGTACCTCGACTCCCGGGACTACAAGTACGGCTTGCGGCTGGAATCGGCCGGCCGGTTCCGCGAGGCACGCGACGCCTACCAGCGGGCACTGGCCGGCGGCATGGCGACGGCTGGCCTGTACAACGGCCTGGCGTGGGTGGAGATCGAGTCCGGCGTCGGCGACCCGGCAGCGGCAGTCGCCTGGGCCGAACGGGCGGTGACCATGGAGCCCGACGATGCCGATGCGCTGGACACCTACGGCTGGGCGCTCTATCACGCCGGCCGGACCGATGAGGCGTACGCCCGGCTGACCGACGCCTACCGGAGGAAGCCGGGCATCTACTGCATCCACTATCACCTCGCGCTGGTGGTGCTGAAACAGGGACGGGTGGAGGACGGCATCCGGCACCTGCGGCAGCAGATTGTGGAGGCGCCGGACAGCCGCGAGGCGGCGCGGGCCCGCACGCTGCTCGAGCAGGATGCCACACTGAAGGCGGTGGCCGCGGGGCTGCGCTGAGGCGATGCTGATTCGCTCGACCGAAGCCTTGCAGGCGGTGCGCGACGACTGGGACGCGCTGGCGGCGCGCCACGGCTCGCCGCTGCTCGAACATGACTGGCAGATGGCATGCGCGGCGGCGCTGCACGACGAGCGCGACCTGCACGTCGTCGCGGTTCGCGACAACGGGCGGCTCGTGGCGGCGGCGCCGCTGGCGGTGGACCGGCGCCGGCGACGGCTGGCGCTGCTCGGCGCCGCGGCGCTCTACGAACCGTCGGGCTGCCTGTTCGCGTCGGACGCTGCAGCCGACGCCCTCGCCCTCGAACTCATCCGGTGCCGACAGCCGAGCGTCTTCGAGCGGGTGCCGCACGACGGCCCGTTCGTCCACGCCGTCCGACGAAACGCCGGAGGGCGGGCGATCACCATCGATCGGCCGGCGGGATCGTCGAACGTGGTCGAGGTGCGCGGTTCCTGGGCCGACTTTCTCGCGGGGCTCTCCAGCCGGACGCGGCGCGGCCTGGAGCGCCAGCGGGCGGCACTGGCCGCGGCGGCCGGCGCCGTGGATGTCACCGTCGACACGCCGTCACCGGACGCCGTCGCCGGCGTGCTGGAACGGCTGGCACGGATCGAAGCCACCGGGTGGAAGGGGCGCCGCGGCTCCTCGCTGGCGGACCGGGCCGACCTGCGGGGCTTCTTCCTGGCGTACGGCGAGCGGGCCGCCGGCCGCGGTCGACTCCGGGTTTCCACGCTGATGGCCGGGTCCACGGCCGTGGCCATGGAACTGGCGGTTGTCGCGCACCGGCGGATCTGGGGGCTCAAGCTGGCTTACGTGGAGGCGCTGGCCGCGCACGGACCGGGGCTGCAGCTGGTGCACACCTCGATTCAGGCGGCGTTCGAACAGGGCCTGGAGGGGTACGAGTTCCTGGGGTCGTCGGAGGCGTGGCAGGACCGCTGGCATCCGGAGCGGCGCGATCATGGTGTCCTGGCGCTCTACCCGGTATCGGTTCGCGGTCTGGTCCGGGCGGCGGCCGACCTGCGATCGAGCCTGGTGCGGCGTCTCGCCGGAGCGGCCGGCGTGCAACGCTGAGCAAGTTGCGGTGACGCCACCGTCTGACGGTAGACTGCAACGGGACAAAGGTCAGCCCCCGAGACGACTTTGTTGCCACAATTCGAAGACACCGCCTCTACGACGTGAGTGAACGGCCGCAACTCCATCACGATGGAGCGCCGAGGCTGGCTCAGGTCTTGCCTCTGTGGCAGAGGTCGCCGGGGACAACGGCCGTCGCGTGAAGTGCATGTCGGCGCAGGGCGCGCACGGCATCCAGGGCCGGGGCTGGAAGGGATTTTCGGGAGCGAGACCGTGGTAGTCGCTGGATTCGGTGGAGGAACGCGAAACGCGTCGGCCGCCATCGCCACCGAGGCGGGGCTGGTCGGCGTGTGCGCCGAGGAGCGTCTCGCCCGCGTTCGCGGCGGCCGCGTCACCGGTGATGCCGCGTTCGCCGACGCGGCGCTGAAGCTGCTGCTCGAACGGTCGCACTACTCGTCCGGCGACGTCACCCGGCAGGTCGTCGCGACGATCCGCGACGGCGCCCCCTGCCGTGCCGGCGCCGAGCCGATCGACCATCATTTCGCGCACGCCTGCGCGGCCTACCTGACGTCGCCGTTCGCGGCAGCGGCGATCGTGATTTGCGATCACGAGGCGCCCGGCATCTCGGTCTGGCAGGGGGAAGGCGCTGCCGTCTCGGCCGTCGACTGGCCATGGACCGGTCCGAGCCTCGCCGACGTGTTCTCGCGGATTGCGGCGGCGTTCGGTTTCCAGTCCGAGACCGCGACGCAGCGTTTCGAGGCGATGGCGCGGCTGCAGCCGGCGGCGCGCGACGCCCGGGTCGCCGGCCTGATCACCCTCGGTGCCGACGGACTGCAGGTCGATCCGGCGCTCGAATCGCGCCTCGCCGGCTGGCTGCCGTCGATGACGCCGGGCCGGCCCGAGGTCGCGACCCTCGCCGCTGCGCTGCAGGCCCACCTGGGCGATGTGCTGGTCGCTTTCCTCGAGCAGGTGCGGACGCGTACCGGCGCGACCAGAGTGTGCCTCGGTGGCAGCCTGTTCTACCACTCGGCGATGAACACGCGTGTTCGTCAGGCCGGCACCTTCGAGGAGGTCTTCATCCCCATCGATCCGGGCAACAGCGGCCTCGCGGTCGGCGCCGCGCTGCATGGCAGCGGCGCCGCGCCGGCGCTCGCATCACCGTTTCTCGGCCCGGCCTACACGCCGGACGAGATGAAGCAGGTGCTCGACAACTGCAAGTTGCGCTATACGTGGGAATCCGACGGCAGCGCGCTCGACATCGCGGTGGAGGCGCTGCGGCACGGCCGCCTCGTCGGCTGGTTCGACGGCGCGATGGAATGGGGACCGCGGGCGCTGGGCGCTCGCTGCATCCTCGCCAATCCGGCGTCGCCGTACGTGCTGGACAACCTCAATCGCTTCCTCAAGCAGCGCGAGCCGTGGCGCGGCTACGCGCTCAGCGGCCTGGCGGAGGACGTCGCCCGCTACTTCGACGGGCCACGGGACGCGCCGTTCATGGAGTGCGACTACCTGCCGCGCGACGGCGAACCGTTCCGCCACCTGCTGCCGAGCCCGGGCGCCGCGGTGCGCATCCACGCGGTGTCGCAGGCCGGCGCGCCGCGCTTCCGCCGCCTCATCGAGCGTTTCCGCGACGTCACCGGTCTGCCGTTCCTCGTCAACACGTCGTTCAATGGCCTCCACGAGCCGATCGTCTGCAGCCCGCGCGACGGGGTTCGTGTGTTCTACGGCACCGGCCTCGACGTCCTGGTGATGAGCCAGTTCGTCCTGACCAAGTGAGCCTGCCGAGGATGCCTGCGCGGATGCCTCACGTGATGCTGACCAACGGCGGGCTGTTCGGCGGCGGCGCCGAACAGGTCATCGGCACGCTGGCGCGTCATCTGCGGCGGTGCGGGTGCCGGGTGACCGTGGCGGTCATCCACAAGGGCGGCGAGGTGCAACGCGACCTCGAAGCCGACGGCTTCGAGGTCATCAGCCAGATCGCGGCGGGTGCCTCCGGGCTGGCGTCCCATCGCCGGGTGCTGGATCTGATACGGGAGCGGGCGGTGGACATCGTGCACACGCACGATCTGCGGTCGCTGATCGACGTCGGCCTGGCGCGCCTGCGCGACGGCAGCTTCTCGCACGTGCACACCTTCCACTTCGGCAACTATCCGTTCGTGACGCGCAAGCACCTGGTGATGGAAGGGCTGTTCGCGCGCGTGCCGGATCAGCTCGTGGCGGTCGGCAACGCCCAGCGTGACTCGATCATCCGCACGTTGCGGCTGGCGCCGGCGCGCATCCGGACGATCTGGAACGGCGTCGATCGCAAGGCGGTGGCGCCGCCGCTGCGCGTCGTGCCGGCGGTGCCGCTCATCGGCAGCATGAGCACGCTCGGGCCGCAGAAGGGCGTGCCGACCCTGCTCGAGGCGATGGCGCTGCTGAAGCAGCGCGGTCAGCGGTTTCGGCTGGTGATCGTCGGCGAAGGCGGCATGCGCGCCGAACTCGAGACGCTGCGGACGCAGCTCGGACTCGCCGACTGTGTCGAGTTCACCGGCTGGCGCAGCGACGCTGCCACGGCGCTGCTGCCGACCTTCGACATCTTCGTCCAGAGTTCCTACTGGGAGGCGATGTCGGTGGTGATCCTCGAGGCGATGGCGTGCGGCAGGCCGATCGTCGCGACGTCGGTCGGCGAGAATCCGTCCGTCTTGAAGGATGGGGAAACCGCCCTCCTGGTGCCGGCCCGGAACGCCGAGGCGCTCGCCGACGCGCTCGCGCGGGCGCTCGACGACGCGGCGCTGCGGCACCGGCTCGGCGGCGCCGCGGCTGCCGACTACGCGGCGAGCCTCACCGGCGAGGCGATGGCGCGGCGCTACACCGGCCTCTACCGTGAGACGCTGCAGGCCAGACGGCAGCCGGCCTGGATCGACACCACGGCGCCCGATCCTCCCGCGACGGGGGATTGCGCGTGAGCGAGGTGGTCGTCGCCTACTCGGTGAACCAGGCGTTCCTGCTGCCGTGCGCGGTGTCGCTCACGTCCCTGGTGCGCCGGTTCGAGGCGTCGCCGGCGGCCGCCGGCCAGGCGCTCCGCATCTACGTGTTTCACGACGCCGTGCTGTCGGACGCCGACGCGGCGATGCTGGCGCTCTGCGCCCGGTCGGCGGTGCGCCAGGTGTCGGTCGACGTGCGGCCGTTCGACTATCGCATCCCGCCGTTGCTGTGCGACGCGCCGCAGTGGAACAACATCGAGACGGTGGCGACGCTGCTGCTGCCGGACATCCTGCGTCAGCATCCACGGCTGCTGTTCATCGACGCCGACACGCTGGTCGTCGGCGACGTCATGGAGCTGTGGGCGACCGACCTGGGCGGCCGGCCGTGCGCCTGCGTGCCCGACTACGATGCGACCAGTCCCAACACCGGCGTCATCGTCTACGACGTGCACGAGTGGAACCGGCGCGACCTCACGAACCGCTGCCTGACCTACGTCTCGACCCACCGGACGTTCCACGTCGACCAGGAGCCGTTCACCGCGGTCGACGGCGCCGAGTTCCTGCCGCTCGACCGCAAGTGGAACTACCACGGCGTCGACACCTGGATGTACAAGCGGTTCGGGGCGAACCTGCCGGCCGACGACGTGCGGATCCTGCACTTCAACGGGCCGCCGCGACCGTGGCACGCCGGCTGTCCGCGCCGCTACGCCAGGCTGTGGCAGGCCGTGTACCGGCAGACGCCGCTCGCCGGCGCGGCGCTGCCTCACCTCACGATGCGCGATTTCCTGTCGTTCCGGATGTCGCCGCTCGAGGTCTACCTGGGCGAGTCGATCGCACGCCACAAGCTGTACCTGTTGCCGTACCTGGTGCTCCGGCGGCTGCGCATGACGGCGCACTACGTCCGCTACTGGCTGTCGGTCCGCGCCGGCCCGTGGCTCGGCTCCCAACCGGAACAGCTGTGATCAGACTTCGATGTGAGCAACGTCTCCCGGCGTGACTGGCGGCATACACACAATGAGCGATCGATACATTCTCGGCATCTCGGCCTTCTACCACGACAGCGCAGCCGCCCTCCTGCGCAACGGTGAGATCGTCGCGGCGGGACAGGAGGAGCGCTTCACCCGCAAGAAGGGCGACAGCGGCTTCCCGCACGAGGCGGTGCGCTTCTGCCTCGGCGAGGCGGGGATCGCCGTGTCAGACCTCGCGGCGGTCGGCTTCTACGACAAGCCGTTGCTGAAGTTCGAGCGCATCCTCGAGACCTACCTCGGCGTCGTGCCACGCGGCTTCCAGTCCTTCCTGATGGCCGGGCCGCTGTGGATCAAGGAGAAGCTCTACATCGACAAGACGCTGCAGCAGGAGCTCGGCTACAGCGGTCCGATTCTCTACTCCGAGCACCACGAAGCGCACGCGGCCAGCGCCTTCTTCCCGTCGCCGTTCGAGCAGGCCGCCGTGCTCACGATGGACGGCGTCGGCGAGTGGGCGACGGCGTCGATCGGCGCCGGACGCGGCAGCACCCTCGAGATCCTCGACGAGTTGCACTGGCCCGACTCGCTGGGGCTGCTGTATTCGGCGTTCACCTATTACACGGGCTTCAAGGTGAACTCCGGCGAGTACAAGGTGATGGGGCTGGCGCCGTACGGCGAGCCCAAGTACGTCGATCTGATCTACAAGGAGCTGCTCGATCTCAGGGAGGACGGCTCGTTCCGGCTGAATCAGAAGTACTTCAACTACCTGACCGGCCTGACGATGACCAACGAGGCGTTCGCCGATCTGTTCGGCGGTCCGGCCCGCGTGCCGGAATCGAAGCTGACCCAGAAGGAGATGGACCTCGCCCGTTCGGTGCAGGCGGTCTGCGAGGAGATCATGCTGCGCATGGCGCGCACCGCCCACAAGCGCACGGGCAGCGAGAACCTGTGCCTCGCCGGCGGCGTGGCGCTGAACTGCGTCGGCAACGGCCGGCTGCTCCGCGAAGGGCCGTTCAAGCACGTCTGGATCCAGCCGGCGTCGGGCGACGCCGGCGGCGCGCTCGGCGTCGCCCAGCTGATTCACTATCGCCACTTCAAGCAGCCGCGCACCGTCGTGCCGGGCCGCGATGCGATGCGCGCCTCGTACCTCGGCCCGCAGTTCACGCCCGAACAGATCGAGAGCTACCTGAAGTCGGTCAACGCCGGCTACCGCCGCTTCTCCGATCCCGAACGCTTCGACCACGTCGCCGGGCACCTGGCGGACGAGAAGATCGTCGGCTGGTTCGACGGCCGCATGGAGTTCGGCCCGCGCGCCCTCGGCGCCCGCAGCATCCTCGGCGACCCGCGCAGTCCGAAGATGCAGACCGACATGAACATCAAGATCAAGTTCCGCGAGGGCTTCCGGCCGTTCGCGCCGTCGGTGCTGCGCGAGCGGGTGGCCGACTACTTCGAGCACGACAGCGACTCGCCCTACATGCTGCTGGTGGCGCCGGTGAAGAAGGAGCGGTGCATCCCGCTGACCGCCGCGCAGCATCAGCTGTGGGGGATCGACAAGCTGAACGTGCCGCGGTCGGACATCCCGGCGGTGACGCACATCGACTACTCGGCGCGGATTCAGACGGTCACGCCCGAGGCCAACGGCTCGTACTATCACCTGATCAAGGCCTTCGAGACGCGCACCGGCTGCCCGGTGGTGGTCAACACGTCGTTCAACGTCCGCGGCGAACCGATCGTGTGCACGCCCGAGGACGCCTATCGCTGTTTCATGCGCACGAATATCGACGTGCTGGTGCTCGGGCCGTTCGTGCTCGAGAAGTCGGCGCAACCGGAGTGGAAGGAGACGAAGGCATGGCAGGACGAGTTCCAGCTCGATTGACGGCCGCCGCGGGGCGAAAATTCGGCTTGACGGTCGGCATCGCCTTCCTGGTGCTGGCCGGGATCGCGTTCTGGCGCGACAACGCCGTCACGACCTACGTGCTCGGTGGGCTGGGCGGCGCCCTGGCGCTCGCCGGCCTGGTGATCCCGACCCGGCTCGGCCCGGTCGAGCGCGGCTGGATGGCGATCGCGCACGCGATCTCCAAGGTCACCACGCCGATCGTGATGGGGGCGATGTACCTGGTGGTGATGACGCCGATCGGGATCCTGCGCCGGACGTTTGGCGGCAATCCGATGGTGCACCAGCCGAGCGGCACGAGCTATTGGCACTCGCGGCCGGAAGGCAAGCGGGGCGGCGATCTGACGCGGCAGTTCTAGGAGGACAGCATGGGCTTGATGAGCGAGTTGTGGCGATTCATGGGCGAGCGGAAGAAATGGTGGTTGCTGCCGGTGATCATCGTGATGGTCGTCGTCGGAACGCTGCTCGTGTTCGCACAGGGCTCGGCGCTGGCGCCCTTCATCTACACCATCTTCTAGGCTTGTAGGCGCGCCGCGGGCCTCTGGGCGCGCCTGCCCAGGCGCGCCGCGCCACCACACCGGCTGTCCCGCTGCCTCGCACCGTCGGAGCGTCCCGTGACGCGTCCGACGGTGCGTCCGCAGTGCCTTCCAACTTGCCCCGGACCGGCCCGCCGGCGAGCCGGCTGCACAGTTCGACCGGCGAACGATCACACCTGCCCGATTCGGCACCGTGGCCTCGGCAACCGGCCGCCGGCCGGGGTCCGTTCGACCCATCCGCTGCCCCCGTTCCCATCGTCCGGGCCCGCCGAGTCTGCGGGCCGTCACTCGCAGTGTCACCTTCACTCCGATCCGTAATGATCGGACGGGAACTGATGGGGCGTCTCGCGCGTTTCTCGAAGGAAAGTGCCGGTATTGAGCTATCCTAGCGCCCTGTCTGCGTGGCATAACTCCTGCACCTTGTGAGGGCACACACGAATCGGGCGGTCCGTCGCCCCCCGGCCGCAGGAGTTCTTGTGAAGAGCTCTCGTGATCGTCAGACTGCACCCGGATTCGAAGACCTGACGTTCCCAGACTGAGGATTTATCATGCGAAGTGGTTCGATCTCGCAGACCGGTCGACGCGCGATGGCAGCCGTCCTGCTGTCGTGGCTGGGGTGGACAGCCAGCGCCGAGGCCAAGACCCTGTACGTCAACGGTTCGACCGGCAACGACAGCACCTCCTACGCCGCCAACAGCTCGACGACGCCGTGGCGCAGCATTGGTCGCGCCGCCTGGGGCAGCACGAACCGTTCGGCGCCAAACGGCAACGAGGCCGCGCGTGCCGGTGACGTGGTGCGGATCTCGGCCGGCACGTACACGACCGTCGGCAACCTGACCGGTGGTGGCTTCGGGCGATTCGACGTCGCCTACAACCCGGTGAACGAGGGGGTTGCGGGCAGCCCGATCCGCTTCGAGGCCGTCGGCACGGTCGTGCTGACCTACTCGAACGGCGCCGGGCCGATGATCGGCTCCAACGAGCGGGACAACATCGAGTGGTCCGGTTTCACGATCAGTGAGACGACGGCGCCCACCCGCTCCGACACCGGTCCGGTCATCTTCTTCAACGTCACTGGCGGCTCGATCGAAAGCAGCGTCCTGACCGGCAACCCGAACTGGACGGCCCGCGTCGGCGACAACTACTCGGGCGTCCGGCTCGAAGACGCCCGCGGCGTGCGCATCGCCAACAACCGGATTCGCGACTACGGCGGCCAGTCGCTCGATCGCAATCACAACGGCATCGAGACCTACCGGGCGTTCCCGCTGACGATCGAGAACAACGAGATCACGAACTGCGGCGCCGGCATCTATCTCAAGGCCGTCCGTCCCGACGGCACCGGCATCGACAATGTCATCGTGCGCTACAACGTCTTCGTCAACAGCCGCTGGGGTCTGCACGTGCTCCAGCAGCCGATGACGCAGCAGCGGCCGCTGCTCGCCTACCAGAACCTCTTCGTCAACCAGCGCGAAGCCGCCTTCTGGATCAACCAGTTCGACAACGGCGTGCAGAACGCGCGCTGGGTCCGCTTCTTCAACAACACCATCGTCTCCAACGCGACCAGCGGCCTCGTGTCGGGCATCGCCACCTTCAATGCGGCGACCTATCCGGCCGGCTCGAACTTCCTGATGTGGAACAACATCGTGGTGGGCGGCACGCACTCGGTCCGACAGGACACGACGAACGTCGCCTTGAGCAACTCCAAGGATCGCCACGATTTCGAACACAACGTCTACTTCGGGTTCAGCAGCGGCTTCGGCGACCTCGGCGGCAACAACGTCAGCCTGTCGGTGTGGCAGAGCACCTACGGGCAGGACGCCGCGAACGCGGCCGCCATCCAGGCCGACCCCAGGTTCGTCAATCCGTCCGCCGGGGACTACCGGCTGCAGTCCACCTCGCCGGCACGGACCATCGGCCGCGCGCTCTATGGCATCGGCGGCGGCAACGGCGCGGTGATTCCGGCAGGCGCCTACATCACCGGCAGCGAGGCGATCGGCCCGACGACGGGCTACACGCCGCCACCGCCACCGCCGACCGGTGGATCGAATCCGCCGGGAGCGCCGACGAATCTCCGGATCGTCTCGTAGCCACCCCACATTCCGCCGCCAGCGGCGAATCGGATCGCGATTCGCCGCTGGCCGTTGTCACCTCGCCACGTCCCTCCCGCCTTCTCGCGCACCAACCGCCCCCTCCCCAGAATTGCACGCACAAACCTCAGGCGCGGCCGAACCGTGTAGGGCACCGGTTTCCATCCTGATAAGATCCAGGGACGAGATCGCCACGTCAGAACAGGTGCAATGAGCTCAACCAAGTTTGGCCATCTGGCCCTGCCGGGCACGTTGGCAGCGGCCTTCGCCGCCGTGTCGTGGCTGCTGTATGGCGGCTACCTGACCGACGACTCCTACATCCACTTCGTGTACGCCAGGAACTTCGCCGAGGGTGCCGGGATGGCGTTCAACCCGGGTGAGCCCTCGTACGGCTCCACCAGCCCGCTCTGGGTGCTGGTGCTGGCGTTCGGCACCTGGCTCGGCGGCTCGACGCCGGCGGTCGCACAGATCGTCAGCCTCACCAGTTCTGCGGCATGCGTCCTGGCGGTGTGGCTGCTGGCGCGGCAGGTCGGCACCTCGCCGGCGGCGCGCCTGCTGCCGCCGTTGGCCCTCGCGATCGATCCCTGGTTTCAACGCTGGTCCGTGTCGGGGATGGAGGGTGGGTTCGCAGCGCTGATCGTCGTGCTCGGCTTCGCCGCGGCGTTCGTCGCCCGGCCGGAGCGCGGCGGCCTGGTGACGGTCGCCGGTGTCATCCTCGGACTCGGCGTGCTGGCACGCCCCGAGGTGGCGCTGTTGGTGGGGCTCATCGGCCTCCTGTTCCTGCTCACCGGGAGGCTGGCGGACGCGGTGAAGTTCGGCGTCGGCGCCGCCCTGCCGCTGGGGGCCTGGCTGACCTTCGCCCTGCTGCATTTCGGGACGATCGTCCCGAACAGCTTCGTCGTCAAGCTTCGGCAGACCGGGTCGCCGTGGGAGAGCGCCTTCGATGCCATCGCCATCATGGGCGCCTCGACGATGGTGCCGCTGCTGGTGTTGGGAGCCAGCCTGGTGGCGGCGCTGGCGATGCGGCGTCAGCGGCAGCTTTCCATCCCGGCCATGCTGCCCTGGCTCGTGCCACTGGTGTGGACGCTCGGCGCCATCGCGCAGTATTCGTATCGTGGCGTCAATGTCGCCAGTCGCTACATGACCCTGTACACGCCGCTCCTGCTGCTGTGCGCGGCCTGGTGGCTGAGCCGCTGGTCGCCGGCCGCCGTCCTGCCTCGCGGCGATGCCAGGCGGGTCGGGCTGGCCACCGTCGTCCTGCTCGCGCTCGTCGTCGGTCAACCGGCGGCAATCGGGTTCATGACGTGGCGCAGCGTCAAGGTCGCCGAGCGAAGCTACTCGGACAACCATCACGCGATCGCCGAGTGGCTGGACCGGCAGATGGCCCGCGAAGACACCATCGCGACCTACGACGTCGGCATCATCGCCTATCGGACCCGGCGAACCATTGTCGATCTTGCCGGTCTCACCGATACCCTGCCGACGCGTGAACGACGACAGAGCATGGAGGCCAAAGTGCTCGAAAGCCATCCGAACTACGTCGTCATGCAGGGCAAGAGCCCGGGCGAATTCGTGCAACGGACCCCGGCGCTGTCACCGTTCCTCGAGCAGATCTACTTCACCGAGATGTACTGGGGACCGGGACCACAGCAGATGGACGTCTTCACCATCTACCGCGGTCGGTGGTAGCGGCCATGGAGACGGGAATGACAAGACGCCCCCTCGGACAGCCCTGGACCGCCGCGCAGATCCTGCTGATCGCGACGATGAGCTGCGTGCTGGTGTCCGCCTGCGCGCGGCGCGGGGACGCCAAGACGCTGTACGTCGATGGCGGCGCCGGCAACGACGCAACCAGCTACACCGACAACGGCCCGGCACGACCGTGGCGGACGATCGGCCGTGCGGCGTGGGGCAGCAGCGACCGGGCGCGCCCTGATGCCGGGCAGGCGGCGCAGGCCGGCGACACGGTGCGCATCGCCGCCGGTCGATACGCCACCGGCGGCAACCAGACCGGCGGCGGTGGCGGCCGGTTCGACGTCGCCTACAACCCGGTGAACGAGGGCACGGCCGGACGGCCGATCCGCTTCGAGTCCAGCGGACCGGTGGAGCTGGTGTACTCGTCCGGGGCCGGCCCGATGATCGGCTCGAACGAGCGGGATTACATCGAGTGGTCCGGCTTCACGATCAGCGAAGGCACGGCGCCGACGCGGCCCGACACCGGTCCGGTGACCTTCTTCAACGTGACCGGCGGGAGCATCGAGCACAGCACGCTGACCGGCAACCCGAACATGACCGCGCGCAACGGCGACAACTACAACGGCGTTCGCCTGGAAGATGCCCGCGGTGTCCGTATCGCCCACAACCGGATCGCCGACTACGGCGGCCAGACGAACGACCGGAACCATGCCGGCATCGAAACCTACCGCGCCTTCCCGCTGCTCATCGAGAACAACGAGATCGTCAACTGCGGGTCCGGCATCTATCTCAAGGCGGTCAAGCCGGACGGCTCGGGCATCGACACGGTCACGGTCCGGTTCAACGTCTTCCGCGGCAGCCGCTGGGGCATCAACGTGCTGCAGCAGCCGATGACCGAAGCGAAGCCGCTGCTCGTCTACCAGAACATCTTCGTCGGGCAGCGCGAAGCGGGCTTCTGGATCAACATGTTCGACCACCGGGTGCAGGACGCCCGGTGGGTACGCTTCTTCAACAACACGCTCATCGACAACGTCGCGGCCATGGCCTCGTTCGACGCCGGCGTCTGGCCGGCCGACTCACGCTTCCTGTTCTGGAACAACATCGTCTCGGGCGGCGGGCATGCGGTCAGGCAGGACACGACCGACGTCGCCCTCAACAACACCAAGGACCGCAACGACTTCGACCGCAACGTCTACCATGGCGTCAAGAGCTTCGGCGATCTCGGCGGCGCCTCCCGCGGTTTCGGCGAATGGCGGCGACTGAAGCAGGACGCCAACAGCATCACGGCCGACCCCGGCTTTCGCGGGCCGACCGACTATCGGCTCAAGCCGGATTCACCGGCGCGCGCGGTCGGACGGGCCTTGCACGGCGTCGGCGGCCCGGACGGCACCACGGTTCCGGCGGGGGCCTATATCACCGGCAGCGAGACCATCGGTCCCGCCGTCGACACCGGCCGCTGAGCATGACATTCGATCACATCGCCATCGCCGTGCGGTCGGTGGACGCCGCGGCCGCCCGGCTGCAGGCGCTGCTCGGTTACACGCCGAGGACCGCCAAGGTCACCAACACGCGGCAGAAGGTCGTCGTGCTGTTCCTGAGCCGGCCGGGCTCTCCCGATCTGAAGCTGATCGCACCATCGGACGAGCAGTCACCGCTGCGCGAGTTCCTGAAGCGCGGCGAGGGGCTGCACCACATCTGTTTCAAGGTCGACTCGGTGGCCGATGCCTGCGACGATCTGGTCGGACGGGGGGCCCGCCTCCTGGCGCCGCCGCAACCGGGTGAAGCGTTCGACGATCACCTCATCGCGTTCCTCTACGCCGGGCTCGGGCTGAACCTCGAGTTGATCGACACCGACGACCGGCGTGAACTGCTGCCGCCCCACGAATCATGAGCGCACCCCCATCACCGGCCGGCGCCAGGCACAGCCGCATCCCGGTCACCTTCAAGAACCGCGACGGCCTGACGCTGTTCGGCGTCCTCCACGAACCGCAGCATCGCCGCGGCAATCTGGCGGTGCTCCTGCTGTCGCCGGGAATCAAGATGCGAGTCGGGCCGGAACGGCTGTACCTGCGCATGGCCGATCTCTTCGTGCAGTTGGGCATCCCCGTCCTGCGCTTCGACTGCTTCGGGCTCGGGGATTCGGAAGGCGCGCTTCCAGAAACCCAGCTGCGGGACGTCTACGGCAACATCGAGGTCGGCCGCTTCGTCGGCGACACGGTCGATGCCATGGACTGGATGCAGCAGCGTCACGGATACGACCGCTTCCTGGTGTCCGGGCTGTGCGGCGGCGCGATCACCGGCCTGCTGACCGGCTCGCGGGATGCCCGGGTCGTCGGCCTGCTGGCGCTCGGCATCACGCCGTTGCTGGCCAGCAAGTCGGCCGATCCGGTGCGTTACATGACGTCGGGGCAGCTCGAGGCCGTGGGCCGCAGCTACCTGCAGAAGGTCCTCAGACCGGATGCCTGGCTGCGGTTCCTGACGTTGAGGACGGACTACCGTCTCCTCTGGCACTCGGTGCGCCGGTCGCTCTTCGGCGCGCCGCCGGCACCGCCAGCCACGCCGAGCGCCGTGCCCGAGGACGACAACGCGAGCCCGCTCTTCCCGCCGGCGTTCTTCCAGATGCTGCAGTCGCGCCGGCCGATGCTACTGATCTTCGGCGGCTCGGACCGTCTGGGGTGGGAGTTCGACGAGAAGTTCATCAAGCGCCATCAGTCACGGCTCTCGAGCCTGCCGGCGGTCTACCAGGTCCACACCATCGAGCAGGCCAATCACGTCCTGTCGTTCGGACCCTGGCAGGACGAGATGCTGCGCGTCTCGGCGGCGTGGCTGGCGACCCACTTCGCGACTGACGCCAGCGTCGCGGCAGCGGCACCGTACGCGCCAGCGGCAAAGTGATCGGCAGGCGGCTCCCGCCGGCGGTCGCCCGGTGTTCGCCGCGCTATGCCAGCTGCCTGAGGCGCCGCGGCGTCAGCGGCGGCCCTTCAGGGCGCGGACGGCGCGCAACGCCGGCGCCGGGAGCAGTGCGGCCAGTGCGACCAGCCAGGCCCGACGGTCCCGCCAGTTGAGGCGCAGCGCCGCCCAGGCGTACTCGCGGGCGTCGGCCATTCGCAGCTCGCTGAGGCAATAGTAGGCGAACCGCGAGAACCGCCTGGCGACGGCGCGGCTCACCCACTGCGGGTCCGCCGCCATCACCTTCGGGTCGTCGAGGCAGTGCTTCACGACGGCGCGGACGGCGTTGCGCAACGTCGGATACATGTTGCCGGTGAGCAGCGAGCCGGCCGCCTGGCGATAGCCGGTCAACGAGCAGTCGATCCAGAGGTAGGAAGTGGCCTTCGACAGCCGCAGGAAGAACTCGGTGTCTTCCGCATAGCGGAACTGCGGATCGAAGCCGCCGACGCTGACGAAGGTGCTGCGGCGGATCGCGACGGTCGACGGCATCAGGAAGCTGCCGAGCATCATCCAGCGGAAGGCGTGGCCGGCGTAGGTCTGGACCGCTGGAAACTCGCGCGCGCCGGTCTCGACCACGCGGTGCTCGGGCAGGATGTCCCGCAGCGTGACCTGCTCCTCGCGAAAGATGGGAAACGTCGTATTCGGCGAATGGGTGGCCTGCGGCTCGACCATCCGGTCGTCGACGACCGTCCAGAAGTCATGGAAGACGAGATCGTTGCCGGGCGACGCCTCGATCACGGCGCTGACGATGCGCAGTTTGTCCGGATGCCACACGTCATCGGCGTCGCAGAACACGATCCAGTCGCCGGTCGTCTCGGCCACGGCGCGGTTGCGCGTCGCCGAGACGCCGCTGTTCTCCTGGAAGATCAGCGTGACCCGATCCGCGAACGGCTGAAGCGCCTCCCGCGTGCGGTCCTTCGACCCGTCGTCGACGACGACGATCTCGAAGGGCGGAACGGTCTGGGACAACAGCGACTGCAGCGTGGTCGCGACGGTTCCGGCAGCGTTATAGGCCGGCACGACGACCGAGAACTTCACCGCCATCGCTAGCCTCCCGTCCTCGCCCACTGCACGAGCGCCGCCGCAATGGCGTCGTGTCCGGCGGCGGTCGGGTGGTCGTCCAGCACGTAGAAGGCGCCGTCGCGGTGCGGCACCGCCGACAGGTCGACCACCTGCAGCGCCCGGGCGGCCGGCGTCGCGGCCTTCGGCGCCTGCGCCCGCAAGGCCGCGATGAAGCCGGCATCGAACGACGTGACGGCGATGCGATAGCCGTCGAGCGGCACCGGCGCGCCGTCCAGAACCTTCAGGAACACGTCGGCCTGTCGTTCGCCGCTCGGCGGCGCCGCCGCGGCGCCGCGCGGCCGCACGATGGCGCGCAGCTGGGCCAGCAGGTTCAGCGCGTACTTGCCGGGAAAGTAGCGTTGCGCCGCCGCCTGGTCCCGGACCGTCCGCTGGTAGTCCGACTCGGACAGGATGCGCAGGGCGCCGGTCGACGCGAACTGCTCGTTCTCGACGAAGTCGTTGTCCATGTAGGCGATGACCACCCGGGTGACACGCGACCGGTCGACACGGGCGAACATCCGCAGTTCGCGGACGGTGCCGTAGGATGACACGCCGGCGTTGAGCGTCCGCGATCCGGTGGACCGCTCGAAGCGGCTCGGAAACGCCTCGTCGGCCTCGACGCCCCATCCCATCGCGAGCGAGTCGCCGAGCACCACGGTGTCCGGTTCGTGCAGCGACGCTTCGTCGTCGCGAAGCCCCATGGTGTTGATGTCGTAGCCGGTGCTGAACTCGCGGTTGGCGAAGGTGCAGCGCCCCGGGCGCAACGTGTAGGTGACGCCGGAATCGTAGCGGGCGCACTCCGGCATCACCTGGATGGTGCGGCGATCGACGTTGATGTAGAGATACTGCAGCAGCGGCCGCGGCAGCAGCGACAGCTGCGGGGCCATCAACGACCCGACGACGAGCAGTTCGAGCAGTCCCATCGTGATCAGACCGATGACCCCGGTCTGCACGATCAGCACGGCGAGCCTGGACAGCATCCGCCTACGCGAGCGCGGCGAGGATCTGCGCCACGTCGAGCGCCCCGCCGGTCGGCGCCGCGTCCGGATCCTGGATGCGCAGCGTCCTGAGCCCGACTGCTTTTCCGGCCTCGATGTCGCTGTCGGAGTCACCGATGAGAACCGACCGCGGCAGGTCGATCATGAAGTTCAATTCGTTCACCGCCCGGTGGATGAGGCCGGGCCTCGGCTTGCGGCAGAAGCAGCCGTCCTGCTCGAGGTGCGGGCAGGCGAAGACGCCGGCGATCGGAATACCGTCGGCCGCCAGGCTCCGCGTCATCTCGGAGTGGATGCCGGCCAGCGTCGCCAGCGACAGGAGCCCCTTGCCGACGCCCTGCTGGTTCGTGATGACGACGATGTCGTAGCCGCCGGCCCGCAGCCCGCGCAGCAGCGGGCGGGCGTGGTCGAGAAAGGTGAATTGCTCCCAGCCCTGCACGTAGGTGTGCGGCGCCGGCCGCCGGTTGATCACGCCATCGCGGTCCACGAACGCCACCGGCCGGGCCGGCCCGGCGAAGACGCGCCGCAGGTACTGCGTGAAGATGTGCATGACCACGAGGTGGATGTCTTCCGAGATGCCATAGTTGCGGCTCGACACGACGAGCGGATGGTCGACCATGCGCGCGAGGCGGCCGCCGCCGAAGCCGAGCAGCCCGATCGTCTCGGCGCCGCGTGATTTCGCGTACTCCACCCCCTTGACCAGGTTCGGCGAGTTGCCCGACGCCGAGATCGCGATGACCACGTCGCCGTCGCGCATGACGATTTTCAGCTGCTCGACGAACACGTCGTCGAACGAGATGTCGTTGCCGATGGCGGTCATCAGCGCGTTGTTGTCGGCGAGGCTGACCACCCGCAGGCGCGCGAACGCCGGGTCCTTCAGGTCGGCGGTGCCCTTCCCCATGTCGCACGCCATGTGCGACGCCGTGGCGGCGCTGCCGCCGTTGCCGATGAGCAGCACCTGGCGGCCGTCCGAGCGCGCCCGCTCGAGCGCCGTGATGATGCGCTGGAGGACGCCGGCGTCGAACTCGCCGAGGGTCCAGCGGAGGTCTTCGATGTAGCTGCGCAGATAGAAATCCAGCATGGCTCTCACCGCACGGAATAGCGTCTCAGGTTGAAGATGGTCTTGCTGCCGTCCTGCTCCAGCAGCCACGGGAACTCGCGGAACCCGCGGAGCGCATTGCGCACCGCGTCCTGGCGCTGGCGAGGCACGTAGAGGAGCAGGAAGCCGCCGCCGCCCGCCCCGGCGATCTTGCCGCCGGTGGCGCCGGCGCTGAGCGCCATCTCGTACATCTCGTCGATCTTCTGGTTGCTGATGTTGCTGGCCAGCTTCTTCTTCAGCATCCAGCTGTGGTGCAGCACGTCGCCGATGAGGTCCATGCGGCCGGATTCGACGGCGTTGATGACCTGCGGCACGCAGTTCTTGATCTGGCGCAGGTACTCGATGTTGGTGACCGTGTTCGATTTCTGGCTGGTGAGGATGGCGGACGAGCTGCGCGTGATGTCGGTGAAGAACAGCATCAGCTCGTCGCCGAGGCGCCGCATGTCCGCCGATGTCATCGCGATGCGCCGCGACCCGACGGTGTCGTCGGCGCGGTAGGTGAACTCGTGCACGCCGCCGTAGGCGGCGATGTACTGGTCCTGCTTGCCGATCGGCTTGCCGCAGATGTCGATCTCGATGCGGCAGGCTTCCTGCGCGAGCTGCTCGGCCGTCACCTGCCGCCCCTGGCACATGTGGAAGGCGTTGAGCAGGCCGACGGTCAGACTGCTCGACGAGCCCAGGCCGGATCCCTCCGACGGGATATCCGCGAGCATCGTCACCTCGACGCCCTGGGAGACGCCGGTCACCTTCATCGCTTCCCGCACCAGTTCGTGCTGGATGTCGTCGACGCGGTCGACGATCTCCTTCTTGGTGTAGTTGACGTAGACGCGCGAGTCGAAGCGCTCGCTGACGATGACGAAGACGTACTTGTCGATGGCGAGGCTGATGGTGCGGCCGTCCTCGACGTCGTAGAACTCCCGCAGGTCCGTGCCGCCCCCGGCCAGGCTCACCCGCAGCGGCGTTTGCGTGATTATCACCGACGGTCTCCTTGCCGGCCGGCCACCATGTCCTGGAGGCCCAGCCTGGCCACCTCGCGCTGCGCGCGTTCGTAACTCTCGGGCGTCCCGACATCGATAATGTCGCCGTCCACGATCACGCCGCGCATCTCGCCGACGAGGTGCGGCAACACGTCGAGGCCGAAGTCGGCCGGCACGCGATCGGGAATCCGGTCGATCAGGCGCCGGTCGCTGACGTAGAAGCCGGCATTGGCCAGGTTCGACCGCGGCCTGGCCGGCTTCTCCTCGAAGCCGAGAATCCGTCCGTCATCGTCGAGCTCGGCAATCCCGCAGCGCTGCGGTTCGTCGGCATGGAACAGCCCCATGGTCAGCAGCGGGCGATGCCGCTCGTGCTGGACCATCAGCGCACCGAGGTCCACATTGGTGAGGTTATCGGCGTATGCCACGAGAAACGGTTGGCCGTCGGCCACCCACCCACGGTTGGCGCGGACGGTGCCTGCACTTCCGAGAAGTGTCGGCTCCTCGAACAACGTTACGCGGACCGGACCCTCGACCTGGGCGACGAAATCGCGCACCTGGCCGGCCAGGTGGTGCACGTTGACCAGGACGTCGGTGAAGCCGTGGCGCGCCAGCAGGGCCATCCAGTAGGCCAGCATCGGACGGCCGGCCACCGGCACCAGGCACTTCGGCGTGACGTCGGTCAACGGCCGGAGCCGGGTGCCGAGCCCCGCTGCCAGCAGGAACGCCTTCACTCGCGCGTCTCCCCGCCGACGGTACGGACGACGTCGAGATTGCGCATCGTGCGCTGGGCGTGTTCGAGGATGTCGTCGACGTCCTGCTGCTGGTTCAGGTAGTCCCAGTAGGCCCGGATGCTGTCGCGCACGGTGTAGCGGGGAGCCCAGCCGAGGCCGGTGAGCTTGCTCACGTCCGACATGATGTGTCGCGTGTCGCCGTAACGGTAGTTCCCGCCCAGAATCGGGACGATGTCACGGCCGGTCTCGTCCTGGAGCGCGTCGTAGAACTCCCGGACCGTGAGGGCGCGGCCGCCGCCGACATTGAAGACCTGGAAGGCGGCCCGCGGATCCTCGAGCACCAGCAGGTTCGCCGCCACCACGTCCTGGATGTTCACGTAGTCGCGCAGCTGCCTGCCGTCCTCGTAGATCATCGGCGGACGCTTGAAGTAGAGGTGCAACGCGAAGATGCGCATGGCGCCCGAGTAGGCGTTGTAGAACGACTGCCGCGGCCCCTGCACGATTGAGTAGCGCATCGCCACCGAGGGGATTCCGTAGCGCCGGCCCAGATGGACGGCAATCGATTCCTCGGAGTGCTTGCTGAGCGCGTACTGGTTCTGCGGATTGATCGCGGTCTCGGGAGTCGGCAGTGGCGTCAGCGTGGTCCCGCAGGCGGCGCACCGGTGCTCCCACTCGCCGCGTTCGAGCTGGGATTGGATGCGGATGTCGGGGATCGTCCGGCCGTGCGTCGGACACTCGTAGAGCCCCTCGCCGAGCACCGCCTGTGACGAAGCGACGATGACCCGCTGCACCGGCAGCTTGCGCTGCACGATGATCTCGTAGAGGCGGGCCGTGCTGACGCTGTTGACCTCGAAGTAGGTGCTGAAGTCGGGCAGGTAGTCCTGGTAGGCCGCGAGATGATACACCGCGTCGACGCCGTGCAGCGCGTACTCCAGCGTCCGCGCATCGCGGACGTCGCCGTAGATGAACTCCGCCGCCGGCGGAAGATACGAGGGTTTGCCTTTCAGGTGCACCGGCAGCTGCAGGTTGTCGAGAATCCGCACCTCGTGGCCGCGCGCGAGCAACGCGTCGGCCGTATGCGATCCGATGAAACCGGCGCCGCCCGTGATCAGTATTCGCATCTCACGTCCTCGTCAGGATCACTGGCTCGGGCGACCACCGGTCGCGGCCGGACCCGGGACCTCGGCGATTGCTTCGTCTGGGTATGAACACGGATGAAGGGCTCGACCGGACCGCTGTCGGTGGCCTGAATGAGTGACCTGACTCAAACGAGTGTACACCAGAGCTGGGCCCCGGTCGCAGCCTCGTGGCAGAGGCGCGTCCGCGTCTTTGCCCGCTGGTGCACGGGTTCCGCGACGTGGCGGACGACCCCGCGCGCTATGCTGTCGCTCGACGATGCGGACTGCACGCTGGATCGCTCTTCTGCTCCTGGTCGGCGCGGCGCTGACGGCTGTCGAGGGCGGCGTGCGTGCCATCACACGCCTGAGCGGCAGATGCCACCCCGCCTGTCTCATCCGACACGACGACCTGCTCGGCTGGTCGTTCAGCCCCGGCGCCGTCGGCCGCCATCGGGTCGCGGCACTCGGCTTCGACGTGACCTATCACTTGAACCGCGCCGGCTACCGAAGCCCGGACTATCCGACCGTGGCGGCAGCCGGCGTGCGGCGGCTGGTCGTCGTCGGCGACTCCAACGGCTTCGGCTGGGGCGTTGCCGACGATCGCCATTTCTCGGCGCTGCTGGCCGCCGCCGACCCCCACGTCGAGGTCGTGAATCTGTCGGTCAGCGGCTACGGGACGGATCAGGAATTCCTCCGCCTGCGGCGCGACGGCCTGACCCACTCCCCCGACGTTGTCCTGTTGCAGGTCACGCCGAATGACCTCGCCGACATCCGCCGACGCCGGATCGGTGGACGGACGAAGCCGCGGTTCAGCCTCAGCAGTACCGGGGCGCTCCGGCTCCACACCCGGCCCACTCGACCGTCCGTGGAAGAGCTGTTGCTGGCGTCCTGCTATGCCTGTGCCTGGCTGCACGGCCGTCTCCAGCCGGACGCGGCGGCCGGGACAGCCGAGATGCACGACAGCGGCGACGGGGACAATGTGACCGGTTTATTCAGGGAGCTGGTGCGCGCGGCCGGCCGTTTGGCGGCGGAGGCCGGCGCGACGCTGCTGGTCGTACACGCAGTGCCCGAACTCGACGCGGCACTCGGGAACCTGGCGGAGGTCAGCGCGCTGAACGTGACACCGCACTTCACCCGGGCACGAGCGGCGGGAGAAGAGCCGCTGTTCGCTGACGGCCTGCACTGGAACGCGCGCGGGCATCGGGCCGTCGCCGACGCCGTCGGCGAGCACATCACGTCGCTGTGGCCTGACCGGTCGCTACGGAGGGGTCTCGTCCGACCGTAAGGACCAGCGGGCCGGCGGGCGCAGACAGGCGTCCACGTTCAGCCACCGCCCGAGGAACAGGGCACCGGGCAGGCTCACATGATCGTCGTTGGCATACAGCACCTCGCCTTCGGCGACCGCGAGGCATCCGTGTTCACGACACAGCACCTCTTTCGGCATGGCCGTGCACACGTCATCGGCACCGCTGAATCGCTCGGCGATCCGGGAGTCGGTCCACTCCAGGTGCGGCAGCACTTCCGTCGCGATGGCGCGGCAGGGGTGATCCTCGGACAATGGCATGTAGTTCCGTGCCAGACAGTCCGGCACATTGACGCCATGCGGCGGAATCGACCCGATGATGATGACCCGCTTGCCGGCCGACCGCAGGCTGCTGACTGTCCTGTCGATGGCGCGCAGGAACACCCGGCGCGACGCCGCGTTGTCGTGCGCGCGATCCTGCGCGTCGGTGAGGAAGTTGATCGGGCCGGGATCGTCGCGGCCGAAGCGGCGGTTCTCGGTGTAGAGCGGCCAGCGGGCGACCAGCGCGACGACATGCACCGCCGGGTGGGCGCGGATGTAGTCGAAGACCTGGGCATTGAACGCCGAACAGGGCGCGTAGTCGCCGTCGTCTCCCGCCACGTCGACGCCGATCAGCGGCGGACAACCGGCCATCGTCAGCTGGTGGCTGGCCAGGTGGTGCTCGCGTGCGTTCAGCACCAGCCCCGGGGCGACGGCATCCGCGTGCGAGTCGCCCCAGATCACCAGCCGGTCCGGGAACACGTCGCCATCCGACAGACATGGCTCCTGCGGCAGCGGGCCGGTTTCCGACTGCCATCGCAGGCACGGCCTCGACTTCGGATTGATATCGTGCCGTGCCTGCTCGACGAACTTGACGTCGTCGCTGGCCCAGGCCATCAAGCCGGCGGAGCGATGCAGGGATACACCGACCGCGGCGGTCGCCACGATCAGGACGGCGTAGCGGGCCAGAACCGGCATCGCCGGAGGCGTTACCGCCTTCGCCCTCAGCGGTCCTTCGACGAACCGCCAGGTCAGGTAGGCCAGCACCACCGACAGCAGCATCACGGCGCCGGTCGGCACCGGCGGCAGTGTTCCGTGCTGAGTCACACGCGCGAGCGTCAGCAGCGGCCAGTGCCACAGGTAGAGCGAGTATGAGATGAGGCCGATGAACACCAACGGCGGAGCACCCAGCAGGCGACGGGACACCGGATTGCCCGCCCCTTCACCGCTGGCGATCAGCAGGACCGCGCCGAGACACGGCACGAGGGCGGTCACCCCCGGAAAGGGCACGTCGCGATTCAGTCCGAGCACGGCGACGAGGATGAGGCCCAGGCCGGCTGTGGCGCACCAGGTGCGGTAGCGCCCGTCCTTCTGCTGCGGCACCAAGCCGAGGGCGAGCAGGGCGCCGGTCAACAGTTCCCACGCACGGGTCGGCAGGAGGAAGAACGCGGTCGGCTGGTGGTGCATCACCACGTAACACGCCGTGACGAACGACACGGTCATGGCGATGACGACGAGGGCGTTCCTCCAGCGGGTCCGCGCGAGGACGAGCAGCGCGACCGGCCAGAGCAGATAGAACTGCTCTTCCACGGCGAGCGACCACATGTGGAGCAGCGGTTTGCGCTCGGCCGCGGTGTCGAAGTACCCGGTATCCTGCCAGAACAGGATGTTGGACGAGAATCCTGCCGTCGCCGCCATGGTCCGGCCGTACTGCGCCAGCTCGCTCGGCGTCAACAACCACAGCGACAGGGCCAGCGTGGTGAACAGGACGAGGAAGAGCGCCGGTAGGATCCGCTTGGTGCGCCGGACGTAGAAGGACGCCAACGAGAACTGCCGGCGTTCGACGTCCGTGGCGATCAGCTTCGTGATCAGATAGCCGGAAATCACGAAGAAGATGTCGACACCGACGAACCCGCCGGGCACCAGCGGTTCAGCCGCGTGATACAGCAAGACTGACGCGACCGCGATGGCGCGCAGGCCGTCGAGGTCCGGACGATAGTCGGTCATGGAACAACGCTGTCGATTTTCTCGACGTTACGGGGGCTGCGATGTCACCGGGACCGGACAGAGCGCGAACTCGTGACGAGATCAACGGTTCGCCTCGGCGTTGCGGTCAGTGAGCAGCACGTTCATCACCGACTCGCACAAACGGTCTTCACCGCCGAGGCTGAGAGCATATGTCCTGCCAGCGGCCGCGACAATGCCCCTATATGCGTCATCCGAATAGGCCCGAACGAGTGCGGCCCGCAGGGCGGCGGGATCTTCCGGTGGCACGATTAGTGCCGCCCCGTCCGGCACCACCCGGTTCACCGCCGGCCCTTCGGAGATGACGACGCACTTGCCGAGGGCCATCGACGCGAGATAGACGCCGATGCCGGAGGCCGAGATGTTGCCGCGCTTGATCGGCAGGGCGACCAGCCGCGCCCGGGCGATGAAGTCGAGAAAGCTGTCGCTGCCGTCGTGGCGCACCACCTGGACGTTCGTGGGCAGCGTGCGCTCGTCGAGCGACGACCCATGCCCCTGAATCACCGCCTCCCCCATGGTGACGATTCTCACCGGGTATGGCAGCCCGTCGACCGCCTTCAGCAGCGTCTGGAAGTCACGGCGGGTATTGCCGCCGCAGAAGATGTACCCCTCGTCGGACGTCGGCGTCTGCAGCACGCGCTCGTAGCGGTTGATCTTGAACGGCACGTAGCGGAATTTCGCCCCGGGAATGCCGTAGTAGCGCTCGTAGCCGGCGGTGTCGCGGAAATACTCGACGAACAGGTGCACCCGGCGAAAAAGCCGCCGTTTGAGGAACAGCGCCAGCCGCTGCCGCCAGGTGTCGGCACGCGGAATCGGCAGCACCGTGTCGAGCGAAACGATCCTGATCCGGCTGAACGGCGCCAGCACCTTGAACAGGCAGTAATGAAAAAGGTCGTTCGGCGAGCAGTTGATGACCGCGTAGTCGGCGTCCCGATGGGCCCACATGGCGCGCAGCCGTCCGGCGAACGTGCCGCCCTGGTGGCGGATGACCGTCAGCGTCACGCCGGGTGGGTCGACCCGCTCGAGGGCGTGGAGATTGGTGACAACAGTCAGCGTCATGACGGACTACAGACCGAGCGGGACCTTCGAGATGACCCATTTGAACTTGCCGTTCGCGGACATCTCGAGCTTGTCGACCATCTCGACGTCGACGTGGACGCCGTCACCGAGCCGGGCGCCGAGTTCGGCCCGCAGATGCTGCGTGAGGGCCTCCGTGTAGCCCGGTCCCGGCACCAGCCGGACGGTCACCCGATCGGGCGTCAGCTGCACGATCTGCGACCCCTCGATCGAATCGAGCGGCTTGAACGGATGCGTCAGCACCGACGGTGAAATCAGACGGCCGTCAGGCAGCGTGAGGACGTCCTCTGCCTTGGTCGTCACGTCCTCCATCAGCGGCAACGGCCGTCCGCAGCTGCAGCTGCCGGGTCGCAGTGCCGTCATGTCGTTGGTGACGTAGCGGATGAGCGGCATGGCGAGGTTGTGCAGGCTGGTCCCCACCAGCCTGCCGACGGTGCCCGATGCGACGAGCGCGCCCTCCCCGTCCACCACCTCGCTGATGCCGTATTCCTCCGCCAGATGGTGGCCTTCGTGCCGGTCGCATTCACCGGAGAAGACCGCCCGCTCGGCCAGCGCGTAGTAGTCGAACACGCGGCAGGCGAACGCCTCTTCGATGGTCTCGCGCTGCCAGTCGTACAGCGTCTCCGACGACGTGACGGCGGCGCGCACCGGGAACCGCTGGCCGCGGCTCTTCAGGTAGCGGCCGAGCAGGTAGAGCGTCGACGGATAGCCATCGATGACCGCCGGCTGGAAATCGGCGAGGGCGTCGAAGTAGGCCGGCAGGTTGTCCTTGGACAGGTGGAACGACGACAGCAGCAGCTGATGGTGCCGGCGGTTGCGGCGCCAGAACGGCGGCCGCTTCTGGTCGAGCGGGACGATGACATTGCCGCGCGCCACCGCGATGCGATCGCCTCCCTGGCTCGCCAGCCGGCAGCCGGCCCAGCGATAGTGCCGGTCGAACACCGCATAGGTCATCCAGATGGTGTCGCGGTCGTAGCCGACGGTGAGCGGTGTGCCCGTGGTGCCGCTGGTGTGTCCGGTCTTCAGCGCCCGCGGTGCGATCGTCCGCGATCGCAGATCGTCGAAGTTGCGCCGGATATCGTCGCGCGTCAGCAGCGGAAGCTTCGGCAGATCCTGGCGGCCGCGGATGTCGGCCGGCGTCAACCGGCGCTCATCGAACCGCTTCCGATAGAACGGCACCTGCTCGTAGGCATGCTGGATGACGACGCGGAGCCGTTCGTCCTGGTAGGCGTCCATTTCCGCCCGGGTCCAGTGCTCGCTGCCGGCCAGGAACGACTGGAACTCGGCGAACCGCCCGCCGTAGCGCTCGCGATCGAGCAGCGTGCTGAAGCCGGTCAGCATCAGATTCTGCCCCCAGACCGGCGCGAGGCGGTACACCGTTGCCGCGTGCTTGTTCATGCCACCCTCCCGACGCGATCGGCGGCCCGCTCGTAGGCGCGCAGCAGCTGCTGACCGACGACGCTCCACGAGTACCGTTCGACGACGCGGGCGCGGGCGGCATCGCCGAGGCGGCGGCGCGTCTCGGGGGCGCCCAGCAGGTCGACCGTCGCCCGGGCGAACTGCTCGGGCGTATCGGCGACGAGCAGATGCGTCCCCGGCGTGACGTCGATGCCCTCACACCCGATCGTCGTCGACACCAGCGCCTTGCCCGAGGCCATGGCATCGAGCACCTTGAGCCGGGTGCCGCCGCCGACCCGCAGCGGCACGACATAGACGGCCGCCTGGCGCACGAGCGGCCGGATGTCGGTGACGTAGCCGGTGACGGTCACGCGCCGGTCGCGCGCCGCGATCGCCTGCAGCTCCTTCGGCGGATCCTGCCCGACCGCCAGGAACCGCACGTCGGGGGCCGCCGCGGTGATCCGCGGCCAGACATGCTCGAGGAAGTAGAGTACGGCGTCGCGGTTGGCGAACATGTTCATGCCGCCGGTGTAGATGAGCGACGGAGTCTCCGGCGTCTCGTCGGGCGCGAAGTAGTCGACGTCGACGCCGTTGGGGACGACAGCGGTGCGGACGCCGGCGACCAGCTGCTTGAGAATCGCTTCATCCGGCACCGACATGGTGATGTTGATGTCGAAGGTCCGGCTGCGATCGGCCTCGTAGCGACGCAGCTTCTGCACCTCGCGCTGCAGGTACCAGCGCGCCAGCATCCGCGTCTCGACCTGGGCCCGCCGCTCCATCAGCAGCGACTCGATGTTGTGGTGCGTGAGCACCGCCGGAATCGTCAGCCCCGGCGGCACGAACTGGCTGAGCGCCACCGTATCGACGTGCAGCACGTCGACGCGCCGTTCCCGGATGATCTCGCCGACCCGCCGCTTGAAGGCGCCGGACCGGTGGGCGACGACGCTGAACGGGTCCTGGCTGAACAGACCGGCGCCCAGCGCCGCCACCTTGCTGATGGCGTTGGCCTTCGGCCACAACGGGAAGTATTCGACGGTGCGGCAGAACTGCTGCAGCACCTGGCGGCTCTCGTCGAGGGTCTGCGGCGTCGGCAGGACGTCCGGATGGACGAACGCGAGCAGATGCACCTCGGCATGCCGGCCGAGCTCTCGAATCAGGTTGAAGCCGCGCTGCAGCACGCCGCCATGCGGCGGGTACGGCACGATCTGCGACAGGAACAGCACCGTCACCGTTCCCTCCCCATCACGCGGTTCTGCCAGGTCGGCTGCGGACGCCGCAGCGACCAGTGCAGCGTCATCTGCTGCGACGGCGCCGGCGGCGACACCGCCTCGGTCGCCGCCTGGGAATGCTCGAGCGTCACCCGACGAATCGCGATGAGCACACCCGACAGCACGTACAGGTGCGGATAGTAGAGGGCGCTCAAGAACGCACCCGCCGTCGCCAGCGCGATCATGGCGGCGCTGCCGGCCGCCAGCAGCTGCAGATCGCTGTCGCGGGTCGGCGACGGCCGGGCCCGCACCAGGAGTTCGGCCCGCCGGTTGGCGACGAGGTTGTGGACGATGAGCGAGATGACCAGGATCAACCCGGGGAATCCGAGCTCGCCCAGCGCCAGGAAATAGATCGAATGGGCGGTCATGCCGCTGCCGACGTAGTCGGCCGGTCGGTACTCGGTGCCGAACTTCACGCCGAAGTGGGCTGGTCCGACGCCGGTCAGCGGCCGGTCGACCGCCATGCGGAAGGCGGCGTTCCAGGCGGTGATCCGCCCCTGCGCCGACCCTTCCTGCGTATCGCCGATCGAACTCATGCGATCGAAGTAGGCGCCGGGCGCCAGGGCGAGGATCAGGACGATGACGACGGACGCCAGCCCGGCGGTCTGGAACTTGCGGTTGCTCTTCAGCCAATAGTAGAAGGCGGCGGCCCCCAGCCCAATCGTGCCGCCGCGCGACTGCGTCGCCACCACTCCCGCGACCAGCACGAGCAGCGCTCCGATCCACGCGAACCTGAAAATGACCTTCCTGGCGTCGAGCAGCAGGAACAGGCACAGCGGGATGATGACGTCGAGCGACAGCGCGAAATCGTTGCCATCGCCCAGGAAGGCGCCCGACGAGATGTAGTGGCGGTTCTGCGGGTCGGTGAAGAGCACCGGGTTGAGGCCGGCGACGACGACGTGCACGACGATCAGCGTCATGATGACGCCTTTGATCCGGTTGACGGTGGTGACTTCGGTGGCCAGCACCCAGTAGATCAACACGAAGCCGAGCAGCGTCGTCTGCGCTTCCACGACGTACTGCTGGACGTCCGAGGTGACGAAGCCCACCCACACCAGGCACATCAGGCCGAAGATGATGCGGGTGTTCGTCTCCCCGACCAGGCGCTGGATCGTCGTCGGTCCGGCACTCAGCACCGAGCCGGCAAATGCGCTCAGGGGAACGATGGAGTTGAGGTGGAGCACGAGCAGCACCGGCCAGTAGCTCGACGGCCGGACGTACTCGGTGAAGAAGAACATGAGCAAGAGCACATAGGTCATGCGGACACCGGCCTCACCAGTTCCGTGTACATCTGCTCCAGCGCCCGGGTGCGCGCCTGGAAATCGAAGTGCCGCTCGACATGCGCGCGGCCGCGTGCCGCCATCTCGCGCCACGCGTCGCGGTGCGCCAGGAAGTCCGCGACGGCGGCGGCCAGGGCTTCCGGCTGCCGTGCCGCCACGAGCCGGCCGGTATCGCCGTCGATGATGACCTCAGGCGTGCCGCCGACGTCTGTGGCGAGGACAGGCACATCCATCGCGAGCGCCTCCAGGGCGGCGTTCGGCAGCCCCTCGGTGTGCGACGGCAGGACCATGAGATCCGTGTGGTTCAGGACGTCCTGCGGCCGCGCGACGTAGCCGGGCAGATGCACGCGATCCGACAGCCCGAGTTCGCGGATCCGCGCCGCGAGCTGGTCCTTCATCGGTCCGTCGCCGGCGAGCACCGCGGACACGTGGAGGCCGCGGGTCTTCAACAGCCCCAGGGCCTCGACGAGATCCGCATGGCCCTTCTCGGCGCTGAGGCGTCCGATGCTGGCGAGCACGGGCCCGGCCACCGGGGCGCCGACGAGCGCCTCGAGCCCACCCGGCCGGTGCGAGCGCCGATAGCGGTCGAGCACGATGGCATTGTGCAGCAATTTCACCTGCGCCGGCGGCACCCCGGCGTCCAGCGCCTGCTGCTGAATCGGCCGCGACACGGCAATGACGAGGTCGAACCGCCGCGCCACCTGCTTGTCGAGGGCGATGAAGGCGCGCTGCTTGGGACTGTTGCCGATCCATCCGTGCAGCGTCGTCACGATGGGGACACGATGGACGTGGCGTGCCAGACAGGCAATGACGTCCGACTTCACCTCGTGCGCGTGCACGATGTCGATGTGCAGGTCGCGGACGAGGGCGGCGGTGCGGGTCACCAGCCGCGGATCGTACTGGTTGTAGCCACGGATGACATGGACCGGCAGTTCGTAGTCGCGTGCGGCCCGGATGAACGGCGTCTCGGCCGCCTCGCCGCGCCTCAGGAACACGGCGACATGCTGCCGAAACCGACCACGGTCGATGGCGCGGCCGGTCTCGAGGATGGTCTTGCCCGGGCCGCCAATCTCGTCGGTATCGCGAAGGTCGAGGACGTTGATCGGTCGCATCACGGCGCTCAGCGCGGCTCCCGGCCCGGCAGGTCGACGGTCATCAACCGGTCGGCGAGATACTGCCCGATCTTCGTCGCGCCAGCCGGCGTATTGTGGAGGTAGTCGTAGAAGTCCTGCACCGCAAACGACACGTCGTGCGCGAGATCGAAGCAGACGACCTGCCGCTCCTGGCAGTACTGCATCAGCCGGCGGTTGAGCGCGCGATGCAGGAACGACACGTCGGCGTAGTTCGCGGTGACGCCGTGGATGGCGACGGTCTCCTTCAGACCGCGCGGTGGCGCCGCCCAGTCGCCGGTCCAGGCATAGGCGGTCTGGGTCATGAACACCGGCGCCGCGCCCAGGGCGACCGCATGCTGGCGCAGGCGTTCGACGTTCTCGATGAAGCCGTCGTTCATGCGGGCCGAAATCGCCTCGCGCTGCGCCGGCGTCAGCCGTCCCTCGTCGGTGTAGTCGTCCGCCGTGAGCGCGCGCATCCTGCCGTGGAACACGCCGACCGCACGGGCGCGCAGGTTGTTGCGGACCGTCCGCAGCAACTGGAAGGTGGCCGAACGGACGCGCCAGTTCTGGGCATCGAGCGCGCCGTCGAACGTCGCCCGATCGTCGCGCCGCAGCACGTCGTTGGCGCCGACATAGAACACGAAGGCACGCGGCCGCATCTCGCCGAGCAGCGGAAACCAGAAGTCGAAGTCGAAGCGGTGGCCCACCGTCGACTGGCCGTCGACGCCGGCGTTGGCGATCACCAGCGGCCGGCCGGCCCGCCGCAGGGCGTCCTGGGCGACCGCCTGCCAGGTCTTCGTATCGTCGAGATACCGCTGTTCGGTGGTGCTGCCGCCGACCGTGACAACGTCGATCTCGGCCAGCGTCGTGTGACTGCCACGCAGCCCCCACTCGTCGCGGGTGTAGTGGGTGGTGGCCCCGCCCGGGCCGTCGTAGAGGCCCGCCGTGTCGAAGTCGAAGCGGGCGCCGACCGGGACCGAGAAGCGGCGGATGTCGGACAGGCCCATCGGCCGGATCCAGGTGCCGAACACCAGTTCGACCGGGACCAGCAGCAGCAGGAAGATGCCGGCGTTGACGCCGAGGATGGTGAACAGCGTCATCAGCCGTCCGCGGCTCCGGCGCGGCGGCGCGGCGACTGGATCGTGTGTATTCGGCATGGCGGCCATAAAAACGGAATCAGCGCTGCGACGGGGTCCAGAGCTCCTGACGGACGCCGCGCGCGAACTGCACCCACGCGACGAGGATCGCCAGGTTGACCGACGAGAAGTACAACGCCACCTTGCCGGCCAGCGTGCGGTGGACGTTCCCCCACTCGTAGAACGCGGCGACGGCCACCAGGTAGAAGGCGACCTGGATGACGAACGCCGCGACGAAGAAGGGCGACGGCCACAGCGCCAGCGGGATCAGGAGCACGGCGAGCAGGAACACCGGCGCCAGCCACCGCATGATCTTGTGCGACAGCAGGACGAACGAGAACCAGCCGCTGTGCGCCGGATTCATCAACCGCGGGTAGCCGAACAACGTCGTCATCCCGCGGATGAGGGTGCGCACCTTGCGTTCGAACTCGCGTCGCGGATCCTTGACGCTGGTCATCGCGCCGACGGCCGTCGGCTCGCTGATCGCGCGAGCCCCCTGCTCGACAGTGCGCAGGACCGACAGGAAGTCCGGCGCCATGCCCTCGACGAACGGCCGGCACAGCGAGCGGCGCTGGGCGTAGAACGAGCCGCTGGCCCCGGCAATCGAGTGGACGTCGCTCTCGAGCCGCCGCAGCATCAGCTCGTAGCGCCCGTAGATCGCCTCGCCGCCGCTGCCCGCGATGCGGTCCTCTCCGGAGATGCAGCCGACCTGCGGATCGGCGAATCCGGCGACCAGCCGCTGCAGCGCCTCGGGCTCGAGGTCGATCGACGCGTCGGTGAACACCAGGACGTCGTTGCTGGCGGCCGCCAGGCCGGCGTTGAGCGCCGCCGCCTTGCCGCCGCGCACCGGCAGTTCGACCAGCGACATCGCCGGCGTCATCGTCCGCCTCAGCAGCGACGCGCTGTCGTCGGTCGAGCCGTCCGAGACGAACAGCACCTGCAGCTGACCGGACGGATAACGCAGTTCGGCGGTGTTGGCAATCTTCCGGCCCAGACGCGCGGCTTCGTTGTGCACCGGAATGATCATCGATACCGAAGGCACCGCCGACGGTCCCGGCCGCGATCGGCGTTGGCCGACCTTCGCGAGCACGAACAACGCGAGCGGATATCCCAGGTAGGGGTACAGCACGCCGGCCACGGCGATCCAGAACAGGGCGCTCATGATCCAATCTCGCTGAGCTGCTTGACGGTCTGCGTCACGGTACGCCGCCACGACTCGACAGCGAAATCGACCGACTTGCGGTACACGTTCACGGTGCGGATGGTGCGGTTGTAGTTGGTCAGGCGATGCTTGAAGGTCTCGTTGCCGACCGTGAAGTCCAGTTCGCGCCGGTTGTGCTGGATGGCGTACTCGATGAGGTGCGACACCAGCACCAGCCCGGGTGAATGCTTCGCCCGGTGCACGTCGAACGCCGGCTTGTACCAGACGAGCGAGTCGTGGTAGTCGAAGCCGTAGTGGAATGCGATCGGCTGATCATCGTGCTCCACGACGGTGAAGAGGTTCCAGCCGGTGTCGGACAGGCGCTGCACGAGGCGGCGGTAGAACAGGACGTTGCTCGGATCGAGGAACAGGCTCGGACTGTCGGTCTGGGCGCGCCTCGAGATGTGCTGGGCGAAAAAGACGTCGAGGTACGGGTCGATGTCGGACGCCAGACTGAGATCGCGGTAGACCAGGCGCCCGGTCCGCTTGAAGTAGTTCACCCGGCGACGGAGGCTCTGTTTGTGCAGGATCGCAGTCGCGCTGTCGAGATGCCCCTGCACCAGCAGGGTCGGGCACGGCGCCTGGTCGCGGACCAGGACGAAGGCGCCCACGTCGGCGCAGGCCTCCGACAACACCCGGGTCGTCTGGGAGTTCTCGGGAATGCCGCGCAGCTCCAGCACGTCGCACTCGCCGCCGCCGAGGAGCACCTCGAGCGCCGCCGCCATCACCTCGTCCTTGCGATCCGGGACGATCACGTCGCAGTAGTCGGCCCGCGTGTCGGACAGGAACCGGATGCTGCGGCTGGTGTTCGCCGCCGAACGCTCGCGCATCAGCGGCAGCACGCCGACGACGCGGCCGCCGGACCGGACCGTCACCAGGATCGGCTCGAACGCTTCCCGGTAGACGTCGCACCAGGTCGACAGCCACTCGTAGGTCTGGAACACCGAGTCCGTGTCGTTCCGGGCCAGGAGGGCGTTCCAGCCGGCGGCATCGAGGTCCAGTTCCTCGAACGAGCTGGCGAGGGTGACGTGCAGGCGCTCGGCTGCAATGGCCGGCGATGCCGGAGCCTGCGCCGGCGTCGCCGTCACGGCGGCAACGTCCGCGTCGGGTATCGCGGCCGGCAGCCGCGGGACGCTCTGCCCCGCTGCCGGCGTCGGCCGCGCGCGGGGGAGGACCCGCTCGCGCGTCTCGAGCCACCACGGGCCCAGGTCGCTGAACCGTGGGTTCTCGTAGTACAGGTTGCGGCCGAAGAGCACGAGGAAGTCGCGCAGCGCCCGCCAGCGCGAGACGTGCATGCCCATCGCCCTGGCTCGGCCGATGAGCGTCAGCATGAGCGAGTCGAAGTCGCCCCACAGCCAGCGGCTGCGGACGCCAACCGAGTACGGCGCCGGCGCTGGTGGCGCGTCGCCTTCTGCCACCTGGACGAGGAGACGCGGGAAGTCGACGCCGGCATCGATCGCCAGCTGCAGCGACCCCCAGAAACGGCCGTTGATCTCCATCAGCTTGGGCAGGCCGTCACGATCGTCCCGCTTGAACTCGACCATCGCCACGCCGTCGCGCCAGCCGATGTCGGCGAGCAGGCGCACCGCGGCGTCGCACGCCACCGGGTCGAGTGCCACGCTTTCGCACAGCACGCTGACACCGGCCCATGGCGGCCGCTCGCGCAGGCGGCGGTGGCTGAAGAGGGCGATCGGCCGACCGTCGCGCATGCACACGAACACGCCGGTGCCCGGTCCGACAATCCGCTCCTGCAGCAGCAGCGGGAAGTCGTGCGCCGGCCGCGCCGCGAGGTCGGCGCGCAGGGCGTCCGCATCGTTCGCGAAGCTCACCGTGCTGCCGACCCAGCCTCCCGGCGCCCGGGTACGCGATTGCCGCGGCTTGACGACGAGTGGAAACGCCAGGCCGGCGGTCGGCATGACATCCGCCGACGCCACGACCAGGCTCCGCGGCACCGGCACGCCGAGCCGCATCGCCGCCTGCGTGACGTCGACCTTGTCGGCGGCGCGGGCGACGACCGACCGGCTTGGAAACGGAATCCGGCAGCGGCCGAAGCGGTCGCGGTGTGCGGTCAGCAGGAACATGCAGACGTCGCCGACCGGCAGCAGGATGTCGACGTGCTCGCGGACGACGATGCTCTCGATCGCGCTGACGAAGGCGTCCTCGGCGACCGCCGGGTCGGGATAGACGATCGGCTGGTGGCAGTAACGGGACGCCTGCGCCAGCGCCGGCGCGTACTTCTCCCCGACCACCACCTCATGACCGGCCCGGCCCAGCGATCGGGTGACGGCCAGCGCGGCGCGGCTGGCGCCATCGGTGACGAAGACCTTCACGGGTGCTGCCGCAGCCAGTCCGCCGTCGCCGCAAAGAGGCTCGGCGCCTGATCGTAGAAGGTGGCGATCTCCTTCCAGAACGGCTCTTCCTGAACGGTACTCACGGTCGCCGCGGCGTAGGTGGCGGCGAGGGCCTGCAGTTCTGCTGGCGCGACGACTGGACGCTTGTCGATGCTCACGATGAGGCACGGCCCGGCGTGCGACTTCACGCCGGCGCCAATTTGCAGTGCCGACGCTTCGGAGAAGAACGGGTAGGCCATCTCGTAGCCGTCGACGTTCACCGTCCCACCCTGCCGCATGATGCCGACCATGGCCTCCCGGTCGTGGCGGATCTCCTTGTGCGTCGCCATCTGCGTCGTCAGGTTGATGCGCAGCAGCTCCTGCATGTAGCGGCCGCCGTCGACAATCGGAGACCACAGGATCAGATGGTGGATGTCGGCGATCTGCTCGGCCGCGACGGCGGCGGTAGTGGCGCCGAGTCGGAGCCCGATCAGGCTGACGGATCGTGACCCGCTCCTCGCGCGGACGAAGTCGACCGCCGCGCCGACGTCGGCGAGCGCGGTCGCGATGGACGACTGCGAGAAATCGCCGTCGCTGTCGCCGCTGCCCATGCAGTCGAAGCGCAGCACCGGGTGGCCTTCGGCCGCGAGGCGGCGGGCGAACGAGACGAACACCCGGTGGGCCCAGAGCTTCTCCTCCCCAAACGGGTGCACGAAGACGAAGGCCGGCGCCCGGCCGGCGGCCTCGGGTTCATGCAGCACCCCGAACAGCTGGTAGCTGCCGTTTGGGAAGAAGACCGGCGTCTCCTTCATGACAGCCGCCCGGATCCCACGGGCTCTGGCACAGGCGCCGGCCGGCCGGAAGGCCGACCGGCCGAGGCCCGCTGAATCACCTGCTCGGCCAGCCCGGTCTGGTAGCGTTCGCTGGCAAACGCGGCGGCGATGTCCATCGGCTGCTTTGCACCCATGGCATAGCGTTGCACGAGCTTCAGCGGACCGGAGATGGCACGCAGGAGCCAGGCGGGAAACCAGAACACGGTAAGGTCCGGACGATCCCGGTGATAGCGGTTCATCAGGTCGAGGCGCGTCGGGGGAGGCGCTTCGACCATGTTCAACAATGGCGGGGCATGGTCGAAGTCCTCGAGATACTGGCGCACGACGCGCGCCGCGGTGGTCACGTCGCAAACGCTCAGCGGCTTGCGCCGCGGGCCGAAGGCGACGAACAGCGGGCCGATCTCGCGGCCGAGGCGGCCCGGCGGCGAGTAGGCGTCCCAGTCGACGAGCGGGCCGGGCCGGATGATGCGTACCGGGATCTTCAGCTCCGCCCCGAGACCGGCGGCGAGAATCTCGGACTCCGCCTTGCCCCAGACGTAGGGGCCGCGCGTCAGATTGCCGGCATCGACCGGCGCGCTCTCGTCGAGGTCGCGGCCGAGTTCGCGCGATGTCTTGAGCACCGCGAGGCTGCTGACGTGCAGCACGCCCCTGGCGCCGGCCTTCGCGGCCGCCTCGATCAGCAGCCGCGTCGCCTCGATGGAATTGCGGCGATGATCTTCGCGGCCTCCAGCGGTTTCGGCCGCCGCATGCACGACGAAGCCGACCTGCTGCAGAAGCGCCGGATCGAGGCCACGCGCCAGATCGGCGGTGACGTACTCGACGCCCGGCACCCGTCTGGAGAACAGCGGCATCCGGCGCGCGACGACACGGACCGGAAAGCCGGACTGCCGCAGCTCCTGGGCGATCTTCTTGCCGAGCAGCCCGGTGCCGCCGGTCAGCAGCACCCGTGGCGCGTCGGCACGGGTCGGCGCGAGCGCCGCCGCGGCCGCCGTCAGTCGCTGTTGCGCCCTGACCTCTTCGACCGATTCGGCCTCGGCCAGCGCCGCACCGATCCGCTCGCAGATGATCACGGTGTCGAGAATCGAGCGGGCCGTCAGGGGCGGTGGCGTGCCGTCGCGGACGCTCTCGTAGAAGCGGCGGACGATCGTCCGCAAGCCGGGATACGAGCCCCCGGTGATGAGCTTCGTCACGCCGCGCGTCGTCCCGGTCATCGTATGGAGGGCACGGCGGTAGGGCGTCAGCAGCACGCCGGGACCGGTGCCCGGACCGACCAGCCGTCCCAGGAAGCCGCCGATGTAGTCGGCGCGCAGCGAGCCGTTGGTGCCGACGATGTTCTGGTACTGCTCGACCGGTCGGCCGTTGAGCGTGACCATGACCACCGCGGTGACGCCGCCGAGGCGCAGCAGCGCGTAGGCCTCGCCGCTCGGATCGAGCGACATGCCGGCGATCTCGATGGGCGCATCGGCGAGCCCGGATCCGGCGCGCATCTGATCGACGACCGGGTAGACGGCGTGCGGCAGGATGTCGTTCACCTGCTCGACGGCGGTGATCGTGCGCCGCACCATCTTGAACGAGAAGTAGCTCTCGATGTGGACCATCCGGCCGATGCGGCCGAGATTCTCCCAGACCCCGAGGGCCGGCGCTTCGAACAGCACCTGATGGCCCGCGCACACCGTCACGCCGTGCTGCGCCGCCAGGTCGAGGATGGCCGACGCTTCGGCCGCCGTCGGCGTGAACGGCTTCTCGACGTAGACGTGACAGCCGCCGCGAATCGCCGTCATCGCCAGCGTCGCGTGCGTGCCAGGCGGCGTCACGATGTGAACGACGTCCGGGCGGGCCCTGGCGATGAGCTCGTCGAGGCTGGCCACGACGATCGCATCGGCCGGCAGTATCGCCGCGAGTTCGGCCGGGTCGGCCGCCGGATCGGCGACGCCGATGACATCGGCGATGCCCGACGCCTCCATCGCCTTGAGGTGATGCAGGCCCATCTTGCCGGAACCGACGAGTCCGACGCGCAGGCGCCGTCCGCTCGATGGGGTGGTGGACTGGGTGACGTTATGGCTGGCCAAGGAATGCCTCGATAAGCGGAACGGCATACGACGTCAGCATGTCGTAGCCCGCGGGGGTGATGTGACTGCCGTCCGGCTGTGCGAACGGCTGACGACGGCGACCGTCGGCGTCCGACAGGACGCCCTGGAAATCGAGCAGCGGAACCCCGCGCGCCGCGGCGACGCTGGCAAGCCATTCGTTGGTGCTGCGCACGTGGGTGTTGACGACGTCCTGGAAGGACGGTCGTCCGGTCAGCGCGTTGCGCCAGCCGACGATCGTGTTGATCAGCCCGGCGGGCCGACGCATCGTCACCTCGCGCGCCAGGATGACCGGGATGCCATGCTGCGCCGCCCTGGCGAGCATCGCTTCGTAATCGCGGCGGATGCCGGCGAGCGCCGCTTCGACGTCGCCGGCCGTTGCACGGCTGATGTCGTTGATGAAACCCCAGATCAGCACGGCACGCGGCTGCAGCGCGATGACGTCGGTGTCGAAGCGGGCGAGCAGGTCGGCGGCCTGCTGGCCGGCGACACCGCGATTGACCACCGGCACGCCGGCGATGCGGCTGACACTCCAGCCCTCGGCGTACGAGGCGCCCAGCAGAACGAGCGGCCCGGCCGGGTTCCTCACGGCAGCCCGCCAAGCGGCGCCCGGGCGCACCACCACGCCGCGGCCGTCGGCCGCGCCGTCGGCGCCCAGCCAGCCGCGAAGGCGGTAGTAGGCCAGCGCGACGTACTCTCGCAGCCCGGCATAGAGCATCGAGACGTTGTCGAGGTGACCTTCGTATATCGGTACAGATACGGCGACGACATCGAATCCCTGTCTCCTGAACACGCCGGCGGCCCGCCGCATGTGCAGGCGGTCGGTGACGATGGCCACTCTCCGTGAACCCCACCCCCGCAGCAAGGCTGCGGCATAGTCCGCGTTCTCGTAGGTGCTCCGGGACGCGGTCTCCGTCCGAATCTGCTCCGCGGGCATACCGACCTCGACGGCGAACTGGCGCATCGCCTCCGAGACGTGGCAGCCGGGCGTTCCCGTGCCGCCGGTCATCAGGGTCACGCCCGGATGCTGCGCCCGCCAGTACCGCACGGCGAGCAGCACCCGCCGTACGCCGTTGAGGTTCGGCACACAACCGCCGACGACGCCAGCGCCGGGCACGACCAGCGCGTCGGCAGCGCCGTCACCGTCCGCGACCAGCAACGGCGCCACCAGCCAGTCGGCGACGCTCGTCTCGTTGATCGCGGCGCGGACGACGAGCACGAGCACGATGCCCGAGAGCAGGCCGGCCAGGAACCGCCGCCGCCGCATCACAACAGCCCGGCCAGACGGGCGATGAACAGCGACGGCGAGTTGGTCACGTCCTCGTGAATGTTGATCCGGCGCAGCGAGAACGGTTCGTCGCCGGCGCTCACCGACCCCGGCTCGGTGGTGAAAGCGACGCGGAAGCCGCGTGCCGCGACCTGCTTCGCCACCGCCGGCGACCAGTTGCCATTCGGGTAGGCGAAGCCGAGCACCGCGTCGGGCAGGTGCCGGCGGAGCACGGACCATGACGCGTCGACGTCTCGCGCCGCCTCGTCCGGGGCGACCCGGTCGAGCAGCAGGTGCTCCGCACCGTGACCGCCGAACGTCACCCCCGACCGGTGCAGCGCCGTCACGTCGTCCCAGGCCATGAACGCGTCGGAGGCGGGCACCGCCCGCTCGGCGACGCTCAGGGCGGCGGCCAGCCCCTCGACCAGCGCGTCGAGCGCCGACGGGTCGGTTCCCTTCAGCGACCCGAGCGCCTCGCTGATGGCCGGACGCGGGTCGGCAGCGGTGGTGTCCAGCAGGTGTGCCAGTCCGCGCGGTTCCAGCACCGCATGGATCGCCGACCGCATCGACGCGTCGCGACGGATGCGCCCGAGGGCGGTGGCGAGAAGACCGGTCAACGTCTCGCGCCAGAACATCCGGTCGGTGCCGATGAAGTTCACCGGGAGAAAGACCGTCGCGGGCAGGCGATGTTCGTAGAGCACGGGCCAGGCGTTCGTCACGTTGTCCGCCCACCCGTCGTCGAACGTGATGAGGCACGAGGCGTCGGGAAACGGCTGCCCCGACGCCACGTGCGACACGAACTCCGCGAACGTCAGCACCCGGACGTGCCGCTTCAACTCGGCCATCTGCATCGCGAAGGTGGCACGAGACACCACGATCGCGGGGTGCGACACCGTCACCCGGCGCTCCGCGTCGCCGAGGACCCGGTGATACATGAGCACGACGGCGCGTCCGCGCAGCCGTCGCCGCAGCAGCAGGCCGAGCAGGCCGCTCCGATACAGGACGAAGGCAGCCGCCGAGCGCAGCGCACGCCGGATCTGCCGCATCAACAGCGGAACGCCTCGCGCCAGACGCACAGATTCAGGACCGTCCACAACAGTTCGGTATGATCCCGGCGTCCGTCGCGGTGTTCGGCCACGAAGCGCCGCAGTGCCTGCCGATCGAAGACGTCGGCAGACGGTCGATCCGCCAGCCCGGCGACCTGGGCTCCCAATCCCTCGTTCGAGCGGAACCAGCGGCCGAGCGGTACGCCGAACCCCGACTTCTTGCGATCGACGATGTCGGCCGGCAGCAGCGTGCGGGCGAACGCCTTGACGACCGCCTTGCCGCTGCCCAGCCGCATCTTGCAGTCGGTCGGCAGCCGGTTGGCGAACTCCACCATGCGGTAGTCCATGAACGGCACCCGCGATTCGATGCTGGCCGCCATGCTCATCTTGTCCTGGCGCAGCAGGATACCGGCGAGGAACGTCTGCTGATCGAGCAGCGAGGCGCGCGCCGCCCCGTCGAGGTGCAGCGACGCCGTCTGGCCGAGACACTCACGTCGGAACGCGAGCGCACCGGCAGGCAGCCGCGGTGCGATCTGCGTCACCTCGTCCCGGGCGATGTAGCTCGAGTTGTAGAGCAGCACGTCATCGTCGGACTGCGCCGCGTAGCGATCCAGCTTGGCGATGCGATGATCGCGCGTCAGCAGCGACGCCAGGCGGCGCAGCGGCGCCGGCACGTAGCGGTACTTCGCCGCCAGGCCCGGGATGCGGTAGCGCGGGTAGCCGGCGAACAATTCGTCGGATCCTTCCCCCGTCAGCACCACGGTGACGTGCTGCTTGGCCAGGCGGCTGAGCGCGAAGATGTGGATCGAGTTCGCGAAGTCGAGCGGCTCGTCGTTGTTCCACACGAGCGACGGCAGCGCCTCGGCGAACTCGGCGTGCGACACCTCGAGGCGATGGTGGATCGTCCGGTACTGCTCGGAGACGCGGAGCGCGTACGGGCTCTCGTCGAAATCCGGGTCGTCGAAGCCGACCGAGAACGTGTTGACCGGTTCACCCTTCAGGCGCGCCGCCAGCGCGGTCACCAGGCTCGAATCGACGCCGCCGCTGCAGAACGTCCCGACCGGCACGTCGCTGACGAGCCGCAGCTTCACCGAGTCCTCGAGCAGCGCGCCGAACTGCTGCACCGCGTCGTCGAACGCGATGGCCGGCCGATCGCCGCTCGGGATCGGTGACCAGTAGCGATCGATGCGGCTGCGCCCGTCCCGGATGGTCATCGTGCAGCCGGGCGGCAGCGTCCGAATCCCCTTGAACAGCGTCTGCGGACCTGCGACCTGCCGGAACAGCAGGTACTCGCTGAACGTCTCCGGCCGGCTCTCGGCCTGAATCAACCGACTGGCGAGCAGCGATTTCACCTCCGAGGCGAAGAGAAACGCCGCCGGCGTCTCGGCGTAATAGAGCGGCTTGACGCCCATCCGGTCGCGCGCGATGAACAGCGACTGGTGCTCCGCGTCCCAGATCGCGAAGGCGAACATGCCGTTCAACGCCTCGACGCATTTCTCGCCGCGCTCGACGTACAGCTGCAGGATGACTTCGGTGTCGCTGTGCGACCGGAAGGTGTGTCCGCGCGCGATCAGTTCCTCCCGGAGCGCCCGGTAGTTGTAGATCTCGCCGTTGAAGATGATCCAGCGGGTGCCTCGCGCATCGGTCATCGGCTGATGGCCGCCGCCGAGGTCGATGATGCTGAGGCGGCGGAAGCCGAGTCCGACCGGCCCGTCGAGATGCAGGCCGGCGTCGTCCGGTCCGCGATACACCATCACGTCCCGCATCGCCGTGACGACGTCGCCGTCGCACTCCCGCGAGCGGTCGCGATAGACCAACCCAGTGATGCCGCACATGGTGCTACACCGCCCCCTGCACCGAGACGCCGCCGCCCGGCGCGAGACCGACGTCGGCCGGAATCGGCCGCCCCTTCAGCACGGCCCGGTAGGTCTCGTGGATGTTGCGCATGTACTGCTGCATCGTGAACGACTGGATCAACCGCTCGTAGCCGGCCTCGCCCATCGTCCGCGCCAGCGCCGGCTCGCCCAGCAGCGTCGCCAGATGGGCGGCGAGACAGTGGCTGTCGCCGGGCGGGAACGTGAAGCCGGTCTGCCCCTCGACGACCATCTCGATCACCCCGCCGGCGCGCGAGCCGACCACCGGCTTGTGCTGGGCCATGCCTTCCAGCACGACCATCCCGAACGGCTCCGGCTCGACCGAGGCGTGCACCACGACGTCCATGAGGTGCATCAGGCTGGGCACGTCCTGCTGGTAGCCGGTGAAGCGGACGCGGGACCCCAGCCCGGCGCCGGCAAGCAGGCGCTCGAGGTTCGCCAGATACGCTTCGTCGGCCGGCGTGGTCTTCCCGACGAAGAAACAGACGACGTCCGGGAACTGCGCCGCGATCTCGATGAAGGCCTTGACGACGGTCTCCTGGCCCTTCCACGGCCGGATGTTGCCGACGATGCCGATGACCCGCTGGTCGGGCTGCAGGTTCCAGGTGCGGCGCAGTTCGTCGGCCGGCGTCTTGACCTGCACCAGCGCCGGGTCGAGCCCGTCGTACATCACGCGGATGTTGTCGCCCGGCACACCGCGCGCGACCATGTGGTCGCGTATCCACGCCGACATCGGAATGATGGCCGCCACCCGGCGGGCGTACGACCGGTCGGCGGCGGTATAGGTGTCGCTCAAGCCGCGCTCGTGGACGATGCAGGGGACGCCGGCCAGCCGTGCCGCCAGCATCCAGTTCTGATGGCGCGTGATCGAATTGTTCAAGTGGACCAGCCGGATGCCGTGACGACGGATGAAGGCGACGTTGCCGGCAACCGTCGCGCCGAACCGCACGAGGTTCACCGCCTTGCGGATGACCGCCAGCGGGCCGCTCCGGCCCCAGCGGACCGGCGCGTCCTGCGGGTAGACCACCGTGTCGCTGACGGCGCGGAACCGCGACATCAGCGCGTGCTCTTCGTAGAAGACGGTCAACGGCTCGAACTGCGTGCGGTCGAGATGCTCCAGCAGGTAGAGCAGGCAATAGTGCGAACCGCCGATCGTGCCGTCGGCGCTGCTCTCGCAGTACAGCACCTTGAGGGGATTTCCGCGCGCGCTCATAGCAGTCCTTCGACGGTACGGCGACTGCGGACGCGCAGGCGCACGGCGTGAATCAGACGGTCCCGCTCGGCCGGCGACAGCGCCACGAACCAGACGGGGATGACGTAGGCGACAAGCGCCAGGGCGACGCTGGCGAAGAACATGATGAAGTCGGTCGGCGCCACGACGTAGCGAATGACCCAGCAGGCGGCGGCGAACGGCAGCGCCGCGAGCAGCGGGCGCACGTAGGTCGCGACGTAGTAGTCGCGAAGGACGATCGGCACCCAGCGGGCGAGCACGGGCGGGAGGATGGCCACGACCACCACCACGTGCGGGACGACCGTGCCGACCGCGACGCCCATCAGGCCGAAGGAGCGCACCAGGGCGATGCTCATCGCCAGGTTGACGATCCCCTCGAAAATCCGCGACTGGGCGATGATCCGGTGGCGGCCGAGGCCGTACAGCGCGCCGGAGATGGTGTAGTACGGCAGGCCGAGCACATGGCCGACGGCCAGCACCGCCAGGAGGTCGCCTGCCGGCTTCGCGTACTCCTGCCCCATCCAGATGCCGATGAACGTCCGGCCGATGACCATGAACGCGACACCGACGGGCAGGCCGATCAGGATCGCCGCCCGCACGCCGGTCTGCACGACCGTCGCCAGGGCCGCACCATCCTCACGGGCCTGCAGGCTGCTGCTCATCGGGTTGATCAGCGACGCCATCGAGGTGATGAAGCTGCGAAACTGCTCGATGAGACTGCCGCCGATCGCGTAGTAGGTGAGCGCCGAGATCGGCAGGAACGTGCCGATGACCAGCGAGTCGGAGGCAAAGACCAGCTTGTCGCCGACGTTGGCGACGAAGACGTACTTGCCGTAGTTGAACAGCTTCATCGCTTCGTCGCGGGTCGGCCACAGCGGCGCAATCGACAGGTAGGGAAGCGCGCGGCGGGCGAGCCGCAGGACGATCAGGTTGCTGATCAGGGCCATCGAGAACTGGACCACCGACAGGGCCACGATACCGTAGCCGGCGGACAGCAGCACGTACAGCAGCACGCCGCGCAGAATGGTGAAGGCGATGTTCAGCCGGGCCAGCACGTAGAAGCGCTGCAACCCCATGAGAACGCCGACGAAGACATTGAAGACGAAGAACTGGGCCACCGTCGCGCCGACGAGGATCGTCGTCAACCGCGCCGTGCTGACGGTGTCGGCCGGGATGTTGAAGGCGTAGGGCAGCGCCACCGCGAGCAGGCAGGCCGCCGTCGTCGTCGCCAGGCTGACCAGGCCGTAGATGGTGACCGCCGTCCGCACCGTCGTCGTAATCTGCTCGCGATCGTCGGATGCCTCGTACTGCGCCACGTACTTGACGACCGACTCGCGGACCCCGAAGTCGAACAGCCACAGGTAGCCGGTGAACTGCATCAGCAACGTCCAGATGCCGTAGTAGACGTTGCCGAGCGCCCGCACCGTGATCGGCGCGAGGACGAACGAGATGACGACGCCGACGACGATGCCGGCCCAGCCCGAGGTCACGTTCTTGAGGATCGCGGCCGTCGACCATCGCCCGCCAGATCGGGCCGGAGCGGGCGGCGGCACGGCGGTCATCGCCCCGCCCCGTGGCGTGCCGCGTCCGCGGCGCCGCAGCGCGTGGTGTACACTGACGGGCACCTCGTCAGGTGATGGATCGTCTTGGGCCGCAGCATCATCATGGTGGCAGGATCAGCAATGGACTCGGGTCTGAACTTCACGGAACGACTGTTTCTCCGCCTGTGGTGCGTGCCGCCGCCGCCGGCGCCCTTCGAACCGCGCGACCTCTACGATGCCTCGCAGCCGCCGCCGCTCGATGCCGATCCGCTGAGTCGTACCCGTCGCGTCTATGGCGACCGGTTCGAGGCAGCATTCAGGAATCGCAACTTCCTCGACATCGGCTGCGGACTGGGCCATCAGGTACTCGGCGCGGCATTGGCGGGCGCCGGCATGGCGGTTGGCGTCGACACGGTCGAAGTGAACCTGACGATGGCCCGCGCCAACGCCGAAACGCTCGGGGTCGCCGAGCGCACGAAATTCACGAGCGATACCATCGCGACCTTCGGTCGCGAGTGGGCGGACGTCGCGCTCAGCCAGAACTCGTTCGAACACTTCGATGATCCCGGGGAAATTCTTCGCCTCGCCTACGACGCCCTGAAGCCAGGCGGTCAGTTCTTCGTCACCTTCGGACCGTCGTGGTGGCACCCGTTTGGCGTCCACCACATGTTCATGATCCGGCTGCCGTGGGCCCACTACTTCTTCTCCGAGCAGACGATCCTGCGCGTCCGTCAGCTCTATCGCCCCAACAAGCCGACGTGCTGGCGCGAGGTGTCGCTGAACCAGATGACGATCGCGAAGCTGCTGCGGCTCGTCGGCGAGTCGAACTTCACGTTGACCCACATGTCGGTCACGCCGATTGGCCCACTGCCGAAGGCGCTGGTGCGCCTGCCCCTGTTCCGCGAGTGGACCACGGCCGACGTCTCCGTCATCCTCACGAAGCCTGTCAGCTGACACGGAGGGCCGGCGCTCCCGCGCCCTTCGTGACCCTGGGCGCGCCGTCGCCCAGCCGCCGCAGCGTGGCCAGCATCACGTCGATGTCCGAGCGGCGCACGTACGGGTGGGTCGGCAACGTGGCGATTCGCCTGGCGATCTCGCGCCCCGCCACGACCGTGGGGCGGGCCGCCCATGCCGACGCCAGCTCCGGCACGTCGGCGAGGGACTGCGGGTACGACCCGCTCGCCCCGATTCCGGCGGCATGCAGTGCCGCCAGCGCCGCGTCGCGCCGGGCGGCGCTGTCGAACAGCACCGGCAGACGCAGATAGACCGGCGTCGCACCGCGGACCGGTGCGATGGCGCACACGCCGCGCATCGCCGACAGGCCCTCGATCAATGCGGCGGCATGCGCCGTCCGGATCCGCGTGAACTCGGCGAGCTTCGGCATCATGGTGACGGCAAGCGCCAGCAACGCGCGGTCGGCCCGGGCGACCGGCTAGTCGGTGGTGAAGACCGTCCGGCCGAGGCCGAGCTGCGGGATCCGCTGCGGCACGCCGTAGACCGCCGGGTGCAACAGCACGCTGTAGGCGACCGCCTTGGCGACGTCGAGCGCCGAGGCTCCGGCAGACGGCAGCGCCGCCAGCTCGTTGCGTAGCGCGTCGGCGATCGGCTCAGCACTGGTGACAATCACGCCACCGTCGATCGCCGTCACGTTCTTCCCTTTGTCGAAGCTGAAGAGCCCGGCATCACCCCAGGTCCCGGACGGCCGGCCGTCGATCGACGCTCCCATCGCCTGCGCCGCATCGTCCACCAGGAACATGCCGTTGGCGGCTGCCAATTGGCTGAGCGCCGGCATGTCGTTCGGCAGCCCGTACAGATTGGTGGCGACGATGGCGACGGTCCGGCTGAAGTCGGTCGCCGCGAGCGCCTCCGGATCGAAGCCGAGCGTCTCGGTCGATACGTCCACGAGGCGCGGCCGGAGACCGGCCTTCACGACCGACGCTGCCACCGAGTAGCAGGTATAGGACGGCAGGACCACTTCGTCGCGACCGGCCGGTGCCAGGCGGTGCAGTGCGCGCAGCAGCAGCGTCATGCCAGCCCGGCCCGTGCTGGTGAAGAACGCCGACCGCACACCGAAGCGGCTGCCGAGATCGCGCTGCAGCGCCGCCTCGGCGCCCTCGGAGCCGGTCACCCTCCCCAGCCAGCGCGCCAGGTCTGCAAGGCCGATCGGAGCGCCGGCCGGAGCGACGTAGCGGAACATGATGCTAGGGAATGCTCCTGGCGATGAACGGCCCGATCATCTGCGTCACCGGCAACGGCAGCTTCTGCCAGGCGCGAATCGCCGCCTGGAATTTCGGGTTGTTCGGGTTGAGCGACGGCATCTCCGTGCGGGTGCGCAGCATGTAGTGCCAGTAGAGCTGCTGCAGTTCGGCGTTCCACTTCTTCTTGAACTGCTCGCTGCCGGAATCCTTCGACGAGCGACCGAGGTGAAAGCGCTGATGACCCTGCTCGCAGGCGTGCTTGATCAGCTCCCAGTACAACACGTAACCGACCAGTTCCTTGCGGTACTGGCTGCACGTGCCCAGCCACATGCCCTCGACCGTGCCGTTGTGGACGCCATCGAACGCACCGGCGGCCGGCGTGCCGTCGGCGGCGTACACCACGCAGACCCGCGTCGCGTCCGGGAAGGCCTTCAGGATCGTCTTGAGGTAGTCCAGGCGGTAGATGGGCGTGCCGAGGTCGCGCCAGCTGGCCGACAGCACGGTGTAGAAGTCATCGATCAGGTCGGCGCCGAACTTCGCCGTGAAGCCGTTCTTGTAGGCCCGCCGGATGTCCTGCCGCTGGCCGGTCTTGAAACGGTTCCACAGCGTCTCGGGGTCGGACTCGAGCGCCACCGTCATGCTGACCTTGTGGTCGGAGGACGGATAGCGATCGCCGAGATACCGCGTGCTGCGGATCTCCACGTAGTCGACCTTCCACTCTGCCGCGACCTCGGCGGCCGCATCGAGCAGCGCCTGCTCGATGGCGGGCGACTCGCTGCAGGGGCCGCCGTAGTTCACGAATGGCATCGAGCAGGCGATCGAACCGAACAGCAGGCTCTTCAGCCGGACCAGCGGAAAGATGCCGACGATGCGGTCACCGGCCATCGCGGCGAGGTGTACCACCTCGTGGCCGAAACAGCGTTCGTTGATGGCGCGCCATTCCGCCCGGTGGTAGAACGAGGCCTGCGGCGACGCGTCGACGAACGCGTTCCAGGCACCCTCATGAGAGTGATCGCACCGAATGATGTGCATAGGGTCAGCTTGAAACTCGCGGGACGGCAGATCCCACCCCTGGCTGGTTCCAGACGCCGGGTGTGGGGGTGGGAGTCGCCGGACCCGTCCGGCGTGAAGGGACGAGCGGGCGGCGGCTACGACCGCGAGCCGACGGTGTCCAGCTTCCTGGCGACGAAGCGGCTGATGTTCTGGAGCGAATCGAGGTTCTCGGGCACCAGCTCGCGATCGCCGATCGAGATACCGTAGGTCTGCTCGACGAAGGCGACGAGTTCGAGCAGGCCGGTGGAATCGATGATCCCGCTCTCGAGGAAGGACTGGTCGGGCGCGATGCCCTCGCCCTCCTGACCGAAGAGAAAGTTGCTGACGATGAACGCCTTGATGTCGGCTGCGAACGTATCAACCATGTCCTCTGGCTCTCTTCTTGTCAGCTGGCTGCAGCTGGATGTAGCTTCGCCCTGTCACTTACACGCCACGACGTGCAGATCAGTGCGCTGCGATGATGTTGTCGAACTCACGTGACCGCAGCCCCGGTGAGGTGCGTGCGGACCAACGAAGCAAAGAACCGGCCACCATCTCGACGATTTCGCCCAGCGCAGGCGCCTGACTCCCAGTGTTTCGGGTCGTGCGATGGACCGGTATACCTTAGAAGCCAAGAAAATAGTCAGACTTTTCGAGGACTTTAGTAAGTCGTTTGGCAGCGCGGTGGCCGCCGCCCTAGACGACCGGCAGCGAATCGGTCACGCCGAAACCGACCGGGACGCCGGCGGGCGTCGCCGCCGCGGTCTGCGCCAGCACCTCGGTGACCGTGCCGAAACGGAACTGGCGCAGCAACCGCACCAGCCGGTCGGCCGTCCGGTGCAGATTCGTGTAGTGCCGGTAGCGTGAGAGGGCGCTTGCCCGCAGCCGCGGCTGTTCGGGGTCGACCTCCCACGGGTGCAGGTAGAAGATCGCCGGCTTCCCTTCGACCTCATTCACCCGCGTGATTCCCCGCCGCGTCCAGGCGTACGGGAGCAGCCGGAAGTAGCCGCCGCCGCCGATCGGCAGGTTCATGCCGTACTGCCGAACCGTCGACCCGGGCAGTTCCCACAGGCCGCCGCCGGCCCGCGTCACATGATGCACGTGCCGCGGCCACGTCGGAATGCCGTAGCGATCGTGACGAATCGGATAGATGCTCGAATCGTAGGTATAGCCCTCGGCCGCCAGCACGTCGAGCGCCCACAGCGACCGCTCGGTAATCGAATAACTCGGCGCCCGATAGCCCTGCACATCGGTCCCGCAGGCATCGCCAATCGCGACCTTGGCACGCCGCAGGTCGGCGAGGAACTCGTCCGGGCGCTTGTCGTAGACCAGTCCGTGATCGTAGCTGTGCGACGCGATCTCGTGCCCGGCACGATGAATCCGTCGCACCAGGCCGGGATGGCGCTCGGCGACCCAGCCAAGGACGAAGAACGTCGCCCGCACGTCCGCCCGCTCGAAGATGTCCAGCAGCCGTTCCGTGCTCTGACAGACGCGGCTCTCGAACGTCGTCCACTCCGCCGGCTTGACGACCGACGCGAACGCCGAGACGTGGAAGTAGTCTTCCACGTCGACGGTCATCGCATTGAGCACCGGAGGCATGTGATTTTACGATCCGCCGCGCACGAGCACGGTTTTCACCGTCTCGAGCACGATGTAGAGGTCGAACGGAAACGACATGTGCTTGATGTAGAACAGGTCGTACTGCAGTTTTTCCTGCGCGTCATCGATCGTCGAACCGTAACGATGCCGCACCTGCGCCCAGCCGGTGAGTCCGGGCCGGACGACGTGCCGCTGGCCGTAGTACGAAATCTCCTCGCTCAGCTTCGAGACGAATTCCGGCCGCTCCGGACGCGGGCCGACGAAACTCATGTCGCCACGCAGCACGTTCCACAGCTGCGGCAATTCGTCGAGCCTGGTGCGGCGCAGGAAGCGGCCGACCTTGGTGACCCGCGGATCGTTCTCGACCGACCATACGGCGCCGCTCTTCGCCTCGGCGCCCTCGCGCATCGATCGGAACTTGTAGATCGTGAACACGGCGCCGTCCTTGCCGACGCGGCGCTGCGAATACAGCACCTGGCCGGGCGAGCCGACGCGGACGGCGGCCGCCGTCACGGCCATCAGCGGCGCCGCAATCGCCAGGCCAATCAGCGAGAACACGACGTCCGACACGCGCTTGATCCGTTCGAGCGTGGCGGTCTTGCGGAAACCGTCGGAGAAGATCATCCAGCTGGGACGCAGGTTCTCGACCGCGATCTTCCCGGTGTACTCTTCGTAGACCGACGCCAGGTGATCGAAGCGAACCCCCTGATTCAGCTTCATCTCGAGGAGCTCGTTCATGTTGAGCTTGCCGCGTGCGTCGGCGAGACTCACCACCACCCGGTCGACCTTGCGGAGCTTCACGATGGACGGGATGTCGTGCACCGTGCCGATGACGCCCGGATTCACGACCGGCGCGCCGACCATCGCCGGATCGGGGTCCACGAAGCCGACCAGTTCGACGCCCAGTTCGCCGCGGCGCTGAAAGAGTTCACGGCCCAGGCTCACCGCCGCCCCGCCGGTGCCGACGATCAGCAGCCGCTCGTTCGGCTCGCCACGCAGCGACAGCCACTCGAAGGCGACCCGCCACGCCGCCACCAGGCCGATGATGAACACGGTGGCGAGGGCGAAGACGCCGCGACCGATGATCAACTGCGGCACCCAGTAATAGAGCACCGCCAGCAGCACCGACGCCGCCCCGAGGGCCCGGACGATGCTGGTCAGGAGATCCCGCTCGGCCACGAGCGTCCGCAGATCGTAGAGGTCGCTGTAGTGCAGGCACAGCTGCAGGATGGCGGCGGTGACCACGCCGCGGCCGGTCCACTCGACGAGCACCTCGAGCGACGCGTCTGGCATGCCGAAACGGATGAGCGCGGCGATGACCACCGCCAGCACGATCAGCAGGTGTTCGACGCCGACGAGCACGAGTCTTCGCGCAGTCATGCTGCCACCGGTGATGACACCGTACATGGAACCCTGCCGGCGTCAGGCGCCATCCGAACTCGAGGGGCCGTAGTAGTACTCATGATCGAGCACGTCAACGGCGCCATTGAGGACCACGCCGATGATCTGTTCGCGGCCGATGGCCTTGATGGCCGCTTCGACGTCGGGCGCCGGTGTCTGGCCGGCGCGGATGACGAACAACACGCCGCCCACCATCTGCGTGAGCAGGTGCGCGTCGGCGGCCGGGCCGACCGGCGGCGCATCGAGAATCACCCAGTCGAACCGGTGCTGTGCCTCCTCGAGGATGCGGCGCATCCGCGGCGACGTCAGCGCCTCAATCGAGTTCGCCGTCGGCTGCCCGGCCGGCAGCAACGTCAGTGTCGGCGTCATCGGCACCAGGGCCAGCTTCTGATCCTGCGGCGCGCGCAACACCTCGCTCAACCCGCTGCCGTCCATGAGCTCGACGACGTTGGGGATCGACGGGCGGCGCAGATCCGCGTCGACGAGCAGCACCCGGTAGTGGTACGACTCCGACAGCACGATCGCCAGGTTGACCGCCGTGAGCGTCTTGCCGTCCCCGGGCTGTGCGCTGGTGATCATCACGCTGCGCAAGCCGTTGTTCTGGTGGGCGTGATGGAGCGTCGCCGCCAGGCGGCGGAACTGCTCGACCAGCGCCGGGTCGCTCTCGGCGCCGGTCGCCAGGCGCTCGCGCCACTGCGACGAGAAGCCGACCAGGCCGATCGGGCGGGCCGCCGGATTGTCGGGCGGCAGCGATTGCGCGCCCTGCGGCAACGGTGGCAGACCGGCGCCCGGACGCGGCTCGTGCATCGGCGTCACGTTCGGCGCCTTCGCGTCGCCGGCGGCGCCGTTCCAGGCGGGCGTGAACAGCGCCTGCCGGTCCGACACGGCGTCGTCGGGAGCAGTGGCTCCGGTGCGCTTGAGGGCTTGATCGATTCGACTCACACAGACTCCCTACCAGACGCTGTTCCAGAGCTTCAGTGACCAGGTCACGTAGCCGGCGAGGCACATGCAGGCCGCCCCGGCCAGCGACACCACCATCCGGCGCCGCTTGGTTCGCGTCTTTTCCACCGACGTCTCCACGCACGGGACCCTCGCCAGCACGGGAAGCATCAGCACCTCGAGTACATCTGTATCGGTATGGAAGCTCTTGTCCCGCAGTTCGAGGAGCAGGGCGATGCCGAAGCCAAGTGCGAGGCCGAGGGCCAGGCCGACGCCGTTGTAGCGGATTCGTGCGGACGGCAACGGCCGCACCGGATTGGCCGCCGGATCGACGATCCGGAAGCGCTCGCCGATGTTCTGCTCTTCCAGGTTTGCCGCCAGCTGCGCGGCGCTGCTCTTCGACAGCAGCTCCCGATAGGCGGCCTGCTGCGTGTCGTAGTCACGGGTCAGCGACGCCCACTCGGATTCGAGCCCGGGCACCGCCTCGACACGGCGATGATATTCGGCGATCTCGGCCCGAATCCGCCGCTCTTCGCCTTCCTTGAACACCATCTGACGCTCGAGGCTCTCGACTTCGGCGCGCATCTGCCGCATGCTCTCGCGCCGCGCCTGGTCGCCGCTGTCCTGCGGCGGCAGGTCGTCGCCGCTGGTCGTCTGTTGCACCGCGAGCGCGGCGGCTTCGGCAGCCGCCCGCGGTTCGAGGTCCTGCACCTGACGGCGCGCCCGGGCCACGTCGGGATGGTCCGAGGTGTACTTCAACTCCAGCGCCGCCAGGCCGGCTTTCGCGCTGGCGAGCTGCTGGCGGGCGCTGTTGCTCGTCGTCGTGCCGCCGTCGGCGGACCGCGGCGCCGCCGCCGGGACCACCGTCCGCGACTCGTTGACCGCTTCGCGATACAGCCGTTCGAGCATCAGCTTGCGGTCGCGGTCGCGGGCCAGCGATTCGACGAGGGCCTGCACCTGGATCTGGGCGGCCGACAGGGCCTGCAGATTGGACGTCATCTGCGTCGGCAGTTCCTGGCCGTGCCGCTGGCGGAAGGCTTCGAGCTTCATCTCCTGCTCTTCGAGCTTGGCGCGCGATTCGGCCAGTTGCGACTCGAGGAACTTGTTGGTCGCGCCGGCCAGCGCCCCGCGATCCTGCACGTTCTTGTCGACGAACAGGTGCCCGAGTTCGTCGGTCACCTTCGTCGCGATGACCGGGTCGGTGTAGGTGAACTGGACGCGGAACGCCGTCGGCTGCGGCTCCTCGCCCCAGCGCGGGCGCGGGATCTGCATGACCATGCCGATGGCACCGCGCATCTTCTCGGTCACATCGTCGGGGTGCCAGGTCTTGCGCTCCTCCGGATACAGGTCGTGGCGGTCGATCAGTTCCTGCAACGCCGCCTTGCTGAGCACCTTGACCTTCAGCGCCTCGAGGCGCCGGTCGGTCCCCAGCGTCACCGTCGACCGGACGAACGAGTCGGGCACGCGCTGCGGGTCGACGGCGATCAGCATCTCCGACTGATACAGATCGATCAGACGAGACGAATACACCAGCGCCGCGAACAGCGTGATGGCGGGCGGGATCAGGATCAGCCATGCCCGCTTGCGGACGATCTGCAGGATGAGGGCCGGTGAGATGGCTCTGCCTGGCAACATAGTGTGATTACACCTCGAATGCGCGCGCTCGCTAGAAGGCGCCGTACATCGGCAGCCACAGTGTCAATCCGACCCGCGTCACGTGCCGTTCGAACGTGTTCGGGAATCCCGGCAACCCGACGACGACCTGCGTGACCCGATGGTCGTAGTAGTTGTAGCTGGCGAACAGGCCACACCAGCGCGCCAGGCCGTACTGGAGCCGGCCGGTGAGCGTCGAGCCCTCGAACGAGCCGGACGCATTGCCCGCCGATTCGCCGTGCGAGTAGGCGCCGAACAGGCCGACGCCCAGCCGCCGGAACAGGGTGCCGCCCAGCTGCACCGATGCCTGATCGGTCACGAACGGCTCGGCGCTCACACCGTTGAGAGCCGACACTTCGCGGCTGCCGCGGACCAGCACCATCCAGTTCTGCGACACGTTCGCCTGCAGGACGCCGGAGCCCACCATCTGCCACTCGGTCGACGCAGCGGCGGTGGACGGCTCGGCGCTGACGCGGGCGACGCCCCCCTGCGCCTGGAACACGACCGAGCGGCGGGGCGTCGAACGCCGCTCCACCCGCCACCCGAGCTCCGCCGCGTGGACGAGGCCGCTGCCGCGGAAGCCCGACACCTCCGAGCGGTAGTTGCGGTTGAACGTGTAGGCACCGAACAACGCCGCCCGCGGCTGGTAGTTCCACCACTCCCTGGCAACGACCGTCTCGGCCTGGATGTCCGGCCCCGATCCGGCCGACGGTCGCCACCGCCAGCTGGTGACCGAGGCTTCGAGCCGCTGCCGCGGCGTCCAGTTGCGGAATCCGTCGGCGCTCACCGCCGTGGCGATCAGACGCTGCTGCTGCACGCCGTTCTGCGGGCTCACGTCGGTCGGAACGCTCGCGCCTTCGAGCAGCGGCGCTTCGCCGGACGTCCCGAGCAGGTCGAGGATCTCGAGCGGCTGGTAGCTGGCGCTGAGCGCCGCGCCGATGCCGCTGCGCAGCCCGAACGCCTTGGCGAACCGCGCGCTGCCGTCGGCGGCCCGCAGATCCTGCGACGACAGACTCTGCCGGGTGATGAAGCCGCCGCCCTGCGCCTCGAAGAATGTCCCGGTCCGGCCCCGCCAGTAGCGCGTCGAGGCGGCGCCGGTCGAGGCTGTCCGACCGCTCGCGAGACCGCCGCCCGGCACCTGAATCGGCTCGCGATCCCGGCCGCCGCTGACATCCGCCGTCACCGTCCACAGCTGCCGGGTGCGGCCGGCGTCAACCGGTCCGCCGCCGCCGAACAGACCGCCGGTCGTCCCCGGGGCGTTCTGAATGAGCTGCGCGAACGCCTGGTCGGACCACGCCGACATCAGGCAGACGAGCGCGCAGAGCGCGAGACGCGGGTACACGATCGTCACCCTACGGCACCACAACCGTGTCGCCCGGCAGCAGCTGGATGTTCTGTTCGAGCGCCTTCCCCCTGGCCACGTCCTTGTAGTTGAACTTGAACAGCCGGGACTGCCCGTTCTCGGTGCGAAGCACCGTGATGTTCTTGGCGTCGGCGTACTCGGTGAGCCCGCCAGACAGCGAGATCGCCTGCATCACCGTGAGCGGGGCGACCAGCGGGTGCGAGCCCGGCGTCGTGACCCGGCCGGTGACGAACACCTTCCGGCTGTTGATCGTCCTGACGACGACGGTGACGCTCGGCGCGGTGAAGAACTTGCCGGCAGCCACCTGAATCTGTTCCTGCAGCGCCTCCGGCCGCAGCCCGGCGGCCTGCATGACGCCGACGACCGGCAACGAGATGCGGCCGTCGGGCCGGACCGTCACGTCGCCGCTCACTTCGGCCTCGCGCCAGAAGAGCACGCCGAGCACGTCCCCCGCGCCGATCACGAAGTCGACCGGCACGTCGGCTGCCGCGGGCGCCGCCGCCTGGGTGGCGGCCGTTTGCGCCTGCGACATCGCAGCCCCGGCGAAAACCGACGTCAGCAGGACGGGGATCACCACGCTGAACTTCACAAGTCGCATAACGGTCCTAGAAAAAGTGAAAGCGCCCTTTGGGCTCGCGCAGGGTGTCGCGCAGCGGCGGCTCGCGGTCGAGCACCTGCTCGGCCGCCCGGGGGGCCGGTTCCGGCGGCGTCTCGACGCCCTTGGCCAGCGGCGGTTCGACCAGCAGGTGCCGCTGCAAATCGAAGTCGCGCGAGATCTCGTCGATGACCGACCGCACGATGGGACGGGACTGCGCCGCGAAGCCGCTGATCAGCGCGTTGTCACAGATCACGTTGATCGTCCGCGGGATGCCGCGCGAGATCTCGTGGATCGCGATGACCGCTTCGCGGCTGAAGATCGACGCCGGTTCGCCGCCGGCAATCCGCAGCCGGCCGGCGATGTAGGCGGCGGTTTCGTCATGATCGAACGGCAGCAGCTGGCAGCGCAGGGAAATCCGCTGCTTGAGATGCCGTAACGCCGGATCGTTCAGGCGCTCCGCGAGTTCCGGCTGTCCGGCCAGGATGACGTTCAGCAGCTTGGTGGTCGGCGTGTCGATGTTCGACAGCAGGCGCACTTCCTCGAGCAGCTCGTGCGACAGGCTCTGCGCCTCGTCAAGAACCATCGCCGTCAGCAGGCCGGACTGGTGCCGCATTTCGAGATGGGCGCGAAACCGGTCCAGGAACCGCGTCTTCGACGTCGTCAGCTGCCCACCGAGCCCGAACCCCTGCGCCAGCGCCTCGTAGAACTCGCTTCGGGTCAACGTCGGATTGCTGATGAGTACGACCTGCACGCGGGCGGCGTTGATTTCGTTCACGACCTGGCTCACCAGCGTCGTCTTGCCGGTGCCGGCGTCGCCGAGCAGCAGCGTGAGACCGCGCGGGAAGGCGAGACCGTAGCGCAGATTCGCCACCGCCTCTCGGCCGCGCCGACTGAGATAGAGGAAGCGGGGATTGGGCACCAGGTCGAACGGCCGCTCGTGCAAGCCGAAGAACTGCTCGTACATCACGACCTGCGAGCCACCCGCATTGGTCCCTTCAGGCAACTCACGCTCGAAATCCGACGTCAGATCGCCGCTTCGCACTTCAGTCCTCTGCGAGAACCACTCGCCGAGCTCCAGCAGCCTCACCATGTCCGAATGGTGTTGCCTGGCTCAATTTCATTACGAACGATATCAGTGGACACTGGGAAACCGCACCGAAAACGGACCCGGCGGTCACCTAGAGTGCAAGGAGGCCGCCAGCCACCGCCCCCCAGCCAGACTGAGACAGTAAACCTTTACGAACATGATACTTAAACGTTTCGACCGGCGCACAATCCCGGCTTGATGACGACCTCTGGCCCGCCGGCGGCCGGAATCCGTCCACGCTGCTGCGTCTCAGGCGAACAAAGTCCCCCAAAACGAAGACTTCATGGGGGAGCCTTCCGCACGGGGGCAGAATTGCGGAAGCGGGGACGCGAACGCCGTCGGCGACCGTCAGCCGGTCGCGAGGGACGACGTCGGGATCGAGTCGACCAGGTGCCGCCAGGGCGAGGCCGCCGATCCGGCGACGGCCGACAGCGCCGCCCCGCACAGCAGCACGCTCTGCGAGTTGAACGGCCGGCCGGTCCACACGCGCTGCACCCGACAGACGATGTCGTAGGCCGGCAGCTGCAGTTCGAAGTCCGGTGGCAGCGCCAGCCCTTCCGCGTCGTGCAGCGCGATGCACACGCCTTCATAACTCAGATCGACCACCGACGCGAACGCGCCGTCGACGATCGCGTCGAGCGCCACCCGCTTGCGCGGCGACCGCCGCGACCGGTGGGCTTCCAGCACGTCGGCTACCACCGCCAGGAACTCCCGCTCGTCGAGCGGCGGCGTCAGGTAGACCGTGCGCTCGCGCTCGGCCTCTTTCTGCAGCACGAGATCGGGCTCGCCGATCAGCACCGTCTGGGTGGCCAGCTGCCGACCGCGCGTCCAGATCGCGAGGTGCAGGCCATTGTACGCATCGAGCTTCACGTCAGTCACGAGAAGATCCGGCTTGCGGGCGTCGATGGAGCTGCGCGCACCGGGAAAACCGGCCGCCACTTCGACGTCGTAGCCATCGGCGGTGAGCCAGGAAAGCAGTTCCTGTCGGCGCTGAGGCTGTCCCGAGACAACGAGAACACGGCGGCCGCGATGCATGATCGATAGCTGTGGGGGACACGTACGCAGGGACCGTGCATGATCGCACCCGTGCGCGGCCGGGTAACCTGCAATTGCACTGCCGAGTCGCGACCGGCGTGGCACCTGTCGTCAGCGCATCGCGGCTCCTGCGACAAATGCCGCAGGAAATCGCCGGGACGGACGGAACCGGGGTGGCGGCGGTCCGGGAGGTGGGGACAGGATATTGCGATTTGGCGCGACAAAAGGCGCTCGCGAGGCAGACAACGCCGGCTGTCGGATGCGTGCCGATCGACCGCTCACTCGGCGTCGGTGCACTCCTCGTACCACGCCATCTGAATCGCTTCGAGCCTGGGCTCGTTCGACGCCGTCGGCAGGTCATCGAAGCCGTCGAGGGCGAGGACCCGGTCGCGCAGATCCGTGAATCGGACCGTCAGCGGGTCGACGTCCGGGAACTTCTCGGCGAGTGCGATGCCGATGTCTTCCGCATCGGTCCACTTCACGAGCGCACCGCCTCGGCCTTCCGCTCCTTGCGATCGGACTTGCCGAGCTGAATGCCGCCGCCTTCCTGGACGTAGTTTCGGGTGTACATCGGCAGTTCGCACACCACGTCGCCGGTGATGACCGCCTGACAGCCGAGACGGGAGTGCGGGGTCAGATCCCACGCCGTGTCCAGGCGGTCGGCCTCGTCCTCTTCCATCTCGCTCAGGTTCTGCGCACCCTCGCGGACGATGACGTGGCACGTCGTGCACGCGCAGCTGCCGCCGCACGCGTGCTCCAGCGGAACGTCGAGATTCTTGGCGACATCGAGGAACGACTCGGGCTTGCCGTGGTGCGAGTACGGCAGCTGGCCGTGCTCGAACTCCACCGTCTGGGACTCGCCGTCGATGATGAACGTGACTTTGGGCATCTGGGCCTTCGTTCGGGATGAATGAGGTTGCTTCGTGACGCCAGGCGCCTACCGGACGTCGTCGACGTTGCGGCCGGCCAGCGCGGCGCGGACACTGCGATTCATCATCTGCTCGGCGAGATGACGGGTGGCGTCGTTCAGGGCGTGCGTCCACTGCTCGATCGCCGCCTTGTCGTCCGACGCGAGCACGTGCTTGAGGCCGGCGAGCGCCTGGTCGATCCGCTTCTGCTCGCCCGGGGCGAACTCGGTGGCCACGATGTCGGCGAACTCGGGTGCCCGCATCGACTTCTCGGTCGCCGTGATCACCGACTCGGCCTCGTTGCGGGCGTCGATCAGCAGGCGGGCGGCGAAGTCGGTTTCGGCATGTTCGAACGAGTCGAGCAGCATCTGCTCCACCTGGTCGTCGGTCAGGCCGTACGACGGCTTGACCTCGATCGTCTGGGCGACCTGCGTGCGCAGTTCTGACGCGGTGGCACTCAGGATGCCGTTGGCATCGATCTGGAACTGCACCTGGACGCGCGGCAGACCGGCCGGCATCGGCGGGATGCCGCGCAGCTTGAACCGGGCCAGCGAGCGGTTGTCGTCCACGAGTTCGCGCTCGCCCTGCACGACGTGGATGTCGACGGCGGTCTGGTTGTCGACGCCGGTCGTGAACATCTCGCTGCCGGACGCCGGGATCGTCGAATTGCGCAGGATGATCTTGGTCACCACGCCGCCCATCGTCTCGATGCCGAGTGACAGCGGCGTCACGTCGAGCAGCAGCATGTCGCGGTTGCCGGTGACCAGGATGTCGGCCTGCACGGCGGCGCCGAGTGCGACGACCTCGTCCGGATTGAGCTCGGTGTGCGGCGTCCGGCCGAACAGCTCGGCGACCCGCTGGCGGACGGCCGGGATGCGGGTCGAGCCGCCGACCATGACGACCTCGTCGATCTGCGACGGGTCGAGGCCGGCGTCGGCGAGGGCGGCGCGGCACGGTGCCAGCGTCCGCTCGATGACCGGCGCGATCATCGCCTCGAACTCGCGGCGGGTGACCTGGCGATGGTAGTCGCCGATGCGCAGCTCGGCGGCGTCGGCGGCCGACAGGTCCCACTTGGCGGCTATCACCGCCTTGCGCACCGTCTGGACGAACGCCCGCTCGTCCGAACCGAGGGCACCGGCGGTCGTCTGCAACTCGGCCAGCACCTGCTGCACGAGCAGCATGTCGATGTCGTCTCCACCGAGGTGGGTGTCGCCGTTGGTCGCCAGTACCTGGAAGACGCCGTCCTCGACCCGCAGGATCGAGATGTCGAAGGTGCCGCCGCCGAAGTCGTAGACGGCAATCAGCCCGGCCTTCCGCTTGTCCAGGCCGTAGGCGAGCGAGGCGGCGGTCGGCTCGTTGATGATGCGCAGCACCTCGAGACCGGCGATGCGTCCGGCGTCGCGCGTCGCGGTGCGCTGGGCGTCGTTGAAATAGGCCGGCACGGTGATGACCGCGCCCGACACCTCGGGGTCGATGTCACCCAACGCCGCGAAGTGGGCTTCGGCGCGATGCTTCAGCTCGCGCAGGATGAGGGCGGAGACTTCGGGCGGCGTCAGCTCGCGCTCCCCGAGACCAATCCGGACGACGCCGCCCGCCTCGCCGGCCACCCGGAACGGCAGCATGGCGGCCTCACCGCTGACGTCCTCGAACCCCTTGCCCATGAACCGCTTCACCGAATAGACCGTCCGCTGCGGGTCGGTCAGCAGGCGGCGCTGCGCCTCGCGGCCAACGACGGTGGTGCCATCGGCGGCGATCGAGACGATGGACGGCACGAGCGCATCGCCGCCGCGGTCGCGGAGGACGACCGGCCGGCCGTCCTCGACGAATGCCACGAGGCTGTTGGTGGTGCCGAGATCGATACCGACGACTCTGGACATGTCCGATTTCTTGCGCGAGACGCGCCTCAGCCGGCCAGTTCGCGTTCGATGCCGGCCAGCAGGTTGTTGATGTAATTGCGCTCGAGCATCCGCTCGCGCAGCGCCGCCAGCACCGGCCGGCGGTCGTCGGGACCGGCGCCTCGCTCGACCAGTGCGTCCCACTCCGCCGACAGCGCCTGCAGTTCCGCTGCATGCGCGTCGCGCCGCGCCTCGATCGGACGCCGGGCCCGTTCGAGGCGCGGCTTCCACTGCTCCGCCGCGGCGCCGCCGCCGCGCATCTCGCGCACCTCGTCGAGCTCCTCGTTGAGGGCGAACACCTCTTCGAGCAACGATGCGGGCACCTGGGTGCCGCCGGCGCCGTCGCCGCCGACCGGCATCCCTTCGACGGTCAGCAGGTACTCGATCCGCGACGTCGGCTGACGCAGCGTGCGATAGGCGTCATTCAGGTACGACGATCGCTCGAGGCTGGCCCGTCGCTCCGCCGGCGTCGCATTGTAGAAGTAGTCCGGATGGAACTGCCGGCTGAGCGTCCGGAAGTTCTGTTCGAGCTGCGCCGTGTCGAGCGCCAGCTTGCGCGGCAGCCCGAGATACGAGAAGAAGTCGCCATGCCGGCCGAGGGTCAGGATCTTGGTGCACTGCGGGCAGAAGTGGACGTCCAGCGGCGCGCCACCGCCACAGCTGCGGCAGACCTGAAGCGTGTGTGTGGTTTCGGAACTCATCGAGGCAGCGCCTGGCGTTTCTCCGTGCCGTGCGGGCGATGGCGTCGCCGGCGCTCAGGCGCCGAACGAGCTGCCGCAGCCGCAGGTCGATTTCGCGTTCGGGTTGTTGAAGACGAAGCCCTTGCCGAGCAGACTGGCGTCGTAGTCGAGCACCGTGCCGTTCAGGAACAACAGGCTCTTCCGGTCGACGAAGACCTTCGCTCCTGCCGCTCCTTCGAACACCTGGTCGCCCAGCCGCTCGACCTTCTCCCAGGAGAAGGTGTAGCTCAGGCCCGAGCAGCCGCCGCCCTTCACGCCGACGCGCAAGCCGCCCTCGTCGATGCCCTGCTTGGCCATCAACGCCCGGATCTTGTGCGCGGCGGTCTCCGTAATCTGAATCATGACGCTGTCACTCCCGACCGGTCCGGCGCGCGGGAAGGCCCGACACCTTCCCGATCGCCGCGAACCGCTACGCCGTCGGCTGGGCGGTCGCCTGTGCGGTGTCGGCCTTGCCCTGCTTCTTCTTGTAGTCGCCGATGGCCGCCTTGATCGCGTCTTCCGCCAGCACCGAGCAGTGAATCTTCACCGGCGGGAGGCTCAGCTCGGCGACGATGTCGGTGTTCTTGATGGCGAGCGCCTCGTCGACCGTCTTGCCCTTCAGCCATTCGGTGGCCAGGCTCGAGCTGGCGATCGCCGAGCCGCAGCCGAACGTCTTGAACTTCGCATCGTCGATGACGCCGGTGTCCGGATTCACCTTGACCTGCAGCTTCATCACGTCGCCGCATTCCGGCGCGCCGACCAGGCCGGTGCCGACGTTCGGATCCTCCTTCGGCAGCGAACCGACGTTGCGCGGATTCTCGTAGTGGTCGATCACCTTGTTCGAGTAAGCCATGTGTGCTCCTGCTCTCCGAATTCCTGAAATCCGGCCCCGGCCGGCTCACGCCGCCGCGAGCCGAGTCGAAGCGTGATACCGCGGTCTGCAGCCGAAGTTCAGTGCACTTCCCACTGCATGGTCGAGAGGTCGACGCCTTCCTTCGCCAGCTCGTAGAGCGGCGACATCTCACGCAGGCGGGTGACCACGTTGATCAGCTTGTCGGCGACGTAGTCGACCTCCTCCTCCGTCGTCCAGCGACCGAGGCCGAAGCGGATGGACGAGTGCGCCAGGTCGTCGCCGGCGCCGAGCGCCTTCAGCACGTAGGACGGCTCGAGGCTCGCCGAGGTGCACGCCGACCCGGACGACACCGCGACGTCGTTGATGCCCATCAGCAGCGACTCGCCTTCGACGTAGGCGAAGCTGATGTTGAGGCTGTGCGGCAGCCGGTGCTCCACCGACCCGTTGACGAAGATCTCGTCCAGCCCCGTGTGCAGCCGCTCGCTCAAGCGGTCGCGCAGCCCGCTCAAACGCGCCGCGTCGCGGGCCATCTCCTGCCTGCAGAGCTCGGCGGCCTTGCCCATGCCGACGATGCCGGTGACGTTGAGGGTGCCGGAGCGCATGCCGCGCTCGTGGCCGCCGCCGTCGATCTGCGGCGCCAGCAGCACACGCGGGTTGCGGCGACGGACGTAGAGCGCGCCGACGCCCTTCGGACCGTACATCTTGTGCGCGCTGATCGACACCAGGTCGACCTTCAACTCGTTGACGTTGAACGGAATCTTGCCGGCGGCCTGGACCGCATCGGTATGGAAGAGGATCGCCTTCTCCTTGGCGATGGCGCCGATCTCGGCGATCGGCTGGATGACGCCGATCTCGTTGTTCGCCGTCATGATGGAGATGAGAATCGTCTTGTCCGAGATGGCGTTGCGCAGGTCGTCGAGGCTGATGAGCCCGTTCTTCTGCACCGGCAGATAGGTCACCCGGTAGCCCTCTTTCTCGAGGCGCTTGCAGGTGTCGATCACCGCCTTGTGCTCGGTGACCGCGGTGATGATGTGGTTGCCCTTCTCGCGGTACATCTCGGCGACGCCCTTGATGGCGAGGTTGTTCGACTCGGTGGCGCCGCTGGTGAAGACGATCTCCTTGGCGTTGGCGCCAATCAGATCGGCCACCTGCTTGCGCGCCGTGTCGACCGCCTCTTCCGCCTCCCACCCGAACGGATGATTGCGGCTCGCGGCATTGCCGAAATGCTCCGTGAAGTACGGCAGCATCGCCTCGACCACGCGCGGATCCGCCGGCGTCGTCGCGTGATAGTCCATGTAGATGGGCAACTTGATCGCCATAGTCCTCTTCACCGAAAGGCGGGGCGCGGCCCGCGTTGACTGTCCCGTCCCCTATGCGTGCGTGTGCAGCACCGCGGTATGCGTGCGCACCGGCACCGCCGCCACATCGGCGGCAAGCTCCGCGATCGTGCACTCGCCGAGCGCCGACAGAATCCGTTCGCGCACCCGCCACAGCGGGTCGCGGACGTTGCATTTCGCGAACTGATCGCAGGTGCCGCCATCGGTCGAACAGGCGGTCACGGTCACCGGACCGTCGATCGCCTGGATCACGTCGGCGACCGAGATGAGCACCGGGATGCGGGCCAGCTGATAGCCGCCGCGCGTCCCCTGCTGTGACAGCAGCAGGCCGCGGCGCACCAGGCGCTGGAGCACCTTCGCGAGCAGTTCAATCGGGATGTCGTACTGCTCGGCAATCTCGCGCGCGCTCGACGAACCGCGCTCGCCGCGCAGCGCGAGGTGCTTCATGGCCATCAGCGCGTAGTCCGCCTTTTTCGACAGTCTCAGCATCGTCCTGCTCAGCGTTCCTCGAAACCCGACCCGACAAGTCCTATCGAATACGACCGCACGGGTCCTATATTACACGTACTGCCATGCCGGCAGAAAGGCCGGGTAGGCAGTTGCAGGCCAGGGAGGCCGGGTGGGCC
>CADEDC010000018.1:56191-81270 GCA_902825985.1 uncultured Acidobacteriota bacterium | reverse complement strand
TCATCGACACGCTCATCGCCGCCGCCGACGCCGGCAAGCAGGTGGCGGTGCTGGTCGAGTTGAAGGCGCGCTTCGACGAACGGACGAACATCGAGTGGGCGACCCGGCTGGAAGAGGCCGGCGTCCATGTCGTCTACGGCGTCGAGGGTCTGAAGACCCACTGCAAGCTGTGCATGATCGTCCGCAAGGAGCCGGACGGCGTCAAGCGCTACGTCCACGTCGGCACCGGCAACTACAACCGGGCGACGTCGCAGGTCTACACCGACTTCGGCCTGTTCACCGCCAATTCCCGCATCGTCGATGACGTGACCGAGGTGTTCAACTCGCTGACCGGCTATTCGCGGCGCCACGACTACCAGGAGCTGCTGGTGGCACCCACCGGTCTGCGGTCGCACTTCTATGCGCTCCTCGAGCGCGAGATCGCGCACGCGGCAAACGGACGCCCGGCCCGCGTGATCATCAAGAACAACGCGCTCACCGATACCGCGGTGGTCCGAGCCCTGTACAAGGCGTCGCAGGCCGGGGTCGCGTTGGATCTCATCGTCCGGGGAGCGTGTGCTCTCCGTCCCGGCATCACCGGGGTCAGCGAACGCATTCGCGTCCGCTCGGTCGTCGGCCGATTCCTCGAGCATTCACGCATCTACTACTTCGAGAACGGCGGCGATCCGGTCATCTACATCGGCAGTGCCGATCTGATGGAGCGGAACCTCGATCGTCGCGTCGAGACGCTGTGCCGCATCATCGATCCGCTGCTGGCCCGTCACGTGCGCGAGGTCGTGCTCGAGACCTACCTCCGTGACAACGATCGCGCCTACGTCCTGACCAGGGACGGCTACGAGCGGGTGGCGCCGGGCCCCGGCGAAGCACCGGTCAATGCCCAGGACTCGCTGCTCGCCTGGTACACGCGTCCCAAGGTGATCGATGAAGTCTAGTTGGCCGGCCTGCGTGCATGCCGCTCCGGAGCACTGAGGACGAACGTCAACACATGATCGAGGACGTCCAGCGCCTGCTGGATCGTCATCGCGTGCTCGACGACCTCGCCCGCCGCCAGGTGACCGGCCGCCGGGCGGTCATCGAAGATCTGCAGCACCGGCAGAATGCCGCGGACATCCGGCGGCGGCTGCGCGTGCTGCACCCGGCCGATCTCGCGTTCCTGCTCGAATCGCTGCCGATGGGCGACCGGCGCCTCATCTGGGCGGATCTCGATGACGCGGTGGCTGCCGAGGCGCTGCTGGAAGTCGACCCGACAGTACGCGAATCGCTGATCGCCGCCACCCCGACGCGCCGGCTTGTCGAGATGGCCGCCCACATGGACGTCAACGACCTCGCGTGGCTCGCCGATGCGCTGCCGCCGGCCGTCCTGCAGCAGGTGGTCGTCGACCTCGATGATGCCGAGCGCGTCCTGCTGCGACAGACGGCGTCGTTCGGGACCGGGTCGGTGGGTCACCTGATGACCCGCGACCTCACGGCGATCCAGGAGTCGACGACGGCGGCCGACGTGATCGAGGACATCAGGGGACGCGGCGCCCTTCCTCAGTATGCCGACCCGCTCTTCGTCGTCGATCGACGCAACATCTTCCGTGGCGCGGTCAGCCTGCAGGCGCTGCTGCTGGCACCAGCCGCCACCCCCATCGCCGACATCACCCGGCACACCCTCCAGACCTTCGCGCCGGATGACCCGGCGCCGGCCGCGGCGCGGGCGTTCGAGCGCTACAATCTGGTGTCGGCCCCGGTCGTCACCGACCGCGGCAAGCTGATCGGCCGGTTGACCGTCGATGCCGTCGTCGACTTCATCCAGCAGGCAGCCGAGCGTGATGCCCTGGCGATGGCAGGCTTGCGCGGCGGCGAGGACCTGTTTGCACCGGTCTGGAACTCGGCTCGCAACCGGTCGCTCTGGCTGTTCGTGAACCTGGTCACCGCCTTTCTGGCGACCCGCTTCATTGGTCTGTTCGAATCCACGATCACCGAGCTCGTCGCGCTCGCCAGTTTGATGCCGATTGTCGCGAGCGTCGGCGGCAACACCGGCAATCAGACCATCGCGCTGATGATCCGAGGGCTGGCATTCGACCAGGTCAGCCGGGCCAACGTGCGCTACGTCCTGCGCAAGGAACTGCTGGTCGGCCTGCTCAATGGCGTGCTCTGGGGCGGCCTGGTCGGCGTCGCGGTCCTGGTGCTCTATCGCCATCTCTGGCTCGGCATCGTTCTGATGACGGCGGTGTTGCTGAACCTGGTGATTGCCGCGGTCGTCGGCGTCTTCGTCCCGCTGATGCTGCACCGCTACGGCCGGGATCCGGCGCAGGGGGCGAGCGTGCTGCTGACGTTCGTGACCGACTCGATGGGCTTCCTGCTCTTCCTCGGTTTGGCGCGGCTGCTGTTGTAGGGCCAGCGGCGGGCGAGCGCCAACGACCGCGTCCACGGCGGCCGGCTCCCAGCCACGCTCCGGCCGCCGACGGACGGCGGGCACCGGAATTTCGCGATCCGTGATGACGGCGATGTACCGATGTTGCCCCGGCGCGGTATCACTGCGGCATGTCCTACACACTCACACTCGAATGCGGCTGCCACGTCTACGTGTCCTGCGATCCGAGCACCCAGCTCGCGCACACCAGGATTCTCGAGCGGCGCGGAGTCACCTGCGCGGTTCGGAAGCACGAGGTCGGTCTGCGGATGTATCTGTGGGATCTGCTGCCCGACCGTGGCACCGAGCGGGCGCCGGACGCGGTTCGTCAGGACTGGTGCGGCTGGGCCTAGCGGGCCTGGACGAGCGACAGGCTCGCGCCAATCGTCACGTCGGCAGCGCGACGGCGGTCGGGTGAGCCGGGCCGCGCGTCGTCATCGCCAACTCCCATCCACATGTCGGCGACCCGCGTGGGCGAGCCGTTCGATGCACGATCGATAGTCGGCCGGCGGCGGCACCGTCAGCCGCGCCACGTGCGCCGCATCGTCCCAGCGGCGCAGCGACACGGCCTCGAGCGCCCAGGGCAGGCGGACGAAGACGGCGACCTCCGCCGGGCTCATCGCCCCGCCCTCCAGGATTAGACACTCGCGGGCGCCCGCTGAGAGCGAGGCGGCGTACTCCGGATCCAGGGCACAGAGATAGCGCTGGGCAGCCACGTGCAGACGAATCGGCTCGGTCACCGCCTTGCCCAGATATTGGGCGAGCCAGCGCTCGCCGATGTGCTCGTGATGGACGCTGCCGCCGGCGGTTCCCGGCACCAGCGCGTGCAACACATGACCGATGTCGTGGAGCAGCGCGGCGGCAACCAGCGCATCGGGCGCGCCGCTCCGGGCGGCAAGAGCGGCGGTTTGCAGCGCGTGGTCGAGGTGCGTCACGGCTTCGCCGCAGTACGACTCGCCGCTCCCCAGCGCGAGGACGTCCAAAATCCGGTCCACCACCACCATCGTGTCCATCGCGGTTTCACGGACCGTCGTTCAGGCTGCCCAACTGCCGTTTCGGTAGAGCGTCAACGCGACGCCGACGTTCTCGCGCAACGTGCTGGCAATCGCATCCCACTGCTTCTCACACCGGACCAGCGTCTTCCACGAGTAGAGGTGCTTGGGCTTGTGGAAGTCACTGTTGGCGACGTAGGGGAAGTGCTTCAAGCTGGTCACCGAGAAGAGGTCGTCCCGATTGGCGGCTTCCCAGACGTCGACCAGATCGATCAGCCGCTTGCGATGATCCCAGAGATAGCTGGTGGCAATCTCCAGGCGCCGAGTCGTTCGGTGGTGGGGGTGACAGGCGATGCTGAGACCCCCCTGACGGCGAATCTCCCGCAGGATGTCCTCCGCCGGCTGGTCGGCGCTGATGTAGTCCGTCAGGTTCAACGCGACGATATGCGCGTTGCGGTGGGCACGGATGTGATTCTGCGTGACCTCGGCACCAGGTATGACCAGCAGGTCGTAGAGCGCCCGGGCCCGCTCAGCCTCCGCCGCAATCTCGGCCATGTAGGCGGCGAACCGTTGCTCGGTGACCGAGAAGTGCTTGAGGCCGAGGGAAATCATCCGGCCGGCGCGGCCGAGCACGTCCTTCTGGGTCAGGATGTGATCGGTGATGGCGATGACATCGAATCGCCCGGTCCGTCCGTAGAGATCGACCACTTCACGGATCGAGAGCCGGCCATCACTCCACGTGGTGTGGACGTGGAAATCGCAGAGCAGGAACGGTTCGTACCCCGGCACTCAGGCCCTCACATCCAGGTGGTCGGTATCCGACGGCCGATGGCGCAGGATCTCCGACCAGAAGTTGCGCACGTAGAGGCCGAACACGGTGCGCTTCCCCAACGCCTTGTATCGCCTCGCCGAGGTCCAGGCCCAGCAGTCGCCCGCCAGCTGGACACGACCGAGCGGCGTCAGTCGGCGACCGAGATTGGTGTCCTCGCCATGGAACTCGACCGACCGGTCGAAGCCGCCAATCCGCTCGAGCGCCGAGCGCCGGACGGCGAAATTGCCGCCGTAGAGCACCGCTCCCCAGCCGAGCGCATGGTGCACCGCGAAGTGGGTCGGCGGCGCCACCGCCAGATCGTAGGCACGCAGCAGGGCACGGCCCGACCAGTCCCAGTCGTAGAAGCGATACGGTCCGCTGACGCCCACCACGTCGGCACGCCGGGCGAACCGTCTCTCCAGCCGCTCCAACCAGGTCAGCGGCACGCGACAGTCGGCGTCGATGTACACGAGCAGGTCACCGGCCGCGGCCAGGCGGCCGCGCTCGCGGGCCAGCACGAGGCCCTTGGCCGGCTCGTCAATGACCCGGACTCCGGCGACGGCCCGCGCCACCCCGGCGGTGTCGTCGGTGCTGGCGTTGTTGACGACAATGATCTCGTCGGGCGGCCGGGTCTGGGCGAGCAGGGAGTGGAGACAGGCGGGCAGCGACGCGGCTTCGTTGAACGCGCAGACGATGACCGTGGTCGACCCCGCCGTCACCGGTCGGCCGCACCCGGCCACCCGCGGCGGGGCAGCACTCGTGGCGCGCGCGCCGGGCGATGACCCCGGTCGATACCACCGTGAGCATCGGCACGTCGCGTGCGCCACATGAGATGACGGTAGCCGATGCCTGTAACGTCGAGGCAGCGACGGGATCACGATCCTGCAAATTCGTCGGAGGGGTGCCGCCGCGATCGCGTGACGGTCGTGGACTCAGTGCGACGACTTGTCCAGCGGTTCGAGCAGGATGTACCAGCTCTCGCAATCGGTCCGGGCGCCGCCGCCGAGCGTCACCGTGAACGAGAGCTTGAGCGACGGGATCTCCCAGCGCTGGCGGGCGCGCATCCCCTGCAGCGGCACACGGTACGGCTTCAGCAGGTTGGCGGCGGAGGCGTGGTCGCGGTGGTCGTCCTGCACCCCCTCGAACAGCCCGAACTCGCGCCGCGGGCCGAGGTGCACCTCGAATTGCGGAATGCCGTTCACGACATGGTCGTACACGCGTTCGGCGTAGGAGCCGTTCGCCTCCTGGCACGACTGCCAGTTGCCTTCGAGGATGTTCTTGGGATTCGTCGTGATCCGGACGAACTGCGCCGCCGCAGGCACACTGCCGAGCAGGGTGGCCAGCAGGGCGAGAGCCGCCACGGTCCCCGGCGCGACGGTGGCGGCGCGACCACCGGTTCCGCCAGCGGTTCGGTCACGCGCGGCAGCCATCGTTCGCAGAATAGCAGAAGTCACAGCGACGTAACCCACATTTAACAGCACTGATACGGCGGAGCAACGCCGGCCCGCTACCGTGGTGTCTGTACATGGCCAAGAACCGCGTGCTCATCGTCGAAGACGAACACGACATCGCCGGACTCATCAAACATACGATCGAGCGCTCCGGCGACGCGGTCGCCGAGATCGTCAACAGCGGCGACGCCGCCCTGCAGGCCGTCGGCATACAGCCGCCCGACCTGATCATCCTCGACCTCAACCTGCCGGTGGTCAGCGGTGTGGAAGTGTGCCGCATCCTCCGATCGCGATCGGACGCCAGGCACGTGCCGATCATCATGCTGACCGCCCGGACCGGCGAGAACGACCGGGTCGCCGGACTGGAACTGGGCGCCGACGACTACGTCACCAAGCCATTCAGTCCGCGCGAGCTGTCGGCGCGGGTCAAGGCGCTGCTCCGCCGAACCGCGAAGGCGGCCGAACTGCCGGCGGTCGTGTACCAGGGCACGCACCTCGTCGCCGATTTCGATGCCGTGGCGGTGTCGGTCAAGGGCGAGGCGATCCGGCTCACGCGACGCGAGTTCGAACTCCTGCGCTATCTCGTCCAGAACAAGAATCGGGTGGTGTCGCGCGATCGGCTGCTGGAGCGGGTGTGGGGTTACGACCGGCTGGTCGAGACCCGCTCCGTGGACGTCCACGTCGGGCGGCTTCGCGGGAAGCTCGGCGACGCGGGACGTCAAATCGAAACCGTCGTCGGGCTGGGCTATCGTTTCATCGACTGAACGCGCCTGGCTGACGCCTTCGGATCAATTGCTGTGCGTGATCTGCCAGCCTCGGGCAGTCAGTTCCTTCACTTCGCGTTCGAACAACGCCAGCGCGCGCTCGACGCGGTGCCAGTCCTGGTAGTGGTCGTACCTTCGCAGCGCATCGTCCTCCTGCAGGCGAACTTCCCACCCCCATTCTTCGGCTGAGGTAATAGAGTAGTGCCGGAAGTGCTCAGCGCGGCGCAGGCGCTTGTCGAACATCGGTGCCTCCTTCGGGATGCCTGAGTAGTACTCGGATCGCCGCAGCCGCGCTGTAAATTCTGTGTAACTCAGCTAACCACAACAGGCTCAATGACATGGCCACCACGGAACAGAACATCAAGAACCACGGGCGCATCGTGCCGATGTATCACGTCGGCGTGTTCTTCCCGCTGCTCATCAACCTCGGGTGGACGATCTACCGGCTGACGCAAGGTGTGACCGGCGATGCCATCGTGCAGGTCCTCGTCGCGGTCGGGCTGATGCTGATGTTCGTCTCGGTCCGGGTCCAAATCCTCACGGTGCAGGATCGGGTCATCCGGCTCGAGATGCGGCTGCGGCTGGCGCGGGTGCTGCCGGCGGCGCAGCAGGCGGCGATCGCCCAGCTCACCCCCAAGCAGCTGGTCGCGCTGCGCTTTGCCGGCGACGCCGAACTGCCGGCACTCGTGCAGCGGGTGGCTGCCGGTCAGCTGACAACGACGAAGGACATCAAGACCCAGGTGAAGGACTGGCAGGCCGACTTCCTGCGCGCGTAGCAGCGCGCGGCGCGGCGGTCGCGGCAGTCAGCGTCCGCGAGCGAGGGCGCGCAGCACCTTCGGCGGCAGCAACCAGCGCAGCTGTCCGGTGGCGGCGGCCGAGAAACGGTCGAAGTCGATGCAGGTGATCGACCCTTTCTTGAGGGCGAGCGGCTGCGGCAGGCCCAGGAACCTCGCGGTGCACTCGCCCAGTCCGGGCTCGTGGCCGACGATGGCCACCGGCGCCCGCCGCGCCTGGGCGGCAATGGCCTTGACGATGGCGGTGTGCGCACCGCCGGGTGCCAGACTGTCGGCGATGACAATCGGCGGCGCCGGCCGGCCCGCGGCAGCGAGAATCTCGGCCGTCTGGCGCGCCCGGACGAGCGGACTGCTCAAGATGACACCGAAGGAGACGTCGAGGAGGCGCAGCGCGCGGCCGGTCTGTCGCAGGCCGGCAATGCCGTCCTCGCTGAGCGGCCGCTTCGTGTCGTCGGGCCAGGCGTCGCCGCGTGCCTCGGCGAGGCCATGGCGGATGACATAGACCTGCAGGTCAGCCATGTCAGCGTCCTGCGCCGGCACGGCGCGTCACTGGTGACGCGTCGGCGGCGCTGGTCGGCTTCGCCAGGAGCAGGCCGGCCGCGCCGGCCAGCGCCCCGCGCTGGCGCACGTAGCGGGCGTGCAGCGTGCGACAGTCGTCTTCCAGACGCCCCGCCACGAGGTCGATTTCGCGCGACGCGCGGCGCTGCCGCGTCGTCAAGGCAGCCTGCGTCTTCCGCAGCTGCTCGATGAGCAGTTGGCGATCGTGCAGCACGCCGAGCAGCTCCTGGGCGCGGGCAAACCGGCCGATCGCCTGCGTCGTCGCCCGGCCGCCGGCGTCGCGGTCCAGTTCGAGCGCGTAGCGCAGCTTCTTCAGCGCGATGCGGACGGCGTGCAGCTGCTCGGGCAGGTAGAAGGGGCCGGCACCTTCGATTGCCCGCGACAACGCGTCGGCCCGCCGTGCGACGCGCGCCTCGAGTGCCCACCGCCAGCGCCGACCGTCCTTCGGCCCTCTCGACTCGAGGGTGCCGGTCAAGCGGTCCAGCCGCTTCGCCAGCCGCTTCAGGTCGGTGCTGAAGCGGCCCCGGCGCGTCGCACGGGCGTGCGCCGCGGCACGCGCCTGACGCAATCGATCCGAGACGACGCCCAGGCCGACGTCGGCGGTGCCGATGTCGCGTCGCAGTTCCTCCACGAGCTGTACGGTGACGTCGAGTTCACGCACGCGTCCGAGCGCCCGCGTCACGCGACGCAGGTCGCGCATCAGCCGGGCGCAGAGCGCGGGGTCGATCTGGAGGACCGGCAGCAGCTCGCGCAGCCGGCGCGAGGCGACGCGGGTCCGGTGGATGGCGCGGACGTCGCCCGGCTCCACCTTGTGCAACGAGCGGGTAAACGCAGCGAGTTGCGTCCGCAGGAGGTCGCTACGCGGTTGTGATGCGGTCATGATTAAATCGGGCGGTTCGTCACTGAGCCGGCTCCGGATCCGCGATTATATGACGGGCATGTAACAGGAGGCCCCATGAGGCTGGCGGCAATCGACATCGGCACCAACTCGCTCCACATGATCGTGGTGCGGGTGCGGCCCGACTTCTCGTTCGAGGTCATCGACCGCGAAAAGGAGATGGTCCGCCTCGGCGCCGGCGGGCTCGACGGTCGTGCGCTGACGCCGGAGGCGATGTTGTCGGCCCTGCGCGTGCTGTCCAAGTTCAAGCGGCTGGCCGATTCGCACGGCGTCGAAGAAGTCGTCGCCGTGGCGACCAGTGCGGTGCGCGAAGCCGACAACGGCGCCGAGTTCCTGCGCGGCATCTGGCAGGAGACCGGCATCCGCGCCCGCGCCATCTCCGGCACCGAGGAGGCCCGCCTGATCCATCTGGCCGCCAGCTACGGCGTCGGCTCGCCCACCGACGTCGCAGTCGTCATCGACATCGGCGGCGGCAGCGTCGAGATCACGCGCGGTCCGGGCGCGACGCTCGAGCAGGGGCAGAGCTTCAAGCTCGGCGTCATCCGGCTCACGGAGCGCTTCGTCAAGAGCGATCCGATCACCACGCGTGAGGAACGCAAGCTGGTGCGCCACATCGACGACGAACTCGGCGCCTACCTGGAGTCGCTCACCAAGGCCACCTTCCGTCGGGTGATCGGCACGTCCGGCACGGCGCTGAGCATCGGCGCGGTCGCACTCGGTCAGGACGGCCGCGCCAGCGACGCACCGATGCGCAATCAGCGCATCCCGGTCAAGTCCATCCATCGCGCCCGCAAGCAGCTGGTCGAGATGCCGCTCGAGCAGCGCCTGAAGGTTCCCGGGCTCGAGCCACGGCGCGCCGATATCGCGGTCGCCGGTGCGATCCTGCTCGACACCATCCTCCGTCGCCTCGACGCCACCGAGATCACCCTGTGCGACCTGTCGCTCCGCGAAGGGCTCGTGCTCGACTACATCGCACGCCATCGCAAGCAGATCATCCAGGCCGATCGCTATCCCGACGTCCGCCGCCGCAGCGTCATCGAACTCGCCGAGCGCTGCAACTACGCCGCCGCTCACTCCTCCCAGATTGCCAGGATCAGCGGCTGGCTCTTCGACTCGACGCGGGCGACGCACGGCCTCACCGACCGCGAGCGGGAGTGGCTGGAGTACGCGGCGATTCTCCACGATGTCGGCGTCCATATCAGCTACGAGGGACACCACAAGCACTCGTACTACCTGATTCGCAACGGCGACCTCCGCGGCTTCGAACCGGACGAGATCGAGATGATCGCCCTCATCGCCCGCTACCACCGACGGGCGACGCCGAAGACGCGCCACGATGGCTTCGTCGACCTCGGCCGACAGCAGCGGGCCACGGTGCGAACGCTGGCGGCGATCCTGCGGCTCGCCGAGAGCCTCGACCGCAGTCACGCCCAGTCGCTCACCGGCGTCACGCTGCACGACCGTGGCGACGACGCCCTGCTGCAGCTGAAAGCGGCCGGCGACGTGGAGCTCGAACTGTGGTCGGCAAGCCGGCACGCCGAACCGTTCGAGGGCGTCATCGGCAAACCGCTGCGCGTCGAAGCGGTACGGGACACCTCGGCGGCCGGCAGGCCGGCGTCGAGCGATCAGGCGACGCCGAACCGCCGCCGCATCGAGCTCGTCCGAATCGGTCCGGACCGGCGGCGCGGCGCCGCCCGGGCCGATCCCTCGTCAGCCCGGTCCAAGTAGGCGCTCACTGTGTCGCGGACGCCAGCACCTCCGCCGCCGCGAGACACTGCTCGCGGGTGACGTCCATGTGCGTGACCGCCCGGACGATCCGGGGGCCGAAGGCAACGACCAATACGCCGGCCGCCTTCGCCCGCGCGACGACCGTCGCGGCATCCGGCGCATCGGCCGCGAGCCGGAACACGACGATGTTCGTCGTCACCCTCGTCGGGTCCAGCACGACGTGCGGACTCGTCGCCAGACGGTCCGCCATCAGCCGCGCATGCTCGTGATCGTCGTGCAGCCGTGCCATGTGGTGATCGAGGGCGTGGAGGGCGCCGGCCGCGACGATGCCCGCCTGACGCATGGCACCACCGAACATGCGCCGATGGCGGACGGCCCCGGCAATCAGGTCGCGTGAGGCGGCCAGCATCGATCCGCCAGGTGCGCCGAGCCCCTTCGAGAACGCGACCGACACGATGTCGAACGGCTCGGCCAGCCGGCCGAGCGGCTCGCCGGATGCGACGGCGGCATTCCACAACCGGGCGCCATCGAGAAAGGTCGCGATGCCGTGCGCCCGCGCCGCCGCGCACACCGCCGCGCTCAGGGCGCGCGGCACGACGACGCCGCCGGCGCGATTCTGGGTGTTCTCGATGCTGACGACGGTCGTCGGCGGCAACAGCATGTGGTGCCGCGGCTTCACCGCGGCGAGGAACTCGTCGGCCGAGAAGATGCCGGCGCTCCCGATCTCGGTCAGCTGCACCCCGGAATTCGCGGCGGCGGCCCCGGTCTCGTGCCACGCGAGGTGACTCTCGCGGCTGACGATCACCTCGTCGCCAGGCCGCGTCAGTACCCGGATGGCGATCTGATTTGCCATCGTCCCGCTTGGCACCCACAAGGCGGCGTCCTTGCCCAACAGCGCGGCGACCCGCTCCTGCAGCGCGTTGACCGTCGGGTCCTCGCCGAATTGATCGTCGCCGACCGGTGCGGCCGCCATCGCCTGGCGCATGGCGTCGGTCGGCCGGGTGACGGTGTCTGAGCGGAGATCGATAGAAGACATCGCGGTGTATGGCTGGTGGTTCCGTGGTTCCGTGGTTCCACGGTCGCCGACGTCCGCCGGCAGGTCGCGGCACTGTCCGGCCGGGTCGAGGTGTCCGGGCCGACCAACCCGGCTGCAGGGTACTCCGGAGCGGTTCGGTTTGACCAGATGCGCCCGATACGTATTTAACCCGCCCGAAATGTTCGCCGGCACATCCTTGGCTATGGTGAAGGGGTGAACTCGACGACGATGCCGCCGCGCCCGGTGGCGCCAGCGCCGACCGCTGCTGCGCCGGCCTCCGCCGACACGGCGACCAAAATCGACGTCTCGGAGATGGACTTCTACTACGGAGCGCGCCGGGTCCTCGAGCAGATCACCGTTCGGATTGGCGCGAACCAGGTGACCGCCCTCATCGGACCGTCCGGCTGCGGCAAATCCACCTTTCTCCGCTCGCTGAACCGGATGAACGACATCATCCCCGGAGCCCGTGTCGCCGGCTCGATCAGAATTGACGGCCAGGACATCTACGCGTCGGCCGTGGATGTCGTCGACCTGCGTCGCCGTGTCGGCATGGTCTTCCAGAAATCGAACCCCTTCCCGAAGTCCATCTTCGAGAATGTCGCCTACGGTCTGCGGATCAACAGCATGGCGACGTCGCGCGACGACCTGCGCGTGCGCGTCGAGGCGAGCCTGAAGGCCGCCGCCATCTGGGACGAAGTGAAGGACCGTCTGGAAGCGTCGGCGCTCTCATTGTCGGGCGGCCAGCAGCAGCGGCTGTGCATCGCGCGGGCTCTGGCGGTGGAGCCCGACATCCTGTTGATGGATGAACCAGCCTCCGCGCTGGATCCGATCGCGACGCAGCGCATCGAAGAGCTCATCTACCAGCTGAAGGCGCGCTACACGATCGTGATCGTGACCCACAACATGCAGCAGGCGGCGCGGGTCTCGGATGTCACCGCCTTCTTCTGGATGGGCAAGCTCGTCGAATGTGGCCGGACGGACCGGATCTTCACCGCGCCGACCGAGAAGCTGACCGAAGACTACGTCACGGGAAGGTTTGGCTGATGGAACCGGTCGGTCGCGTCGTCAGACACTTCCAGGAAGAGCTGGAGCAGCTCAAGACCCGGATCCTCGAGATGGGAGGCGCCGCCGAAGAGCAGGTGCGCCTGGCGGTGAAAGGGCTGTCGGATCGGGATCTCGATGCCATCGACCGCGCCCTGGTGGGTGACGGACCCATCAACGCGCTGCACATCGAGGTCGACAACCGCTGCTTCACGCTGCTGGCCCTCTACCAGCCGATGGCTGCCGACCTGCGCACGATTGTCGCCGCCGTCAAGATCAACACCGACCTCGAACGGGTGGGCGACCTCGCGGTCAACATCGCCGAGGCCGCCCGACGCTACGCCGCGCACGTCCCGGTCAAGAAGTTGATCGACATCCCGCGCATGGCGTCCATCGCCCAGCACATGCTCCGCGACGCCCTCGACGCGTTCGTCCGCCGGGACGTCGACCTCGCCCAGCAGGTGCTCAACGAGGACGACCGGCTGGACGAGCTGAAAACGCAGATTTTCAGGGAGTTGCTGACCTACATGCTGCAGGATCCGGCCACCATCGAGCCGGCGCTCGACCTGATTCTGGTGTCGCGCCATCTCGAACGGATCGGCGATCATGCGACGAATATCGCCGAGGACGTCATCTTCATCGTCTCTGCCAAGGACGTCCGGCATCACGCCGGAGAAACGCCCGCCTAGACCTCGATAGTCCAGCTGCGCTTCGGATAAGATAAACGGGATGTCCTCGGAGCAGGGGGATCGACCGGGGGGTCGAACCGCGTCGTGCGTGTTCTGCCGCCGGCATCCCGTTGTGGCACCCTGGCGACCGTTCTGCAGCGAACGGTGCAAGGTTCAGGATCTGGCCCGCTGGGCCGATGGATCCTATCGGGTCGCCAGCGACCCGGTGCCCGAGCCCGACGCCGAGGATCGGGACGGGAGTCCTTTTACCTCTTAACCTGGCGTCGTGCGTAACGAGCTTCTCTTCCCCGTATCGAACCGCTTATGGCAGACACGCTGACGGTCACTGACAACCGCACCGGGAAATCCTACGAACTGCCGATTCAGGACGGCACCATCAAGGCGATGGATCTGCGGCAGATCAAGACCGGCCCTGACGACTTCGGGCTGATGACGTATGACCCGGCCTTCATGAACACCGCGAACTGTCGCAGCCGGATCACCTATATCGACGGCGACAAGGGCATCCTGCTCTACCGCGGCTATCCGATCGAACAACTGGCCGAGCACAGCGACTACCTCGAGACGGCCTATCTCATCCTCTACGGTGAGCTGCCGACCGACGGCCAGCTGCAATCGTGGCGGCGCGAAATCACGCTGCACACGATGCTCCACGAGAACGTCAAGAAGTTCATGGACGGCTTCCAGTACGACGCCCATCCGATGGGCATCCTGCTGAGCACGGTCGGCGCGCTGTCGACCGTGAACCGCGATGCCAAGAACATCTTCGACAAGACCACCCGCATGCGGCAGATTCTCCGCCTCATCGCCAAGGTCCCGAGCATCGCCGCCTACGCCTACCGCCACAGCATCGGACGCCCCTACAACAACCCGGACAACGACCTGAGCTTCACCGGCAACTTCCTGAACATGCTGTTCAAGATGACCGAGCTGAAGTACAAGCCGCATCCGGTGCTCGAGCGGGCGCTCGACGTGCTGTTCATCCTGCATGCCGATCACGAGCAGAACTGCTCGACGACGACGATGCGCACGATTGGCAGCTCGCAGGCGGACCCGTACTCGGCCTTCGCCGGTGCCGCCGCGGCACTCTACGGGCCGCTGCATGGCGGCGCCAACGAGGCCGTGCTGCGCATGCTCACCGAAATCGGCTCGCTCAACCACGTGCCGGACTTCATCGCCAAGGTGAAATCGGGCGAGGCCGGCAGCCGGCTCATGGGCTTCGGACACCGCGTCTACAAGTCCTACGACCCGCGGGCCAAGCAGATCAAGAAGATCGCCGACATGGTCTTCGAGGTCACCGGCAAGAACCCGCTGCTGGATATCGCGCTCGAACTGGAGCGGATTGCGCTGCAGGACGACTACTTCGTCAAGCGCAAGCTGTACCCGAACGTCGACTTCTACTCAGGTCTCATCTACCAGGCCATGGGCTTCCCGACCGAGATGTTCCCGGTGCTGTTCGCCATTCCGCGGACGGTCGGCTGGATGGCGCAGTGGGAAGAGATGCTGCTCGATCCGGATCAGAAGATTGCCCGGCCACGCCAGATCTATCTCGGCTCAGAGGCGCGCGACTACGTCGCGCGCGACCAGCGAAAGTAGGCCGGTATCAACGCGGGGATCGGGCCGCTGGCTCGATCCCCGGAGCCGGCGCCCACCCCATCCGACTCCCGGTCCGCCATCCTCGTCCGCAGCGACGCGCCGGCCCGACGCGGCGTCGCGACGCCGTGTGCCGCCTGATCGGCAGCGTGGTGCCGCGAACGGCGTCGCTCAGCCAAAGGTCGACAGCACGTCGTGGACCTGCTCGATCATCCAGGCGGTTTCCGCCTCGGTGATGACGTACGGCGGCATCACGTAGAGCACGTTCCCGAGCGGCCTCAGCAGCAGTCCCCGCTGCTGGAACAGCTGGGTCAGGCGCGGCCCGACGTCGTCGAGGTAGCCGCCAGCCGACTTCGTCGCACGATCGGACACGAGCTCGACGATGCCGACGCCACCGATGACCCGAACGTCGCCGACCAGCGGCAGGGCGCGCAGCGGCGCCAGACCGCGCATCAGCCAGCCCTCGAGGTCGGCGACCTTCTCCATGACCTGCGAGTCGGCGAACATCCGCAGGCTCTCCACCGCCACGGCGCACGCCAGCGGGTTGGCCGTGAACGAATGGCCGTGGAAGAACGTCTTCGACCGGTCCTCGCTGAGAAATGCCGCGAAGACCGGCTCGGTGACCACCGTCGCACCGAGCGGCAGGTAGCCGCCGGTGATCCCCTTCGAGAGGCAGATGATGTCGGGGGTGACCGCCGCGTGTTCGCACGCGAACATGCGACCGGTCCGACCGAACCCGGTCAGCACCTCGTCGGCGATCATCAGCACGCCATGCTGGTCGCACAACCGGCGGACGCCGGCGAGGAACTCGGCCGGCCACACGATCATGCCGCCGGCACCTTGCAGCATCGGTTCGACCATGACGCCGGCGATGAGACCACCCTGCTGGGCGAGCAGGGCACCGAGGGTCCCGTGCTCGGCCGGCGCGGCTTCGCCGAGACAGGCGATGCCGCAGGTCGGGCGCTCGCGGCCCAGCGGACAGCGATAGCAGTACGGCGCCACCGCCCGGCTGACGTCGAACAACATCGGCGCGAACGGCTGCGTGAAGAGGGAATCCTCGCTCGCCGACATCGCGCCGACGGTATCGCCGTGATAGGCGTGGTGCAGCGTCACGAAGCGACGGCGGCGCGGCTCACCGCGATTGCGCCAGTACTGGCACGCCAGCTTCATCGCCACCTCGACGGCGGTCGAGCCATTGTCCGAATAGAAGACGCGCGACAGACCGGGCGGCAACGCGGCGACGAGCCGCTCCGCGAGTTCCACGGCCGGCGCATGCGTGCAGCCGGCAAAGACCACGTGCTCGAGCTGCTGCGCCTGGGCGGCGAGCGCGGCGTTCAACCGCGGATGCGCATGCCCGTGGATCGTCACCCACCACGACGAAAAGCCGTCGAGGAAACGCCGGCCGTCGTCGGTGTACAGGTAGACCCCCTCGCCGCGCACGATCGGCAGCGGCGCGGGACGGGTCAGCATCTGCGTGTACGGGTGCCAGACGACCCGCGCATCGCGGCTCGCGAGCGTCTCGGGATTCGGCTGCATCACGCGAAGACCCGTGCGAGGAGACGAGCGTCGGGATCGATCAGGCTGGCCATGCGCAGCACCGTATCGCGGCCGATCTGGTCGAACGACGGTACCTGGCCGACGACGTCGACGCCGCCGTAGCGCTCGATCGCCTCGCGATTGTCGTCGTTGCGGGGGCCGTTCATGATCACGCCGGCCACCGCCAGTCCACGGGACCGCAGGGCCTCCAGGGTCAGCAGGGTGTGGTTGATCGTGCCGAGGGTCGACCGGGACACCACCAGGACCGGCAGGCCGAGCGCCGCCATGAGGTCGATCATGAGCCGCGACTCGTTGATCGGCACGAGGACGCCACCCGCGCCCTCGACGACGAACCGTTCGTCGAGCGACTGCGACCGGGCGACCGACAGCAGCGGCTCGAGCGCGATGGTCTGGCCGGCGTAGCGGGCCGCCAGGTGCGGCGACAGCGGGCGGGCCAGGCGGACGCCGTCGGTCAGCGGCGGCCGTCCCGTGTCGCCGGCCAGCATCGAGACGGTCGCCGTGTCGTCGTCGCGGTCGGTGCCGGTCTGAATCGGCTTCCAGTAGCGGACCACGGCAGCCGACCGGTAGCGGACGAGCAGCGCCGCCGAAATCACGGTCTTGCCGATGCCCGTGTCGGTGCCGGTTACGAAGACGCCGCGGAGCATGGTCCGACCTCACGGCACACCGCCGCAACCGCGCGGGCGAAGCGATCGACGATGGCGTCGTCGAGCCCGGCATTCACCGACACACGCAGCCGCGCCGTCCCCTCGGCGACGCTCGGCGGCCGGATTGCCCGGACGTCGAACCCTTCGGCCTGCAGCCGGGTGGCGACGGCGACTGCCGCGGCATTGTCGCCGATCTGCACCGGGACGATCTGGGACCCGTCGCGCGCCACCGCCAGGCCGGCATCGCCCAGGTGGCGGCGCAGGCGACCGGCGAGCGCCCGCACGCGCTGCCGGCGCTCCGGCTCGGACGCGATCAGCTGCAGGCTGGCGACAATCGCATCGGCGACGGCCGGCGGCGCCGCCGTCGAGAAGACGAACGGCCGGCCGCGCTGCACGAGGTAGTCGACGAGCAGCGACGGCCCGGCGACGAACGCCCCGGCAACGCCGAGCGCCTTGCCGGCCGTGTTGATCGACACGCACGCGGACGGGTCCAGCCCGGCGTCCTCGATCAGGCCGCTGCCGCGCGCGCCGTAGACGCCGACCGCGTGCGCCTCGTCGACGATCAGCAGCGCGTCGTGGCGCTGGCAGAGCGCGGCGAGGCCGCGCAGCGGCGACAGGTCGCCATCCATGCTGAAGACGGATTCGACGACGACGAAGCGGATGCCGTGGCAGGGCGTCGCCTCGAGCAGCCCCTGCAGGTGCCCGAGGTCGCTGTGCCGGAACACCACGCGCTGCGCTCGCGACAACCGCGCCGCGTCGATGAGGCTGGCGTGATTCAGTGCATCCGAGAAGATCACGTCGCCGGCCTCCGCCAGCCCGGGCAGCAGGGCCAGGTTGGCGAGATAGCCGCTCGAGAAGTAGAGCGCCCGATCGGTCTGCTTGAAGTCGGCGAAACGTCGCTCGGCGGCGGCGAAGCACGCCCGCTCGCCGCGCAGCAGACGCGAGCCGGTGCTGCCGACGCCTTCGCGCGCCGCGGCGCCGACGAACGCCTCGACGATGGCGGGATGGCGCGACAGGTTGAGGTAGTCGTTCGACGACAGATCGATGCCGGACGGCGGCCGCAGCGTCCGCAGCAGCCCCGACTGCGTCCAGCCGTCGAGACGCTCGGACAGGCGGCGGCCGAGCCGGCTATCGGCCCACATGAGCCGACACCAGCGCGTCGGGTGCGCTTACGGTCAGGCGCATCCCGAGACGCTCGAGCAGCCGCTCATCGTGCGACGACCCCGGGTTGGGCGTGGTCAGCAGGCGTTCGCCGAGGAACACCGAATTGGCGCCCGCCATGAAGCAGAGCGCCTGGGCCTCGTCCGACAACTGCAGGCGGCCGGCGCTGAGCCGGACCGTCGACGCCGGCATCAGGATGCGCGCGGTCGCGATGGTCCGCACCAGCTCGAACGGATCCTCCGGCTTCGCGTCGGCGAGCGGCGTCCCTGCGACCCGCACCAGCAGGTTGACCGGCACGCTTTCCGGATGCGGATCGAGCGACGCGAGCGTCTGCAGCATGCGGTAGCGGACGGGCCGGTCCTCGCCCATCCCGATGATGCCACCGCTGCAGACGGTGACGCCGGCCTTGCGGACGCGCGCGAGCGTGTCGAGCCGCTCTTCGTAGGTCCGGGTGGTGATGATGCTGCCGTAGAACTCCGGCGAGGTGTCGAGGTTGTGGTTGTAGGCGGTGAGTCCGGCTTCGGCGAGCGCGTCGGCCTGTTCCTGCGTCAGCATGCCGAGCGTGCAGCACGCTTCCATGTCGAGGCCACGGACGACGCGGACCATGTCGAGCACCTGGCTGAACGCCTGCCCCTTCGCCGGGACGTCGCGCCACGCCGCGCCCATGCAGAAGCGGGTGGCGCCCTGGGCCTTCGCCTGGACGGCTGCGGCCGTGACGTCGTCGATCGACACCAGCTCGGAGCGGGTGACGTCGGTCGTGTAGTGGGCCGACTGCGGACAGTAGGCGCAGTCCTCCGGGCAGCCGCCGGTCTTGATGCTGAGCAGCATGCAGCCCTGCACCTCCGTGCTGCGGTGATGGGCGCGGTGCACGGTTTGCGCGCGGAACAGCAGGTCGGGCAGCGCCGCGGTGTAGATGGCTCCGATCTCGTCAACGGTCCAGTCGTGGCGGAGGTCAGCAGTCACGGACATCAGTGTAGCAGTTGTGCCCGTCACGGCAGCAGGGGCGCCCGTCACGCTAGCGGCGTCGTCCGAGCAGCAGACGACCGGCGAGCAGCAGCACCGCCACGACGGCGACGACCCAGCCGGAGGTCCTGACGCTGTCGTCCGTCGCGGTCTCACCGGCGTAGACGCCGAGCAGCAGTACCACGACGAGCACGATGAGGACCGCGAACCGGCGCGGCCGCCCTTCGTCTCGAATCGGCACCGGCGCGAACCGGGCTTCGGTGGTGGCCGTCCCGCACTTGTAGCAGATGAGGGCTTTCTCGGCGATTTCGGTTCCGCACTGACGACATCTCATGGTCGGGGCTCGGGGGGTGGGCCGGCCGCTCAGCGGGTGGGCGGGCCGACGAGGTGATCGCTGACGACGGCCAGCGACGACAGTCCGTAGACGTCGCGCGGCAACTGGCGGATCCGCACGCGTCGCAGCCGGCTGAAACGGCGGTCGATCTCGTCGAGGTAGGTCCGTTCCTGGGCCTTGCGCGAGGTGTAGAACTCCCCTTCCAGGTCGTCCGGCAGCACGCGGTTCACGACGAGACCGCCGATGTCGACACCGGTGTCGGCGAGCATCTCGGCCGCCCGCGCGGTTTCCTCGATGACGAGCCGCTCCGGGATGCCGACGAGGACGAACGACGTCCTCGAGCGGTCTGTGATGATCGCGCGCAGCTGCGCCAGCCGGTCGTGCCGGCGCTCGAGCGCGCCGAGCACCGGATCGGCGAGCGCCGCCGCATCCGTCGTCGTCTCGGTGCCGCGGTCGATTTCGAGCAGCGCCTTGCGATGCTTCACCAGCGCCTGGATCCAGGTGGTGATCGCTTCCGGCATCCGCAGCAGCTGCAGCGTGTGCCCGGTCGGCGCGGTGTCGAACACGATCAGGTCGTAGACCTGCTGGCGGTTGATGATCAGCTCGATCATCCGGTCGAGCAGCGCGACTTCGACCAGCCCGGGCGACGCGGCCGCGGCTTCGATCTGCTTGTACGCCGCCTTGATGACGCTGGCGCTGAACATCTTCTGGATGTCGCGCTTCACGACGTCGATGTAGTGCTTCGCCTCCGCGTCGCCGTCGATCTCGAGGGCCGACAACCGCGGCGCGATCTCGACTTCGAGCGGCCCGATGCGCCGCTCGAAGATGTCGGCGGTGGAATGCGCCGGGTCGGTGGAGACGAGCAGCACGCGGCGTCCCCGCCGGCTGGCAGCGAGCGCGAAGGCGGCCGAACAGGTGGTCTTGCCAACGCCGCCCTTGCCGCCGAAGAAGACCACCTGCTGGTCGAGCAACCCGGTCAACAGCACGGAAGGCTTCCGAGCGGCGAGTGATCCATGCCCATCCGGCGATGCCACACGTGGAACTGTTCCAGCAGGTACGGGTAGACCTCGAGCAGGTAGAGCGTGGCCGGATTCGGCAGGGCTGTCGCTTCCATGAAACACAGCAGCAGGAACAGGTCGTTCAGTTCGGCCGTCTGCTGGCGCACCGACGCTTCGTAGCTGCCCAGCGCGGCGCCGCGGAAGAAGTCGGCCAGACCCTGTCGAAACTCGTCGAATACCATAGGCAAGACCGCGCGTGGCGCGGCACGGCAATACACGCTATTCTATCCGGTGCAACCCATGCCTACCCTTTTTCATAAAGTCTGGAATGCCCACGCGGTGCGGACGCTCCCGAGCGGGCAGACGCAGCTCTTCGTCGGACTGCACCTCATTCATGAGGTCACCAGCCCGCAGGCCTTCGACATGCTGCACCAGCACGGCTGGACGGTGGCCTTCCCGGAGCGGACGTTCGCGACGGTCGATCACATCGTGCCGACCAGTTCGCAGCGCCGGCCGTTCCTCGACGTCATGGCCGAGGAGATGACCTCGGCGCTGGAACGCAACTGCGCGCGACACGGCATCCGGCTCTTCGCCCCGGGCGACGATCTGTCCGGCGAACAGGGGATCGTGCACGTCATCGGACCCGAGATGGGGCTCACCCAGCCGGGCATGACGATCGCCTGCGGCGACAGCCACACGTCGACGCATGGCGCACTCGGCGCGATCGCGTTCGGCATCGGCACCTCGCAAGTGCGCGACGTCCTCGCGTCGCAGTCGCTGGCGATGGACCCGTTGAAGGTCCGCCGCATCGACATCAACGGCTCGCTGCGGCCGGGCGTCTACGCCAAGGACGTCATCCTGACGATCATCCGCCGGCTCGGCGTCAACGGCGGCGTCGGCTACGCCTACGAGTACGGCGGCAGCACCGTCGACGATATGAGCATCGACGAGCGGATGACCATCTGCAACATGTCGATCGAAGGTGGCGCCCGCGTCGGCTACGTCAATCCGGACGACTCGACCTTCGCCTTCCTCAAGGGCCGCAAGTACGCGCCCACCGGCGAGGCCTGGGATCGCGCGGTGGCGTGGTGGCGGTCGCTCGCCAGCGACCACGACGCCATCTACGACGACCGCGTCGTCATCGACGCCGCCACGATCGAGCCGACGGTCACGTGGGGCATCAACCCGTCGCAGTCGGTCGGCGTCAGCGAGCCGATCGCGACGCGTGACGACGAGGCGCTCGCCTACATGGGATTCGCCGACGGCCAGAAGGTGGCCGGAACGAAGATCGATGTCGCGTTCATCGGCTCGTGCACGAACGGCCGGCTCTCGGATCTCGAAGAAGTGGCCAAGTTCGTCAAGGGGCGGCAGGTCGCGCCACATGTCAAGGCGCTCGTCGTCCCCGGCTCGCAGGACGTCCGCCGGCGCGCCGAAGCGAAGGGGCTCGACAGGATCTTCGCGGCCGCCGGCTTCGAATGGCGTGGCGCCGGCTGCTCGATGTGCCTCGCCATGAACCCCGATCGGCTCGAGGGCAACCAGATCTGCGCCTCCTCGTCGAACCGCAACTTCAAGGGGCGTCAGGGGAGTCCGACCGGCCGCACGCTGCTGATGAGCCCGGTCATGGTGGCCGCCGCCGCGATCGCCGGCGAAGTCGCCGACGTCCGCGAGCTGCTCGAACCGGCACACGCCTGAACCTGGTTGCGGGTGGGCAGAGGCCTCGGGAACAGGCGAATCCGAAAGGTGAGATCGACGTGACGATTGCTCTCGTATCCGGTCGCGCGCTGCCGCTGCGCGGCAACGAACTCGACACCGACCGCATCATGCCGGCGCGGTTCCTGAAGGCCGTCACCTTCGAAGGGCTCGAACAGCACGTCTTCGAAGACGACCGCAAGACCAACCCGAGCCATCCGTTCAGCAACCCGGCCTACCGCGGCGCGGCCATTCTCGTCGCCAACGAAAATTTCGGCTGCGGCTCGTCCCGCGAACATGCGCCGCAAGGCCTGCAGCGCTGGGGCATCAAGGCGATCGTCGGCGAGAGCTTCTCGGAGATCTTCCGCGGCAACTCGTCGGTCCTCGGCGTGCCCTGCTTCACGGCCGACAAGGCATCGATCGAGCAGCTGCAGACGCTGATCGAACAGAAGCCCGACACCGTCGTCACCGCCGATGTCGCCACCGGCACCATCACGGCGGGCGACCTGACCATCCAGGGCACGCTGCCGGCCGGCGTCCGCGATGCGTTCCTCACCGACAAGTGGAACCCGACGTCGATGCTGCTGGCGGATTTCGATCGCGTCAGGGCCACGGCGGCGAAGCTGCCGTACGTGGCCGGATTCTGACGACCGGAGTGGTCAGAGCCGGAACAGGCGGTTGACCTTGACGATCACCGAACGCGTGGACAGCCCGGGGTAGCCCGGGATCCGGGTGTCGCGCTCCTCGTTGAACACCACGAACAGCTCGCTGCCCGGCTGATACTCCCAGCGGAAGCGCATGTTGGCCGAGACGGCCCGCAGACTGGAGCTGTACTGCACCAGACCGCTGGCGAACATCCGCGGCGTCATCGTGTAGGTCACGCGGGCCCCGGCCACAGTGGCCGTGAAATCTCCCAGCGGCAGCGACACCCAATTCACCGACAGCGTCGGCTCGACGGCCAGCCGCGCGTTGAGGCTGAGACGTCCGCGGCTCGCCGTGAACGCAGTCCGCCGGCCGTCGTAGAAGGTGCCGCGCTCGAGCAGCAGGTTGGCCGAGGTGCGCCGCTGCGCGCCCATCTCCCAGCCGGCCCTCACGAAGTCGAAAGCGTAGCTGCCGACCGGCAGCGTCACGCCGCTGGCGATGGTGAACGGTCGCGGCAAGTACTCGTACTGCCGTTGGTAGGCGACACTCACCCGGTCGGCGTTCTGGAACTCGACGGCGAACTCGCCAATCTGCTCGCGTGTTTCGAGCCGGCCCCGTGTGTTCTCGATGTGCGCCACCGATGCCATCCAGGACAGGCGGCGGATGACTTTGAGAGCCTGCGGCCGTGGACTGAACCGGAATTGGCCGTAGTTGCGCCGCATGTCGTCGCGGCGGATGAACCCGACCGTCGGATTGAAGTTGTCGCCGACCAGCAGGTGCTCCAGCTGCACGCCGTAGCGGTCGCCGCCGTAGTCGAGTTGCGCGCGATAGCTCGTGTCGCCATCCGAGACGCCAGTGGTGCGCGTCTGCGCCCAATACGTATTGATGGCGAGGTTGTTGAAGAAGCCGAACGTACCGTCGACGCCGAGTGCCGAATCCATGCTGGCGCCGTCGAGGTGATCGGCCCGTCCGGTGACCATCGCGCCGATGCTGCTGCGACGCAAGACGTCGCGCTTCACGCGGAGAGCCGTGAAATTCGAGCCGGCGAGCTGCGTCGACGGTTCCTGCCCGGTCTCGATGTTGAGCAGCCCGACGCTGTAGCGGCCGGCACGCCCGGTCACCCGTCCGCCGGCGACGATCGGCACGATGCGGCTGCCCGACAGCCCGACCCGCCGGCTGTAGAAGAGCACCGGCGTATCGCCGGCGCCGGCGTTCTGCCCCGCCGTGACGACGCCACCGAACGAGAACATGCCCTGGTTCTCGAGGAAGAACTCGCGCTTCTCGGGAAAGAACAGACTGAAGCGGGTCAGGTTCACCTGCGCCTCATCGGCCTCGACCTGCGCGAAGTCCGTGTTGTAGGTCACGTCCGCGTTCATCGTCTGCGTCAGGCCGTAGCGAACGTCGACGCCGACGTTGCCATCGAGATCGTTCACGCGGCCGGTCGGGCGCGTGGCATCCGTGGCGACGTTGGACGTCACGTACGGCTTGATGTCGAGACTTCGGGAGGCGCCCGGCACCTCCAATCCGACCACCGCGGCCGCGAGCGACGCGGCCTGCACGGCCTGCTGCCCGCGCCCCTGCGGCAGCCGGGTGACGGTCGACAGTTCGTTCTTCCACCGATTGGTGCGGAGGGCGTTGAACCCCCACGCCTGTGCGACGCCGGCCTGGTAGCGAATCGACTTGAAGGGAACGGCCGTCTCGACCGTCCAGCCGCCGTCGAATGTCCCGACGACGGCATTCCAGACGGGATTCCAGTCGCCGGAGTACTGGCGCTCGTTCGTGACCTGTCCGTCGTTGCGGCCGCCGATCGAATTGACCGTGAAACTCAAGCCGTTGCGCCGGTCGAAGTAGGGATCGAGGAAGATGGAGACCAGATCGTTCCCCAGCCAGTTGGTGGCGCTGTCGCGGCGCATCTCGGTGGCGACGCGCTTCTCCGGCGCGCTGTCCCAGCAGCGGAACGACACGTAGATGAACCGCTCGTCGAAGGCCAGCCACGTTTCGGTCTTCTCCGTCGCCGGGCGTCCGCTCGTCGGCTCCAACTGGATGTAGTCGGCGATCGGCAGCTCGGTCGTGTACAGCGGCTCGTCGAGGCGACCGTCGATGCGCAGCGGCGCCGACAGCCGCACCGCGCGGATGGTCGCACGGCCTTGCTCGTCGCGTGCGACCGTGGCGGGTGGAGTGGGCGGAGCGGGTCCGTCGAAGCCCGGCGGCAACCCGCCAGAGGCGCTCGAGGGCAACGCCGCGACCGTCGCCGGCTGGCCGGACGCCACGCTGGTCGTCGTCGCCAGCAGGAGGCACACGGCGACAGCGAGTGAGGTTGCACGCACGGGCACGGGCA
>CADEDC010000018.1:0-56091 GCA_902825985.1 uncultured Acidobacteriota bacterium | reverse complement strand
GCCAGCAGGAGGCACACGGCGACAGCGAGTGAGGTTGCACGCACGGGCACGGGCATCAGCGGGTGGACCTTATCACGCGGCGTCGGACGCCGGGCTACTTCGGCCCGGACACGCCGAGCGACGGCGGCGGCAGCATCCCCTGTCCGTCCACGATGCGACGCGCCAGGTGGTTGACGATGGTGGCACGGTTGCGCGCCGCATCAAGGTAGGCGGTGCGCAGGAGCTGCTCGCGACGGGCCCTCAGGTTGCCGGCGATCGCATCCCTGACCCCCGGCATTCCGAGGTCGCGCTGGCCCTTCGCCTGCTTCTCGGCGACGGCGACGATGGTGAACCCGCCCGGCATTCCGACGACGCTCACCGAGCCGGGCTGCATCTTCAACACCGCGTCGCGCAGCGCCTTGGGCGCCTGATTGAGTGCCGACAGCGGTACCACCCCGACGTCGCCGCCGCGCGGCGCCGATTCCGGGTCTTCGGAGAAATCCATCGCCAGCTCCTGGAACGGCGCGCCGCCCTTCAACCGTTCCATCAGCATCTGCACCTTGGCCTGCGCCGCCTCGGCGGTCGCCGCATCGTCGCCGGTGCGATTGGCAATCTGCGGATCCTTCTGGCCGGTCACCACGATCTGCGCCAGACGGTAGGCGTCCTCGGGCAGGTTGAACTGGGCCTTGTTGGCGTTGAAGAACTCGACGACGTCCTGGTCGCTGACCGTGATCTTCGACGCGACTTCGCGTTCGAGCACCTTCTGGGCCAGCAGGTCGCGGCGCACGCTCTCGCGCATGTCCGCCGCCGTGATGCTGCGCGAGGCCAGCTCCCGGTTGAACGCGTCGTCCGGCACGCTCTTGCGGCCTTCGTTGTAGGCGGTGTCGAGTTCGCTGTCCGGCAGCTGGATGTTCAGCTCGCGCGCCTTCGCGAGGATGATGTCCTCGGTGATCGCCTGGTCGAGCAGGTTCAGCTTGGCGGCCAGCGCCTCTTCGCCGGACACCTGCTGCCCGGGCTGGGCGGTGCGACGGTAGGCGGTCTCAATCGCCTCGCGACGGATTTCTCGGCCATCGACCGTCGCCCAGATGTCGGGCGACACGGCCGCCGGCGCGGCCGCCTGGTCGGCGGCTGGCGCGGCGGCGGACGGTCCTGAACGGGACTGACAGGCACCACCGGCAGCGGCCAGGGCGAGCAGGAGCAGCACGGGGGCACGGCGGTCAGAATTGCGCATACGGCATTGTAGCCGCCGCGCCGGCGGCGCGCCCGGGACACTCCACCAGGAACCGGGATGCGCCTGCGGCACACGCGGCCGGCGCGCCAGCCGTCCGACGTGCCGGCTGTCCGATACGGGTGCGGTCAGTCGCCGAGCAGCCGCGACAGTTGGGCGGTCAGGGCAGGACCGAGGTCGTCGATGCGGGCGATGCGGGTGGCGTTGCGATAGAACTGCGACACGTCGGTGCCAATCCCGATCGCCGCGAGTTGCACGGGCGATTGCCGTTCGATGTGCTCGACCACGGCCGCGAGATGCCCATCGAGATAGTCGAAGCCGTTGGCGGCGAACGTCGCTTCGTCCATCGGCGCGCCGTCGGACACCACGATCAGAATACGGCGGCGCTCCTGGCGCGCCAGCAACCGGCGGTGCGCCCAGGCCAGCGCCTCCCCGTCGATGTTCTCCTTGAGCATCTCGTCGCGCAGGAACAGTCCGAGCGCCGGGCGGGCCCGCCGCCACGGCACGTCAGCCGCCTTGATGACCAGGTGCTCGAGCGCGTTCAACCGTCCGGGGGCTTCCCGATACCCGTCGTCGGCCCATCGACGGGCCGGCTCGCCGCCATCCCAGTCGCGAGTCGTGAACCCGAGCACTTCACACCTCACGCCGCAGCGCTCGAGCACGCGCGCAAAGATCTCCACCGTGAGCGCCGCGATCTTCATCGGCCGCCCTTTCATCGAGCCGGAGTGGTCGATGAGCAGCGAGACCACGGTGCTCGGGAACGGCGACTCGAATTCCTGCTTGAACGGACGGGCGGCGCCACGGCTGGCAACGAACGCCGGCAGTCGGGCGGGGTCCAGATGCCCATCATCGAGGTCGAAGCGCCACTCACGCGCCTGCCTCGCCATGAGCACCCGCAGCAGTCGCTTGGCGAGCCGCGCCACGAGCGATCGCACCGGACCGAAGTCCGCATCGAGCGACGCACGGAGACGCGCGAGTTCCTCACGGCTGGCCAGCGTGGCGGCATTGACGACGCGGTCGAAGTCGGTGGTGTACGCGCGGTAGCCCGCCAAAGCCAGCACCGGGTCCTCGACGTGCGGCCGAAGGGTCGCCTGCCTCGATTCACCCACGTCCGGGCCAGGGGGATTCCGGTTCGCCTGTCCGTCGCCGGCCAGGGCATAGCGTCCGCGACGGATATCGGCGCCAGCCGGACGGTTCGGAATACGGGAGGCGCGATCGGGCGCATGTGCGGCGGGCACCGGCGCCTGTCGGCTGGCGGCCCTGCACCAGGCGGCAGCCGCCACGGCAAACTGCGGCTGCAAGCCGGTCAAGGGCGCGAGTGCCGTCAGCTGCGCGACGAGCGCAGGCGTCAGGGATGCGCGCGCGGCAGCCGAGGCTGCCACCTTCTCGCGCGGCGCGGTCATCCCGCTGAGGCATTCGAACGCCAGCCAGCGCAGGCCATCGTCGTCGATGCCGGGCCAGGCGAGCAGGTTGCCGGCGATGCCGGTCAGCCAGTGGACGCCGATGGCGTCGAGGCGGGCATCGTCCAGGGCATCGTATAGCGCTGCCGCGATGGCCTCTGCCGGTCGGTGTGCCAGGTGCACCCGGTCGTCGTGATAGCGGGCGCGCAGTGCGACACGGTCGGCACGCGCGCGAAGGGCACCGACCGTCACGGCTCCTGACTGCCGGAGGACGGCGTCGGCATCCGCCACACCGCCGAGCGTTCGCGAGCAGGCGGCAATCGCCGCGAGGGTCCGCGGATGCACGTCAGCGGACCGGCGGCCCCTTGCGGGCGGTCTCGGCCGGCAGGTCGTGGCCGACGCAGCGCTGGTAGTACTCGGCCACGAGCGCTTGCTCGTCTTCGTCGCAGCGATTGAGGAACGTCAAGCGGAACGCGAGTGCGACGTCGTGAAAGAGCGTCGCGTTCTCGGCCCACGTCACGACCGTTCGCGGCGACATCACCGTCGACAGGTCGCCGTCGGCGAACCCCTGCCGTGTCAGGGCGGCGAGCGCCACCATCGCGCTCACGGTCTGCCGTCCCGGCGCGGTGCGGTATTCGGGGCACCGCGCCAGCACGACCTCGATCTCCTGGTCGTGCGCCAGGTAGTTCAGCGTGACGACGATGTTCCAGCGGTCCATCTGGCCCTGATTGAGCGGCTGGGTGCCGTGGTAGAGACCCGTGGCATCGCCGAGGCCGATGGTGTTGGCCGTCGCAAACAGGCGGAACGCCGGGTGCGGCTCGATGACGCGGCTCTGATCGAGCAGCGTCAGGCGTCCCTCGACCTCGAGCACGCGCTGGATCACGAACATGACGTCTGCACGCCCGGCATCGTACTCGTCGAACACCAGGGCGCAGGGGCGCTGCAGCGCCCAGGTGAGGATGCCCGGCTGGAATTCGGTGACTTGCAGGCCGTCGCGCAGGACGATGGCGTCCTTGCCGACCAGATCCATCCGCGTCACGTGGCCGTCGAGATTGACGCGCACGCACGGCCAGTTGAGGCGGGCGGCGACCTGCTCGACGTGGCTCGACTTGCCGGTACCATGCCGGCCCTGCACCAGCACACGCCGGTTGTGCAGGAATCCCGCGAGCAGGGCGAGCGTCGTCTCGCGCTCGAAGACGTAGCCGGAATCGATCGGCGGCACGTGATCGTCGGCGACGGAGAATGCCGGCACCATCAGGTCGGTGTCGATGCGGAACAGATCGCGGGCCGCAAGGGTGAGGTCCGGACGGGTCGGGATCACAGCTTCGAGTTCTCCTGCGCGACGGCCAGGAAGGCATTCGCCGCATGCGAGCGGTGATTGTTGCGGCACACCAGCATGACCTGGCGCTTGCGCGAGATGCCGGTGACCGGCACGCCGACCAGGCTGCCGGTCGCAATCTCGGTGATGGCGCAGCGCGCCGGCAGCAGCGCCACCCCCAGTTTCATTTCCACCGCGCGCTTGATGCCATCGAGACTGGGCAGCGCGATGACCATGTTCAGCTGAATGTGCCGCTGTTCGAACAGCCGCAGCACCCGCTCGCGGGCCGGCGACGGATCGTTGTGGGCGACGACCGGTTCCTTCGCCACATCCTCCATCGACACCTGCTTGCGCTTCGCGAGCGCATGGCTCGGCGCGACGAGCAGCACGAGTTCGTCGCTGCCGACGACCACTTCGAGCAGGCCGGACTCCGATGGGCGAAACGTCAGGGCGCCGAAGTCGAGACTGCCCTGCTGGACCTCGACGGCGATCTGGCGGGCCGGCACGCGGCGCACGTCGATCGCCACATCGGGCACGCGCTCGCGGAACTTCGCCATCAGCGGCAGCAGCGTGTGGACGGCGGCTTCGTTGGCGCCGATCAGCACGCGCCCGCGGCGCAGGTCGCGCAGTTCGCGCATGGCCGATTCGGTCTCCTCGGCGAGCCGCACGAGCCGCTGACCGTAGTTCTGCAGGATGCGGCCGGCATCGGTCAGGGTGCCGCTCTTCGACGAGCGGTCGAACAGCTGCTCGCCAAGGTCGTCCTCGAGCCGCTTCACCGCCTGGCTGACGGCCGGCTGGGTGCGGTGGACTTTGGCGGCCGCGCGCGAGAAACTGCGCTCCTCGGCAACGGCCAGGAAGATGCGGAGAGCGGCCAGATCCATAAATAGACCTTATTGTAACGTAATAATTATCGCTTTGACTTCTGATTCGCCCTACGGCGACACTGACGCTATGAGTCAGCAGAACGCCCGCGTGATCATCTTCGACACCACGCTTCGCGACGGCGAGCAGGCACCCGGATTCTCCATGGACGTGCCCTCCAAGTTGAAGATGGCCATGGCATTGGAGGAATTGGGCGTCGACATCATCGAGGCCGGGTTCCCGATCGCCTCGCCGGCCGATGCCGAGGCGACGCGACAGGTCGCGATGCAGGTTAGACGGCCGGTCATTGCAGCCTTGGCCCGCTGCAGACCGGCTGACATCGACGAAGCGGCCCGCGCCCTCGAGCCGGCCGAGCGCAAGCGCATCCACACGTTCCTCGCCACCTCCGACCTCCATCTCGAAAAGAAGCTCCGTATCACGCGCGAGGCCTGCCTCGACGCCACCGTCACGGCGGTGAAGCGGGCGCGCCAGGTGACCGACGATGTGGAGTTCTCGGCTGAGGATGCGACGCGCAGCGACCGCGACTTCCTGTGCCGCGTCGTCGAGGGCGTGATTGCGGCCGGGGCGACGACGATCAACTTGCCGGATACGGTGGGTTATGCGACGCCCGATGAGATCCGCGACTTCTTCGAGGAGATCCGCCGCCGCGTGCCGAACGCCGACAAGGCCATCTTCAGCGCGCACTGCCACGACGACCTCGGTCTTGCCGTCGCGAACAGTCTTGCCGCCGTGCAGGGCGGCGTCCGGCAGATCGAGTGCACGATCAACGGCATTGGCGAGCGCGCCGGCAATGCCTCACTCGAGGAGATCGTGATGGCGTTCCGCGTGCGCCAGGATCGCCTGCCGTACGACACGTCGATCCACTCGCCGCTGCTCTACAGCACGAGTCAGCTGCTGACCGACCTCACCGCCGAAGCGGTGCAGGCCAACAAGGCGATCGTCGGACGCAATGCCTTCGCGCACGAGGCCGGCATCCATCAGGACGGCATGCTGAAGGACTCGCGCACCTACGAGATCATGAAGCCGGCCGACGTCGGCCAGACGCCGGAGCAGCTGGTGCTGGGCCGCCACTCCGGACGTCACGCCGTGAATCGCCGCTGTGAGACGCTCGGCTTCGGCCTCTCGGCCGATGAACTCGCCGCGGTCTACCACGAGGTGGTCACCCTCGGCGAGCACCGCAAGAGCATCGGCGACAACGATCTCCGCCGCATCGTCGCGCGCGTGCGGGCCGGGCAGGAAGTCTCGCAGTCCACGCACTAGAGTCATCGGCCTGGGTCTGGCCCAGGTGCGGCGGCCTGGTGCCTGGCCGCAACAATGGCGCGCGGAACAGCGCCGCAGCGTGACTTCTACCTGCGCGATAGGGGCTCTATGTCCGGCAATTGGCGCCTTCCGCCTACACAACGTTCGGGTCATAGGCCGTCGCGGAGCGAGAAGTGCCGACACACTGGACGCTGGATGAGTTTGTGGCTCACGATCCGGAGCGAGCGCTTCATCTGCGCCAGGCCCCACCCTGGCAAGACTTGGTTCAATCCGTCCGCAAAGCGCTCCGCGTTGCAGTCGAAAGCAATGGCGCGAGATTTGGGCTCGATGAATCCGGTCGCGACTCGCGGGACCTTCGTGGCGTGATCTGACATTCTCGCAAGCGCAGCCTAACCAGCGTATCGCCTGGTCGCACGTTTGGTGAGGTTCTCGACAGCGTCATCGTCATGCGCGAAGTGCGAGGTGTTGTCGCAAGGCTTGACGGCTCCCGCAAGACGAAGATGGAAATCGCCGGATCCCATGTCTGCGTACACGACAGTGTTGGCCAGGTCTGGTTCTTCAGAACCGTGCCGGCAGATGGGTGGACCCGTTGATTACAGGCGCACGCCGGAGCGGATGGCCACCCACACGACGCTCGGGGCCGGGGCGCACACCTTGTGGCCGTCGATCCGGAACGCGGTCGCCAGGACAGTCTCGGCACGTTCGCGGAGTAAGATCGGTCCATGATCCCGCTGCGGGACGTCATTCCGTCCCGTACCACGCCATACGTCACCGTCACCATCATCGTGCTCAACGCCCTCGCCTGGGTCTACGAGCTGGCGCTGCCCGCACCGGCCCTCGACGACTTCATCCGCTCGTGGGGCGTCGTCCCTGCCGACGTCACGCGTTCGACCTACGTCAGCTCGATGTTCCTGCACGGCAGCTGGATGCACGTGATCGGCAACATGTGGTACCTGTGGATCTTCGGCGACAACGTCGAGGACCGCATGGGCCACGGCCGCTTCGTGCTGTTCTACCTGCTGTGTGGTGTCGGTGCCGCGATCGGACACGTCGTGGCCCAGCCGGAGTCGCTGGTACCGACGATCGGCGCGAGCGGCGCGATTGCCGGCGTGATGGGCGCCTACTTCGTCCTGTATCCGCACTCGCGCGTGCTGACGCTCATCCCGCTCATCATCATCTGGGAGATCGTCGAGCTGCCGGCCATCTTCCTGCTCGGCTTCTGGTTCATCCTGCAGCTGTTCAGCGCGGGCGCCACCGCGCTTGCCGCGACCGCCGGTGCCAGCGGCGGCATCGCGTTCGTCGCTCACGTCGCGGGATTCGTCCTCGGCGCGGCCGGCGTGTGGGTCTTCAAACAGCGCCAGCCACGCGGCGAGTGGCGCTATTACTGAGGCCGGGGCACCGACGAGGCGACCGGCAGCGGCGCCGACGCTAGGTGCCGGAGCGGCGCCGCCGGTCGATGCGCGCGAGCTCGAGGAGGATGCGCTCGAGCTCGTCGTCGTAACGATCCGGCTGCATCTGCTCCTTGCGCGATCGCAGCAGCACGAGGCTGTCTTCGAGCTGGGCGCGACGCCGCATCATCTCGGCCAGCTCCGGGTTGCCGGCCATCCCGGCCGGCACCTCCGGGGCCAGATAGGTGATCTGTGCCACCTGGCCGTCCTTCCCCTGCGTCTCGAGATCGCGGCCGACGCCGGCGCCGGTATCGTCCAGCAGCGGCCGTTCGGTGGCCAGCTGACCCTTGCCCTCGAAGTATTCCTTCACGCGCGTGCTGGCGAACGTGAAGGCCTCGAGCAGCGACACCTTGCCGTTCTTGTCACGGTCGGCGGCATCGTCGGCGAACGCCTTGATGAAGAAGTCGGGGAACACGGTTTCGAACTGCTGCGCCGCCGAATCGTTGGCGGTGACGACGACCCGGTTGCGGCCGGCGACGGCCGCCAGGAACGGAAAGCTGCCGCTCGACCCGTTGACGAAGACGACGCGGCCGGGAATCGGCTTGATGAGTCCGGCCCACTCGTCGACGGTCATGTCAGGTCCGACGAGATTGAACTTGGCCTCTTCCGAATCAGCCGAACCATGCCCGATGAGCAGGACGAGGCTGACGTCGCCGTCGATCGCTCGCTTGCGCAGGTCCGCGAGGGCACGGCGGACGTTCTCGCGTGTCGCCTTGCCCCCGGCGTCGGCGTCCTCGCCGAGCGCGACGATGTGGTCGTCGGGATAGCCGTAGGTATCCCTGAGCGTCCGGACGAGTTCGCTGCGCCACTTCTGGTACTTGTCGCCGTACTCGGGACCGCCGGACGCGCCGGTGACGATGACCGCGTAGCGCTCGGCCGCAGCGGCCGGCGCCGGCGCCGTGGCGCAGGCCGCTGCGAGGAGAACGCCGGCCGCACGGCAGCGCCACCCCACCATCCGCATCGTCACCGCCCCGGCCCGGCGCGCGCCGGCCGCCGTCACCGGAGCCCCCACAGTCGCCGGAGTATCCACTCGGACGAGAGTAACGCCATCAGCAGCAGGAATGCCCACGGTTCGTGCCAGAGATCACGCGGCTCGGGATCGGACGGCGGCGGTGCCGCCGACTCCAGCCAGTCGGCGACCGCGCCCGCGGCGTCGGCCGACGCATACCGCCCGCCGGACGACCGCGCGATACGCCTCAGGACCCCCTCGTTGAGACGCGGGTCGGCGAACTCCCGATCGCCGCCGCCGACGTAGAACCAGCGTTCGGACGTGCCGAGAACGGTGGCGCCACGCCGTGCCTCCGCCCGCAGGCGATGGAGGCCGGGCTGCTCGGGTCGAAACGCCGCCGAGAACTTCGCGCCCCCGGCGTCCCGTTTCAGCGCGAGCGTCTGCGAGTCCCCTCCCGGCACGGTCAGCGTCGCCGTGACATCGGCATCCGCGGCCGGCAGGAACCCGGCATCGCGTACCTCGACGCCGAGGGTGACCGCATCGCCCGGTTCGGACGACTCCGGGACGACGACATCCACCGGATCCGGGGCGGTGACCGACAGCCAGCGCAGCGCCTGCCGCCAGAAGAACTCGTAAGAGCGATCGGTCGACGGCATCATCATCTTCCAGCGCCACGATGCCTCGCCCGAGAACACCATCGACCGTCCACGCCCGTAGCGCTGGACGGCCACCAGCGGTACGAGCACGCCGCCGCCGGTCGACGTGACCGCCAGCACGCGGGCCCCGGCGCGTGGACCGCCGAGCGCCGCGGCCGACGCCAACGCCGGCATCGCCGCCCAGGCGCGACGCGAGTCGTCCACGGTCGCACCCAGTCGCATGATCGGGTGCCGCTCGCCGTCGGCGGTCAGCGTCACCGCGTGATGCTTCGGCATGGCCTCGGCATCGAGCGAGGCCCGCGCCAGGCCGCCGCGACGATCGTTCAGCTCGACCGGCAGTACTTCTTCGAGCGGCGTGCCGATGAGGCCACGCTGCGCGAAGGACCGGCCGCCGAACACGAGCAGTCCGCCGCCGCGCTCCGCGACGAAGTCGGCCACCAACTGCATCTGCGGGCGGGTGAAGAAGTCGCTCTCGACGTTGGCGACGATGATGGCGTCATAAGCGAACAGCGCCTCCCGGGTCGCCGGGAACCCTGACGTCAGTCCCGGGGCGCGGCCGCCGCCGGCCTGGACGAAGAACGTATCCTGCCCGGCGTCGTTGCGGCCCTTGCGGACGATGATGTCGAGTTCCAGCCCGGTGTCGGCGGCAATCGCGCGCGCCAGGAAGCTGTGGTCGTAGCCGGGCGATCCCTGGATGGCCAGGATGCGGCGCTTGCGACCAGCCGGGCTCACCAACACGCTGCGCTGGTTGTTCTCGGTGATCGCCTCCGCCGGTCCGGCCACGATCTCGGCGCTGTAGACGGTGCTCGTCACCGCATTCGGCAGCACCGTCAACTCGACGTCGATCGGCGTGCCATCGGCGACCGGCGTCAGGCTGCGGGTGTCAATCACGCGGCCGTCGGCCAGCACCCGGAGCTGATAGGCCGCCCGGCCGAATCCCCGGCTCACGGTCGTCACCCGCAGGTCGACGGTGGCGGCATCCAGCCGCGGATCGCCGGCCGACACGCCGATGACCTCGCGATCCGGTACGCCGCCGAGCGAGCCGACGCCGATCGGATACACGGCGATACCGGGTCCGCGCGATCCGTCGGTCTGGCCCGGCTCGGTGTCGGCGCCATCGGTCACCACGACGACCCCGGCAAGCGCCCGTCCGCGGTAGCGCTCCTGCACGCTGGCGATCGCACCGAGCAGATCGGTGCGGCGCGCATCGGCGCCGAGACGGTCGACGGTGGTCGACGCAATCGAGTCGCCGAAGGCGTAGATCTCAGGCGTGAAGCGGCGCGACAGCGCCGGCAGCAGGTCGTCGGCCAGGATCCGCCTCGCGACGTCGACGCGCGACACGCCGGATTCGCCGTCGGCCACCCGCATGCTGCGCGACACATCGACGAGCACGGGGACGACGAGGTCGCGGACAGCCGTCGGCGGAACGAGGATCGTCGGACGGGCGAGGAACGCCACGAGACTGGCGAGGGCGATGACGCGGAGGGCGGCAAGCAGCAGGCGGCGACTCTCGGTCAGCGGGACGAGCGGCCGGCGGTAGGCGGCAACCGCGACACCGACCATCGCGATCGCCACGAGGACGACGAGCCACACGGGAAGCGGAGCAGCGAAATGCATGGACGGCCGGGCCTAGCGACCCTTCTTTCCCGCCAGCGCCTTGAAGTAGCTATCCACCCGCTCGCTGTAGCCGGCTGGCGTCCGGTCTTCGATGCCGGCGGCCAGTCGATCCCTGGCGGCTTGCGCCTGCAGCTGTTTCGAGATGTTCGACTCCGCCTGCTCGAGCGCCAGCGTCGCCTGCCGCCGCAACTCTTCCCACCTGGCGAAGTCCTGCTTGAACGCCTGGGTGCCGGGCGCCGACAGCACCATGCCCTGGCCTTCGAAGGTGAAGCCGGTGCCACCCTGTCCGGTGGCCTTGTCGTCACGCTTCAGCTCGCCCAGCAGTTCCTGCGCCGCTTTCAGCTGGCGGGCATACTCCTGTCGCAGCCGCTCGGCCTCCCCACCGGCGCCGGTGCCTTCGGCCCGCCCCTCGCCCGCCTGTCCACCACCCTGCTGGCTGGTGGATTCGCGCTCCGATGGCGACGGCGACGGCGACGCGCCGTCCGCGGCACGCCCGGGACGCGATCCGCCCGCCTGGGTGCCCTGCGGACCGCCCTGCTGGCCCATTTTCTCCAATTCGCGGCTGATGCGGTCCATCTGCTCGCGCAGTTCCTGGGCCCGGGCCAGCTGATCGTTCATCCGGCGCGACTGATCGTCGCTCGGACCGTTGGCGGCCGAGAGCCGATCAGCCAGTCGGTCCAACGACTCCGCGATCTCGCCCTGCCCGCCTGCCGCGGCACGGGCGGCCTGCTGGGGCGACCGGGTGTCTGGTGGGTCAGGTGACGTCTGACCGGGGCGATCGCCACCGTCCGCCCTTGCCGGCCGACCAGGCGGGCCGGCAGCGCCGCGCAGCTGCTCGGCCGACTGCTGCATCCGTTCCGCGAGACGCTGGCGCTGCATGTCGGCGGCGGCATCGCCCACCGCCTGCCGCGCACCGGCCGCCTGCTCGGCGCCGGCCGCCCCCGAGCGTCCGCCGCCCGGCTGCCGTTCCTGCGGCGGCGTCTGGGCGCCCTGGGCCTGGCGCTCGAGGCTCTCCTCGAGCCGTTCCGCACGGTCGGCCAGCCGTTCCTGTTCACCGGCGAGGCGGCGCAAGGCATCGCGGCCCGGCTCACCCTGGCCGACCTTGCCAAGCTCCGAGGCCAGCTGACGCTGCGCGTCGGCCAGCTGGCGCGCCTCGAGCTGCATGTCGCCAATGGCGCGCCGCTGCTCGTTCGGCGCCGTGGCGCGCATCTGCTGCTCGAGTTCGCGCAGTCCGTCGAGGGCACGATTGCCGCGGGCGCTCGCCGAGGTCGCGTCCTGCCGGCTCAGTTCGCTCGCGGCGTTGCGCATCTCCTCGCTGACCTGCTGCATGCGGCTGCCGCGGTCGCCGCCCCGCCCCTGATTGCTTCCGGGCCGGCTCTCACCCGATTGGCTCGGCTGACCGGACTGTCCGGCGCGACCGGCCTGCTGCTGGCCCTGGCTCTGCTGGCCGCCGGACTGCTGCTGACCGCTCTGACTCTGCTGGTTCTGCTCACCCTGCCGCTGGCCCGCAGGACTTTTCTGTCCGCTCTGGCTCTGCTGACCCGGATCGCTCGGTGCGCCACGCGACATCTGCCGCGCCATCTGCTCGGCCTGCTGCCGCAGCTGCTGCTGTTCGCGCGTCAGCGTCTCGAGCGCCCGCTTCATCTCCTCGGCCGACAGCTGCTGCTTCGCCAGCTCCTGCTGCTTGCGCAGGAGTTCGTCCTGCCGCTTTGCCAGCTCGCGGATCTTGTCCAGCATGCTGTCTTCAGTGGTCTCTTCCTTCTCCTCCGCGCTGTTCGGCGTCTCGTAGTTCGTCTGCTGCTGGCGGGCGAGCTCCTTGTCGAAGAGCGACGAGAGATCCTGGGTCTGCCGGTTCTGGCCGGCGCCGCCGGCGCCGCTCTGGCGCGTCACCTGGCGCTCCTTGACGGTGGCCTGGGCCTTCAACAGGTGATTCAGCGCCGCCAGTTCCGCCGGCATCGCCGGCTTCGTCTTCAGCGCCTCCAGCGCCGCGACGGCCTCGCTCATCGCCTTCGAGGCGGCGGTCATCGCGTCCTCTTCGGGCAACGTCTGCCCGGCCCGCGGTGCACCGGGCGGCGCCGGCCCGCGCCGCCTGGGATCTCGCATCGTCGAATCGCGGAACTGGCTGGCGATCTGCTCGACGCGCATCTTCAACTCGGCCTCGGCCTTGCCGACGGCGCGGATGTCCGCGGCGGAACTGGCGCCGCTCGCCAGGGCGCGGCGATCCAGCTTCCAGGTCGCGACGATAATCTCCTTCTGCGCGTTGACGAGGTCGTCGATCTGCGGACTGCCGGAGCCGCCGCCACCACCCTGGCTCTGCGCCAGCGAGAACTCCTGCTCGTACGGTTTCACCTCGAGGAAGAACATGTCGCTGCGCGCCTCGCTCGACCGGCGACCGCGCGGCAGGTCGCGCGCGCGAACGTAATACGAGATGAAGTCGCCGGCCTTGACCTTGAGGTCCTCGAGGTAGAGCGTGTGGAATCCGCTGACCGTCGTCCCGCGGGCTGGAATGGCGAACGGCACGACCTTTTCGCCACTGCCGCGCACGGTGTAGACGAGTTCCAGCGCCGAAACGCCGAAGTCGTCCTGCGCTTCGGCCTCGATGTCGATCTCTTCGAGCGCGGTGACCGACCGGTCGCGCGCCGGACGCAGCACGCGGACGTCCGGGGGGCGGTCGTTCAGCATGCGGATGAAGTACTCCGTCTCTCCCGGCGTGCTCATCCCTTCGCGATCGGCGACCCGAAGCCGGTACGAATCGTCACCGTCAACCCTGAGCGACGCTTCCAGGCGGGTCGGTGCGGCGGCCGACAGCGCCAGCGACCTGCCGCCGCCGAGCGCCATCTGCCCCGTCGCCGCCTCGCGATCGGTGTGGACGATGAGCCGCACGTCGGTGCCGGCCGGGGCGTAGATGTCGCCGGTGTCCTCTTCGGTGCGCGGCGGCAGACCGAGCGCCGCCGGATAGCGGTATTCGACGTCGACCCGCGTCACCCGGGGCGGGCGCACGACGGCGACGTCGAACGTCTCGGACGTCAGCGCGCCGGCGACCACGCGATATTGGAAGCCTTCGCCCAGCGCGTCGAACGTCATCCGGAACGTGCCGGTCGCATCGACCGGCATGTCGGTCGCGATCCACTCACCGCCGTCGGCACGCTGCAACTCGGCGGCGATCGGCGCCGTATTGCCGGCGAGGCGTGCCTCGATGGTCAGTGGCGATCCGGCCTGCAGCCGCGCATGGCCGGGCGACACCTCGAGCTGGACACGGGCCGGGAAGAGCGACAGCGACAGCGCATCGTACGAGCGACGCACCGTCTGGCGCCCGGCAAAGCCGACCGCGACGAGCACCACGGCGGCGGCCGCGGCCTGGACGCCGGCGCGACGCAGCAGCTGCGTGGCGACGATGGCCGTCGGCTCGACCTGGACGGCCCGACGTTCGGCGTCCGCCAGCATCGCCCGCGCGAGCAGCGGCGGCCCCGATGGTGACGACGGCCCGTTGACGTCAACCGCGCTGACCAGCCGATCGTCGAGCGACGGCTCGTGCTCTTCGATGAAGCGGGCGACCTGCAGGTCGCTCGGGACGCGGCGGGCCGGCCGCAGCGCACGGATGGCGACGGCCAGCGCCACGACGGCGGTGACAACGCCAACGGCGGCGAGCGCGTTGGCCGATCGGCCCGACGCAGAGGCCAGCACCAGCCCGGCGGCCAGCACCCCGGCAACGGCGAGCGCCGCGACCAGAGCCGCTCTGAGGAAGACCAGCCGACGCCACCGCGCACGGACCCGTGCGATGAGCTCGCCGATGCCGCGGTACGAAGCGTCCATCACACAGACTCTACCAAGGTTGCTGCCTCCGGCGGCCTCAGGCCGCCCTGGCCCCGACCAGGCTTTCGGCCACGAGAACTGCGATCATCAGTAGGATCGCGTACCTCCAGAAATTCTGCTGCTCTTCCTGCTGCCGGGCTTCGAGGGCGTCGCCCGGTGCCCTCCCCTCCTGCTGCAACGGCACGACCGCCGCGCGGAACTCATCGGCGGTCAGACGCGCCGGGTCCGACTCGCGCCCATCGATATTGACGGCAATCAGCCGCTCCTGGCCGCCGTCGGCCGCGGGCAGCACCCGGTGTCCCGGTTCCGCCGGCACCCCGACCGGCGCGCTACCGATGACGAAACCGGCGGTTCGGCTGCGATTGCCGCCGAGATAGGTGACGGTTTCGTGCAAAAACGGCACGAACGTCGCGTGGGTCGGGAAATCGTTCCACCGGCTGTCCAGGTCGGACGCCAGTACGAGGACGCGCCCCTCGCCGCTGGGACATTCGATCAACGCCGGCTCGCCGCTCGAGAATTGCGCCAGCGGCTGGCAGCCGGTGCCGCGCACCGCCACCACCTGCCGGAACGTCACCAGGCCGAGCGTCGCCGCGTCGGACGAGAAGGCACGAAACACCGGGTGTCGCAGGTCGGCGGGTGCCAGCACTCGCGGTGCCCCGGCCGGCGCCGGCGGCAGCGCGATCATGTCGATGGCCGTGCCGGTGGCGCCGGCTGCGACCTGGGCGTCGACGTCGGGGCTCGCGGCCACCAGCACGCCGCCCCCGCCGCGAACGTAGGCGGCCAGCAGTTCACGCCCGCGCTGATCGATGCCGTGGGTGGACAAGAGCAGAACTGCCGCATGCCTGGCCAGCGTCGCCGTATCCCAGCCCGACAGCTGGGCGCCCGAGGCGCCATCCAGGTCGAACGAGGCGCCATCGGCGCCGGTGGCCAACAGCGCCTGCTGGGCATAGAACGCATCGCGTCCGATGTCGCCGGCATTGGTGACCACGAGAACCACCGGACGGCTCGACTCGCTCAACACCAGATACCGGCGGTCATCCGCCGGGATGCCGTCGCTGTCGTCGAGAATCAGGGTCGCAGCGTTGCCGGTCGGCGTCGGCAGCGGGATGGCGACATCGACAGTCTGGCCGGCGCCGGCTGTCGCAGCGGCGTCCGCCGCTGCCACTCCGTCGATCTCCAGGTGCAGGCGGACGTCGCGCCGCTCGTTGCCGCCGTTGCGGACGGTGGCGACGATGCGATCGCCGGAGCGGCGCGCCGCGGTGACAGCCAGATTGGCCGGCAGCACGCCGACGTCGGCGATCTCCAGCTCCACCTGCGCCGGCACATCGACCCGCTCGCCGCTGTCCCATCCGCTCGCCTGGAGATCGGTGACGACGACGACGCGGCCCGCGCGTCCGCCGATGCTATCGGCCGCCGTCGCCAGCGCGGCGCGATAGCGCGTCGCGCCGAAGCCGGCGCGGGCGCCGTCGATCGCGGCGCGCGCCAGCGTGCGGTCGACGGTCGGCGCCTGCACCACCTGCGCGCCGTCGGCGAACGTCACGACACCGACCAGGTGCTCGCCGGGAGCGTCATCGATGGCCGCCCGGGCGAGCGCCTGCGCGGCGGCGAACCGGCCGGGGGCCGACAGGCTGAACGAGGTATCCAGGGCGACGATGGTGGCGCCTGTCGCGGCCCCAGCCGCGTCCGACGTCAGGAACGGCCGCGCGAAGGCGAGCGCCAGCAGCAGCAGCGCCGCCACCCGCAGCGCCAGCAACAGCAGTTCGCGCAGCCGCCGCCGGTCGGCGTGTTCGACCGGCGCGTCTTCCAGCATGGTGACCGCCGCGAACTTCACGGTGGTGTCCGGCTCCTTGCGCAGGAGGTGCAGGACGATCGGCACCGCCGCCGCGAGCGCACCGAGCAGGAACAGCGGCGACAGGAAGGACATCAGTAGTCCCGCGACCGCGTCGAAAGATAGGCCAGCAGCGACAATTCCAGCGGCTGCGACGTATCGACGAGATGGTAGTCGATGCCGACGGCACCGAGCTCACGACGATAGCGCTCGATCAACCCCTGCATCGCCTCCAGGTAGTGGTCGCGCACGATCGCCGGCACGGCAGTGACCTGCCGATCGGTCTCGAGATCCTCGAATCGCGTCGCCCGGTTGAACGGGAAGCTGAGCTCGTCGACGTGCAGCACCTGGAACACGATCACGTCGGTCCCGCGGAACTGGAAGTGCTTCAGTCCGCGGATGACGCGCTCCGGATCGTCGAGCAGGTCGGAGATGAGCACCACCATGCCACGCTTCGACAGACTCTCGGCGAGCTGCTGCAGCGGCTTCGAGACGTTCGTCTGCTTGCCGATCGTCAGTCGATCGAGCGTCACCAGCACGCCGCGAAGATGCCCCGGCCGCGCACTCGCCGGCAGCATCGTGACGATGCCGTCGTCGAACGCGGTGAGGCCGACCGCGTCGCGCTGGCGGTTCATCAGATACGCGAGCGAGGCGGCCAGGCAGGAGCCGTATTCGAGCTTCGTCATGCCCGGAGAGCCGTAGGCCATCGAGGCGCTGACGTCGAGCATGATGTGGCAGCCGAGATTGGTCTCTTCTTCGAATTTCTTGATGTAGTGGCGGTCGCTGCGCGCGTACACCTTCCAGTCGATCGTCGCGAGGTCGTCGCCCGGCATGTACTGCCGGTACTCGGCGAACTCGACGCTGAACCCCTTGAACGGACTGCGGTGCAGGCCCGAGATGAACCCCTCGACGATGGTCCGCGCCTTCAGCTCGAGCGTGCCGAGGCGTGCGAGCACCGCGGGGTCGAGGAAACGTCGCTCTCCGGCCGGGCCGCCGACGGCCATGGTCTACGCCCGGGCTTTCACATCCCGCTCTTCGGGAGCGCGACGGTGTCGAGCAACCGCTCGACGATGGTGTCAGGGGTGATGCGCTCGGACTCCGCGTAGAAATTGGTCATCACCCGGTGCCGGAGAATCGGCTTCGCGAGCGCCTGAATGTCCTTGATCGACACGTGATAGCGGCCGTGCATCAGCGCGCGCGCCTTGCCGCCGCGGACGAGCGCCTGCGAGGCGCGCAGGCCGGCGCCCCACTTCACCCACTTGTCGACGAAGTCGGGCGCCCCGGCCCGGCCCGGCCGCGTGGCGTCGACGAGCCGCACGGTATAGCGGGCGATCTCCTCGGCGATGACCACCTGCCGTGCCAGCTCCTGGTAGTGCAGGATGTCGGCGCCGTTGAGCACGCGCGCCAACTGCGGCCGCGTCGTCCCGGTGGTCTGCGTCACCACCCGCACCTCCTCGTCTTCCGAGAGGTAGGTGATGACGACGTTGAACATGAAGCGATCGAGCTGTGCCTCGGGCAGCGGGTAGGTGCCTTCGAGCTCGATCGGATTCTGCGTCGCGAGGACGAAGAACGGCTGTTCGAGCGGATAGGTGCGGCCGGCGGCGGTGACGTGGTATTCCTGCATCGCCTCGAGCAGCGCCGCCTGCGTCTTGGGCGGCGTCCGGTTGATCTCGTCGGCGAGGATGATCTGGGCGAAGATCGGCCCTTTCACGAAGCGCAGACGGCGGCTGCCGCCCTCCTCGTCGAGAATCTCGGTGCCGGTGATGTCCGACGGCATGAGGTCCGGCGTGAACTGGATCCGCTTGAAGTCGAGATCCAGGATGTCTGCCAGGGTCTTGATGAGCAGCGTCTTCGCCAGGCCCGGGACGCCGGTGATCAGGCAGTGCCCGCCGGTGAACAGCGCGATCAGCACCTGCTCGACGACATCGTCCTGTCCGACGATGACCTTGCGCAGCTCGCTGAGAATCCGCCCGCGCCCTTCGGCGACTTTTTCTGCACTGACTGCGGTAGCGTCCACTCGGTCCTCTTCCTTCACTGGCGGCGGGGCCCCACCCCCGCCGCGAACTGACGCTGATCCCTCGCCTCGGATCCTCATGTCCTCGGCTCGGGATGGCCGCAGGCGCTGCTGTCTGGCCTCTGCTTCACCGGCCGCCGCGCCCCACCCCCGCCGCGAACTGACGCTGATCCCTCGCCTCGGATCCCCACCCGCCCTACCCGCCCTACCCGCCCTACCCGCCCTACCCGCCCCTTCGTCTAGTGCGTGAGCGCGTAGACGACTTCGTTGATCCCCATCCGATACGCCTGCGTCGTGTACTTGATATAGCCGGGGAACTCCTCGGCGTTCGACCACTCCCACCCATCGCCCATGTCGGTGTTCCAGTTGATGTACAGCATCGGCCGGCCGTGGTCGTCGAAGATGGTCCGCAAGCGACCGATGTAGCCACCCTTTTCCCAACTGCGCCCGGCCATGAACGAGCCGAGCCCGGCCACCTGCGGGTAGCCGTCCAGCTTGTAGAAGCAGCTGTAGATGGCGTGACCGGTCGGGAAGTCGACGATCGCCCGGTCGGGAAACACCCGCTTCATCTCGGCGGCCATGTGGTCCCACTCGATCGGGCCATGGAAGTCGTCGAAGGTCAGGGTGCCGCCGCGCAGCAGGAATTCGCGCAGGGTCTGCACGTCCTGGTCCGACAGCTTCAGGTTTCCCGGCTCCACCATGTAGATCCACGGGTAGGTGAAGAGCTCAGGATCATCGAGCGACAGCGTAATCGGATCCTCGACCTGGATCGTCGTCGCCGTCTTGATGCGGCGAGCCAGGTTCTGCTCGGCGGCCGGCGCGTCGATCGCCCAGGGCTCGCCATAGAAGTCCTGCTCCTGATTGGTCCCTTCGGTGGTGTAGTGATAGCGGATGCGGACGAAGCGCCAGTGCAGGCCGGCAAACCGATCGTCGGTCATCGTCGGCAGCTGGGCGGCGACAACCCGCTGCAGCACCGGCGCGGCGGTCAGGACCAGCACGGCGCCGAGGAGGACCACGAGTGGTCCTCGCTGCAGCCATTGCCGCATCAGCGGCGATCCTCGGCGAGGCTGAGGAGCAGGTCCTGGGCCCGCTCGTAGCTCGGCGCGATCTCCAGCGCCGCCAGGGTCTGGCGCCGCGCATCGGCGCGCTTGCCGCCCTTGAAGTAGCTCTCGGCGAGATCGGTGTGCGCCGCGGCCTGATCGACCGGGCTCAAGGCCAGCACCGCGCGGAACTCACGGCTGGCGGCGTCGAAGTCGTTGCGCTGCATGGCGAATCGGCCGAGTTGGACGTGCGCCTGCTGATCGAACGGGTCGATGGCAATGATCCGCTTGTAGACCGGCTCGAGCTGCGCCGCCTCCTTCACCCCCGACTCGGTCAGCAGCTCGGAGAGTTGGCGGGCTCCGTCGACGTTGTCGTAGTCGTAGCGGATCACCTCGCGCAGGGCGCGGATGGCACGTGCCGTGTCCTTCTTCTGCAACGCGATCTGGGCAATCTGCGCCTGCGGACCGGTCGGGCCGATCGCGAATGGCACGAGCGCCGCCGCCTTCTCGAACACCGGAATCGCATCGTCCTGGGCGCCCGAGCGGCGCAGGGCCGTCCCGAGCGTCATGTGGCCGATGAAGCTGTCGGGATTCTTCTCGACGTACTCCTTGAGCCCGGGCACCGCCATCCGCTGCAGGTCGACGCCCTTCTCCGGCGCGACGAGCGCCTTCCGCAGACCGCCGAAGCGGCGGTCGATGAAGGCGTCGAACCCGACCTGCAGGGCGTCGAAGTCGGTGTTCATCGCGCTCTTCAGCGCCGTCTCGGTGTCGACGCCGTCACCGTAGGCGCGCAGCAGCTTGTGCAGCCCGGTGTCCCCGTAGGTGGCGACGAGGTGTTCGACCAGCAGCGAGGCCTGGAAGTAGGCCATCGAAATCATGCGCGGGTCCATGAAGCCGGAGTTCAGGTCCTTCAGCTTCAACACCGTGCCCTGATTCAGCATCTGCGCGAACTCGACGTCCTGCCCGCGTCCCCACTCGGGACGGGCCAGCGTCTCCTCGTACACCGAGATGCCTTCGGTCAGCCAGCGCGGCACCCGCTGCTTCGACATCTGCAGCGTGACGACGTGCGCGAGTTCGTGCCACAGGGTCGCTTCCCACTGGAACTCGCCGGGTGGCCGGGCCCGCGGCGAGTCCATCGTCACGACCTTGCCGAAACAGGCGCCGAGCGCGCCGATCATGCCCGGCAGGCCGACGTTGCGCACCGCGAAGTCGTCGTGCTTCGGGAAGACCTCCACGAGGATCGGCCCCTGCACCGTGAAGCCGTAGCGCTTCGACAACGTGTTGAGCGCCTGCTGGCCGAGCGCCATCGCGTACTCGCCGAGCAGCGGCGCCTCGTCCTTGTGCATCTTCAGGACCAGGTCGCCTTCCTTCGAGGTCACGAAGGTGTCGAGGGTGTCCATCATCTGCAGCAGGTTGTAGGTGACGACGTTGAACGGGTCGATCTTGAACGCCGCGTCGAGCGCCTGGCGGGCGCCCGGTTCGTCGCCGGTGCGCAGGAGGTGGACACCGAGGTCGGCGAGGGCGCGCGGATTGCGCGGCTCGAACTCGACGGCCCGCCGGGTGAGCGCCGCCGCCTCGTCGAAACGGTAGTTGCTGGCGGCCATCTCGCCGGCGACCCGGAACACGTCGCCATACTTCGGCGCGATGGCATGCACGCGCTGCACCTCCGCCTCGAAGTCGGCCGTGCGGTCCTCCACGTAGGCGAGGCCGGCGATGAGCGACCGCGCGTCGAGGCTGTTCGGATTCACCTCGAGCGCCCGCGCGAGCGACTGCCGCGCGTCGTCGCGCTTGCTGGCGTCGACCGCCCGGCTGGCGATGAACACGTGGGCGTCGACGCTGTTCGGATTGATCTTCAGCGCCGCCTGCGCGTTGGCGAGCGCCTCCGGCGGGTTGTCGTCGGCCAGTGCTTTCGCCGAACCGATGAGCGCCGGCACGTAGGTCGGATCCGCCATCAGCGCGACTTTGAACGACTTCAGCGCGTCGCCGTTCTGATACTTCTCCAGCGCCAGCTCGCCCCACGCCGTGTTGATGACCGCATCGCGCTGCCCGACGCCGACCGCGTCACGATAGACGGCATTCGCTTCCTGGGCCTCGCCGAGGGCGCGGAGGGCGCGCGCCGCCCGCGCCAGTTCCTGGGGCGTATCGGCGGTGGCGGCCGTGCCGGCGATGCGGCGCAGGTGGGTGTCGGCGTCCGGCCGCGCGAAGGCGCGGAGCAGCAGTCCGAGTTCCAGCGCCGCTTCCCCGCCCGGATCCCGCTCGGCCGCCGGGCGGAGCGCCGCTTCCGCCTCCTGGTACTTGCCGCGGGCGCTGAGCGCCCGCGCCATCAACGCGATCTGCGCCGCCTCGCGCGTCTCCGCCTTCTGGATCGCGGCGACGACCTCGTCGTACTTCCCTTCGTTGAACAGGCGGAAGGCCAGCGGCTGACCGGCGGTCGGCGGCAGCCGGCGGGACTGCGCGACGGCAACCGGAATCAGCGCCAGCGCGAGGATGCCGCCAAGCCCGAGGGCGAGGACGCCAGGCGACAGCCGGGCTCCCGGCCCTCGCTGCCACGTACGGCGCCACGGTCGGTATCGGAACAGGCGCGTCATGATGCCTCGCATTATACCGGCTCGAGACGGTCGCCGAACCTTATCCGCGGCCGTGAATTCGGCCGATCAGAACATCTCGCGCCACGTGTAGAACAGCACGGCGTTGAGCGCCTGCACGGCCATGAACGACCCCAGCCAGGCCGGGCGGTGCTCCTCGCTTATGACGCTCGCCACCCACAGGAAGGACGGGAACAGCACGGACGAGAACCGGCCGGCCGACAGCACGCCGCCGGCCGCCAGCGGCGGCAGAATGTTGATGAGGATGAAGACGGCGTAGGCCAGGCCAAAGCGGCGGAAGACCGGCCACACCGGCAGCAGCGCGAACAGGATCCCGGCTACCTGGAGCACATCGTCGGACGCCTGCGACGTGTAGGCGTAAACGCCGCCGTCGGTCAGGAATCGGTAGCGCTCGGCGACCAGGACCGACAACCCCTGATAGCTGCGTCCCCACGCCGCGTGCCCTTCGGCCCAACTCAGCGGGTTGTCGGTGAGCGTCCACATATAGGCCGAGTACAGCAGCACGCCGATGCCAGGCGCCGCTGCCGTCAGCATCGCCGTGACGAGTCCCCGACCGGCGCTGCCGGCTGCCGCCGGGGCCGCCGTGGCCGCCGTGGCCGCCGTGACCGTCCGGCGACCGTTCACCCAGCCCGGCAGCCACGGCCCGACCGCCATCAGGGCGAGCGGGATCGACAGGAAGCAGCCGTTCGGGCGGGTCAGCCCGACCAGGAGGCCCCACGCGCCCGCCTTCCACAGCTCGCCGCGGCGGAAGTGGAACAGCGTCGCGACCGCTCCCAGGAGATACAGCGATTCGGTATAGACCGCCCCGAACCAGACCGCGAAGGGATAGGTGGCGACCAGCCACACCGCGGTGCTGGCCTTGCCGTCGTCGCCCAGCAGGTCGCGCGCCAGTCGGAACAGATACCAGAGCGCGACGAAGAACGCTCCCAGCGCGACGGCGGTACCGCCGAGGAACATCGACGCCGGCGCCCCGCCGAGCAGCCGCCCGGCGACGCGCATCAGCAGCGGGAATGCCGGGAAGAAAACGATGTTCAGCTGCTCGCCCCGTTCCTGCATCCCGTAGCTGAAGTAATACCCGTCGGTGGCAATGCCGTAGTACCAGCCGGCATCCCAGCGGGCCTGCAGGTTGAGGAACTCGTTGTCGCTGATCCGCCAGCCGGGTTGACGCGGGGCGTAGCCGATGAGGAAGACGGCGAGGTAGCCGACGAACAGGATCGCGGCGCGCGTGCCGATGCAGGCGGTGAACGCGGTGCGCCACTCACGGGTCTTCGACGCCGCCCGGATCCGCGCCGGGAGATCGGCCCACAACGGCCGCTGCGGCACGAAGTAGTGCCTGACGATGCCGAGGATGATCGCCCAGACCACCATCCGGGCCGGCGACGTGATCGCGATGCGCAGCCCGAGCACCCGCTCCCGGAAGCCGCCGTACAGGAACACCAGCAGCGCGACCAGCGCCAGCACGAGACAAATCGCGTCGGCGACGCGCGCCCACGCGGGCAAGGGGTGTGACGTGGATTCGGCCATGCGGGCGCCAGCGGGGCCACGGCGCGCCAGTATGATACCCCGCGCTATCCGTCGCCGCGCATCAGCTCGCTGATCGCCCGCTGCTCGACCGTGAGCCGCCGCGCGATCAGCAGCCCGAACGCGAGCACGGCCAGCGGTCCGGTGACGCGCGCGTGGAGCAGCAGCGCGGCGCCGACGAACTCGCCGATCACGCCGACGTAGTTCGGATGCGGCATGAAGCGGTAGGGCCCGGACCGGATGCGCGGCATTCCGGGGACGACGATGATGCGGAAGGTCCAGCTGTCGCCGAGTGTCACGATGGCCCACCACTTCAGCGCCTTGGCGGCGAGCCCGATCACGATGCCGAGCGCCAGCCAGCCGGCCGGCGGCGCGCCCCGCCACACGCCTTCCACCGCCATCAGCAGGAAGAGTCCCGGGTAGGCGATGCGCATCCAGGCGTAGACGTCACCGGCCGGCTCGATGCCGCCGCGCGCCCGCTGCCGCCGCTCGTTCCGGCTCGCCCGCGACGCTTCGATGCCCATGACCACGTACACGGCCGCCAGAATCGCCACCGCCGTCATCGTCGGCATCGTCGGCATCGTCACGGCCATCGCCTGCCCGTGCTCACAGAGCGGACGACGCACGAGCCGCGGGGCGGCGCGGCGAGCGGTCCGGCGCGGCTGCGCCCGCGGGATGGTGCCGCACGAGGCCGACATCGCCAGCGTGCGCGATGAGGCCCCGGACGATGGCCGGCGCGAGGCGGCTGCCGAACGCCGCCGCGCGGATCGCCCGCGGCGACGAGACGACGGTTCGCAGCAGCCGGTTGAAGCGCCACTTGCCGGCGAACGCCCGCTCGCGCTCGGTGCGCAGGCGGGCGTGAACACCGGGCCAGCCGGCGGCGAGTGCGCGCAACACCGCGGCGGCAGCCAGCTCGGCGCCTTCGATGGCGAACCGCAGTCCGTCGCCGGTCATCGGATCGATGAAGCCGGCCGCATCACCGGCCGCGATCAGGCCGTCGACCTCCACGCCGGTGGGCTCGACGGCCAGCGGTCCGAGAACGGTGACCCGTCCGGTGAGCCGCGCGCCGTGCAGCCGGTCGCGCAGCAGCGCGTCGGTCTGCAGCGCGGTCATCAGAAACGCCTCGGGATTGCCGAGTGACCGCTGCACGTTGGCCGACACCACGCAGGCATTCAGCCCGCCGCCCGGCAGCGGCGACAGGCCGATGTAGCCGTCGGACCGGATGTGCATCTCGCCCATCGCCGGCATCGTCGGACCGTGCAGGTAGCCGCCGATCGCCCAGCGTCGCGGCTGCACCGGGTGGCGCAGCAGCCCGAGTTCGAAGGCGAGGCGCGACCGCCGGCCATCCGCGGCGAGGACGACGCGGGCGTCGATCGTCTGCCGCCGGGCGCCGGATCCCTTCACACGGACGCCGGCCACCGCAGCGCCGCGGCCGGTGGCGCGCACCACCGCACCGAGGACGTCCACACCGGCATCGAATTCCGCGCCGGCGGCCAGTGCCTGCGACAGCAGCGCGTCGTCGAGTTCGCGGCGGCCGATCGCCAGACCGTGGACCGCTACCGGATAGCTGCCGGTGACCACCGCGCGGGCGGCTCGTGGCGCGCCGCCGGTGCCGAGCCGCGCGTCGATCCCGGTCACGACCATGCCGTGAATCGGCAGCGCTCCGTCGACCGGCACCGTGAGTCCGAGAGACTGCAGCCGACCGAGGGCTCCCGGATTGACCGTGTCGCCGCACAGCTTGAAGCGCGGAAACGCCGCCCGGTCGACGATCCGCACGCGAACGCCGGCGCGCGCCAGGATGGTGGCCGCCACGCTGCCGGCTGGTCCGGCGCCGACAATCAGGACGTCGGGGCGGTCGCCGGCGGCCCGCCGCCGCGGCGGCGCCGGCTCACGGCTCATGGACCCGCCCGACGACCAGCGCGCTGTTCTTCGATCCGAAACCGAGGCAGTTGCAGAGCGCCGCGTCGACGCGTGCCGGTCGGCCGTGGTTCGCGACGTAGTCGAGATCGCAGGCCGGATCCGGGTCGCTGTGATTGATCGTCGGCGGCAGGAAGTCGTGCGTGATCGCCAGGACCGCGGTCGCGACCCCGGCCGCGCCGCTGGCCCCCTGCGGATGACCGATCATCGACTTCACCGACGAGCCGGCGACGCGTTCCGCCTGCGCCCCGAATACCGCGCGAACGCACCGCGACTCGACGGCATCGTTCAGTTGCGTCGACGTGCCGTGGTAGTTGATGTAGTCGATGTCGGCCGGGCTCCGGCCGGAACGCTCGATCGCCAGCGAGATGGCCCGCACGATTTCCTCACCGTCCGGCGCCATCTGCACGCGGTGGTAGGCATCGCAGGTCGAGCCATAGCCGTCGACCGAGGCATAGATGCGGGCACCGCGCGCCCGCGCCCGCGCCTCGCGTTCGACCACGAACATCCAGGCCCCTTCACCGAGCACGAAGCCGTCGCGCCGCCGATCGAACGGCCGCGACGCCTGCCCGGGCTCGCTATTGAAGGTAGTCGCCATCACCCGCATCCGGGAGAACCCGAACATCATCCCGGGCGTCACGCAGGCGTCGGCTCCACCGGTCAGCACGGCGTCGGCCTCGCCGGAACGCAGCAGTGCGGCGGCGTAACCGATCGCGTCGGTCGAACTGGTGCAGCCGCATGACAGCACGTGGCTGACGCCGCGCAGGCGCAGCGAGATGGAAATCTCGCTCGACATCATGCCGACGATCGACACCGGAATCGCGTACGGGCTCACCTTGCGGCCGCGCTCGACGAAGTAATCGTAGTACTGGCGTTCACCGATGTCGATGCCGCCGCCGCCGCTGCCGATGACGACGGCGGCGCCCGCCTCACCAATCCGCAGTCCGGCATCCCGCCAGGCCTCGCGGGCGGCGATGACGCCAATCAGCGCGGCGCGCGAATAGCGCTTCGGGTCGGCGCGGTAGCCCGGATCCATATAGTCGTCGCCGTCGAGCGGCGGCAGATCGTCGAGCGACACGGCCGGCACCGGTGCGGCGACGTGGCACGCCATCCCGTCCGTGTCGAACTCGTCCATGCGCCTGGTGCCGGAACACCCCTGCCGTACGGCCTGCCAGAAGCGCTCGCGGCCGATGCCGAACGGCGACACGACGCCGAGTCCCGTGATGACGATGCGAGGCACCGAGCCGGCAGCCATACCGGATTTATCCTACAGGGAACCGCGCCTCGGCGACGGCCACCGCGGCCGTAGAGCGGTAGGCGCGCCCCGGGAACGCCGGGGCGCCGCGCCGTCGGACTCGTCGTGTACGCAGCGCTAAAGGGGTGAACGCGGCGATAATCGTCCGGGACCGACCTCCGCCATGCTGTTCCGCTCTGCCGGCGCGTTGCTGTTCGCCGTCGCCCTGGCCGGCGCCGGGTACGTCATGCTGCGCGTCTGGCCGGCCGCCGCGACGCTCGATGCGGCGCGCACCGGCCGCGCGCTGATGTTCAACGCCGGGCTGTTCCTGCTGTTCGCCGCCCACCACAGCCTGCTGGCCCGGACGCGCGTGAAGCACTGGCTCGGCCGGCGAATCCCGGCGCCGCAGCAGCGCTCGCTGTACGTCGCGATCGCCAGCGTCCTCCTGCTGATCGTGATGTTCGGCTGGCGTCCAACCGGGCATCGGGTGTACGACGCGACCGGGTGGACCCGCCTCGCGCTCCAGATCGCCCAGCTTGCCGGCGTCGTCCTGATTCTGCTTGCCGCGCGCGTCATCGACCCGTTGGAACTGGCCGGTCTTCGTCCGCCTGCCGACACACGCCTCGAAGTGCGCGGCGCCTACCGCGTCGTGCGTCACCCGATCTACCTCGGCTTTCTCCTCGTCGTCTGGACGCCGACGACGATGACCGGTGACCGCTTGTGGTTCGCCCTGCTGTCGACCGGCTATCTGGCAGCGGCAATCCCCTGGGAGGAGCGGTCGATGCAGCGGGCGCACGGCGCGCCCTACGAGGCGTATCGCGCGCGGGTGCGCTGGCGCGTCATTCCCGGGCTCTACTGAGGTTCACGGCACGGACACCGGCCGACGCATACTATGGCGTATGGCGACCGAGCCCGTCCGCACCTATCCCAGCGACCTGCCCGTCCTCGCGCTGCGCGAATCCGTGGTGTTCCCGCTGACCATCCAGCCGCTGGCGGTCAACCGTCCGCAGTCCGTCGACGCCGTCAACCGCGCGCTGGCCAGCGATCGCCTGCTGTTCGTCTCGCTGCAGATCTCGGACCACGAGGACACCGAGCCGAGCGACGTCCACGCGGTCGGCACCATCGCCGCGATTCGCCAGATGGCGAAAGTGCCGGGCGGCGGCGTCCACATCATCGTCGAGGGGCTGACCCGGGCGAAGTCGGCGGGCATCACCCGCGGCGGCACTGCGCTGCGCGCGACCGTGTCGCCGCTCGCCGACGTCAGCGAGCGCACCCTCGAGGTCGATGCCTACGTCCGCCGGCTGCACGAGCTGATCGACCGCGCCCTGTCGGTCGCCAGCGGGCTCTCGCAGGAACTGCGCGGCCTCGTCGCCGGCATCGACGACCCGCTGCGCCTGGCCTATCTGCTCGCCAGCCTGCTGGACATGAAGGCCGAAGAGAAGCAGCGGCTGCTCGAAGCCGACGGCCTCATCGTGAAGCTGCAGGCGGTCGCCTCGGCGATGAACCGCGAAATCTCGCTGCTCGAGCTCAAAGGCAAGATCGAAACGGCGGCCCAGCAGGAGATGACCGACGCGCAGCGGCAGTATTTCCTCCGCCAGCAGCTCAAGGCCATCCAGGACGAGCTCGGCGAGGGTGAGAAGCCGGAGGCGCAGGAACTGCGGAAACGCCTCGCTGACGCCGGCCTTCCCGAGACGGTGCTGGCGATTGCGACCCGCGAAGTCGATCGCCTCGAGCGGATGGGACCGGCGTCACCCGAATATCAGATGATCCGGACCTACCTGGACTGGGTGCTCGATCTGCCGTGGTCGACGGTGACCGACGATCGTCTCGACCCGACGGCGGCCCGCCAGGTGCTCGACGAGGATCACTACGACCTCGACAAGGTCAAGGAGCGTATCGTCGAGTACCTCGCGGTCCAGAAGCTCAAGGCCTCGCAGGCCGTCGCCGCCGGGACCCCGGTCAGCATCAAGGGGCCGATTCTGTGCTTCGTCGGCCCGCCCGGCGTCGGCAAGACGTCGCTCGGCCAGTCGATCGCGCGAGCGATGAACCGCAAGTTCGTCCGGCTCTCCCTCGGTGGCGTGCGCGACGAAGCGGAGATTCGTGGACATCGCCGCACCTACATCGGCGCCATCCCCGGCCGTCTCGTCCAGGCGATGAAGCAGGCCGGTGCGATGAATCCGGTGTTCATGCTCGACGAGATCGACAAGATCTCCGCCGGCGGCTTCCAGGGCGATCCGGCCGCCGCGCTGCTCGAGGTGCTCGACCCGGCGCAGAACCACTCGTTCCGCGATCACTACCTCGAGATCAACATGGACCTGTCGCGCGTGCTGTTCATCGCGACGTCCAATCAGCTCGGCACGATTCATCCGGCACTGCTCGATCGCATGGAGATCATCCAGCTCGCCGGCTACACCGAGGAGGAGAAGCTGCACATCGCGCGGCGCTACCTGGTGCCACGCCAGCTCGACGAGCACGGCGTCCGCGGCGATCAGATCGAGTTCGAGGACGAGGCGCTGCGGCGGATCATCGCCGAGTACACCCGGGAAGCCGGGGTCCGCAACCTGGAGCGCCAGGTCGGCACGGTCGTCCGCAAGGTGGCGGCGCGCATCGCGGCGCGGCTGCCCGGCGGCGCCGAGGCGGCGGCACCGCCACTCCCGAAGGAGGTGGTCGAGGCGCGTGAGGTGCCCGACTTCCTCGGACCGCCGCGGTTTCAACAGGAACTCTCGTTCCGGGTCTCCCGGCCGGGCGTCGCCACCGGCGTCGCCTGGACGGAAGTCGGCGGCGACGTCCTGTTCATCGAAGCCAGCCTGCTGCCGAACGGCCATCACAACCTGACGCTGACCGGCCAGCTCGGCGCGGTCATGCAGGAGTCGGCACGGGCGGCCATCAGCCATATCCGCGCCTCGGCGGCGACCCTCGGCGTCGACCCGGGCTTCATGGACCAGCACGATCTCCACGTCCACGTCCCGGCAGGCGCGATTCCGAAGGATGGCCCATCGGCCGGCGTGACGATGGCGACGGCGATTGTCTCGGCGCTGCGCAATCAGCCGGTCCGTGACGACGTGGCGATGACCGGCGAGATCACGCTGAGCGGCCTCGTGCTGCCGGTCGGTGGCATCCGGGAAAAGGCGCTGGCGGCACGCCGTTACGGCATCAAGGTGTTCGTCCTGCCGGCGCGCAACGAGGCCGACCTCGCGGAACTGCCGCCCGAGGTCCGCACCGACATGCAGTTCGTCCCGGTGAAAACTCTGGAAGAAGTGCTCAGGGTAGCCTTGCCCGGGACAGGAGCCGATACACCGCCGTAGAGCATGGTGAGCCGGGCGGACAACGTGCGTGAGACTGCGCACTCGCGGGTCAGCGGCGTGGCGTGGCGCCGGACGCGATGAGGGCGTCGCCGCCGTCGCTGCTCGTGCGCACGCTGAGCGTCACCGTCATCGGTGTCGCCCTGGTGCTGTCGCTGATCTTCATCGTCCTCAGCGTCAACACGCGGCGACAGGTCCGCCGGAACGTCGCGGCGACGCTCGAATCGACCCAGCGGGTGGTTGCCGAGCTCGAGTCGCTGCGGCAGCGCCAGCTGCAGGCGCAGGCGGCCATCCTCATCGAGAACCCGACGCTCAAGGCGGCGGTCGAGACCTACGCGGCCGAGGCCGGCTTCGTCGATGACGGCCATCGGATCGACCTGGTGGCGACGGTCGACAACGAACTGCGCAAACTGGCTGCCTACGTCGACGCCGACGTCATCCTGCTCGTCGATCACCAGAACCAGGCGCTCGCCGCCGTCGGCCGCCTGGCCTCGCAGTGGCCGCGCGGCGCGCGCGCCGACTTCACGATCCACCCGGTATCGCCGCTCGCCAGCGACGGCATCCTGCATGCCGCCGATCGGGTGTACCGCTCGGCGTGGGTCGACGTGCGGCTCCAGGATCGGGCGATCGGCCGGCTCTACGTCTCGACGCTGATCAGCGACACCTACGCCAGCGACCTCGGTCACATCGCCAACGCCCAGATCGCGGTCGTCGATGGCGGCCGCGTGATCTCGGGCACGTTGAGTGCGGCGGCGGCGCGGGACTTCGACCGCGTCGTGGCGGCGCGGCACCACGAGGGGACGGCCGACCTGAACGGCGAGTCGTTCGCCTTCCGCCGTCTCGTCACCGTGGGCGACGTCAGCTTCTACGCCCTCGGGTCGATCGATGCGCTGTCACGCGCGGCGACCACCGCGGCGCTGCGGACGCTCGCGCTCGTCGGCCTCGGGGCGATGCTGCTGGGGTTCGCCGGCAGCGTCTGGCTGGCACAGACCATCGCCCGCCCGATCGGCCAGCTGTCGAAGTCCATCGAGGAACTGGCGGCCACCCACGACCTGCGCGACCCGCTGGCGGCGAGCGGCACCAGCCGCGAGCTCGATGCGCTGACCGACACGTTCAACGGCCTCATGCTGTCGCTGTCGACGGCCGAGCGCGCCACCGACGCGGCCTACACCGGCGCCATCCGGGCGCTGGCAGCGGCGCTCGACGCCCGCGACCCCTACACGGCGGGCCACTCCGAGCGGGTCAGCGTCCTGGCGGTGGCGATCGGGCAGACGCTGCGACTGGACGCCGGCGCGCTCGAAGTGCTGCGCCTCGGCGCACTGCTGCACGACATCGGCAAGATCGGCGTGCCCGACGCCGTGCTGCGCAAGCCGGGCCCGCTCACCGAGGCCGAACAGCAGCAGATCCGGCAGCATCCGGCGCTCGGCGCCCGGATCCTGCGATCGGTGCCGTTCCTGGCGCCGCACATCCCGATCGTCGAACTGCACCACGAGCGTCCGGACGGCCGCGGCTATCCCTACGGGCTGGTCAGCGAGGCGACGCCGCTGGCGGCCCGCATCGTCCACGTCGCCGATGCCTATGACGCCATGACCAGCGCCCGCGCCTACCGCGCCGCCCGCTCGGACACCGCCGCCCTCGCCGAACTGTGGCGCTGCGCCGGCTCGGAGTTCGAGGCCGCGATCGTCGGCGCGCTGGCGCGCTCGCATCGCGAGCTGGCACAGCTCGACGCGCTCGACCCGGTGGATGACGCCGCGCCGGCGATGGCCGACCTCGTCCCGTCGGCCTATCAGCCAGCGGATCGACTGGTGTAGCCGGCCGCCGGCCCCGGTCCGCCGGTGCGCCGGTGCGCCGAACCAGTGCGACAATCGTTCGCGGATGATCGTCTTCTACACGTCGGGACACGGCTTCGGCCACGCATCGCGCGACATCGAGGTCCTGCACGCGTTGCGCCACCACGCGCCGGACGTGCGGCTGCTGGTCCGCACGGCGGTGCCGGCCTGGTTGTTCCAGAGCGCGACCCGCGTGCCGCTGGATCTGCAGCCGCTCGAAACCGACGCCGGCCTGGCGCAGATCGACAGCCTGACGATCGACGAGCGCGAGACGAGCCGACGGGCCATCCGCTTCTACGGCAACTTCGACGAACGTGTCGTCGCCGAGGCGACGTGGCTGAAAGCCAACCGCGCCTCGCTGGTCGTCGCCGACGTCCCGCCGCTCGCCTGTGCGGCGGCGGCGCGCGCCGACCTGCCGTGCGTCGTCCTCGCCAATTTCACCTGGGACTGGATCTACCGCGGCCTCGAGCGCTTCGAGCGCGAGGCCGGATCGGTGCTGCCGCTCATCGACCGCGCCTACGCGACGACGACACATGCCTTGCGCCTGCCCCTGCACGGCGGCTTCGCGCCGATGCAGGACGTGGTGCGCGACATCCCGTTCGTCGCCCGCCGCTCGACCCGTGGCCGCGCCGCCGTCCGCGCCGCGCTGGGGCTGGACGACCGCCGCCCGATCGTCCTGGCGTCGTTTGGCGGCCATGGGCTGCGCGTGCCCTACGCGGACGCCGCACGCGCCGGCCGTTTCCTGCTGCTGCTCACCGACTTCGAAGCCGCCGCGAACGGCGCGACCGCCGCGCCGCCGCACCTCCGCTGTCTGGCGCCCCGCGAACTGATGGAGCGGCAGTTGCGCTACGAGGACCTCGTCGCCGCGGCTGACGTCGTCGTCAGCAAGCCGGGATACGGCATCGTCTCGGAGTGCGTCGCCAACCATACGGCGCTGCTGTACACGTCGCGCGGCCGGATGGTCGAGTACGACGTGTTCGTCGCCGAGATGCCGCGGCTGCTGCGGTGCCGTTACATCGCGCAGGACGACCTGCTCGCCGGACGCTGGGCCGACGATATCGACGCGCTGCTCGGCCAGCCGGCGCCGCCGACGACCCCGATGGTGAACGGGGCCGATGTCGCGGCGCAGTTCCTGCTGAAGCTGACCGCCTGATCCGCACCGCGGTCAGCGTTGCCGGTAGAGGCCGCGCCACCTCCGCCAGCGGATGCGCAGCAGTTCGCGCAGCATGCCGATGCCGTCGCGCCACATCGACAGCTGCGACTCGTTGCGGTAGTGCCACTCGATCGGGATCTCGACGATTCGCATGCCCTGGGCCCGGGCGATGGTCAGCACCTCGACGTCGAACGCCCAGCCGTCGATCGACACGAGCGGGAAGATGCGGCGCACCGCATCGGCGGTGAACATCTTGAAGCCGCACTGCGAATCCTCGATGCCCGGCAGCGCCAGCCGCTGCACGAACGCGTTGAACAGACGGCCCATGATGTGCCGGTAGAGCGGTTCGCCGACCCGGCGCGCCCCGGCGCCTTCACGGGACGCGACAGCGACGTCGAACCGATCGAGCGCCGGCGGCACGAAGCGCAGGACCTCCGGGATCGGCATCGACAGGTCGGCATCGCAGATGAAGCGATAGCTGCCGACGGCACCGAGCAGCCCGGCCTTCACGGCGCCGCCCTTGCCGCGGTGCGGTTCCGCCTGCAGCACGATCCGGGAATCGGCCGACGCAAACCGGCGGGCGACCGCTGCGGTCCCGTCCGTCGAGCCATCGTCGACGACGCGGATCTCCCATTGCCAGGGCTGCGACGCCAGGAACGCCGAGACGGTGGCCAGCGTCGTCGCCAGCCGCGTCTCCTCGTTGTAGGCAGGAATGACGATCGAGAGCGACAGTGGCGGCACGGGTCGACTCGCGTGGGGTCAGCGGCCGGTTGGTGCGGCCGCGCCGCCCCCGGCGCAGGCCGCATAGGGGCCCGGCGTCAGCAACAGCGTGCGATAGAACAGCGCGCGGGGCGGCGGAGCCACCTGCATCGACGCGCCCACCCGGTCGCCCGAGGTGTGCATGAACTGCTCGTAGATCGCCTCGGACACCAGCGCCGGACGCTGCCGTGCCGGCTCCGCCAGGTACGGACCGAGCGCCTCCGGCGCCGGTGCCGCCGTCCGCACCCACGGACGGATCCGGCGGAAGTAGTAGTAGACGCCGTGCGGCAGGTCTTCGGGCGGCACGTCCACGTAGAGTCCCGGCCCGGCCACCCGGCGCTGCACCGCGAGCAGGCAGTCGCGCGCCGCGCGCATCGGGCCGGTCGCCGCCGTCAACTGGGCGAAGGTCTCGCGATAGCCCGCGAACGGCAGCAGACTGAGGACCAGGACGGTCACCACCCACAGTCGGCGGCGAACGATCGTCCCGGCCAGTAATCCGAACACGATCGCCACGGCCATCGGCCGCAGCAGCCCGGAACTCTTGAACAGCGTCGTCCGGCCGAGGCTCAGGTTGATCGGACCGGTGATGACGGTGACCGTCGCAATCACGAGACCCAGCAGGGCGATCGCGCCGAGGAGACGGCGCGTGGCGGGGCCCGCGCGCTGCAGCCGCCCGGGCAGGCGCGCCTGCAACCAGACGAGCAGCCGCCGCAACGGCGCCGGCGCCAGCAGCAGCGGCAGCGCGACGAGGTAGCCGGCGGCGAGTGCCAGCGGCGGCAGGAAGGGATAGATGTAGTGATAGATCTTGGAGGTGCCGGACGAGATGAGGACGAGCGGCAGCACCGCCCACAGCACGACCGTCAGCCCTTCCGGCCAACGCCGCCGGATGGCCTGCACGACCAGGACGGCCAGTCCGAGGACGACGAGCGCCCGGGTCGGGACGTCGCCCAGCACGCGCCAATACGTGCTGATGTAGTAATGCCACGGCTGCAGGTGGTTCGGGTCGAGGTAGGCCGTGAAGCGCGAGTAGACGTGGGCGCCGAACATCGTCTCCCAGAGGAACCAGCCGTAGCGCAGGAAGGCCCAGATGAACCAGGGCGCGATGAGCAGCAGCGCCACCGCGACGCCGGCGAGCCAGATACGGATGTCGCGCCGCAGGGCCGACCGGTAGTCGGACGACAGCAGCGCGACCGGGCCGAGCACCATCGGCAGGAACAGCACCGCCACGAACTTGGTCATGAAGCCGAGCACGAAGAAGCCGGCGATCAGGAGGACGTGCCGCCACCGTTCCCGCACGCTGCCGGCCCGTCCCCACGCCATGAAGTGGTAGACGCCGCCGCAGTAGGCGAGCAGCAGCGGCGCCTCCATGTTGTTGCCCCGGATGCCATGATCGAAGAGCAGCGGACGGTGCACGAACAGCAGGAGAACGGCGACGAGGCCGCACCACGGGCTGATCAGCCGGGCGCCGATCGCGAAGACGTAGAGGAAGGCGACGCCGCCGAACAGCGCGTCCCAGAACCGGATGCCGAACTCGTCATGCGGCAGCAGTCCGAGGCGGATCGGGGCCGCGACGATCCAGAACTTGAGCGGCGGCTTCTCGATGAACGCCCAGTCCTCGTTCGGGATGCTCTTGGGTTCGAGCCAGTCGCCGGTCTCGAGGATGCGATCGACGGCAAAGGTGTAGATGGCCTCGTCGAGGTCGATGTCGGAGCGCCCCAGACCGAGGAACAGCGGCAGGCTGAAAAACACGAAGACCAGAGCCAGCCAGGGCCGGCTCTGTCTCAGTCCTTGATACAAGTGACGAGCGACCAGATTCGCGGGATGTTCACCTTCTCGATCGACACCGGCGACAGCTGGGCCTGCGCCAGGAACGCCGGCAGATCCAGGTCGGACTTGAAGCCGATGTGAATCGTCAGCGGCGAGATCACACGCTCGGCCCACGCGACCAGCGCGTTCGAGCTGCGGAAATGATTCAGGATGATGATGCGTCCCCCGGAGCGGCAGACGCGGCGCATCTCGCGCGCGACGGCGACCGGGTCTGGCACGACGCTGATCAGGTACGGGGCGTAGACGATGTCGAAGGAGTTGTCGGCGATCGTCATGTCGGCGGCGTCCATCTCGGCCAGCCGGACGTTCTTGATCCCCTTGCGGGCGATCCGGCCGTGCGCCTTCTCGAGCATGCTGCTCGACAGGTCGATGCCGGTCACCAGGCAGTCGCGCGGGTACAGGCTGGCGTTGATGCCGGTGCCGACCCCGACTTCGAGGATGCGGTCGCCCCGGTTGATGCCCATCCGCTGGATGGCCTGCAGCCGGCCCGGATGCAGCGTCGGACCGAACGTGAAGTCGTAGACGTTCGCGAGTTTGTCGTAGACGTCGTTGACGAAGTCGTTCTCGACGGCGGTCACCGACAGCGCACGAGTCGCGGCATCAGACCCAATCACTTCGTCGGGCGGCGCCGTGCTCTGCGGCTCGAATAATGCCATCAGCAAGCCTCAATTAGACCAACGGGAGGACCGAAGCCCGCCCCGACTATACATCTGTCCCGTCAGCGAAGTCCATCGAGGACGGCCAGCGCCATCTCGACGTTCCCCGACGAGGAGGAGATCTGCAGCCCCTGGACCATCGGTCGCAGGGCCGCGGCGAGCTCGCGGGCGATGGCAATGCCCTCGGCCGCCGCCACGTCGGGCCGGTCCGCCCGCCGCATGCGTTCCATCAGCGTGTCCGGGACCCGGACGCCCGGCACCTCGTTGGCCATGAATTCGGCGTGGCGCGGGCTCTCGAACGGAAAGACCCCGGCGAGCACCGGCAAACCCGACGGCGCGAGGCGGGTCAGGCACCGTTCGAACGCGGCGACATCGAAGACCGGACGGGTCAGGACGAACTCGGCCCCGGCTTCGACCTTGTAGGCGAACCGGCGAAATTCGTCGTCCAGATTGGGCGCCGAGGGGTTCACCGACACGCCGATGTGGAAGGCCGTCGGCTTGCCGATCTCCTGGCCGCCGACGTCGCACCCGTGGTTCAACCGGTCGACGACGTTGGTGAGGCCGATGGAGTCGACGTCGAACACCGCCGTCGCGTCCGGGTAGTCACCGACGCGGCCCGGGTCGCCGGTGATGAGCAGGACGTTGCGCAGCCCCATCGCATGGGCGCCCAGCAGGTCGGACTGGATGCCCAACAGGTTCCGGTCCCGACACGCGTAGTGCAGCAGCGTCTCGAGGCCGGCCTGCTGCTCGATCAACACCGCGAGCGCCAGGGCGCTGAGGCGGGCGCCGGCGCGAACGCCGTCCGGCACGTTCACGAAGTCGATTCCGCGCGCCTGCAGCTGTCGCGCCCGTGCCAGCACCGCGTCGACCTCGAACCCGCGCGGCGGCAACAGCTCGACGCCGACGACGAAGCGCGACGCGGCGAGCGCCGCCGCGAGCCGCGACTTCTCGGCTCTCGCGACCGGCGTCACACCGGCCGTCGCCGCCGGTCGCGGCGGCGGGGCGGTCGCCGCGACACGGCCGGCCACCGGGGTCGAGCCGCGGACCGCCGCCTTGATCTGGCGGATGTGCTCCGGCGTGGTCCCGCAGCAGCCGCCAACGACGCGAACGTTGTGCTGGATGAAGCGGCGTGCGTACGTCGCCATGTACTCCGGCGAGCACAGGTAGATGTTGCGGCCCTCGACGTCGCGTGGCTTGCCGGCGTTCGGCTGGGCCGACAGTCGCAGGCGCGACACGGCCTCCATCCGCTCGATGGTTTCGAGCATCGGCGCCGGGCCGACGGCGCAGTTGACGCCGAGCACGGTCGCGCCGCGGCGCTCGAGCTCCGGCGCAAACCGCTCGGGCGGCGTACCGTCCAGCGTGTTGCCATCCTCTTCGGTCGTCATCTGCGCGATGATCGGCAGCGCCGACAGCGAGCGGACGGCGTCGATGGCGGCGCCAATCTCGTTGAGGTCGCGGAACGTCTCGAGGATGAACAGGTCGACGCCGCCGGCGAGCAGGGCCTGCACCTGCTCGCGGAAGTACTCGCGGGCCTCGTCGACGCCGGTCTTGCCCCACGGCTCGATGCGAATCCCGAGCGGACCGAGGGCGCCGGCCACGTAGGCGAGATCGCCGGCGGCCTCGCGTGCGATCCGGACGCCTTCGACGTTGATGTCACGCAGCGACTCGACGAGCCCGAACGCGCCGAGCTTCACCCGGTTGGCACCGAAGGTGTTGGTCTCGATGATGTCGGCGCCGGCCCGCACGTATTCGGCGTGCACCTCGGCGACCAGATCGGGCCGCTGCAGGTTCAGCGCGTCGAAGCTCTTGTTGATGAAGACGCCCTTGGCATAGAGCATCGTGCCCATCGCGCCATCGCAGACGAGCACGCGGTCGTTCAGGGCCGAGAGAATGTCAGGCTTCACAGGCACCGTCGGGTCATCGTCATCACACAGCAGGCGTCGGTCGGCACGCGATCCTCTCAGGTATCGAGGCGCTCGCACTTGAACGACGCGACATCGATCAACAAGTACGACTTGGTGACCACATCCAATCCGACCGAGCGGACACCCTGACGCACCGAATCGGTGAATTCATGATGATGTCCGAACAGGTGCAGCCGCGGCCGCATCGAGGCGAGCACTTCGTTGATCACGGTCTTCCCGGCATCGATGCGGCGGCCGGCCGGGTGGAACGGCCGCGGCGCCTCGTGCGTGAGGAACACATCGATCTGGCTCAGCCCCTTGCACGTCACCACCTCGTCCCGGACGAAGTGCCGCCGCTTGTCGTCGCGACTCTTGCCGAGCTTGACCGACGTCCCGGCGACCCGCCGGCCCCGTGACGGCGGCAGAGCCGCAGCCGAAGTGTGGTACCAGCTCGGCGCGAAGGTGCCGCCGAGCGCCGCCACCCGCCAGGGGCCCACCACATGGGGCCCGCCGTTCCGCAGGTAGTGCAGAGTCGGCGACGGCGACCGGCCCTCCAACGCGTCGGCAATGACATCGAAATCTTCGTTGTTGCCCTTGATCCAGTACAACGGCCGAGCCGGGGTGAAGTACTCGCCGTCATTGCTGGCCACGTCGCCCACCTGGAGCCAGAGCGGCACCTCGTCGTGCCTCGCCATGATCTCCTGAACCGTATCAAAGGCGCCGTGGATGTCGCCGAGCGCTCCGATCTGCATGGGCGATGTGCGGGCAGGACGGGCGGGTGGCGGGACGGCGCCTCAGCGCGCGTCCCGGCCTCCCTGTGGCGCGGACGTGGTCGCGGGCACGAGCAGTTCGGCCTTGTCCCAGACGAAGTCGTCCTTGCTGTAGACCGCCAGCTCGTAATCCTTGCCCATGAAGATGGCACCGACCGGGCACGCTTCCTCGCAATAACCGCAGAAGATGCACCGGGTCTTGTGGATCTGGTACACCGATGCGTAGCGGGGGCCGGCCTGCGCCGTTCCGTCGTTCTCGGCCGCCTCGAGGTAGATGGCGTCGGCCGGGCAGGCCACCGAGCACAGCCCGCACGCCACGCACTTTTCCAGGCCGTTCTCGTCCCGCATCAGCACCTGTTTGCCACGGTATCTGGGAAACATGGGCACTTTCTGCTCCGGATAGTTCACCGTCACCGGTTTGCGGAACATGTGCTTGAAGGTCGTGGCGAAGCCAATGAGAAAGGGACGGATGACAGCCATTGCTCCCAGTTTACTCGGCCGCTAAGATCAAGTAAATCAGCCGGCTGGACCGGCGACAGAAGAATCAGCGAATGCCGGGACCGACCTTCCTCTCCGCCGACCAGGTGCTGCTCACGACCCTGGTCGTGAAGCTCGCCGTGATGGCGGCCCTGGCGACCATGCTGGTCCGCTACCACCGCTTCCGCCACATCCTCATCTTCGAACGCCGTGACTGGCCCGATCGGCTGGTCTTCGCCCTGGCGCTTGGCGTGCCGCTCGTCGCCGGCGTCGCCTCGCGCCTGCTGCTGAACTACTACGCCGCCGACCTGAGTCTCGAAGGGGCGTTCCTCGCCGGCCTCATCGCCGGTCCGTACGCCGGCGCGACGGTCGGCGCGATGGCCGGCCTGCCGCCGATCTTCAACGGCGAGTTCATCGCGCTGCCGTTCGCCGTCGGCTGCGGCTTCGCCGGCGGCGGCCTTCGCGAGCTCTGTCCGAAAGAGGCCATCTGGCATTTCTCGCCGTTCGTCTTCACGGGGCTCCACAAGCGCGCCTGGCGGATGCTCACGCGCTTCCAGGTCGACTGGCAGGTGGTGTTGCTCCTCGCGCCGATTGCACTGGAACTGCTCCGCCAGGGGCTTGGCGCCCGCTGGAGCGAGCACTATCGCCTGTTCTACCTGCCGCCCAACTCGGTGTGGACGCTGACGACGGTGCTGCTCGCGACCGTGCTCGCGGTTGCGACGCCGATCAAGATCTGGAACAACGCCCGCATCGAGCACCGGCTGCAGGAGCAGGAGAAACTGCTGCTCGCCGCCAGGATCGAGGCGCTGGCCAGCCAGATCAACCCGCATTTCCTCTTCAACACGCTGACCTCGATCTCCTCGCTCATCAGGACGCAGCCGGAAACCGCCCGGATGTTGATCACCAAGCTGTCGGGCCTGTTGCGCCGTCTGATGCGCAGCACCGATCATTTCGTGACGTTGCGTGAGGAGCTGGCGTCGGTGGACGAGTACCTGGCCATCGAGGTGATCCGCTTCGGACCGCAGCTGCGGGTCGAGAAGCAGGTCGCCACCGACACCCTCGATATCATCGTCCCCAGCATGATCCTGCAGCCGTTGATCGAGAACTCCATCAAGCACGGGCTGGCCCGCAAGGTCGGCGGCGGACGGATCACGATCCGCACCGTTCGACGCTCGAACGGCAACGCCGTCATCGAGGTCCACGACGACGGGCTCGGCATGAGCGAGGAACGGCTCGAGAAGGCGTTCGGCGGCGGCATCGGCCTCAACAACGTCAACGAACGCCTGCGCACCATCTACGGCGCCAACTGCCGCTTGAAGCTGTCGAGCGAACCGGGCAAGGGCACCTGCGCCAGCCTGGACATCCCCGAGTTGATGCTGCCCGAACGGGTGACCGCATGACCGACCTGCGCGCCGTCCTGGTCGACGATGAACAGCTCGCCCGCGACGAGATGGTGTACCTGCTCGGACAGATCGGCGGGGTCGAGCTGATCGGCCAGGCCGACAACGGGGTCGCGGCGCTCGAGACGATCCAGCGGCTCCAGCCCGAGCTGGTGTTCCTCGACATCCAGATGCCCGGCCTGACCGGATTCGAGGTCGCCCGGCGCCTCCTCGACGATGGACCGGCCGCACAGATCGTCTTCGTCACCGCGTTCGACCGCCATGCGATCGAGGCCTTCGAAGTCAACGCGGTCGACTACCTGCTGAAGCCGGTGGACCCGGCGCGCCTGGAGAATGCCCTCGATCGGGCGCGGCGCCGGGTGGCCTCCGACCGGCAGGGGCGGGAGGCCGCGGCCGCCGCGGCGGGCATCAATCCGGACCAGCTGGAAAAGATCGTCCAGATCGTCGCGGATCGCCAGAGCCGGCGCGAACGGCTGGCCGTGAAGGTCGGAGAGCGCTTCATGCTGGTGCAGGCCGACGAGATCGTCTATGCGTCGATGGCCGACGAAATGATCACCGTGGTCACCGATCTGCATGCGGGCACCTCGAATTACCGTACCCTGGATGAACTGCAGGCGCGCCTCGACCCGACGGTCTTCTGGCGCGTGCATCGGTCACATCTGGTCAACATCAACAAGATCAAGGAGATCGTCCCTTGGTTCAGCCGGAACTACATCCTGAGGATGAAAGACGAGAAGGCGACGGAGATTCCCGTCAGCCGGACGCAGACCAAGCGTTTGCGGGAGTATCTGAAACTCTGATGGGTGAAGAATCCGGGTTCCCGACCACGAGTCCCGAGTCGCCTGATGCGGTCGCGCCGACGGCGCCCGAGGCGCCGGTCGGCGGCTTCGCGGCACCGCCGGCACCGGTCAGCGAGATGTCCGGACCGCCGGCCGAGCGGTCGGCGCGCATCGACATGGGCCAGGTCCGCGAAGAGCTGGTGGCCTGGGTGAAGACGCTGGTGTCGGCTGCCGTGTACGCCGTGCTCATCGTCACATTCGGCTTCCAGGTGGCGCGCGTCGAAGGGCGCAGCATGGCGCCGACGCTGGAGGATCAGGACCGGCTCATCGTCAACAAGCTCGTGTATCGCATCGCCGACCCGCGGCGGAGTGACATCGTCATGCTCTACTACCCGCTCGATCCCGAGAAATCCTTCGTGAAGCGGGTCATCGCCGAGGAGAACGACACGGTGCGCATCGTCGACGGCCGGGTCTATGTCAACGACGTGCCGCTTCCCGACGACTACATCCCGGAGGACTACCGGAGCCACGACGACTGGGGTCCGCAGGTGATTCCGGAGGGCTACTACTTCGTGATGGGTGACCACCGGAACAACAGCTCCGACAGCCGCCATTGGGGCATGGTGCCGAAGAAATACATCATCGGCAAGGTGCAGGTGCGGTGGTGGCCGGTGCCGCAGGCACGGCTTTTCTGAGAATCCGCGGCCACCGCGCCGGCCGTCAACGGGTGCGTTTGAGGACGATCTCGAACAGCTTCGGCCAGAGCTTGCCCGTGACGAACAGCCGGTCGGCCGCGGCGTCGTAGGCGATACCGTTCAGCACGTCGGTCGTCGCCCTTTCACGCGGCGAGAGCAGTCCGCGCAGATCGATCCAGCCGCCCACGATCCCGGTCTTCGGGTCGATGCGTGCGACATAGTCGGTCTGCCAGACGTTGGCGAAGATTTCCCCCTTCACGTACTCGAGCTCGTTCAACTGGGGCACGGGCTTGCCGACGGCGGTGACCTTCACCCGGCGCTGTTCCTTGAACGTCGTCGGGTCGAGGATCCGCAGTTCATCGCTCCCGTCGCTCATGATCAGGTTGGTACCGTCGTGGGTCAATCCCCAGCCTTCACCTCGATAGCTGAAGCTGCGCCTGGGAGCAAACGTCGACCCGTCGTAGGCGAACGCCAGGCCTGACTGCCAGGTCAGCTGGTACAGCGTCGAATTGAAGAGCGTGATCCCCTCGCCGAAGTGCTCGGCGCCGAGCGCCTTGCGCTGGAGCACCTCCCCCGTCTCGATCTTCACCTTCCGGATCGAGGACTGACCGTTCAGTCCGGTGCCCTCGTAGAAGATGCCGTTGACGTACTGCAGCCCCTGCGTGAACGCCGTGGGATCGTGCGGGTAGGTCTTGACGACGGTGTAGCCGTAGAGCGGCAGGGTGGCCGCCGGCGCCTGCGCCATGGCAAACCCCGGGGCGCGCCGGCCGAGACCGGCAAGGAGAACGGCGGCGGTGATCACTGCGACGGTCCGCACAATGGTCTGATTATGCCACCGCGGCCGGCGAGCGTGACCTAGCGGATGAAGGTTCCGCTCTTGCCGCCGGTTTTCTTCATGAGGCGGATGGGTCCGATGGTCATCCGCTTGTCGACCGCCTTGACCATGTCGTAGACGGTGAGCGCGGCGATGGCGACCGCGGTCAGCGCCTCCATCTCGACGCCGGTCGGCGCATTGGTTCGGACGCGTGCCTCGATGTCGTAGCCGCGGGCCGTCGGGATCAGCTCGACGTCGATGCCGGACAGATTCAGCGGGTGGCACAGCGGAATGAGCACGGCGGTCTGTTTTGCCGCCATGATGCCGGCCAGCCGGGCGGTCTGCAGCGGATCGCCCTTCTTCACCGCTCCGCTCCGGACCTGTGCCAGCGCCTCCTTCGACATCGCGATGGACCCGCGCGCCACCGCTTCCCGAACGGTTGTCGGCTTTTCACCGACATCGACCATCCTGATGCGGCCCCGTTTGTCGACGTGCGACAGCTGCGGCACCGCGGTGCCTTTAGGTCTCCGCACTTTCCCCCCGCGCCAGGTAGAACGACAAGCTCTCGAGCGAGACCGTCAGGTCGACGCTCTTCACCTTCACATCGTCGGGCACCTGGAGGGCGCCGGGCGAGAAGTTCAGGACCGCCTTGATGCCTGAGGCGACGACGAGATCGACCACGCGCTGCGATGACGGCGCCGGCACGGCGAGCACGGCGATCTTGATGCCCTCACGCCGGGTCAGTTTCCTGAGGTCGGCGACATCATAGATCGGCACGCCGCTCCGCGACTGCTGGCCGATCTTGTCGCGCTGGTTGTCGAACAACGCCACGATGTCGAAGCCTTCCTGTTGGAAGCCGGGATAGTCGGCGAGGGCGAGCCCGAGATTGCCGGCGCCGATGATGGCGACACGCAGCTTTCGATCGAGGCCGAGGATTTGACGCAGGTGGCGGCGCAGGTTGCGGACGTAGTAGCCGACGCCACGGACGCCGAACTCGCCGAAGTAAGCGAGGTCCTTGCGGATCTGGGCCGCGTTCAGGCGGAACTGTTCAGCCAGCGCCTGGGAGGAGATGGTTCGGACGCCGTTGTCTTCCAGCTCGTTGAGACACCGGAGGTATACCGACAACCGGTTCGTCGTCAGTTCGGAAACCTGGTCAGGAGTCTGCCGGGAGCGAGCAGCCGAACGCGGGCCTTTGTTCGCAGCTTTCACAAGCGTCAGAAAATTGTAGCAAAAACGGCTTCACTTGGCCGAAAAAGCCGCGTGCTACTATCCGCTATGGTCCTGCGCGGATCACGGTTCCGTTCCTGGCGGCCGCTGGCGGCGGCGCTGGGTCTCCTCGTGGCAGCGGGCGTGGTGACCGCCCAGCAGTCCGCGCGTCGCGCCACCAACCTCGCTTCCCTGCTCAACTACCCTGCTTTCTATCAGATGCGGCCAATCGTCATGGTCGGAACCGTGGCCATGGACCGTGACGGCCAGCTCCGGGTCAGTGACGAAACCGGCAGTCTGCAGGTGGTCTACAAGGGGAGCGCGCCCGAGGGGCTGGCGGAAATCCGCGGCGAGTTCTGGGATTTGGGCCGGATGAACGCGGACGATCCGCGGCTCACGGCAATCGACGCGCAGACGGTCTTCAAGATCGATCCTGCGGCCCCCTGGCCCCGTCCCGGCCAGGTGATGGCGATCATTGCCAGCGCCATCACATCGGCGACCCAGCCGGGAGTGCCGTCGATTCGCGGCGTCGTGCTGTTTCCGACCCGGTATCGCGAGCAGAAGATCACCGTCGTCGGCCAGTTCGCCGGCCGCAACCTGCTGGGCGACCTGCCGGACGCCCCGGCGCGGAGCCGATACGATTTCGTCCTGCGATCCGCAGATGCGGCGATCTGGGTCAGCAACCTGCGGCCGCGCGGCAAGGACTTCGAACTGGCGCTTGACGCCCGCATCGATACCGGTCGCTGGCTGGAGGTCACCGGCACGCTGCAGCAGGGGCGTGGCCTGCAGTGGCTGGATGGTGAACTCGGCACGCTCGCACTGACGAAGGCGCCGGATGCGCCGACCGACGAGTCACCGATCCAGGTGATGGCCGCGCCGCCGCCGGAAGTCATCTTCAGCGCACCGACCGAAGGGGAGACGGACGTCGAGCCGGCGACGTCGATCCGCATCCAGTTTTCGCGCGACATCGCGCCCGGCTCGCTCAAGGGGCGAGTGCAGGTCGAGTATGCGCCGCCGGCCGGCGCCGCCGGGCCTGGCAGTCCGGTCACCGCGTTCACGACCGAGTACCGCGGCGCCGCGCGGGTGCTCGAACTGAAGTTCACGCAACCGCTCGAGCGGCTCCGGACGGTGCGGGTGTCATTCGGCGAAGGGGTCGCCGGCACCGATCAGCAGCCGCTGAAGCCGTGGACGCTGAGCTTCGAGGTCGCCCCGTGATCGTGTGCGGCTGACGGCGCCCGGCGCCGCCTACGACCGGGCCGTCACCACGGCAGCAGCGCCTTCCGCGATATCGGTCCGAATCAGCGCCTCGATCGCGGCGCGAACCCGTTCAATCAATTCATCGCGCTGGTCCAGCGTCATGCCGGCCGTCTCGATTGGCGTGCCGACGCGCACCGAGGTCTGCACCGGTTTGATGAGCCAGCTGCCGCGCTGCATCGCTGCCCGGCCGCCGCGAATCGCGACCGGGACAATCGGCGCCCGCGCTTTGATCGCCATGATGAATCCGCCCTTCTTGAACGGCAGCAGCTCGTCGGTCCGGCTGCGCGTCCCTTCCGGAAAGATGAGAAATGCGTTGCCTGCCCGGATCGATTCGGCGCCACGCTCGATCGACCGCATCGCGGCTTCCCGGTTGCGTCGATCGACCGGGATGAAGCCGCCGAGGCGGAACGCCCGTGCGAGGATCGGCAGCGCGTCCAACTCCTGCTTGTAGAGGATGTGGACGCGGCGGTGCAGGGCGCGAAACAGCACCGGCGGGTCGATGTTGCTCTGATGGTTCGAACAGAAGACGACCGCCCGATCGACCGGGATGCGTTCCGCACCATGAATCTTGAACCCGATGCCGCTCAGCAGCAAACCAAGGCGGACGCCGAAGTGCCCGAGCTCGTACAGCAGGCTCTTCCATTGAAACAGCAGCGCCAGCAGCATGCCGGGTGGACCAACGATGAGCACGTAGAGGGAAATCAGGACGTAGGTGGCGGCGGAGCGGACGGCGCTGATGATCAACGGAAGCCCATGGTAAACGAAAAGCCCGCCGTCGCGCGAAGCGCGGCGGCGGGCTTGAAGTCGCTCAGTGGGCGAAACGGGCTCAGGCGCGGACGGCGCGGCGCGGAGCCGCAGAGGCTGCCTGGGCACGCGGGGCGGCCGCCTTGGCGGTCACCTTTCGGGCAGCCACGCTCGCCACGGCCACCGGCGCCGCAGCGCGAGCCGCCTTGGTGGTGAAGCAGCGTTCGAGGGCGCGATCGACGCGCGACTCGATGGACGGCGCCGTCTCACGCATCACTTCCGACACTTCAGAGATGATCAGGAACTTCGCGCGATCGAGCATGCGCTTCTCACGAAATGACAGGCTCTTCGATTTGGCGAGAAAAGTCAGACTCTTGAGGACGTCGGCCACATCGTAAATCGAACCGCTGCGCATCTTGTCGGAATTGTCCTTGAACCGCCCTTTCCAATTCTGATGATTGTCAATCTTGCCGTCGCCGAGAAGCCCGAAGAGTCGATCCACTTCCTCGTCCGAAATGGCGCGACGCAGTCCCACGCCGTCAACATTGCTGACGGGGACCAACACGGTGGTCTCGTTCGCGACGATGCGGAGATGATAGAAGCCGCACGTCGTGCCGAGAATCGTTTTCTCTTCGATACGGGTGACGATGCCCAGACCGTGATTCGGGTAGATAACCTTATCGCCGACTTGAAATGTCACGGTTCCCCCTGTTGGAAGCGCGCTCGGTAGGCCGGATGTCCTGCCAGCAGTCCGATTAGTATAGCCGACCCACAGCGGGCCACACAACGTAAAATGCCCGAAAATTGGCCGTTTTTGCCACTTCAAGCCGGCTGAGGCCCCGTTCGGTGCGAGCCTGAGGCGGCCCCCAGAACCCGCAACACGGTTCTGCGGGCGAACCTAAGTGCCTCTGTTGGGTGAGGTTTGCAGGGAGGCACTCGGGCGGCTGCTCTGGCCTCTTCAGTGGCGGTGTCCAGCGGCACCGGTGTACCGGCCGACCGCGCGCTGTGGGGTCTTCGCGTGAACGGTAGAGGTTGCCAGCTGAACCGCCGCCTTAGGCCGACGGTCGGTGCGGTTTGAGGGGCGTCGACACGAACCGCACACCCATGCGCCAGATATAGACCAGCACGGCAAACGCCATCACGGCAAGCGCGGTCGTCGCTCCGTCAATCGCCACGCGCCAGCGGCCGATGGCGCGTACGAGCGGCGCCGCCCCGATCAACCCTGACAGCAGGGCAAGCCACACTTCCGGTGACAGGAACCGGTTGAGATAGTACGCCGATGCCACCGCGTCGTTCAGTCCCGCCATGGCCCGAAGAAACTGCAGCGCCGCCGGCATCGTATCCGCCCGGAACACCGCCCAGCCGACGAGCACGATGACGATGACGTAGGCATATCGAACCGCGCGGGGCAGCCGGTCGAGCAGTCGGGCGAGACCGGCACGCTCCAGCGCCACGAAAGCGGCGTGATACAGCGCCCACGCCAGGAACGTCCAGCGCGTGCCGTACCACGCGCCGGCGACGACAAACGCCGCCAGCATCGGCGCGAACGACCCCGCACCGAGCGGCAGCCGCATGTAGTCGCGCAGCCATTGGCCGAGCGTCGAGAACCAGTTCTCCCAGAATTCGTGCATCGACCGCGCGACGTACGGCCACTTGAAGTTCTCGGACAACCGGAAGCCGAACATCCGCCCGAGCCCAAGCGCCATGTCCGAATACGCCGACACGGCGAAATAGATCTGCAGGCCGAAACACAGGACGCCGAGCCACGCACGAGCCGCCGCCACCTGCGACGGCGGCAGCGAGAAGATCGTGTCCGACACCTGTCCGACGATGTCGGCGATCGCGACCTTCTTGAAGAGGCCGATCGAGAATCGCCGCATGCCATAGGCGAAGTTGGCGACACTGACGATGCGCCGGGTCAGCTGGTCGCGCATCTCCGCCCGCTTGACGATCGGACCGGCAAGCAGGAAGGGGAAGAACAGCAGCGACAGCAGCGCCCGGACCGGATCCGTCTCGGCCTTGCCGCTCCGGTAGGCGTCCATCACGTGCCCGACCGCCATCAGGACGAAGAACGAGACCACCACCGCAATCACGCCGGACGAGGCCACCGGCACCCCGTCGAGCGGCAATGCCAGCACCCCGACGTTGAGCTCAGCGGCATTCCGCCACCTCGCGGCGAGCAGCAGCGCGCCGAGCCCCAGCAGCCCGGTCGCGAGCCAGGTGACGCGGCGCGGCGAGCTCGCAGCGAAGAGGCCGACGGCGTAGGTGAAGAGCGCGGCGACCAGCAGCAGCGCCGCGAGCCGCAGATCGAGGAACGCGAAGTAGGCCAGGCTGCCGGCCAGCAGCAGGAGGTTCAGCGCCTTGAGGGGCACATGGCCACGAATCCAGTCGGCCGTGGTCGCGCCGGTGACTGCAACGTGCAGAACAAGCAGGGTCGGCAGGAACAGAAACAGGAACGTCGTCTCGGTCAGGAGCACGGTCTCATCGATGCTAGACCGGGGGGCGGCGAAAAGACAACGGCAGACGCGGTAGAATAGCCGCTCTGCATCCAGCTCCTGGCCGGAGTGGCGAAACTGGCAGACGCGCGGGACTCAAAATCCCGTTTCCCCAAAGGAAGTGTGGGTTCGATTCCCTCCTCCGGCACCAGCCGCCGCCCGCGTCCCGGACGCTTCGGCCGGCGGCTGCGCCTCGCGCGTCAGACATCGCGGCCGACCGCGATGCCACGGCGCCCGCCACCGGTCGCCCGTCAGAAGGTCGCCAGGGCGTTGAACGGTGACGCCGTCCCGCCCGGAATCTGATAGATCGACCAGGTGAGCATGAATTCCCACCGCTTGACACGAGCCGCTTCCACGGCGGCGTCTTCCGTATAGGCGTCGTCGACGATCGGAAGCCCCATGTTGACCTGCGTCAACTGGTGAATCGGCCGGTTGATGCCCTGGACGCCCGATGGCTGGACGTCGTTGACCGCGTCGCTCGCCAGCAGCGACACGTCACGCGCCCTGAGCCACGGCAGGACCGAGGCGTGCAGACCGGCACCGGTGCCGCCATAATCCCAGGCGCCCTCGGCGGCACGCTTCGCCCACCGGCCGGTGCGGACGATCAACGCATCGCCGGCGCCAATCTTCACGCCGGCAAACTTCTCCCAAGCCTCGAGGTCCTCGATATAGATCGGTGTGCTGGGCTCGAGCCATTTCACGTTCTTCAGCAGCGGCATGTCGACCAGGATGCCGCGGGTGATGTAGCCGGGGCCCATGCGGTCGGTCGCCGACTGGGTGCAGCCGGCGGCCGTCAGCACGAACGGGAAGCCGTTGTAGCTGACCGCCGGCTCGCCCGGCTTCCGGCCGATCGGACCCTGATAGTGACAGAGCGCGTCCATGTGCGAACTCAGGCCGTCATGGATGGAGAGATGGATCACGTCGAGCGCGCCGAGAATGTCGCCGGTCACCGGATGGACCCGGGCCATGCGATGGAGGTTCTCGCCGAAGTTGCCGGTGTCCATGCCGGTCTTCTTGATCGGATTGATTTGCAGCGTGACGGTCTTGGCGTCCTTCACCAGCGCCATCGCCGACCGGGTCTTCTCGGGCGTGATCAGATTGAGCAGGCCGCGCTGGTCCTCCTTGCCCCATCGTCCCCAGTTCGACAGTTCCTTCTCCCATTTCTTGAGCGCGTCGATCGTGATGAGCCGGGCTGGCTCCTGCGTCGACGGGTGGGGCCGGCGCGGCGCGGCACCCGCCGCCCCCTGTCCGGCGACAACGGTGTCGAGCCGTGCAAGAGAGACCGCGGCCGCAGCCAACGCCGCCAGGCCCACCCGTGTGATCGCGCTCCGTGTCGTCATCACCGTCTCCTTGTTCAGCGCTTCAGCCGCTGGATGAACTTGGTGACGCCCTGGATCGGGCCGACCTCACCGGCGTAGACGTTGCCCTGCGCATCGGCCGTCACCCCTTCACCCATCGACCCGACCCCGCCCATGCCGGAGGCCTGCTTCGAGACGTGCTCCGGGGTGAAGAACCAGACCTCGCCGGTCCGGGCACTGCCCACCCGGAGGCCCTTGCGCCAGCCCGGGTTGTAGTTGTCGTCGGACTCGGAGTCGATGGCGTAGAGCGTGTCGTTCTTGTCGATGTAGAGACCGCTGATGCGGCTGAACTGATACCAGGTGTCGAGCAGCTTGCCCTCCTGGTCGAAAATCTGGATGCGACGGTTTCCGCGGTCGGCCACGAACAGGCGTCCGCGCGAATCCATGGCGAACGAGTGCGGCCCACGGAACTCGCTGGGACCGTATCCCCAGGCGCCCCAGCTCTTGATGAACTTGCCGTCGGCCGAGAACTTCGAGATGCGGCCGACGGCGCTGGGACCTTCGGGTTTGTCGAGGAACTGCGCGCCGTGCGCCTCGGCCACGAAGATGCTGCCGTCGGGGGCGATCAGGACGTCGTTCGGCTCGGTGAAGGCCTCGGGCGGATTGCCGGCCTTGCCCGGCGTGCCCAGCGTCAGCAACAGCTTGCCGTCAGGACTGAACTTCAGCACGGTGTTGCCCTTGTTGGCCGCATTCGGAAACTTCTTCAGTTCCTCGGCGGTTGCGACCCGGGCGTCGACGACCCATACGTTCCCCTGCCGGTCGACGTCCATGCCGTGCGGCCAGAGAATCTGGCCGGCCCCGAACGTCTTCAGGATCTTGCCGGTGGAATCGAGCTTGATGATCGGGTCGACGTCAGAACCGGCGCACGAGTTGGTGCCGCAGCGGTCGGCCGCCCAGATCGACTTGCCGTCGACGTCGACATGGATGGCGCTGACCGAGCCCCACTTGCGGCCGTTCGGCAGCGGGCCGAAGTTGCGCACGGTCTCGTAGGGGTTCGGCAGGTTGTTGACCGGCGTCACCTTGGCGTGCTCCGGCGGGCCGGACGCGCCGCGCTGGGCGGCCACCGGACCGGTCACGATCGCAAGGACGGCGGCCGACGCCAGGCAGAGAGCAAGCAGGCGGGTTCTGAACATCAATCACCTCGCCGTGGATTCTCGCCTGCGCTCCTCCCGCGATCAAGCCCCGTGACGTCACGGCCGCTGTCCGGCCGGCTCGGGATCGCGCAGGATGTCGCGAAACGGTCGCCCGCCGCGCGTCGGGGGTGCCTGGCACGGCGGCGGACTGTCGGGCACGAGCAGCTCGTAGTCGTCGTCGCGGTGCACGGACACGAGGCCCAGCACGTCGACGGCAAAGCGCTCGAGTTCGGGCGAGGCGCGCCGTCGGTCGACGACGACGTAGCGGACGCACGAACGGGCCAGGAAGCGCTCGCGCGAGGCGAGTGCCGCGGACCGCCACTCGGCCGAAATCGGCCCTGCATCCTCGCTCAGCTGAAACAGGGCGCCCAGGATCGGCGCCCGCCGCGACTCGCGCTTGCGCGACTCCGAAACCCGCGACAGGTAGCCGCCAATCAGCGACCGCCCGTGCCTGGTCTGGAAGAACTGCGACGCCGCGTTGAAGTTCCCGACCGATGACGTCCCGTCGCGGATGCCGGCCGGCAGCTCCAGCAGGCGTCCCTGCTCGTCGGCGGACGCCGCGATCAACTGGTAGACCTGCGGCACGCTGGCCGAATGGAGCTGGCGCGGCCACGGCAGCAATTCGACGGCGAGCAGGACGAGGACGGGCACGGCGAACCGGACACGCCACGCGCCCTGACGGTGCAGGGCCTGCGCGGCAAACCCGGCCATCATCGCGAAGCCGAGCGCGGCGACGATGGCGAACCGCGAGGGCGACCGGGCCATCCCGATGACCGGCACGTAGCGCAGCAGCGCCCACGGCCCGATGACGTTCGTGTTCACGCCGGCGACGTGAATGAACGGGCCCAGCGAGAGCAGCACGAAGAACGCCGTGAACATCGCCCAGACGCGGGGGATGGCGCCGGCCCGGACCGAGAGGGCGATGAGCAGGCACGCGGCCAGTGGCAGCGCCGCAACGAACTCCGGATACGCGTCCGCGGCCGGCGGCATCAGCCAATCGCGCGTCAGGGCGCCGGTGACCGGGTGTGCCGGATTCGGAATCAGGTACGACAGCAGGTCGACGCCACGCGGGCTGCTGCGCCAGTAGATCGGCGTGTCTGGCAATCGATGCTGAACGAATCGGTACGCCAGCCCGACGAGCAGCGGACCGAGCAGCACCAGCGCCACGCCGACGCTGGCGAACCCGACGCCGACCAGGCGCGGCAACACCCGCGCTCCGTCATCGAGCCGCCACGACGGACGGTAGATGAGCCAGGCGCGCGCCGCGACCAGCAGGACGAGCGCGAACATCGGGTTGTACAGCGTGTCGACGGCAATCGACACCGGGCCCAGCTGCAGGCGTGTCACCCCGGTCGTGATTCGCCACAGCACCAGGACGCCGACCGCAACCATGCCGCCGTCGAGCAGGTGCCGCGCCGGCGACGGCGGCATCGGCGTCGGTGACACGCGCAGGAAGCGCCAGGCCAGGAAGAACAGCCCCATCAGGACGCAGTAGATGCCGTAGTAGGCGTCGGAGTAGGTGGCGGCGGCGACCAGCGCACCGAGCGCCAGGGCGTGTCGCCAGCGCGGCGCCTCGCACGTCCGGAGCAGCACCGCCACGAACAGCGGCAGCGCCACGGCGAAGAGCAGGCTGAAGTGGGCGCTCTGGCGCGCGGTCATCGCCGGCGTCCCCATGAAGATCGCCCCGGACAACCAGGCGCACCACGGCGGCAGACCGCTCCGGCGGGCGAGGACGAACACGCCGAGGCCGGATGTCATCAACGCGACGATCAGCAGGACGTTGAACGTCGTAACCACGCCGAGCCAGGCCATCAGCGGCATCGCGACGAGTCCGGCGAGCGGCGTGTAGTTGTGCAACGTGAAGTCGGCGCCGCCCGTGTAGGCGAACACATGGTCGGTCGAGAACGGCAGCCGGCCGTGCTGCACCAGCTCGTGATCGAAGATCCAGAGATTCCAGACGTAGACGCCGAGGTCGCCGGTCGGCGAGCCGGTGAAGTGGCTGGTCAGGTGGAGCGGCAGCGGCCAGGTCAACCCGCAGGCAAGGACGAGATACGCGGCTATCGCGGCAACGACCGGGCGGAGCGTCAGACGTGCCAGGTAGGGTCGCATGTGCCGGACGGGGCATCGTAAGCGCAACGGGTTGACTCAGCAATAGGAAATCCGCCCTAGGCTGAAATGACCCATGCCGCCGTCACGCTGCACTATGTCGCGCCCCGGCGGCGGCCGGAGTAGGATCGCGGAGATGCTCCGTCTGGCGCGCTACACCTGGCTGGTCCTCGGCTACAACCTGGCGGTCATCGCGTGGGGTGCCTACGTGCGCGCCACCGGGTCGGGCGCCGGCTGCGGCAGCCATTGGCCCTTGTGCAACGGTGAGGTGATGCCTCGGGCGGCCTCGCTCACCACGCTGATCGAGTTTTCGCATCGGCTGACCAGCGGACTGGCGCTTGTCTCGGTGGTCGTCCTGTTCGTCTGGGCCCGACGACTCACCCCCCCGAGTCATCCGCTGCGGCTGGGCGCCGCCTGGTCACTCGCGTTCATGCTGTCCGAGGCGCTGCTCGGTGCCGGTCTGGTCGTGTTCGGCCTGGTCGCCGACGACGCCAGCGCGGCTCGCGCCGTGGTGGTCGCCGCCCACCTGCTGAATACCTTCCTGCTGCTGGCATCGCTCACGTTGAGCGTCTGGTGGGCCGGCGACGGCGGACGGCTGGCGTGGGCGGCGCACCGCGACGGGGTGCTGCGGGTGGCGCTGGGAGCGGTGGCCATCCTCCTGGTGAGCTGTACCGGCGCCATCACGGCCCTCGGAGACACCCTGTTCCCGAGCGCCTCCCTGCGCGAGGGTCTTTCAGCCGATCTGTCGAGCACCTCACACCTGCTGGTGCGGCTGCGCACCATCCACCCGGTGGTGGCGGTCCTGACGGCGCTCCATCTGATGACCAGCGTCTGGCGAATCGCCGACGGGCGTCCGTCGGGCAGCCGCTCGGCACGTGCCGTGACCTGGCTGCTGGTCGGCCAGCTCGCCGCCGGCCTGCTGAACGTCCTGCTCCTGGCACCGGTGTGGCTGCAGATGCTCCATCTGCTGCTCGCCGACGGCATCTGGATCGCCTACGTCCTTCTCGCCGCCGACGCGTTGTCGGCGCCGGCGCGCGTGTCGGTATCCGCCGTCCGTGTGCCACACCCGGCATAGCCGGCCCGCTACGCCGACACGCTGAGGGAACCGGTGGCCGTCGAGCCGTCGTGCGCCTCGACGTCCGGGAGCCGGACGGTGAACGTGGCGCCGTGTCCTTCTCCGTCGCTGGCCGCCGAGATATCGCCGCCGTGCAGTTCGACGAGCTGCTTGGCAATCGCCAGGCCGAGGCCGAGGCCGAAGAACTCGCGCCGCGAGGACGAGTCCTCCTGCCGGAAGCGCTCGAACACGTGCGGCAGGAACGTGGGCGAAATCCCCTTGCCGCTGTCCCGCACGGCGATCCGCACGCCGCCCGACTCGTAGTCCACCCGAAGCTCGACCCTGCCGCCGTTCGGCGTGAACTTGATCGCGTTGTGCACGATGTTCCACAGCACCTGCTGGAGCCGCCGCGCATCGGCCGAGACGCGGCCGGTCGGCGGCGCGACGTCGGCCAGCAGCTGCAGGCCCTTGGCGTGTGCGGCCGGCTGCAGGCCCTGCAGCGTCGCCGCCGCGATCGCGCCGACGTCGACGTGCGTCCGCTCGAGGGCGATGTTGCCGGAGATGAGCCGGGTCATGTCGAGGAGGTCTTCGATGAGCTGCGCTTGCAGCTGCGCATTCCGCTGGATGACCGCCAGCGCCGAGTGGACGTCGCGAATCGGCTTGCCGGCTTCCAGGATCGACAGCCAGCCGAGGATGGCGTTCATCGGCGTCCGCAGCTCGTGGCTGAGCGTGGCCAGGAACTCGTCCTTGAGACGGCTCTGACGTTCGGCGTCGGCGCGCGCCGCGGCTTCGCTGCGCAGCAACCGCTCGCGATCCTGGGCGGCGTGGCGTTCGGCCGTGATGTCCCGGCTGATGCCGACCATGCGATCGGTCTCGAGGTCGGAGACGACGCGCCCGCGCTCGGTGATCCAGCGGACGGAACCGTCGGCCCGAACGGCGCGGAACTGCGCCTCGTAGCTGCCGGTCCGCAGCGCCTCGGCGAGTGCGGCTTCGGCTGACGGGCGATCGTCGGGATGCAGGACGCGGAACATCCGGAGATCGGCGCCGAGCGCGCCGGCCGGGAAGCCGAACATCGTCTCGGGATCGGTGGACCAGGTCATCTGGCCGGTCGACAGATTCCACTCCCACGCCGCGACCTGCGCGACCTCCATCGCCATGCGGAGCCGTTCCTCGTTCTCGCGGACGCCGCGGTGGGCGCGCACGAGCGCCGCCGTCCGTTCGTCGACGCGGCGCTCGAGGTCGCGATTCGCCGCCTCCAGCTCCGCCTGCACCTTCTGCCGCTCGCGCACCTCGCGCTCCAGGGCGTCGTTCAGCTCGGCGAGGGCGATGGTCTTGCGAAACGTGTCGACGAACACCGCGACCTTGGAGCGCAGGATGTCGGCATTCACCGGCTTGCTCAGGTAGTCGACGGCACCGGCGCCGTAGCCGCGCAGCACGTCCTCCTCGTTCGAGAGGTGCGCGGTCAGGAACAGGATCGGCACGTGGCGCGACCGCCGCCGTTGCTTGATCAGCGCCGCCAGCTCGAGGCCGCTCATCCGCGGCATCCGGATGTCGAGGATGATGGCGGCGAAATCGTCGCGCAGCACGCACAGCAGCGCCTGGTCGGCGGAGTCGGCGCGCACGATGGCGCACTCGCAGGGCGCGAGCATCGCCTCGATCGCGG
>CADEDC010000017.1:47572-81734 GCA_902825985.1 uncultured Acidobacteriota bacterium | reverse complement strand
TGGTTGTAGACCACGTCGAGGATGACTTCGATGCCGGCGGCGTGCAGCGCCCGCACCATCCGCTTGAACTCGCGCACCGTGTCGGCCGGCGTGCTCGACGCGCTCAGCCGGCGCTCCGGCGCGAAGTAGCCGAAGCTGTTGTAGCCCCAGTAGTTCGTGAGGCCGCGCTCCTCCAGATGCCGATCGCGCGCATGATGATGCACCGGCATCAGCTCGACCGCGGTGACGCCGAGCTGCTTCAGGTGCGCCAGCGCCGGCGCCGTCGTCAGCGCTTCATACGTGCCGCGCAGCGGCGGCGGAATGTCGGGGTGCAGGGCAGTGAACCCCTTGACGTGCACCTCGTAGATGACGGTGTTGTGCCACGGGGTCCGCGGCGCCCGGTCGTCGCCCCAGGTGAAGGCCGGATCGACCACCGCCGCGAGCGGCGCGAACGCCGCGTTGTCGCGCGTGTCCATGGTCAGGTCTTCGTCGGCCGCGCCGACACGGTAGCCGAACATCTCGTCGGCCCAGCGAATCCGCCGTCCCACCGATTTCGCGTACGGATCCATCACGATCTTGTTCGGGTTGAAACGGTGACCGCATGCCGGATCGTAGGGGCCGTGGACGCGATAGCCGTAGAGCTGGTTGGGGCGAGCGTCCGGCAGGAAGCCGTGCCACACCATGTCGGTGTGCTCGGGCAGCCGGATCGTGACGGATTCGAGCGTCGCTGAATCAGAATCGAACAGACACAGCTCGACGCTGGTCGCATGCGCGGAGAACAGCGCGAAGTTCACGCCAACGCCGTTCCATGTCGCACCGAGTGGATACGGATCGCCTGGCCACACTCTCACGCCGCGGCGGAGTTCATCAATTGTGCCAAACCCGGACGGGTAGCGCGCGAGCCGGGCATCGTTCACATCAAGGCCCGGCGGCCCCCGGCACATCAGGGTCCGGCGGCCCCCGGTTCGACACGGCGCGCCGGTGCCTGGCTATCGCGATGAATAGCGATCGTTATGCCATGGCTCAGCTGAGTCAGAGTAGCCGCGAACTTCCCAGAACCCCCGGTGGTTCTCGGCCAGGAACTCGATCGAGCGAATCCACTTCGTCCCCTTCCAGGCGTAGAGCTTGGGTGTGATCATCCGGCACGGCCCGCCGTGCTCCGGCGGCAGCGGTTGACCCTCCCACGTGTGCACGAGCAGCACGTCGCTCTCGACAGCGCGCGCCAGGGACAGGTTGGTCGTGTACGGGACGACCGTGCCTGGCAGGCAGTCGTAGCCGGTACACAGGACGTACGCCGCCTCCGGACGGGGCACCACGAGTTCGGCGAGCGCATTGAACCGGACGCCGCGCCAGCGGTTGTCGAACCGGCTCCACGTCGTGACACAGTGGAAGTCGCTGACATCCTCCACCTGCGGCAAGGTGAGGAACGCTTCCCATGTGAGGGACATCGGGTTCTCAACCAGTCCGCCGATGTCGAGCCGCCAGCGGGCGCGAGCAATCGCCGGCCGGTCGCCCAGATCGAGCACCGGCCAGTTACCGACTTCGTGCTGGCCGATCGGCAGCCGCGGCATGCCGTGGCGATTGGCCGGCCCGCTCCCGAGTGGCGACTGGCCGCGGAACTGGACGTCGACGTCGCCCTTGTGCAACGCAATCTGCCGCTGGATGTAGCGACGGCGCCGCTCGACGAGATCCGGGTGCTCGCTCATGGCTCCCCCATCATCACCCGAGGCGACGTCCAGCATATCGTCCCCAACCCATATCCGTCGTTGACGACGACGACCACCCTGCCGTCCCGGGCAGAGGCGGCGACGCGGCGACCGACACGGCGGCGTGCCGTGGCGCATCGAACGGCTGCCCTACGCAGTTCGTGCGCGTGCCCCCGAATTGCTCGAGCTTGCCGGGACGATCTCAGGCACTGACCTTGCGAAGACATCGTCACCGAGGTGATTCATGCGCAGCGACAAGGATCTCGAGACAACGACGCCTGTTCAGGTGACACCGGACCAGCGTCATGGCCCGCTCGACGGCAGCACGAGCGGCACCATTGGTGGGGGAGGGGCGGAGACCGGTGGGCCGACGTCTCGGCACACACCACCCGAGACACCACGCAAGAAGCCGGACGATGCAGCGAGCGGCCGCCGCGCCCCGGACACCGTCGGCGCGATGAACGAGCCGGACCAGATGTCGCCCGGGCCGACTGACGTGAATGGTGGCTAGGCCGCGACCGGGAGCGGCGACGCTGCTCGACACAAAAATGTGGCCGTTCCGGCGAACCCGACAGGGTTGTGGGTGGGGAAAAGTTCCTCTTGCGGAGCCCGACCGTACGGGCTTAGCGTGTCCGTATCAAAGGCTCCCCGCCTGACATCCGTCGGAGGTGACACGTGCACAGCAACAAAGATCTGTCCACCACCACGCCGCTCATCCTGCATCACGACCGCGAAGCTGCTGCGACCGGACTCGAACTCGACGCGTTCGACGGTGGCGGACCCGAACATGGCGAGAGTGCACGGATTCTGGCGGCGACGATCGACGACGAATTCGAAGAGCTCGAGCCGGGGCCGAGCGACGTCAACGGCGGCTGACGCCGAGCTCAGGAGATGCTGGTCGGCAGCGGGACCGTGGTCTCACGGTCGAACCCCTGCGGTACGCTGGGGAACTCGGCGCGGGCCTCGGCGGCCGGTTGTCGGGTCCGCCCACGCCGACGATGCGTCTTGTCACGATACATGCGATGGTCGGCGTCGGCGAGCAGCGCTTCGTAGTTCGAGCCGTCGTGCGGGTAGACGGCGGCGCCAACGCTCGCGCCGAGCGTAATCGACTTGCCGGGCCGCACCTCGAGTTCGATCGCCGCAATCCGATCCTGCAATTCCCGGCGCCTGACTTCCGCCAGTTCGCGCGAACACTCCGATAGCACCACGATGAATTCGTCGCCAGCGTAGCGGACGCACAGATCGTACGGCCGCAGACCGCTGTGGAGCGCGTTCGCCACCTCGCGCAGCGCCCGATCACCGATGTGGTGGCCGTAGGTGTCGTTGATCGTCTTGAAGTCGTCGACGTCCATGACGAGCAGGCCGACCTCGCCCTTGAGCCGCTCGGCGCGCGCCAGCTCACGCGACAGATGCGAGAAGAGCGACCGGCGGTTCGGCAGGCCGGTCAACGGATCGGTCAGCGAGTCTTCCTGAGTCTGTGCGAACGTCATCGAATTGGCGATGACCGGACCCGCCTGTTCGGCGACCCGTTCGAGCAAGCGGCGGTGATCCTCGGTGTACCGTTTCGGCTCGGTGTGATAGAGCGCCAGACAGCCGATCAGCGTTTCGCCATTCGAGTAGAGCGGCGTGATGATCGCCGATTTCAGCTCGGTGCGGGCGACGCCCGCCGCTTCGAACGTGATTGCCGGATCGGCATTCACCAGGGTGCGGCGATTCAGCGCCACCCAGCCCGACAGGCCGGCGCCCGCCTCGATCGCGACGTCCAACAGCTTGGGTGCGTCGACGCCGACCGCGAACTGACACTTCACCGTCTGGCCGTCCTGCTGCTGCAGGAAGAGGGCGCACGCCGACCATGGCACGATGTTCGTCAGCTTCGACGACACGAGCGCCATCGTGTCCTGCATGCCGAGGCTCGTGCCCATGGTCTGCGCGATTTCGTAGAGGGCGTAGATCTCGCGATGGGCGAGGGCGATGTTCTCGTACGCCGAGCGGCCATTGGTGCTCCCCACGAGTCCGGACGTGGTATCGCCGGTCTCCGTCGTCCCCGGCGCCGGCTGGTGATCCTCTTCGGGCAGCGCCTCGAGTTCGGCCGCCATGCTGGGCAGCAACTCGACGAACGTCTGCACCAGGGCCGGATCGAGCGCCCGCCCGGCCTCGTGCTTGAGCAGCGCCACGGCGCTCTCGTGGTTCATCGCCTTGTGGTACGGCCGCTCGGTGGTCACGGCGTCGTAGTAGTCGACGATCGTGAGGATGCGCGCACCGACCGGAATGTTCGTGCCTGACAGTCCGTTGGGATAGCCCTTGCCGTCCCAGCGCTCGTGATGGCTGAGAATCAGCGGCGCCACCGGGTAGGGGAACGGCACCGACGCGATGATCTCGGCGCCGACCTGCGGATGGATCCGGATCTTCTGGAACTCCTCCTGGGTCAGCGGACCAGGCTTCGAGAGAATGTGTTCCGGCACCGCGAGCTTGCCGATGTCGTGCAGCAGCGCCGCCGTCTTGACGCCCTGCACGGCGTTCGGCGGCAGGCCGACCGCCTCCGCGAGGCCGACCGCGTAGTGCTGAACGCGGCGGATGTGCGACTGCGTCGTCTGATCCTTCGCGTCGATCGCGCGCGCGAGTGCCTCGATGGTGGCGAGGTGCAGATCCGACGTCTGTTTGACGTGGCGCTGCTCGTCTTCGATGCGTCCGAGATAGATCTTGTACGTCCGGAAGGTCAAATAGACCGGCGCGAACATCAGCGCCGCCAGCCAGTAGCCGGCGTTGGTGACGAACCAGGCGACGACGGCTGCCGTGCCGGCGCCGACGAAATAGCTCGGCGCGCTGAACAGGAAGTTGGCGTGCCACACCTGTGCGATGCGGTCGCGCGTCGACAGCGCGATGGCGGCCGCCACCGTGCCGGTGTTCACGAGGAAGTAGACCGTGGCGCCGCCGATGAGCGGTGCGACGAGGCCGCCGACCAACGCACCGGGCGGCGGCGCGCCCAGCAGCCGCAGCGCGACGCCGGTCGCCTGCACCGTAATCACGAGCGAGGCCATGCTGAACAGGATGCGGTGCGGGGCGTTGCGCTCCCGCTGGTTGATCAGGCACTGGCTGAGGGCGCTGCAGGCCGCCACGAGCATCGTTGGTTCGGGGCCGAGCAGCAGCAGCGACGTGAAATCGACGGCGTAGGAAACCGACAGCGTCGAGCCGCTGGCCGTCAGCGGCAGGGAGACCTTCATCGAGGCGGCGACCGACGACAGGACGATGAACGCGAGCAGCAGGAACGGCTGCGACTGCGGCAGGTCGACGAGGCCGAGGGCCAGGCACATTGCGCCTGTTGCGACGACCAGCGTCACGTAGATACGGGCCGCGAGCGGCAGCTGCTTCACGTCAGTGCACCCACGCACCGGCCTGCAGCCGACGCCCCGCCCAATCGCTCGCGAGGAGCGACCAGAGCACCTGATCGTAGTGGTGGCCGTCGCGCCGCAAGGCGCGCCGCAGCACGCCCTCCTGCATGGCGCCGAGCTTGCGCAACGCGGCGTTGGCGCGCCCGTTCTCGAGCAGGACCCGCGACTCGAGGCGGTGGGTCCGCAGCGTGCCGAATGCGAAGGTCGCGACCAGTTGCGCGCACTCGACGAACAGCCCGGTGCCGCGCACCGACGGCAGCAGGCTCGCTTCCCACTCGCCGTTCTCGAAGGTCGGATCGAGCGCCCGGGCCTGGAAGAGGCCGATACCGCGGCCGCTGGCGTTGAGCGTCGCGAGATACGTGAAGCTGCGGCCGGCCCCGCGGTCGGCCTGCACCTGTTCGAGGAAGGCGGCCACGGCGGCGTCGTCAATGTCGACCGTGAGGCCGAAGCGCACCGATTCCGCGGTGAGCATCAGCTCGAGGACGGTCGCGCTGTCGGCCGCGGTCGGCTCACGCAACGTCACCGATGGACCCACGAGAGCAGGTAGCTCACGTGTCCAGGCCGTGCGGGCGTCGACGCTCGTTGGATGGCTCATGATCGGATGTCCGGCCTACACGTAGGGCGGACGTTCGGACTCAAGCGGAGCAAGCGGTACGCCAGCCGAGCTGGGCCAGGCAAACTGCACGTACGACAGGAGTTGGCGCAGGTGACGAATCTGATCGGCGAGGCCGCGGTGTGCCCAAATTTGACACGGCCGACGCCGAATTGTCAGTCGGAACCTCAAAAGGCGTCGGGAACGGCCCAGAACTCACGAAGTCCGATGAGCACCGCCAGGCGTGTTCTCTTCCAGGACACGTGTTCCGTTCTTGAGCTTCCGTTCTCACCGACACGAAGGGGGACCCGGCGAGGAACGCGGCGTGCACAGGTTTTTCTCGCCGGGTCCGGCGGCTCCGGGTGGCCCGGCCGGCACCGGAACGTGACCGGCACCGGAACGTGAAACGTTTGTCATGACCACGACACCTTCTCTACACAACGGTTCGATAGGCTGGCCCGTCTGGGTCGGGCCTCCCGACTGGTCACAGAATGAGGAGGAGTCGTGCGACAGTTTATGTGGGCGTCAGCGCTATGGCTGGTCGGTGTACTCGCGGTCGGACTGGTCGGTGGGTAGCCACCCCGGCGTCTCGCGGGCGCTCTTCAGGCGCGGCGGCGGCTCGGTGGCAGCTCGACCGGCAGGCCCGTCTGGCCAGTGGTAGAGCTGGTCCCCGTCCCGCGCCGTAGCCCGGCAGCGGCCCCGCTTTGCCGGCGACGCCGCCAGGCCGACCTCCCTGCGACCGCGTCCGGTGTGCGCGGTACCCCGCCCATTCCCTGACCCTCCCCACCATATTTCGCGTCGTCGGCCGCATGATCCGCGCGTGCGGCTCCGCCACTGTGACTACAATCCGCCTGCCCACGCCACGGTCTCGCGTCTTCCTGGACGTGCGACAGGGCATAGAATGCGGCTGGCGCCGGCGCGTCGGGTGCCGGAGTGGAGTCACGATGTCGAGAACCCGGTGCTGCTGGAAACGCCTGCCGACGGCCGTCGCCGTCTTGGCAATGGTGGGTGGAGTGGCAACCTTCCCGAGGCTGGATGCCGCCGGACCGCCGATGCCGCGCTTCGCGGTCGATGCGGCGTGGCCGCCGCGGCTGCCGAACGGCTGGGTGATGGGCGACGCATCGTCCATCGCGGTCGACGGCCGCGATCACGTGTTCGTGCTGTCGCGCCCGCGGACGGTCGCACCCGAGCGCCAGACGCAAGCCGCCCCCGCCGTGATGGAGTTCGACGCACGCGGCGCCTTCGTGAAGGGGTGGGGCGGTCCGGGGACCGGCTACGACTGGCCCGACACCGAGCACGGCATCTACGTCGACAGCCGGGATCGGGTGTGGATCGGTGGCAACAATCCGATCGCCCAGCTGCGTCTCACGCCGCGGTCGGACGACATGCTGCTGACGTTCAGCCGGGATGGGGCCTTCATCAAGCAGATTGGCGGCCGCGACCGCGCGCGCGGGAACGCCGATCGGGACCACCCGAAGGAACCGGCGGACATCTTCGTCGACCCGCGCACCAACGAGGCGTACATCGCCGACGGCTACGGCAATCGCCGGGTCCTTGTGCTGGACGCCGACACCGGCGCATTCAAACGGATGTGGGGCGCCTTTGGCAACGTGCCTGCCGATCCGCCGGCCGTTCCGCCGGCCGCTGCCGGCGCGCCGGCCGTGGCGCCGCCACTCGACACCTCCGGTCGCGGTCCCGATCAGTTCGGCATCGTCCACAGCGTCGAAGTGTCGAAGGACGGCCTCGTCTATGTCGCCGACCGCGGCAACCGCCGCGTCCAGGTGTTCCGGACCGACGGCACCTTCGTGACGCAGGCGTTCATCAACCGCGCGGTATCGTCACCGAACACTGCTGCGGGTATCGCGTTCTCGCCAGACCCGCAACAGGAGTACCTGTACGTCGCCGACTTCGGCAACGCGAAGGTCGTCATCCTGCGCCGAGCGACGCTCGAGGTGCTGGGCGAGTTCGGCGGGCTCGGGGCACAGCCCGGGCAGTTCCAGAACCTCCATCACATCGCCGTCGACTCGAAGGGCAACATGTACACCGCCGAAGTCGCACCCGGCCGCCGGGTCCAGCGCTTCGTCTTCAAGGGGATCTCCTGATGACTTCAGCTTGGCGGATCACGAGCACCGCAGCCGTGTGCGTCAGCGTGGCGACGATTCTGGTTCACGCGCAGAGCGGCCAGGGGGTGTCGACGCTCCAGCCGCAGCCGGCGCGGACGACCAGCACCATGGCCAACCCGTACCGAATCGTGCCGAAGTGGCCGACGCTCGGACCAGGCATGAAGTGGGGCGGCGCCATCGGCATCGTCCCGGACGGCCGCGGCGGTACCTGGATGCACTTCCGTTCGGAACCGCCGATCATCCATTTCGACGCCACGGGCACGATCGTCAAGACGTTCGGCGACGGCCAGTTCGTCCAGGCGCACGGCTTCTGTCAGGATCGGCAGGGGAACTTCTGGGCCGGCGACAGCGGGCCGTTTGCCGACGATCCGAAGACCGCCGGCCGCGGCTACCAGATCTTCAAGTACTCGCCGGAGGGCAGGCTGCTGCTGACGCTCGGGAAGGCCGGCGTGTCGCGTGCCGGAACCGACACCTTCATCAATCCCACCGCCTGCGCGATTGCGCCGAACGGCGACATCATCTTCGCGGACGGCCACTGGCCGCGGCCGTCGATCTCGCCGCCCGACGGCGACCGTCTCGTGCGCCTGAGCGTCGACGGCCGGTTCATCTCGGCGTTCGGCAAGGCGGGCAACGGACCCGGGGAGTTCCTCGGTCCGCACGGCCTCGCCTTCGACTCGCAGGGCCGCCTGTTCGTCGCCGATCGTTCGAACAACCGCATCCAGATCTTCGACGCCAACATGGCGTTCGTCGACGAGTGGCGGCATTTCGGCCGGCCGAGCGGCATTGCCATTCTCAAGGACGACACCATCGTCGTCGCCGACTCGGAGTCGAGCCAGAGGATCGACGGCTCGCCGATGGCGCCGGAAGGGGCCGGTCGCGTCGTCCGCAATCCCGGCTGGCAGAATGGCATCCGCGTCGGCAGCGCCCGTGATGGATCGTTGCGCGCGTTCATCCCCGGCACGCGGCCCGAAGGCATGGCAGCGGACGAACTCGGGAACATCTACGGCGGCTGGACCGGTGGCTGCGATGCGAGCCCGTCCGGTGGCTGCCTGCAGAAGTGGGTCCGCAGGTAGTGCCGGGATCCGCCCCACAGCGGCCGACTCGGGGACGTGGGCGACGCTAGCGGGCTTCGTCAGTCGACCGGAGGTTCGCCTGCTCGACGAGGTCGATGAGGTCGGCCGGGCCGTCGTCACTGCCATCGCGGGCGGTTACCTGGACGATCGGAATGCGCATGGTACCGACGTGCGAGCGCCAGCGCCTGGCCAGCACGTGGCCCCGGTTTCCCGAGACGCCAGTATCGAGCACGATCAGATCCGGCCGTTCCGTCGTCGCGACGTGCGTGGCCATGACACCGTCCATCGCGCCGAGTACCTGGTAGCCGGCGGCTCGCAGCCGGAGACCGATGGTCCGCAGACGATCGGGATTCTCGTCGACGACAAGGATGCGGGGCTGGCGTGGAGCGGGCCGGACGGTGAGAGGCCCGGCGTCCATCCACCCCGGCGGAACCGTAAGCTGTCGAGACGTGTGCATCTGGCTGACTCCCTGGTTCACAGACTCTGTGTGAGCCAATCGGCAGGAGCCGGCAGTTGCTTCAGCCGGTCGCCGGTCGGCAGGCCGCCGATCGACTTCGGGCGCGTGCCGCCGCGTGCAGCTCCGCTCGGGTGCGCGCTGCGGCAGCGCCTCGACCCTTTCCAAGCCAACGGCGGATAGAGGCCGACGGGTCGCAGGTCGACACTGCGCCGCGCGATGCGCGTCGGTCACGCCGGCGCGCGAGACGCTCGCGCGGACTCGAGCGCCGCCTGCAGGCCGCGCACCACGGCCTCGATCTGATCGGGGGTGCCATTCACGTCGAGCACCGGGTACTCCGCATCGGGCGTCAGGAACAGTGCGAGACCGTGTGGCCCCACCTCGAGATGCGCCTGGTAGTGCTTGTCCGAGCCGGCCATGTGCAGACCGGGAAGCGGAATCCGACCGGGCCCAACGCCGTTGTGCTGTGTCATCTGTCCCCCATGCGATGCGTGCCCACTCACGCTACAGGGGACGGACACCAGCGGCTGTGCCCGATTGCACAGACGGCCGGCTGCCACGCCACCTACGATGTACCCGGAGGTTCAGGCATGGGAGACAAAGGCGGCAAGCGCGACAAGGAGAAGAGCAAGCAGCAGCTGGCCAAGAAGCATCAGCTGGAAGATGAGCGGAAGCAGGCGAAGGCCCGGCCCAAGACCGCCTGAGCCTTTCATGATGCTGCTGCTGACTGTCGTCGTCTCCGCGACCGCCGTGCTGGTGGCGCTGCGGTGGCGTGTGCGCGGCGCCAAGGCACCGCTCCCCAGCGCGATGAGTGACCAGTGGATGGCGGAACAGCGCCTCGCGCGTCGCTCGTAGCCTGCAGGAACGTGAGGATTTGGGGTGGATGACGGGACTCGAACCCGCAGCCTCCGGAGCCACAGTCCGGCGCTCTAACCATTGAGCTACACCCACCATACGGTGGGAGGCATACCTGTAGAACACCTGAGTGTAGCACGCGCCGCTGGCCGCATCACGCCGGCGGCCGGCCGGGGCCGCCGGGCACCGCCCTCGACGCGCCGGCTAGCTGCGGGCGTTCCGCCGCCGGTCGGGTGTCATGCGGACGACTTTGTCGACCGCGTCGTCTTTGCCCGGATCGGCAACCGGCTCGGCGACCACGTCGGTGGTCACCTCGGCGAGCTCGCCGGCGACGACGCGGACGCGTTCGAGATAGATGTGGTTGGCGCGTTCGCCCTTCGCGTCGTACATCAGTTTGTCGGCGCGCTGGATGAGGGCGGCCGCCAGCTTCCGCGCCATCGTGCGCCGATCGGTGACGCGCCCCAGCCACAGGCACACCACGCCGACGTCGACGCGGACCGGCTGCGCCGCGAGCCGCTGATCCTCCTGCGTCCAGTCGTAGCGTTCCACCGCCTCGCGGAAGCGCTCGCCGACGGTATAGGCCTGCTGGTACTCGGCGAGATCCGGAATCATGAAGCAGAACTCGTCGCCGCCGAGACGCGCGTGGAGATCCTTCGGCGTGCCGCCGAGGCGCTCCTGCGCGATGAGATCGTCGGAACGCGCCTGCTCGCGCAGCAACTGGGCGACACGCTCGATAATCCGGTCGCCAACGGCATGGCCGAGGGCGTCGTTGTACCACTTGAAGCCGTGAATATCGACCAGACCGACCGCGCACCAGCGGCCGCGCTGTTCGAGTGCCAGGAACGACTCGAGCTGTTCGGTGAACCGGCCGAAGTTCATCAGCTTCGTCTTCGGATCCCGGTGCGTCTTCTCCGTCAGGTCGGCGACCAGCTGCTCGAAGTAGTGCGAGATGCTGCTGACGGTGACTTCCTTTGCGCTCAGCTCGTATTTGAGCCGGTTCATCTTCTCGGCAAAGCCGGCGGAGAGCGCCTGTATCGCTTCCTGCTTCGACTCCTGCCACAGCCGCTCGTGGCGGTTGAACACCGTATCGATGACCGCCATCAGGGCAGTGACCTTCTCTGGCCTCAGATCGAGGTGATCGCGGACCCAGAATTCCAGGTCTCGGCGGGTTTGGGGCTGTCCCTCAGGGGTGATCGGATCCTCGGCGCGCATCGGAACGGTTCGAATGTTACAAAGGACATGCCCAACCGCGACAGTGGTTTTTCGTCCGTTTTTCGCAGAAATATCGTAAGGAGCGCGGAAAAAGCGTGAGCTTGACGACCAAATCGCCCCCTGGCGCGCCTGGAAGTGTCAGTTCGGGCGTGCAAGAGTGACACACGGTGCCGCTTGACGGGTGTTCCGTTCCCATTTTGTTCCTTGACCTGGCGGCGCCGTGGTGCTCTGCTGGGGACACGTTTTTCCCAGGCACTCCGGCGAATTTTCGGGAGGCTTCTATGAAGGCAAGACAGCGCGCGGTCGCGACCGCGGCGCTCGCAATGGTCGTGACGCTCGCGAACCCCCTGTCGCCTGCCGCACAGACCGGTGCGCCGGCCGGCGAATGGCCGACCTATGGCGGCGATCTCGGCAACACCCGCTATGCGCCGCTGGATCAGATTAACGCCTTGAATTTCAGCAAGTTGGATGTGGCCTGGCGGTTTCGGCCCGACAACCTGGGGCCGCGGCTCGAGAACAACCTCCAGGTGACGCCCCTGGTGGCCAACGGCCGGATGTATCTGACGGCAGGGGCCCGCCGCGCCGCCGTCGCGCTGGACGCCCGGACCGGCGAAATGCTGTGGCAGCACAGCCTCAACGAAGGACAGCGTGCGGTGGTGTCACCGCGTCAGCAGTCCGGCCGGGGTCTGGCCTACTGGACCGACGGCAAGCAGGAACGGGTGCTGTACGTCACGACCGGCTACCAGTTGATCGCCCTGAACGCGGCGAATGGGAATCGGGTTGCCGACTTCGGCAGGGACGGCATCGTCGATCTGAAACAGGATTTCGACCAGGTGATGGACCCTGTGACAGGCGAGGTGGCCCTGGCTTCGGCCCCGGTGCTGGCCAAGGACGTCATCATCATCGGCGCGGCGCATCTGGCCGGCGGCGCGCCCAAGAGCAAGACGCACGAGAAGGGCTACATTCGCGCCTACGACGTCCGCACCGGCAAGCGCCTGTGGACCTTTCACACCATTCCGCGCCCGGGGGAGTTCGGGAACGACAGCTGGCTCAACGATTCCTGGTCGTACACGGGCAATGTCGGCGTCTGGGCCCAGATGAGCATCGATCCGGAAACCGACACGGTGTTCATGCCGGTCGAACTGCCGACGGGCGACTACTACGGCGGCAACCGGCCGGGCAATCACCTGTTCGCGGAAACCCTGCTCGCCGTCGACCTGAAGACCGGCAAGCGGAAATGGCACTACCAGCTCGTCCACCATGGCATCTGGGACCACGATATTCCGTGCGCCCCGATCCTGATGGACCTGACCGTCAACGGCCGCACCATCAAGGCCGTCGCGCAGCCGACCAAGCAGGGGTGGGTTTACGTGTTCGACCGGAACAGTGGGCAACCGGTGTGGCCCATCGAAGAGCGGCCGGTGGAAAAAGGGACGGTGCCAGGAGAGTGGTATGCGCCGACGCAGCCGTTCGTCACCAGGCCGCCGGCGTTCGACCGACAGGGGGTGACGCTCGACGACCTCATCGACTTCACGCCTGAGCTGAAGGCGGCCGGTGCGGCCCTGGCGTCCAAGTACAAGCTGGGTCCGATCTTCACGCCGCCCATCGTCAGCCGGCGCGAGGGTCCGTTTGGCACCCTGATGTTGCCGGCGGTCACCGGCGGCGCCAACTGGCAGGGTGGCTCGTTCGATCCCGAGACGCAGATGTTCTACATCTTTTCGAATACCCAGATCAGCTCGCTGGGGCTGATCCCGGCGCCCGAAGGGAACGACTTCGGCTGGATTGCCGGTTCGGCGGCGCCGCGCAACCCGGATGGCTCGGCGCCCAGCCTCACAGTGCAGGGGCTGCCGCTCGTGAAGCCACCCTACGGGCGGATCACCGCGCTCGACCTGGGCAAGGGTGAACTCGTGTGGCAGATTGCGCATGGCGAGACGCCCGACGACATCAAGAACCACCCGGCCCTGAAAGGGGTCACCATCCCGCGGACCGGACGGCAGGGGCGGATCGGCGTGCTCACGACGAAGACCCTGGTGATTGCCGGCGAGGGCGGGACGTTCACGACGCCGACAGGCCGGCGCGGTGCGATGCTGCGGGCCTACGACAAGAAGACAGGCGCCGAGGTCGGCGCGGTCTACATGCCGGCGCCGCAAACCGGGTCGCCGATGACCTACATGCTCGACGGCGTCCAGTACCTGACGGTCGCCATCAGCGGCCCGAACTTTGGCTCCGAGCTCCTGACCCTCAAGGTCGGAAACTAGATACAATGTCCCGCCGGATTTGACCGGGGGATCGCCAGGGTTGGCGGAGACGTGGGGACGGACGCGGCCCTGGCGATCGACCGGCCCGAGGCGGCCCGAGTGACCGTGGGGCCGGAGAGTGGCTGATCCGGAGAGTGACTAATGAGGAGAGCTATGACGCGACAAGCGAGGCGCTGGACCCTGAGCGTGGGTCCGCTCGTGGCGCTGCTGGTGGGGGTGGCGACCATACCGACGTACGGGCAGGCGGGCGCCGGACAGAACTGGGAATGGAAGACCTACGGCGCCGACCTGCGCAGCACGCGCTATGCGCCTCTCGACCAGATCAACGCGACGAACTTCAGCAAGCTCGAAGTTGCGTGGCGATTCAAGACCGACCATCTGGGACCGCGGCCTGAGTATCAGTTGCAGGCGACGCCGCTCGTCGTCGGCGGCGTGATGTACTCGACGGCCGGCACCCGCCGCGCCGTCGTCGCGCTCGACGCGAAGACGGGCGAGCAGTTGTGGATGCACAGCCTGAACGAAGGCAAGCGTGGGGAAGCGGCGCCCCGGCAGCTGTCCGGCCGCGGGCTCACCTACTGGAGCGACGGCAAAGGCGACGACCGCATCATCTACGTGACCCCCGGTTATCAGATGGTCGCGCTGAATGCCAAGAACGGCTATCGCGTCACCGGCTTTGGCAAGGACGGCATCGTCGACCTGAAACTCGAAGACGACCAGCAGATGGACCTCGTCACCGGGGAAGTCGGGCTGCATGCCGCCCCGGTCGTGGCGAAGAACGTCATCGTCATCGGTGCGGCCCACCAGACCGGTGGCGTGCCGAAGAGCAAGACGAACGAAAAGGGCTACGTGCGGGGCTTCGACGTCCGCACCGGCAAGCGGCTCTGGATCTTCCACACGATTCCGCGTCCCGGCGAGTTCGGCAACGACACGTGGCTGAACGACTCCTGGTCCTACACCGGCAATGCCGGGGTGTGGGCGCAGATGAGCATCGACGAGGAATCCGACACCGTCTTCATGCCCGTCGAACTGCCGACCGGCGACTACAGCGGCATGCACCGTCCCGGCAACAACCTGTTCGGTGAAAGCATCGTCGCGGTCGACCTGTTCACCGGCAAGCGGAAGTGGCACTACCAGCTGGTGCATCATGGGTTGTGGGACATGGACATCCCGTGCGCCCCGATCATCGCCGACATCACCGTCGATGGAAGGCCAATCAAGGCGGTGATGCAGCCGACCAAGCAGGGCTGGCTGTATGTCTTCGACCGCATCACCGGAAAGCCGGTGTGGCCGATCGAGGAACGGCCGGTCGAGAAGGGTACCGTGCCCGGCGAATGGTATGCGCCGACGCAGCCGTTCGTGACCAAGCCGCCGGCCTATGAAGTGCAGGGCGTCGCGGAGAAGGACCTGATCGATTTCACGCCGGAACTGAAGGCGGAAGCGTTGAAGATCGTGGCCAACTACAAGATGGGGCCGATCTTCACGCCACCGGTGGTCAGCACCTGGCCGCGGCCGCTGGCGACGCTCATGCTGCCGGCAGCCACCGGCGGCGCGAACTGGCAAGGCGGTGCGTTCGATCCCGAGACGAAGATGTTCTACATCTTCACCAACAACGCCGTCACGCCGCTCGGCCTCACGCCGCCGGCGGCGGGCCGGTCGGACATGGCGTACGTGCAGGGCACCGCCCGCAACCCGGATGCGGCACCACCGACCGGGCGCGGCGGTGGTGGCGGTGGCGGCGAAGGCGGCGGTGGTCTGACGGTCCAGGGTCTGCCACTCATCAAGCCGCCATACGGCCGGATTTCTGCCATCGATCTCAACAAGGGTGATCTGGTGTGGCAGATCGCACATGGCGAGACGCCGGACAACGTCAAGAACCATCCGGCGCTCAAGGGGCTGACCATCCCGCGCACCGGCCGCCAGGGCCGCATCGGCGTCCTGGTGACCAGGTCGCTGCTGATTGCGGGCGAGGGCGGCTTCATCACGACGCCTCAGGGCCGCGGTGCCTACATGCGCGCCTACGACAAGGCGACCGGCAAGGAGGTTGGGGCGGTGTACATGCCGGCGCCGCAGACCGGATCGCCGATGACCTACATGCTCGACGGCGTCCAGTACTTGACGATTGCCATCAGCGGACCCGGATACAGCGGCGAACTCGTCACCTACAAGCTCGGCAGCTAAGCTCACCCAGCGTGTTACGACAACGGCCGGCTCCAACCCTCTGGAGCCGGCCGTTGTTGTTCATGGCCGATGCGCTGTCCTCGTGGGCGCGATCCCGACCATCATCTCGTCGGCGTTCGTCCGACGAAGGTGACCACCAGCACGTCCCGGTAGGCGGCTTCCCCGGCCACCAGCGGCTCGACCGGGGTCACGCCGTGGGCGACCCGCCGGTCATCCACCAGCGCAGCATCCAGCGGGTCGGTGAGCGTGAACGAACCGAGTGAACGCCCAGTAAGGTCACGGATGCCGGTGACGCCGCTCGCGATGTTCCGGCGGTTGACCAGCAGCACGAGCACGTAGTCCACGCCGTCGCGGTGCAGACCCTCCGGCGTCGGCCGTCCCGCTTCGCCGGCCCGTGCCTCGATGCGGAACTGGTGCACTTCCACTTTCCATGACGCCGTGTGCGGCGCGAGGTGGCCGAACAGCGCGCGGCAGCACGCCAGGATGGTCGTCAGGCTCTCGCTGCGGCCGATCGGATCGAGAATCGGTGCGAACCAGCGTTCGATGCCGCCGTGCAGGGGGTTGTAATCCACCGACTGGTAGTGCGGCTGGTGGGCCTCGCGGACGATGGGTCCGCCTTCCAGGGTGCTGAACACCGCATGCCGGCGACGCCGGTAGCGGCCGCCGTCGGCCATGTAGGTATCGAGTTCGAGCGCGTTCCAGCTGTCGGCAAACGGCTCCCAGTCCGCCAGCGGGCCGAAGCCGGCAATGACGTTTCGCATCGTTGCGCTGCGCACGAACGCGAAGCCGTCGGCGGCCAGATTCGCCTGCAACGCGTCGAGCGACACTTGAGGAGACACTGGCATGGAGCGATGTTACCTGATCACAACAGCAGCGACTCGACCCGGTGCGCATGCACCATCTGCTCGCACGGCGACCAGGCGAATACCGTGAAGCGGCCGTCCTGTGAAGCGACGAGCGCCAGCGCCTCGTGCTGATCCGACACGAACTGTGCCGCAGACAGGTGGCGCGTGCCGCCCAGCCGCGTCGGGTGCACGATGAGCGCGTCGCTGCCCTCGATCGGCTCGGTCACCGTGATCTGTTCGACCGATGGCGCGCCGTCGCGCCGCGTGATCTTCGCCCCGAAGGCCATCAGTTCGTGGCGGTCGGACAGGACGGTGGCGCCGTCCACTGCGGTCAGTCCGGCCAGCACCTGGATCGTGTCGTCCAGCGCATCCTGCCAGCGCCGATCGTCGGCGAGATCGTGCTGCTGCTGGAGCAGCGCGCCGAGTTCTATGAACGGCGGGGCGATTGAGTAGGAGATCGGCTTGACGATCGAATCACGCCACTGCTCGTTCTCCGACGGCACGACGAGCAGCGACCCGCCGCGTCCGTGCGCGCGCATCGAGACGGCCAGCGAGACGAGGACGTTCAGCGGCTGACTGCGCCCGGCGTCACGGGTGTCGAAGCCCAGCAGGGACGATAGCAGCGACGGGCAGTCCGGCAGCGTCGAGGCCTGCTCATCGATGACCTTGACCTGGTCGCCTTCGAGAACCGCGACATTCACGAACTTGCCGCCGTCGCGTGTGTGGTGCTTGATGACCAGCAGGCCCGGCGCCGAGACCTCGAGTACGAACGACGACACCGGCACGGTCCGCGTCGTCCCCCAGACGCGCAGGTCACCGCTCGCATTCCGCCAGACGCCGAGGTGGATGCCGGGTCGTTCGACGGCCGGCGCAACCCGCACGAGCACCGCCGGATTGAGCGGCAGCGGGCGTTCGAAGCGCAAGGGATGCGGGGCGATTTCCGGCGGCAACAGCGCCAGGGAGATGCGCGGGACGTAGCCTTCCTCGCGACGCAGGCTCGCCCAGAACGCGGCATCGATGATGGCCTCGATTTCCCCGGCATCCGGCACCGCGGCGTGACCAACGCCCTGCGCCGCCGCCGGGGCGGCGCTGTGCCGGACGAAGTGGGCCAGGATGCGCGGTGCGACCGCGCGTGCGGCGGGGTACCCGGGGTCCGACATGATGCAGCATTGTAGCGCGCTGCCGGGGCCGGACCCCGGGGGGAGGAACTCGAACTATTTCTGTCCGTCGGTCTTCATGTGCGCCGCACACATCGGACACGACATCGTGTGACCGCCGCCGCTCGCGCCATGACCCGACATGCCCGCGCCCGCCCCTGCACCGGCCGCCGCTGCGGCCTGGCCGGTGGCCGCAACGCCGCGTTCGGCAGCCAGCTTCGTGATGAGGTCGGCCATGAGCGCGATCTTGGCCTGCCCGCGGGCGGCCTGCATCCTCTTCACGAGCACGTCGATTTCGCTCGGTGCCGCCGCCTCGCTCGGCTTCGCAGCGGCCTGGGCCGCCAGCATGGCGGCGTGATCGTGCTCCTTCGCAGGAGCCGACTGCGCGTGGGCAGCGGCATCGTGCGCCGGTTCACTGACCGGTGTCTGACCGGTCTGTCCCGGTTCGGAAGCACCGAGCGCCGAACCGAGCCCAGGGCCGAACAGCAGCAGGGTGGTGACGACGAACACTGGGCTGAGTGTCATGACAGCGTCCTCCAGAGAGAGCGGCTACGCCCTGGCGGTACTGACCAGAGCGTCGGGCACGATGAAGTCGTGTTCGGGGTGCCGAACGGTCAGCACGGGACACGTGGCGGTGCGAACCACGCGTTCGGCGACGCTGCCCATCAGCAGCTTCGCGACGGCACCGCGGCCGTGCGTCCCCATGATGACGAGGTCGACATCGGCCTCCCGGGCATAGTCGACGATGGTGGCGGCGGGCGAGGTGGACGTGCGCACCACCGGCACGGCGTGTAGCTGAACGGAGTCCTCGGGCGTCAGCTGTGACAGGAGCCGCTTCTCGCCCGCTTCCTCGACCTCGCGTTGGAGGTCGGGCAACAGCACGGGATACGCATCGGCGGCAAACCGCGCCATCACGTTCTCCACCACATGGATGACGTGCAGGGTGGCACCGAACATCCGGGCGAACTGCCGGCCGTATTCCAGGGCCGCGTCGGACGCGTCGCTGAAGTCGGTCGCGACGAGCACGTGCTTGAGGGCGATCATAGAACCTCGCTGTCTGCGCGTCCCGCACCGGCCGACGGGACGTGCACCAGACACGCGAGCGAAGGACGTGCCAGTCGGCCACGGACGAACCGGATGAATAGCCTGCGATTTCAGCGCGACGACGACGGCCTGCGCCGATTTTCTGGAAGCGGCGGGCCGGTGCCGCCGGATACCCGCCGTCGGCCGCCCGCAACCGGGTCGGCGGCGGTTCCCCCGCTGGCGGTTGGTGCGCTTCTTGAAGCACGACCCGCGGCGGTCACATGAGCAACCACTTTCGCGCCGAAGAGCACGCATCCCACGCCGGAAACCAGCCGTCGGTGGTGGGGGAATTTCCCCGGACGGGGAAAAAATCCCCGGCGCTCTCGATCCTCGTGGTGGACGACGAGCCCTTGATCCGGTGGTCGCTGTCCGAGACTCTGTCCGACTCCGGACACGAAATCGTGGAGGCCGGTGATGGCAGCGCAGCCGTCCAGGCGATGACCACCACCGTCCGTCCCTTTGACGTCGTGCTGCTCGATTTCCGGTTGCCGGATTCGAATGACCTGTCCCTGTTGTCGCGCCTCCGCCACCTGGCTCCGCAATCGCGGATCATCATGATGACGGCCTTCGGCACGCCGGAAGTGATGCAGGGTGCCCTGGATCTCGGTGCCTACCGGGTCGTGAGCAAGCCCTTCGAGATTGCCGACCTCGCCTCGCTCGTCCAGCGTGCGTCGTAGCGAGCGCACCCGCGCGCCGCGCGGCGCCGTGCCGGCCCAACGTATACTAGGCTGGCGCGCATGCAGACCCCAACCATCCTCGTCGTCGACGACGAGCAGCTGATTCGCTGGTCGCTGACCAGCCGCCTGGCCGACGAGGGATACCGCATCCTCGAAGCCGAGACCGCGGCCCAGGCCATGACCCGCTGCCGGGAAGGGGTGGACCTCGTTCTGCTGGATTACCGGCTGCCGGACTCGGACGGGCTGTCGGTCCTCAAGCACATCAAGGAGCACTACCCCGACACGCTGGTGATCATGCTCACCGCGCATTCCAGCGTCGACAACGCCGTCGAGGCGATGAAACACGGCGCCTATCACTACGCGAACAAGCCGTTCGACGTGGAAGAAATCGCGTTGCTCGTCGAGAAGGCACTCGAGACGACACGCCTGCGCCGGGAAGTGCGGGCGCTGCGCGCCACTCAGGCCAAACCATACAGTCTCGACCGCATCGTCGGGCAGAGTGCCACCGTCGTCGGCGTACGCGCGCTGCTCCAGAAGATTGCGACCAGCCCGGCGTCCACCGTGTTGCTGACTGGTGAGAGCGGCACCGGCAAGGACCTCGCCGCCAAGGTCATTCACTACGCGAGCGACCGCTCCGGTCACCCGTTCATGAACATCACCTGTTCGGCCCTGCCGGAGGCCCTGCTCGAAAGCGAGCTCTTCGGCCACGAGCGCGGGTCGTTCACGGGCGCGGACCGGCAGAAGCGCGGGCTGCTCGAGTCGGCCGACGGCGGCACGGTGTTCCTGGACGAGATTGGCGAAATGATGCCCTCCCTCCAGTCCAAGCTGCTGCGTTTCCTCGAGGAAAAGCAGTTCAAGCGGGTGGGGGGCTCGGTCGACCTGCGCGTCGACGTGCGGGTGATCGCCGCGACGAATCGGAATCTGCAGGATGAAGTACGGACCGGCCGGTTCCGCGAGGATCTGTTCTACCGGCTGAACGTGCTGCCGATCCTGTTGCCGCCGCTGCGGCAGCGGCCCGAGGACATTCCCCTCCTGGTGAACTACTACGTCGACACCTACAACCGGGAGTTTCGGAAGAAGATTCAGCGGGTGGCCCCCGACGCGATGAACCGGTTGCGCACGTACGGGTGGCCGGGCAACATTCGCGAGCTGCGCAATGCCGTCGAACGGGCGATGCTGCTCGTCGAAGGCGACGAATTGACCGCCGATCAGTTTCCGATGACGGTCTCGGCTGGCGCCCGTCTCAGCGAGCGGGTCGAGCTGCCGGCGAATGGCATCGACCTCGAGCAGCTCGAACGGTCGCTGGTCGTGCAGGCGCTGGAGCGCAGCACGTGGAATCAGACGCGTGCCGCGACGCTGCTGGGCCTGAATCGCGACCAGATCCGCTACCGGATCGAGAAGTTCAAGCTCGAGAAGCCGGTCTAGAGCGCCGGCAGCGTCACCGTCACGTGCGTGCCGCCGCCCTCCGGCGAGGCCACCGCAATCGACCCGCCGTGCGCCTCGAGCAGCCGCCGCGCGATGGACAGCCCCAGCCCGGTTCCACGTGACTTCGTCGTGAAGAACGGCCGGAAGAGCTTCTCCCGCACGTCCGATGGAATGCCAGGACCGGTGTCGATGACGTGCACCTCGTGGATGGTGTCGCCGGGCACGATGGTCACCCGTATCTCACCGTGCCCCTGCATCGCCTGGGCGGCGTTGATGAAGAGATTTTGAAGGACGATCTTCAGCAGTTCTGCGTCACCCTTGATCAGCGGCGCGTCGCCGGCGACCAGGGTCCGGACGCCGGCAAACGACGGGTCCTTCGAGAGCAGCTCGAGCGTCATCTGGATCAGCGCGAGGACGGCAACCGATCCGACGCGCGGCTGGGGTGTACGGGCGAACAGCAGCAGGTCCTTGATGAGATCGTTGAGCGCATCCAGGCGCGCGACGATCTCCTTGACGACCGGCGCGTCCTTGCTGCCTGCCGGCAGACGGCCGCCGATCACCTGGATGGCACCGCGCACCGCGGCGAGCGGGTTCTTGATCTCGTGCGCGATCACGGCCGCCATCTCGCCGAGGCGGGCCAGGGCGGTCTGCTCGCGCAGCCGCTCTTCCAGCTGCATGCGCGGCGTCAGGTCGTGCAGGATTCCGGTGAAGTGCCGTTCGCCGCCGACCTGCCACTCACCGACCGACAGATGCACCGGCAAGGTCGAGCCGTCCTTGCGGAGGCCGGTCACCTCCCGGCCGATGCCGATGATCCGTTGCTCGCCGGTGTGCAGGTAGCGCATCAGATAGCCGTCGTGCTCTTCGCGATAGGGGGACGGCATCAGCGTGTTCACCGTTCGGCCGATCATCTCCTCCTCGGTGTATCCGAACATCCGCTCGGCCGACCGGTTGAATGCCTCGATCCGTCCGCGGACATCGATGACGACGATGGCATCGACGGCGGAGTCGATGATGGCGCGCCAGCGCGCCTCGGTGGCCTCGCGCTGTAGATCCGAACGCTTCTGCGCGCTGATGTCGCGGATGACGGCCAACGCACCGACGACCTGCCCATTGCCGTCGCGGACTGCCGTCCCCATCAGCGACACGTGGACGAGTCGGCCGTCCTTGGCAATCCTCACCGCTTCGATGCGGTCGAGCTGTTCCCCGGCCCGCAACCGGTCGAGGACCGGCGTGAACGCGCCGGTGCCACCCGGCATCAGGATCGAGAGCGTGCGCCCGACCATCTCCTTGGACGTGTAGCCGAAGATCCGCTCGGCGCCGGCGTTCCAGGTTCGGACCTTGCCGCTCAGATCGGTGCTGACGACGCCGTCGTCGGTGTATTCCACCAGGGCGGCGAGGAACGCGGGCGTGGTGTCGGGCGACGGAAAGGTGTCGTTGGGCATGGGGTCGGCTGCGATGTCGGGTTCGACCGCACGATCATCGTTGAGCCGGCCATGGAATTCAAGCCGTGCGCCCGACCGCCTTCAGGCCCTGACGCGTCGCGAGTCGATATCGACCGGCTGGCGATGGGGCGGCGGCATCGGTCGTGGGCGCGCGTCGGCCAGCAGGACGTCCCGCATCTCGAGGGCGCGGTCCAGCGACGTGACCGGTGGCTCCGCTGACGGCGCCGGCTCATGGGCGCGTGCGGCGTTCGTGAAGAACAGCACACCGGGCGTGGCGCCGAGCAGCAGCGTCGAACCAAAGTAATAGACGAGGCTCGACACGGCCAGCGGCATCCAGAACTCATCGAGGATGACAAACGCGGTGACGGAGACGATCAGCACCGTGCCGAGGTCGAGTGCGACGGCCCGCCAGCGCCACGTCGACTCGAGGACGGCGGGAGTGCCGCCGTCCGGCCCCGGCGGAGCGGTGGCGGCGATCGGTACACCCTGTTCGGCGAGCGTCAGCCGGAGCCGCGTGGCGTCGTCCTCGTCATCGCGGCCTCCGCGATCGCCGTCGCCGGGCTCGTCGTCGCTGTCGTCGCGGGGGGCGGCATCCGCCCAGGCGAGCGCCGGCGAGCGGCGTGCGGTGGCCGGACCGGCGGTTGGGGTCCCTGCCGGACGCGGCGCCGTGTCCCCGGCTTCGGGGAAGCACTCGACGAACTCGCGACACGTCTGCTCGGGATCCAGACCGATCGCCTTCGCGTAGGCGCGCACGAACGATCGCCGGAAGATGCCCGCCGGCCAGCGCGACACATCGCCCCGCTCGAGACCATCGAACAGCGACGCCTTGATCTTGGTGGTGTCGGCGATCTGGGCGAGCGTGATGTGTTGACGTTCGCGCTCTCGGCGAAGCCGGGCGCCGAAGCTGTCGTTCATCATGAACGGTCTTCGCCCTGGTGTTCCATGAGCCACTGCCGGCTGACCGTGGCGCCCTTGAGATACGACATCGTGTCGGACTTGCGGCTGCTCCGCCAGGCGACGAACGCTGCCAGGACGGCAAACGCCAGACCGGCGATGATCGCAAGCGTAGTGTTCGGCATTGACGACCCCGAGGGAAGCGATCACGATCTCGGACGAGGGGGAGGCCGCTAGATTAGCGATCGGTGGCGGTACTTACAAGCACAGCCTTGCAAGTGGCTGGTACATTGGGAAATCGGTCGAACGGGAAATCTGGTAACGTCGACACGATATCTCCTCCATTCGTGAGAAGCACCATGACAGGGCATTTCCTGAAGCACGCGGGCGGCGCCGGCATGCTGATCGGCGTTCTGGTGGTTGGCTGTCGCGCTGGGGCCCCGCCCTCGGCGACCTCTGCGGTCACCGCCGACCAGGCACGGGCGTTCCTACGTGCCGCGGACGACGAGCTGACACGTCTGTTCATCGTCGGCAACCAGGCCGGATGGGTCGCCCAGACGCACATCACCGACGACACCGAGGCCTTGGACGCCGGCGCGCAACAGCAGCTGATTTCGGCGCAGGCGCGGCTCGCAAAGCAGGCCACGGCCTTCGACGCGGTAGACGTGTCGGCCGACGAACGCCGCCAGCTGAATCTGCTGAAGCTATCACTCGTGATGGCGGCACCGTCCGAACCGAAGGAGGCGGAAGAGCTGACGCGCCTCGTGACGCGCATGCGCTCGACGTACGGAAAGGGCAGGTACTGTCCCGATCCGGCGAAGCCGGACAGCTGCTTGAACATCGACGCGGTCACGCGGGTCATGGCGAACTCGCGCGATGCCGCGGAACTGCAGCGCGTGTGGGAAGGCTGGCACACCATCTCGCCGCCGATGCGCCAGGACTACGCGCGGTTCGTCGAACTGTCGAACAAAGGCGCGAGGGAACTCGGATTCGCCGACACCGGCGCCATGTGGCGAGCGAAGTACGACATGCCGCCGGACGCGTTCACGAAGGAGCTGGACCGCCTCTGGGACCAGGTGCGACCGCTCTACCTGCAATTGCACGCCTACGTCCGGATGAAACTGCACCAGCACTATGGCGACGCGGTGCCGCCGGGCGGACCGATTCCGGCCCATCTGCTCGGCAACATCTGGGCGCAGGACTGGTCGAACCTGCAGCCGCTCGCCGAACCGCCAGGCGCCAGGGCCGGCTTCTCCCTGACCGACATCCTGAAACAGCGCCAGACCTCCGCTCTCGATATGGTGAGGATGGGTGAGCGGTTCTACAGTTCGCTCGGCTTCGCACCGCTGCCGCCCACCTTCTGGCAGCGGTCACAGTTCGTCCGGCCGCGCGATCGCGAAGTGGTGTGTCACGCCAGCGCCTGGGACGTCGATCTGAAGGCCGACGTGCGCATCAAGATGTGCATCGAGCCGACCGCCGAGGACTTCACGACCATCCATCATGAACTCGGCCACAACTACTATCAGCGAGCCTACATGGATCGGCCCGTGCTGTTCCGCGACAGCGCCAACGACGGCTTCCACGAGGCGATCGGCGACACCGTCGCGCTGTCGGTGACGCCGGAATACCTCGTCAGAATCGGTCTGCTCGATCGGGCCCCCGATGCGTCGAGCGACACTGGACTGCTGCTCGCACGAGCGCTCGAGAAGATTGCCTTTCTGCCGTTCGGCCTCCTGATCGATCAGTGGCGCTGGCAGGTGTTTTCGGGTGCGGTGCCGGCCACCGACTACAACCGGGCGTGGTGGGACCTGCGGCTGCGGTATCAGGGAGTGGCGCCGGCCGATGCCCGCGGCGAGCAGTTCTTCGATCCGGGGGCCAAGTATCACGTGCCCGACAACACGCCGTACACCCGCTATTTCCTGGCCGCCATCCTGCAGTTCCAGTTTCATCGTGCGCTCAGCCAGTCGGCCGGCTGCACGCTGCCGCTGCACCGCTGCTCGGTCTACGACAGCACGGAAGCCGGTCAACGCCTGAATGCGACGCTTGCCCTCGGGCTGTCGAAGCCCTGGCCGGACGCACTCGAGGCGCTGACCGGATCGCGGACGATGGACGCCACCGCGATCGTCGACTACTTCGCGCCGCTCCAGCGCTGGCTCGAGGAGCAGACGAAGGGACAGCCGATCGGCTGGTAGCTCAGCGTCCCTCGCAGCGTTCGGCGACCATCCGCATGGTCGTCACGCGGAGTTGCCGCACGCCGGACTGGAACGCCTTGCCCACGGGGTCCGCGGCGGCGGTCGGCGCCGGCACCGGATCCGGTGCCGACGTCGGTGCCTTGGGCTCGACCGGCGGCGCCACCACGCCGCTGACCGTCACGCGATGACCGACGTGCGACGACAGCTCGGCGTCGCGGCCGACCAGCACGTACGTCATCTGGGCTTGTCCGCCCGGCTGCGAGCCACCCCCGCCTGCCGTGCCGGTAGACGCCGGCGCCGGCTGGTCCGCAGCGCCGCGTTCACTGTCCGTCGCGCCGGCCGTCGCGCCCGCGAGTATGAATCCCGGATCGGGCACCGAACTGTTGGCGCGACCGGCGGCGGCGTTCGGCGTTGGCGACGTACCGAGCGGCGTGCCGCCTTGCGACCCCGCGGACTGCGGGCGCTGAACACAGCCGGTCACGGTGACGGTCGAGCCCGGCTGTTGCGGGGATGGCTGACCTGCCGGCTCCGCCCCTGATCCGGGCGACAGCGGCCGCGCCAGCGCCGCCGCCTGCATCGCCAGCGCCATCACGACGACGCGCGCCGGGTGTCCTGGCTTCCACATGAGCGATCCTCCAGTCACCGCAGCTGCAACCATGAGTCCAGCTCCCTGGTGGCGCAGAGTAGAATCGAGGCACTCGATGTCCGAGCCTGATTTCCGGTCTGCGGCTCATCAGCTCGCTGCGATCATCGAATGGTCGGACGATGCCATCGTCAGCAAGGATCTCGAAGGCATCATTACCTCGTGGAACAACGCCGCCGAGCGGCTGTTCGGGTTCTCTGCGGAGGAGGCGCTCGGTCGCTCCATCCGCCTGATCGTGCCGGACGATCGGCAGTCGGAGGAGGACGAGGTGCTGCGGCGGATTCGCCGCGGCGAGGTCGTCGATCACTTCGAGACCTGGCGGCGCCGCAAGGACGGGTCGCTGCTGCCGATCGCGCTGACCGTTTCGCCGATTCGCAACGACGTCGGTGTGATCGTCGGGGCATCCAAGATCGCCCGAGACGTCAGCGAACGCCGGCGCGCCGAGCTGGCGGTGAGGAACGCCGAGGCCGGGCGCCAGGAGCTGCAGCAGCGACTGCAGGCGCTGGTGGCAGCCTCGCACACCCTGCTGGTGTCGCCCCGTCGGGACGACGTCGCGTCGGCGACGGTGCGCGTCGCCCGTCAACTGCTGCCGGCGGACGCCTGCGCCGTGTGGCGCCTGCACGGCGAGACCGGTGTCTGGCGGTGCGTGTTGCGCGACGGGCTCTCAGAGGCATTCGCTGCCGGGACGGGTGTCGCCTGGGGCGTGCCGAGCAGCCGCACGGTCGTCGATGTCGACATCGCCCGCTTGCCACCGCAGGATCGCGACGCGCTGCTCGCCGAGGGCATCCGCTCGCTGCTCACGGTGCCCTTGCACGTCCGTGGGCACACGACCGGGCTGCTGGTCTTCTACTATCGGGATCGCCGGCAGTTCCCTGACGTCGATCTGCAGACCGCGGACGCCATCGGCACCCTGGCGTCGGCGGCCATGACCACGGCGGAACTCTACGACGAGCAGCGGGGAGGACAGCGCCGCTCCTCGTTTCTGGCCCACGTCACCAGCCTGATGGCGGCGGCGACCAACGATCGCGACGTCCTGTCGCACGTCGTCGACCGCGCCGTGCCGCAAATCGCCGAGTGGTGCGCCGCCTACCTGGTGGATGCGTCGGGTGCCCGCGAACGGGTCGCGGTGGCGCACGGCCACACGATTTCCGAGGGCACGGCCTTCCACCCCGGTGTGGTCGTCCCCGGCGTCGCGCAGGTGCTGCGCGACAGCCTGCCGCTGCTGCTCGCCGATGCCGCGAGCGTGCACCCCGACGGGCTGATCGGCGTACGCTCCTACATATGCGTGCCGCTCGTCGCACGCGGCCGGACATTCGGAGCGCTGTCGTTCGGCTGCAGTGAGCAAGGTGAACCGTACTCGCACGCCGACCTGCTGCTGGCGCAGGATCTCGCGTCGGCCGCGGCGCTGGCGGTCGACAACGTGCAGGCCTACGACGCCTTGCGTCGTGCGGATCGCATCAAGGATGAATTCCTCGCGACGCTGTCGCACGAACTGCGGACGCCGCTGAACGCCATTCTCGGCTACGCCCGCATGCTGCGGTCGGACCAGATTCCCGCTGAACGGCGATCGCGGGCCGTCGAAGTGCTCGAGCGCAATGCGAGGGCGCTGTCGCGCATCGTCGACGACGTGCTCGACGTCTCGCGGATCATCTCGGGGAAGATCCGCCTGAACATCCAGCCGACCGACCTGGCCCGGGTGATCGCGCAGGGGATCGAGACGATTCAGGCGGCGGCCGACGCGAAGGGCGTCCGCATCGTCACCGACCTGAAGCCGCTCGGGTCACCCGTCTACGCCGACGGCGATCGGCTGCTGCAGGTCTGCTGGAACCTGCTGTTCAACGCCGTGAAGTTCACGCCGGGCGGTGGCACGATTACCGTGACGCTGCGCAGCGTCGACTCCGAGGCGGTGGTGGTCATCACGGACACGGGCATCGGCATTCCGCGGGAGTTCCTCGGCCACATCTTCGAGCGCTTCCGGCAGGCCGACGCACGGTTCGCCCGCGAATTCGGCGGCCTCGGTCTCGGCCTGGCGATCTCGAAGCATCTCGTCGAACTGCACGGCGGCCGGATCGCCGTCGCCAGCGATGGACCGGGGCGCGGTGCGAGCTTCTCGGTGAACCTGCCGACCGGCCGATCCGTGCGGAGCGCTGAGGTGGTGACTTCCGGTTGAAGGCGGAGTGACGGCTACGGGGTGACGGTGAACAGCTGGAAGGGACCCCAGTAGTAGGGGCGCGCGAGCTGACCGCCGGAGGCGATCAGCGCGAGCTTGGCGGCGCGCAGCGCCGCTGCCGGCGGCTGCCCGTCGGTGACGCCGTCGTACAGCGCGTCCATCAGGCGCGCCGTCGACCGGTCATCGACGTCCCAGAGCCCGGCAACCACGCGGTGGGCACCGGCCCGCAGGAACGCCCACGCGAATCCGACCAGGCCCTCACCGGAATAGGCGCGTTCGCCGGCGCTGCGACACGCCGAAACCGTCACCAGCTCGGCGGTCAACGGCTTGTCGGCGACGTCGCGCGCATACAGTTTGTAGCTGGTATCGGAACCGGACAGCACGACGGCGGAATCGAGCGGACTCTCGACGTTCGCCGTCGCGTGCGCGGTGAAGTGGATCATCGAGAAGCGGTCGAGTGCCGCATCCTGATACACCGCCGGCGTCGCACGAGCGCTGTCGTATGCGGTCACCTGGTCCTGCGGGAAGTGTCGGACAATGCTCGTCATCTCGGCCGGGGCATAGCTCAGCGCCGGGAACTCCGGTGGGCGAGGTGTCGGATTGCCAATCAGCAGCAGCCGATTGCCGCCGTCGCCGGCTCGTGGACGGGCGGTGGTCAGCATCGCCAGCGACGGGGCGACCTGGACCTCGGCGTCGGCAATCCAGTAGCGGCGGGTGGCGCCGTCGACCGGCAGCGTCTCGAAGTTGACGCCGTGGAGCGCGCCGTCCGGCACGACGATGACCGAGGCGTTGCGCGGCAACGCCGCCGGCGCGACGAGCATCTGGTAGAGGCGATCGCCCGGCGTGCCGCCATGCTCGAGCGGGTTGGCCAGGGTGTTGTCGATCATGGCGCGGTAGTCGCGGACCGCGGCTTCGATCTCCGCCGCGGGCGGCAGGTCGATGCGGCGGATGCCGCTTCCGCTGACGACCCACAGGAACGACCGCGTCGGGGCCAGCCAGTAGGAGAGCAGCGTCGTCCGGGTCTCGGCGGCCAGGCGCCGGAAGCCGGCGACGCCGGCGCGCGCCGGCGCCGCCACCCGTTGCCGCTCGGCCAGCACGCGTCCCCGGCTGGAGTCGGCGATCTCGAGCGCACGGTCCGACCGCCCCTGTGTGACCAGCGCCTCGACGTAGCCCCGATAGAACTGGATGAGCTGTCCCAGGAAGGAGAGCCGGTAGTCGGTTTTCAGGAGTTCGGAGCGGGTTTTCTCGACGGTCGCCAGGGCCGTCTCGTAGTGCCGAGCCGCTTCATCCGGCCGTTGTTCGGCGAGGGATACGATGGCGAGCCCCACCTCGCCAGACCAGGTCACCGCGGGGGCTCCGTCCCCGCCTGCGAGGGCGTCGCTGTACAGGCGCCGGGCTCGCGGGAGGTCGCCCCGGCCCATTGCGACATCGGCGTCGGTCAGGGTGTTGTACACCGGCTTGACCCGCGACCCGGTGGCGCCGAGCGCCCGGCTCTCGGCATTCAGGCGATCGGCGGCGTCCCAGCGCCCGAGCAGCGCTTGTGCCGAGGCCATGTTGCCGGCCCACAGCGCCGCCTCGCCGGTGTTGCCGGACTGCGCCGCGACCTCCTTGGCCTGTTCCAGGAAGGGCAGCGCCGCGTCGTAGTCGCCCTGCAGCCCATGCGAGACTCCGAGGCTCCCAAGGGCCTCACTGAGTTCGCGTGATGGGCCGCGCTGCTTGAGGATGGCAATGGCGCGCTGTTGAACCTGCATCGCCCGTTCGAACAGACCAAGACGCGAGTAGCAGATGCCGGCGTTGTTCAGCGCCTTGGCGACGACCGGAGTGTGTTCCAGGTCCGAGAACGAGAGAACCCGTTCGAACCAGACGAGCGCTTCATCGTAGCGGCTGCGTACGAGCCGGCTCATGCCGAGGTCGAGGTAGGCGAGCGCCTGCTGCGGTCGATCATCCTGCGCCGAGGCCTGCGCCGCCACCGCCTCGAGCAGTTGCTCCCCCTGTTCCCATTGGCCGAGGCGCAGGTGCACCTGACCGGCGAGCCAATCCACTGCGAGCCGTGACGCGGCGTCACCGGCCGCGGCGGCGCGAGCGCTCTCGAGCGTGTCGAGCGCCGCGTCGAACTGCCCCAGGTTGCGCTGTGCCTTGGCGGTCAGGAAGCGTCCGCGGCTGCGGAGGGTGGGTGAAGCCGCCTGGCCGTCGCCGAGCGACTCGAGCAACTGCACCGCCGCCGGTGTGTCGCCGCGTTCCAGCAGCACGTCGGCCTGCAGCAGGCGCAGGCGCCAGCCAAGCGCGTCCGATGGGGTCGTGTCGGGGATGGCGTCGTCGAGGATGGCGGCGGCACGAACGAGGTCGCCGCGGCTCAGGGCCTCTTCGGCCCTGAGCGCCGACGTCTCACCACCGCCGTTCGGACCGCACGCCAGCGCTGCCAGCAGCAGCAGTCCCGCGCCGGTTCTGGCAAGCGACGCCGGCATGCCGACCTACCCCCACGACCCGTTGTCCTGGAAGTCGCAGGCCGCCAGGTCGCCGCCCCACGGCGAGCCAAGCTCGGCCCGGATCATGGTGACGCGCCGCGACTGTCTCGCGACACTGATCTCGCCGAAGTAGATCGTCCCCAGGTCGGGAATCCGGACGGCATGCCGCGTTTCCGGGTCGATGGTCGCACCGGGGAACTCGGCGCCTCGCCAGCGGAGCGGCTTGATGATGGTGCCCTGGACGGCGCCGCCGTCGGTACGTTTCAGGGCCGGCGCCGTCGGTGCCTGCTTCGACGCGATCGCAGGCAGGAACAGCGTGTGGCCGAACCGCCTGGCGAATTTTGCGTCGCTCGCCGCTGCCGTCAGCTTGGTGAACGTATCCTGTTCCTGGAAGGGTTGCGGCTCGATTTCGACCACCAGCATGTAGCGCCGACCGGCCTTGTCGACGAAGCTGACGCCTTCGAAGGTAGTTCTCGGATCCAGCTGCACCGGGGTTTCACCGCTGGCGGTGGAGCTCTGCGACGTGAAGCCGCCGCGGACCAGCTGCACCTGCATGCGGACGTTGCTGCCGGTGAGCCCGACTTCGAGCCCCTGCACCTCCGCGGTGACCCGCGTGGTGGTGGTCAGCGTCTCGGCGCTCCGCTCGTGCAGCGTGACGGCGTAATGTCCTTTGAGATCGTCGAACACCCCTTCGGACGACGCTGTCGCGGACTTGAACCGCACGACGGTGGCGGCGATGCCCGTGAGCTGATCGCCGACGAGTCTCGCGTCTGACCGGCCACCGACCACCGTGAGTGAACTGGCCGGCAGGTCGATGAAGCCATCTTTGATGAGCTTTGCCTGTTTGCCTTCGCCGATGCGGACGACCCGGCCGCCGAGCGCGGCGGAGTGGCCGTGAAAGAGGTAGCGGCGTGTCAGAGCCATCGTGAGTGACCTCGCCGCTGCGAGAGCGGCTGTCTCAGGGTGTCGTCGCGAACGGGTAGTCTCCGAGCGTTCGATCGGCCTGACCGGCGTCGCGAACGGTGAGACTGTACCGCTGTTCACCCTTCAGGGTAAAGGACGGAATCACGACGAGCAGCGGTGCGCCGGGGGCCGGAGCCGCCGCGCGGCCGCTGGTGACGACCGTGCCGGCGGCATCCCGCAGGTCGTACGACAGCTCTGTCGCTCCGGCGGCGTCCACGTCGAGCGCCACGGCCGCATACGGCGCCCCGACCGAGACCGCCGGCACCGCCCCACGGCTGGACGGCCGCAGCAGCGTCGGCGTGACCGCCACGGCGCGGTCGCCGGTGACCGGCGTGGCCGGCGCACCCTGCTGCGTCTGGTAGCCGACCATCACCGCCAGCGTCGCGGCCACCGCCCATGGCAACGCCGTCGATTGGTACCAGGCGTGTGCCCTCGAGACGACCGCCGCCGAACCGGCCGCGGTGGGTGTCGGCTTCTGCGCCGGCGTGAAGGTGGCGACCCTGGCGACATGCGGCGCCTGGAGCAGGCCGGCCTCGATGCCGCGCTGCATGCGCGACCCGATCGTCACATCGTCGGCGCACGCGGTGCACTCGAAGAAGTGCGTTTCGAACGCGTCACGCTCCGGCTCGCTCATCTCGTCGAGCAGGTAGCGCTCACTGGCCAGGCTGTTTACAGCTTCGGTATGCGTCATATCAGTGCGCTTCTTCGCTGATGTAGTGATCGCGGAACCGGTTCTTGGCCCGGTGCAGCAGTACCCGGAGGTAGTTGCGATCGATGTTGAGCTCGCGGCAGACCTCATCCTTGTCGCGATTCTCGAAGAACAGCCAGCGGAGAAGCTGCTTCTCCTTGGCCGGCAGCTCGTCGAGGGCCTCGCGGACGCGGACACGTTCTTCTGCCGCCATCAGGCCGGTCTCGGCGCTCTGGATCCGGTCGTCGGGTTCGTCGTGATCCTCGGGAAGGGCGGCCGACTTGGCGCCCGAGCGGTAGAGCTCGAACACCACGTTGTTCGCCACGGCATTGACGAAGGCGCCCAGACTTTCGGGCGTCGCCAGGCCGCGCTTCTTCTTGAGTGTCGTCAGAACCCGGACGAAGGTTTCCTGTTTGGCGTCCTCCACCAGGGCCGGTGAGCGCAGCTTGGAGCGGAGCTTCAACGCGAGGAGATCACCGAAGTAGCGGGTGAAGTGCCGCTCGGTGTCCGGATCCTCGGCGACGAGCCGTTCCACGTACTCACCGTCGAATTCGTAGCGTGCTAGACGTGACAAGCCCGAAAATCGTAGCCCGCGCTCGCGGGGGGTGCAACTGTCAAGGGCTGGCACGTGTCACGCTCCTCCTTCTGCCAGGTGGTGTCGGAACCCCGTCCGCCGTTTCAGCCCGACCGGAATCCGCCCGCCCACCCACCGATTCGGCGGTCCCGGCGGGCACCCGCCCGGCCGCCCCACGGCCGCCGCGCACCCCCGCCGGGCCGGTCTGTAACGATCCGGCCAGCCTCGACACCATGCCTGCAAATCGGACACATCGCCGCGCCGGGGCGTGCGATCGACCAGCAAGAACGTGAGGAGACCTGCCATGAAGATCAGCGATCGCCGCGATCGAGTCGCCGTCATCGAGACCGCTTCGCCCTCCCGCACCCGCACATTGACGAGCCGCCGTGTGCACCGCCTGGTCGAGTGCGGCGCACCGGGCGCGGCGTTCCGGCTTGCCGCCGGCTCCGGTGGCACCGGGACGTCCGATGGGTTCGAATTCAATGGCCTGTCCGACGCTGTCCTGCTCGGCTGGCTGACGGCTGCCGGCCGCCGACCCAACGTCCTGATCGAATGCCGACCGTCCACGGTGGAAACCGCGATGCGCCACCTGATGACCTGGTGCTCGCTGCCGTTCCGCTATTGCGCGCTGCCCGGCGCCCTGGAACTGCCGACGACCCCGCGCGGCACGTTGCTGCTCAAGGAGGTCGGCGCGCTGACCCTGTCCCAGCAGGTCGTCCTGTACGACTGGCTCACCGCCGTTCACGGCCAGGTTCAAGTGATCTCGCTCACCACGACGTCGATGGCGACCCTCGTCGACGATGGGCTGTTTCTGGAAGGCCTGCTCTATCGCCTGAACGTCATCCGCATCGACGGGGCGGACGGCACCCGGCCCGCTCCGCTCGATACCTGGCACACGGCGGTCGGGCGGATGGCCTGACCCCGCCCCGCTCGGCCCGCCCCGCGCCCGCGCCCATTCGCTCCGCGCCCCTCCCTCGCGGAGAGAACCGTTCGACGCGCCGTCCGGATATCTCGGCCGGTGCGTCGAACGGCTCCATCGCACCCCCTCCATCGCAACGGCCAGCCTGACGGGGCCTGACGGAATTCCGACGACATCGGCGGCGAGACCCGAAATCCCCCGTCGAA
>CADEDC010000017.1:0-47472 GCA_902825985.1 uncultured Acidobacteriota bacterium | reverse complement strand
GGGCCTGACGGAATTCCGACGACATCGGCGGCGAGACCCGAAATCCCCCGTCGAACCGGCCGGCACCCGTCTTGCCATCGGTCCACATAGAGACGGCTTTCACCCGGGGGAGGCAATGGCTGACGACAGCCTGCATCACGTCACGGTCCGCCTGGCACACGACTACGAGTTCGTCGCCGAGTTCAGCGACGTGCCGGGAGCCGGGCCGGTCAGGTTCGACGAGCCGAAGCCGGTGGGCGGGGGGCAGGCGCCGAGCGCCGCCGACATGCTCAGCGCCGCCGTCGGCAATTGCCTGTGCGCCAGCCTCGCCTTCTGCCTCCGCAAGGCCCGCGTCGAACTCCTCGGCCTGACCGCACAGGTGACGACGCACGTCATCCGCAACGAGAAGGGGCATCACCGCATCTCGTCGATTGACGTGCAACTGACGCCCGCCCTGGGCCGCACCGGAACGCCGATCGACCGTTGTGCCGGCCTTTTCGAAGACTTCTGCACCGTGACCGCCAGCGTCCGTCACGGCATCCCGGTGTCGGTGTCGCTCAAGCCGTCGCCGGCCAGCATCGAGTCGTAGGAAGGGAGGCTCCAACATGTCACGCGAGACCTGCTCCGCCCTGTGGATCGTGTCGCTGCTCCTCGCCGTCATCGTCGTGGCGACGGGCGGCCGTGCGCTCGGTGCGGCCCCCCAGGCGGTTCGGCCGGAAGCGCCACGGCAGGAAGGCGCGGCCCTCTTCAGGACCTGGTGCGCCAGTTGTCACGGCATGACGGCGCAGGGGAACGGCGCACTGGCGCCGCTGCTGAAGCGGGTGCCCCCCGACCTGACGCTGATCGCCGAGCAGAATGGCGGCATGTTCCCGGCCGTCCGCATCCGCCGCATCGTCGACGGTCGCGAAGTCGAGTCCCACGGCGACCCGGACATGCCGGTCTGGGGCTCGGCGTTCAGGTCCACGCAGAACGGCTACTCGGAGGAGTCCGTACGCGCCCGTATCGACGCGGTGGTGGCGTATCTCGAGTCGATCCAGAAGCGGCACGCGCACTAGGCGGTGGCCGTCTGCCCTGACGGCACATCAATCAGAACGAGCAAAAGGCCGGGTTCCCACCCGGCCTTTTGCTGTCTGCTGTCGGGCGCCGACACGCCAGCTAGGGCGCCTGGGGCGGCGCCGCCGGCACGGCCGTGCCGGTTGGCGACCGGCCGGCGACCCGCACCCGGGCATCGACGATGCGGCAGCCATGACCGTCGGGCAGGGCGATCACGGGATTCAGATCGAGTTCGACGATTTCCGGCACGTGCTGGCCGATGAGCGACACCCGCAGCAGTACCTCGCGCAGCGCCTCGACGTCGCACGCCGGCCGTCCGCGGTAGCCCTGCAGCAACTGGTAGCCGCGGACGCCGCGCAGCAGGGCGTCGGCGTCCCTGTCGGTCAGCGGTGCTATCCGGAAGGCGACGTCGCGCAGCACCTCCACCGATACGCCGCCCAGTCCGAACGCAACGAGCGGACCGAAATTCGGATCCTCGGTGAGGCCGACGAGCGTCTCGACGCCGGTGAACATCGGCTGCAGCAGGACCCCCACCGCGCCCGGCGCGAGCGGCCGCTCGGCCACGGTTGCCGCGATGCGGGCGACGTCGCTGAACGCTGCGCGCACGGCCTTCTCCGTCGTGAGATTCAGGCGGACGACATTCGCGTCGGTCTTGTGAATCACCTGGGGATGCGCCAGCTTCAGCACGACCGGGAATCCGAAGATCGACGCAATCGCCGCCGCTTCGTCGTCCGAACGGGCGACGGCGCCGGCCGCCATCGGCAGGCCGAACGCATTCAAGACGCGCCCGAGCTCCTCGGCGGTGAGCCAGGTCTCGCCGCGGGCCGCGACGACCTCGCGGCACAGCGCCCGGGCTTCACCGGCGTGAATCTCGTCGAAGCCCCAGAACAGCCCGGCCGGCTCCCGGCGCCACTGCGCGTAGCCGGCGGCTTTCGCCAGCGCGCGCACGGCGTTCTCGGGAAACGCGTAGGTCGGCACCATCTCCGATCCGGTGTCGAGCGGCGTCGGCTGGCCGGACTGGCCGGTCATCAGGCACGCCAGCACCGGCGTGGAGACGGCGCCGGCAGCGCGTCCGGCCGTGATGCCGGCGCGGATCCCATCCACCATGGCGGCGCCATGCGCCGCGTCGATCGGCGTGTGGACGACGATGAGCGCATCGATCTCGGGAGCCGCCATCATCACCTGGATGGCGTGCCGGAACTGCTCGGGCGTCGCTGACGCGATCAGATCGATCGGGTTGGCGACGCTGGCCTGTGCCAGCAGATGCGAGCGCAGCTTCGTCTGGGTGTCGGTCGACAGGCTGGCGACCATGAGGCCGGCGGCCTCGCACGCGTCGGCGGCGAGGATGCCCGGGCCGCCGGCGTTCGTGATGATGCCGACGCGCGAGCCCGGCGGCAGCGGCTGCAGATCCAGGCAGGCGGCGACATCGAACATCTCGTCGATCGTATCGGCCCGGATGACGCCCGACTGCTTGAACAATGCCGACACCGCGACCTCGCTCGCGGCGAGCCCGGCGGTGTGGCTGCCGGCGGCGCGGCTGCCGGCGTGCGTCCGCCCGGCCTTGATGACGACGATCGGCTTGTGCCGGCCGATGCGGCGGGCCAGTTGTGCGAAACGGCGCGGGTTGCCGAACGATTCCAGATAGAGCAGGATGACCGACGTGCCGGGGTCGCTCTCGCCGTACTGAAGCAGGTCGTTGCCCGACACGTCGGCCTTGTTGCCGAGACTGACGAAGGTCGAGATGCCGATGCGTCGTTCGCTGGCCAGCTGCAGGATGGTCAACCCGAGGCCGCCGCTCTGCGACGCCAGCGCGATGCGGCCATGCGGGGGCAGTCGATCGGCAAACGACGCGTTCAGCCGGATCGCCGGGTCGGTATTCAGCACGCCCATGCCATTCGGCCCGACGACGCGCATGCCGTGGCTGCGGGCGAGGTCGGCCACTGCCCGCTGCCGCTGCCGCCCATCGTCGCCGGCTTCAGCGAAGCCGGCGCTGATGATCACGAGCGCGCGGACGGCGGCGTGCGCGCAGTCTTCGACCGCCGCCAGCACCGCATCCTGCGGCACGGCCACGACCGCGAGGTCGACGCCCGGCGGCAGATCGCGCGGCGAGGTCAGGCAGGGGCGTCCGGCAATCTCGCCGCCGCGGCGGTTGATCGGATAGACCGGACCCCTGAACCCATTCGTCAGCAGGCTGTCGAAGATGCGCCGGCCCAGGCCGCCGGTCTCGCGCGAGACGCCGACGACGGCGACCGCCGACGGCTGCAGAATCGGCCGCATCGAGGCCAGCGTCGCGAGCCGGTGTCGTTCTTCCATCGCGGCGACGCCGTCGGTCGACGGCGCGAGATCGAGGCGGACGTCGACGACGCCCTGGGCCGAGCGCGAGCGGAGCTCGAAGCCGGAGTCGCGGAAGACCTCGATCATCGCGTCGTTGTCGACCGATGTCATCGCCTGGAACCAGCGGAACCCGTGCGACCCGGCGATGCCGGCGAGCCGTTCGAGCATGGCGGTGGCGAGGCCGCGACCCTGGAAGCGGTCGTCGACCGCGAACGCCACTTCCGCCGTCTGGCCACCGGCGATCGCGGCGTAGGATGCCACGGCAATCGGTCGCGTGTCGTGCTCGACCTGGCGCCACGCGATGAGCGTGACCGCGTCGGCCGGATCGCAGACCGCGCACAACCGTTCGATCAGCGTGTCGCTGACGTCGGCGAGCGACAGGAAGCGCTTGTGTCGCGACTCCGGGGAGAGATCGTTGAAGAAGCGGCGGACGGCGGCGCGGTCGTCGGGCGTCGCCGGTTTCAGCGTGGCGACGCTGCCATCCCGCAGCAGCAGGCGGTTCGAGGCGTCGGCGACCGCGGGCAACGGGGGTGACCCTGGACGCATGGTCGTGCTCACCTCGTCCTCCGGATCACGGTCCGGTGGGTCAGCGGTATGAAATCGATCGGCCGTGAATCCATCATGAGGCATCCGATCTGCGAGTCGACGGCTGGATGGGCGCGGAGCACGGCGTATGCCAGACGGGTCCCGCCCTGCTTTTCTTCGAGAATTCCGACGGCGGGTCTGCATGTCCGTCCGTCCTGCCGAAATGCCGTCACGGGCGGGCGCGCGGTCGACGCGAGGCGGCGCGGGTGACCTCCCCCGGCGAGGCGCCGCACGATCAGGTACCCCAGCTCTGAAGGGCGCGGATGTAGTGGGCGCGCTCGAACGCCGCCGCGTCGGCGACGCTGGCGAGGCTGACGCGCCCCCGCATGTCGTCGAGGGTGCGCATCTCCTGCCACTCCATCCAGCGCACCAGCCCCTGCCGCATCGCTCCGAAATAGTCCGGCCCGTGGCGCAGCACGGCCGAGACGAGCTGCACCACGTGGGCGCCGGCGAGAATCGCCTTGATGCCGTCGGCCGGCGTCTCGATGCCGCCGGTGAGGGCCAGGGACGCCTTCACGCGGCCGTGCAGGATGGCCAGCCAGCGCAGGCGCAGGCGCAGTTCATCGTTGCGAGACAGCTCCAGCGTCGGCGCGGCGCTCAGGCGCTGCACATCGATGTCGGGTTGATAGAAGCGGTTGAAGAGAACCAGGCCGTCGGCGCCGGCCCGGTCGAGTTGCCGGGCGACGTTCCCGAAGGCGGTGTAGAACGGCGACAGTTTCACCGCCACCGGAATCCGCAGGGCGTCTTTGAGGTCGACCACGAGCTCGCGCAGGGTCGACTCGAGCGCGACGCCCGGGACGTTGAGGTCGGTCACGACCTCGTACAGATTCAGCTCCAGGGCATCGGCGCCGGCCTGTTCGAGCAACCGCGCGAAGCGCAGCCAGCTCTCGCTCGACGTGCCGTTGAGCGACGCGATGACCGGGATGTGGACGCTCGCCTTCACGCGGCGCAGGTGTTCGAGGTAGTCGCGCGGCGCGAGGCGGTAGTCGGTGAGCGCCGGATAGCTGGCGAGTCCGGCGGCGAACTGTTCGTCCAGCGGGTCCATGTGGCGAATCACCCCGGCTTCGGCGCTGGTGATCTGCTCCTCGAAGAGCGAGTGCATGACGATTGCCGCGCACCCGGCGTCCTCCAGCCGTCGGACGGTGTCGAGGCTGGCCGCCAGGGGCGATGCGCCGGCGATGAACGGATGGTCGAGCCGGAGCCCCAGGTACGATGTGGCGGTCTCCATGGTCTGCCCCCGCCGGTTTCCGCAGCAGGAGCAGTGCCAGGGGGCGGCGGCGCAAAACGGGCCGGCACGCTCGTGGCCGGTGCCGCGCCGCCGCGCCGCGCCGCGGCGGTGCTGCCGAATCACCGGCGGTGCGCGGCGTATGTCAGAGCTGCTGGATTTTTCAGATTGCGCGAATTTATCCCCGGTCGCAACCGCGCATGTCGGAGTTCCGGAAGGTTTTCCGCCGGAAATCCGTTGACGGCTTGCTGGCATGTCCGTTGCGACCATTCACTGGCGAAAGCGAATGCAATTCACGCGGTCATTCAGGATACGACCCACATGATCACCACCGACCAGATCGAATCCGTTCTCACACGGGTCCGCCCCTTCATCCAGGCGGACGGCGGTGACATCCAGCTCGTTCGGCTGGACGGCAACTCCGCGGAAGTCCGCATGACCGGCCGGTGTGCCGGCTGCCCGAGCGCCCACATGACGTTGTATCTCGGCGTCGAGACCGCCCTGCGCCGCGCGATTCCGGAGTTCGGCGAAATCCGACTCGTGTGAGGCAACCGAACATGACCTCCACCAACGCATTCACAACCGATTCCATGGTCGTCGGGCGCAGCGTCAGGATGCGCGCCCTGTTCGACTTCCTCCGCGTCATCGGTGGCAGCGACAGCACCGTGCTCATCACCGGTGAGAGCGGCACCGGCAAAGAAGTGACGGCGACGCTCATCCACCAGAACAGCCGCCGCCGTGCCCGGCCGTTCGTCGCCGTCAGTTGCGCGCTCTTCTCCGAGACGTTGATCGAATCGGAACTGTTCGGCCACGAGCGCGGCGCCTTCACCGGCGCCATCAAGGATCGTCCGGGCCGTTTCGAACTGGCCGACGGCGGCACGCTGTTCCTCGACGACATCGACGACATCCCGCTCGGCATGCAGGTGAAACTGCTGCGCGTGCTGCAGAATCGCACCATCGAGCGGCTCGGCGGCACCCGCACGGTGCCGGTCAACGTCCGCGTGATCGCCGGCACGAAGCACGACCTCAAACAGATGGTCGCCGAAGGCAAGTTCCGCGAGGACCTGTTCTTCCGCCTCAACGTGCTGCCGGTGACGCTGCCGCCGCTGCGTGAACGACGCGAGGACATCCCGGACCTGATGCAGCACTTCTTCGAACAGGCGGCGCGGCGGTCTGGTGAAGACACGGTGACGGTGCCGGACGTCGTCCGCCAGGCGTTCCTGCGCTATCAATGGCCGGGCAACGTCCGCGAGCTCGAGAACGCCTGCGAGCGGATCGCGCAGACCTGTTCGTGTGGCACGGTCGGTGTCGGCTGCCTGGCGTTCGACATGCTGGCACAGGACTCGGATCAACCGGTTGCCACCGCACTGGCGGCGGCGCTTCCGCACGAGCCGACGCCAATCGCGCTGGACGATCGCCTGCGCGAACTCGAGTCGAGCCTGATCACGTGGGCGCTCAAGGTGAGCAACGGCAACAAGTCGAAGGCGGCCGAGCTGCTGCGCATCAAACGCTCGACGCTCGGGGATCGCATCAATCGCTGCCGGCTGAACGAGAACGGCAGCGAGACGACAAGTGCGGCGGAGCCGAGCGAAGGCGCCAGTGCCGTGATGTAGGGCCCCCCGGGCTCGCCGCCCTCCCGGCGCGAGCCGTCCGCCACCCGCGCGCGCCACCTGCGGGCCGCGCGCCCCGCCCCTACCGCAGGAACACCAGCAGGCCGGCGAGTGCCGCCGCCATGCCCGACAGGCAGATCCCGACGACGGTGCGAAAGCGCCGCTCGCCGAGCGCCAGCGCGACTGCGAGCTTGAGGACGGTATTGGCCATCAGGCCGGTCGCAATCCCGCGGGCGGCGACGTCCAGCCCCAGGTCGGCCGCCGCGGCACGCGCCATGGAGATCGTCAGCGCATCGACGTCGGTGAGTCCGAGCACCGCGCCGGACCACACGACGCTCGCGTCCCCCCATTGCCGGCGGGCGAGCGCGACGGCGACGAGCACGACCTGGAACAGGAGCGCCATCTGCAGCGCGGCGCCCAGCTGCAGCGGGTTGCGCGGCGGGGCGGCCGGTGCCGCGTCCGGGTCCGACTGGCGCTGGCCGGCGAGGAACGCGACGACGCCCAGGACGAACGGCGCGACCAGGTACCAGGCCAGCGGGCGCAACAGGGCCGGCTGCAGAACCAAGACGGCGATGCCGACGCGGACGAAGAGCACGGTGCACGCGGCGACGGCGCCGATGCCCAGCGGCTGTCCGATGGCGGGATTGGTCCGGCTGGTCCGGGCGAATGTGAAGGTGACGTTCGTCGAGGAGATGAGCCCGCCGAGCAGGCCGGTCACCGAGTAGCCATGGCGTGGTCCGATGGCGCGGCCGGCGAGGTAGCCGGTGAAGCTGAGACCGGAGAAGAAAAGGACGAGCAGCCAGAGCTCGCGCGGGCGCACGACGCCCCCCGGACCGTAGGGTCCGGTCGGCAGCAGCGGCAGCACCACCATCGCCATCACGGCGAAGCGGACCGCCGCGCGCAACCCCTCGTCGTCGAGCCGCGCTGCAAAGCGGTGCAGGGTCGACTTCTCGATCAGGATCAATGTCGTGACGGCGATCACGGCACTGGCCATGGTCAGGTGTCCGAGCCCGGCGGCGACCCCGGCGGCGAGGACCACGAGGGCGCCGACCTCGGTGGTGGCGTCGACGTCGGTGCGGCTGGCCGCCGCATAGGCTGCGACAATCAGGGCGGCGGCGGTGGCCAGGAGCAGGGCGGCGAGCGGCCTGGCATCCAGCGCCCACAGCCAGCCGGCGAGGCCGGCCGCGCCGCCCAGCAGCGCGAACGTGCGAATGCCGGCGAACCGGGCATTCGGTCCGCTGGCATGCCCCGACCACTGCCGCTCGAGGCCGATGGCGAGGCCGCCCAGGGCGGCCACCGCCACCCCCAGCGGCAGCTCCGTCATCGTCTGGCGGGCTGGTTGGCGAGCCTGGCGAGCAGCGCTTCAGCCCGCTGCTGCGCGGTCGCCAGCGATGCCTGCAGGTCGTCGTAGACGTACTTGTGACCGGCGTTGATGGCCCGGGTCAGCGGTACCTTGGCCTGATCGAGCTCGTCCTGCAGTTCCTGCCGGCGCGCCCGGTCGCTGACGCGCTTGATGAAGCCCTCGGCGAGCTTGATCTGTTCGCGGACCACGTGCAGGCCGTCATACAGCTGCCGGACCTCGCTGGCGCGGGCACTTCGCGGTGCCGTGCCCTTCTCGCCGTGACATTCGTTGCACCGCGCCTCCAGCGACTTGGGCGACAGCAGATTGGCGTCGACTTCGCCGTGGCAGGTCGAGCAGGTGGGGCCGCGATGATCGCCGCCCTGAAGCAGCTGGTAGTGCCGGCTGTCCTGGAAGGCGACGTACGGACCGACGTGGCAGCTGCCGCAGGTCGCCGGCAGCTTCACCCGGTTGACCGGGCTGTCGGGATTGGATGGCGACAAGATGCCTCGGTGAGCGATGAACGGCTCGGTCGTCGACTCGTTGCCGCCGTGGCACTTCTGGCAACCAACGTTGTTCCGGCCATGGGGAGAACGATCCCATTCCCGGAGATGCTGCTGCGCTGGCGCATCGGGACGCGCGAAATGACAGTCGGCGCAGCGGCTGTCCTGTTGCGCGTAGGCCGTTCCTGCCATGAGGAACGTGCCCAGAAGGATGAGACCAGACATCAGAGGCCGCATACGACCCTTCCCATGTGTTGTGTTGCGATTGGTGCCGAGCGGGATATCCCCGCGCTGCGAGCTGGCGCAAAGCCTATACCACCCGAATCCGTTGGCAAAGTCCGCCCGCCCGCTGCCAGGTGACGGATTCCCGACGCCGGGGGAGCGGCGGCGCGGCCGTCTCGGTGCGGCCGTCTCGGTGCGGCCGCCTCGGCGCGACACCCCGGGGATGCGGCACGGGGGATCGGTGGGTCAGCCGGCGGTCGGCAGCATCCAGCCGGCGGGCACCGCCAGGACCGGCGTGCCGGCGTTGCAGACGACGCGGTAGGTCGTGGCACCCTTGCGGTCGCCGAACAGACGGTCGTCGCCGCGCAGCGTCAGGAGCACCAGTCCGGCGCCGAGGTCGTTCGCCAGCGCCGCGATCTGTTCGGCCGGGTCGCCGACGAAGACGTGGGCGTCCGCAAACCCGCGGGCACCGGCGCTTTTCGCCAGCCGTCCGAGGCGGACGCGGGCCGCGGCCATGCGCGACCGATCGTGCGCGGTCCGGTTCAGCGACAGCCAGGTCGGGATCCGCGTCTTCTCGACGACGTGGACCAGCGACAGACGGGCGCCGAACCAGCGCGCGACCGCCGCGGCGGCGGCCACGTCAGCGGCGGCCTCGCGGCCCAGGTCGATGGCTGCGAGCACCCGCGGTCCGGGCCAGTCACCGGCTTTCACCGTCGCCGGGACGGCCGGCGGCACCGCGAGCACCGGTGCCGGAGTGCCGTTCAGCAGGCGCGCCGTCGTCGATCCGAAGAAGAGACGGGAAGCGCCGCTCAGGCCTTCCGAGCCGACGACGATCAGGTCGGCCCTGGTGCGTCGGACCGCCTTCAGGATTTCCACCGCCGGCTGTCCGAGGGCCACCGATGCGGCGATCCGCTGACCACCGGCGCGCACCCCGACGGTTTTGGTGATGAAGCGCGCCAGTTCCTCCGCACTTTGAGAAGCGAGCGCTTTTTCGTCGTAGGCGGCTGCCGCCGCGGCGACCAGGAACGGGTCGTTGACGTAGAGGACTGACAGAGCACCGGCAGCGCGGTTGGCGACGGCCGCCGCGTACTGCAGCGCAGCTTTGGCATGAACCGAGAAATCGACCGGGCAGAGGACGCTGGCAAACGGCTGGCGGCGACGTGGCGGCATGATGCGATAGACGTTAGCATTAAGTGCGCCACTGAATTAAGCTCCCTTGGCGACGAGCCGCGCACCTGTCGCCGCAAGGTTGCCTGTGAACAGGTCACGCATATTCCTGCCCGGAGTTCGGCCTGCGTTTGTGTTCGCCGGCGGACTCGCGCTCATGACCGCGGCGCTGCCGGCGCGCGCCCAGCCCTCCGCGCTGGCGGTGCCCGACCTGCGCAACATCACGGCCGACACCCGCGCCCAGGTCGAGCGCGACGCCGTCCAGTATCTGCGCGCGGTACGGAGCTCCGACATCGATCCCGAACTGCCGGGGATTCGACTCGACCGATGGCTCGAATCGGTGCTGCGGCTCCCGTCGCAGTGGGAGATGAACGAGTGCGGGGCGCCGCGTCAGGACGGCCATGGACCGATTTGCATCGCGGTCTCGCAATCCTCCCGCGGCGTGCACATGCTGTTCGTCATCGGTCGGGATGACCGCGGCGTCGGCCGTCCGCGAATGGTGCGCGGCGACATCCGGCTCTTCGACATCGACAGCGCCTTCCGCCAGCTCTCGGAACTGCCGGACATGATGAGCGAAGCCGAGGCGCGGCGCCTGCGCTTCGCCGATCACCCGATGCAGACCCTGACCGATGCCGAAGCGCTGCAGCTGCGGACGACGACGCGCGCCAGCGCGCTGCAGCCCGACCTGCCGGACGCGCCGTTCGAATCCTGGTTACGCGATCGGCTCACCGGCGATCCGCCGGTGACCTGGACGCTGACGTCGTGCAGCGCCGTTCCCAAGGCGGCGGCGCCGCAATGCCTCAACGTGGACGTCCGCTGGCCGGGCGGCGCACGGGCGCGCGTGACCCTCGACCTCGAGATGGTGCAGCGCCGCCTGGCCGCCATCCCGGCCTTCCGCCTCGCTGTCGTCTACCGGGGTGGCGCGTCGCGCTCGCTCGAGCCGTTCAACTCCCTCCGCGAGTTCGGCGACGCGGTGCGACAGCTCCCGTGACGCCGGTCACGCGACTTTCACTTCGACCGGCTTGACGACGGCGGCGACGGCTTTCGGCAGGGTGACGTTCAGGACGCCGTCCGCGAAGGCCGCCTTCACCTTGGCCTCGTCGACCTCGGCCGGCACCGTGAAACGCCGGACGAAGCTGCCGTACTGCCGTTCGATGCGATGGAACTTCTGACCCTTCTCCTCCTTCTCCTGCTTCCGTTCGCCTTCGATCGTCAGGGTGCCGTTGTGCATCTCGACCTTGATGTCCTCCTTCTTGACATCCGGCAGGTCCACCTTGACGGCGAAGGTCGCGTCGGTTTCCTGGATGTCGACGGCCGGCGCCCAGTCGGCGACGAAGAACGGCTCGTCATTCAGCCGCGGGGCGTTGTCGACGAACATGCGGTTCAGTCGCCGCTGGATTTCCTCGAGCTCGCGGAATGGATGCCACTTCACAATCTCCATGATGCCTCCTTCCGGCGGTCATGCCACGGACGCGCCCGATCCGCGAACGTCGGCGGAGGGCGCGTCCCTACGAGCGCCGAAGTGCAAAATCGTTGCTGCGAAGCGGCAGAACGAACACCGCGCTCGTGAGCGCATCGGTCCGTGGGTTGCGGGGAAGCCGGCGCCGGAACACTGGCTGAGCCGCGGGGATCCGGATCGACGGTCGCACCTGCCCGCCCGTCACCGTTGCCGCTATATTCGAACAATGGATCGCGAGGGCCTGCTGACCGTTCGTCGCGCGTGGCTGGCGACCGTCCCCGCCGCCGTTGCTGCCGCGAGCCTCGCGGTGGCCTCCCTGGCGGCCCAGCTGCCGAAGCTCGCCGACCCGTTCGACTTCTTCCAGCCGTCGGTCACCGTCGCCGCTGCGGAACGGCTTCGCCTCGAACGCGGCGAGACGATTGTCAAGTCGGTGGCGGCGGGCGACGGACAGGTCGCCATCTTCTCGGCATCGAGGACCGCCGTGTCCGGCGACCGGCTGTTGCGCTGGGTCCATCGGATCGATGCGATGAAACGCGGCCGCTACGCGCCCGCCGTCGTCCGCTTCTCCGATCCGCCACAGCTGGACGATCTCGCCACGTTGGAACTCGACGCGGACGACCTCGACGGATTGCGCGCCTGCCGTCCCGGATCCTGTGGACTGAAGCTGAGCGAGACAGAGATGGCGGTGCTCGTGCCGCTGGCCCGGGCCCGCCGGGCGGGTTGGCAGACCGAGGTGCAGCGCGCCTTTCGTGCGGCGATGCTGGCCCGCGCCGAACGCTACCTCGCCGAAGGTCTGGCCGGTCAGCCGGCCTATCACGATCGTGCGGCGCCCGTGCGCCTGGACGACGAGTTCGGCGCGTTGCTGCGGCAAACGCCGTTCATGCGGGAGCGCGTGCCGGGCCTGGCGGACTTCCTCACCCGCTATCCGGCCGGCGGCAGCCCCGACATTCAGTCGTTCATCTACTGGTCCAAGGAGATGCTCGGACGGAAGCCGGTGGTGAGCATCACGCACGTCACGATGGCGCGTCCAAATGGCGGACCGGAGGCGGTCGTCGCGTCGCGGCAGGTGTACGCGTCGCACTACATGGCCGGGTCGCTCGCCATCACGGCAATCGTCGGCGGACGCGGCGGCGCACCCCGCTACCTGGCTTACCTCAACCGGTCTCGCGTCGACGTGCTCGACGGCTTCTTCGGCGGCCTGGTCCGGCGCATCGTCGAGCGGCGGCTCCGTGATGAGGCCGGCCAGGTGGTCGACGCCTTGCGGCGCCGGCTCGAAGCCGGCGAGCCGCCCTGACGCCTGCTACACCACGGCCGGCGCGGCGGCGATGACGTGCTGCATGCGTCCCAGCGCGTTCGCCAGCATGGCACCCTCCCGGTCGGCGAGCGCCGCGAGTTCGGGTGACGCGTGGCGCCAGGCCATGTCCGAAATCACCGGCGCGAACGGCTCGGTGGCCTCGACCGCCGTCTCGCCGTCCGCGAGCTCGTAGACGCCCACCGTCATCGGGAGGAACGGGCCCGATTCGATGTCGGTCTGCAGCGCCCGGAGCATCAGATCGGGCGACGCCACCTGCAGGAGGACGTAGCGCCGGCAGTCGTGGTGTGCATGCCGCTTCAGGTGTTCGCGCACGTCGAAGCGGGTGATGATGTCGAGTCCTTCGAGCTGCACGGCTCGCATGGTCTCGAGCAGGGTCCGGTCGAAATCGGCATCGATGATCAGGCGGCGCCCATAGTCGGTCATGGCTTCCCTCTCGCACTGTCGCGTGCGAGCAAGCGGCGTGCCTTTCGTGGCCCGGCGATTCGTCGATGATCCGCGTGCCGCCCGCGGCGTCGGCCGGCGGAGGAGCGCGGACCCGCCGGTTCTCCGGCGCCGGTCAGGCGGCGCCGGCCAGCGCCGGGCGGCCGTTCGTCTCGTAGCGCGCGCGGACGGCCTGGCCGATTGCGTCGACGACGACGCGCGGGTCGTCGACGATGACCCGTGACTCGAGCATGGCGATGTGGGCGGCCAGCGGCCGGTCACGAAAGACGTCGTGCAGCCAGCGCGAGAAGTCGTGCCGCTCGAGATGTCCAACCAGGCCGACCGCCGGCAATTCGCCGAGCCGCTGGATGAACTCCTTCAGGGAGCGCGCCCGCTGATGCGGCAGCCGCGCGTCGAACACGAACGCCTGCGCGTCGCTGACCGGCATGTCGACGTACTTCGCGCGGTGGCGGACGTGCGCGGTCAACCGTGGCGCGATGGTGAAGCGGCGGATGCAGCCATGCGATTCGTCGGCGCCCGGCAGCAGTGCCGCCTCGTTGACGTCGAGGTCGCCGAGCACCGATTGCGTCTGCCGTGAGTCAGGCGTCGGACGGCACATCCCCTGGATGGCGGTGACCTCGGCGGCGTCGCGTTCACGCGTGACCAGCGCGACGACGTCGCCGGTGGCGCGAATCGCCGGATGCAGCGACGACAGCCGATAGGTCACCACGATGTAGCCGGCCAGGGTCGGGTCGATGACGCGGGCGTGCCGGGCATCGGGCAGGAAGTAGTGCGCTTCGTCGAGCAGGATCTTGTGCGGCAGTCCGGTGCGTCGGCGCAGCGCCGCGAGCATCGGCATCAACGTCGCCACGTAGTCGAGTTTGGCCTGGTGCGTGAGCCTGGACAGATCGATGACGGCGCTGACGTCCGGATGTCTGAGGGTCCGCGCCAGTTCCCGCGGTCCCGGCGGCGGGTCGTCGCCGCCCAGTACGACGACCCCGGGCAGCGCTTCGAGCGTCCGATAGTCCCCTTCGGGGTCGACGACGCACACCGCGTAGCCCTGGAGAATCGACTGCTCGCAGATGAGCCCGGCCAGCCACGACTTGCCGGTGCCCGGTTCGCCGGCGACGATGATCGTCCGCCCGCGGACCGCCAGCGACACCGGCGTGCCGTCGTGCTCGTGTCCAAGCAGCAGCCGGCGGCGGCCCATCTGCGACGTCGCCAGCCGCGGCTGGTGCGACACCCGACGGATGTAGTCGGCTACCGCGCGGACCGGTGTGCCGCGGATGATGTCGTCGGCGACCGCGCACAACGCCCGGCTGCCCCACTCGACGGCGGCGCCGGCCTCGCACGCGTCGAGCAGATCGTGATCGTTTTCGGCGTCGCCGATGCCGATGGTGTTGTGCAGCGAGAGCCGCAGCGCGTGCCACGCCTGCCGCAGTCCGGTGGACTTGGCCACCGCCGGCGGCAGCACCATGGCGCGCCCACGGTTGAAGGCCAGCGTCAGCGGCAGTTCGAGGGCGCGAATCGCGTCCAGCAGCTGCGGCGCCTCTGCCGCCGCCGCCTCGACGATCGACTCGCCGACCTCGAACACCACCTGGCGGGCGCGCAGCGCGTCCAGGAACGCCGGCGGCGGGGGATGCGACAGATTGGCGTGGCGGCCGCCGGCCGGAAAATCGAGGACGGCGCCGTTCTCGGCGACGATCACGTCGAAGCAGCTCAGGTCGCTGGCGACGCGGCGCAGGTCGGCGAGCCGGCGACCGGTGACCAGCGCGACGACGATCCCGCGGCGTCGCACCTCGGCAATCGCCTGGCGGACGTCGGGATCGAAGACGCCGTGCTGTGCGATGGTGCCGTCGTAGTCCACGGCGAAGGCAGAGAGCTTCATGGTGGCCGATTCCCGACCCGAGAGCTGCTGACATGCCGTTGCCGCGAGGCGCCCGGTGCGCCGGCCAGCCGGGCTCGACCGCCCGCCGGTCGCGCCCGGGCGGCGCCCGCCGCGGCAACTGGCCGAACTCTAGACGCGCACGTGCGGCTTCTCGTTCAGCCGCTCGGCGAAGTCCTGCAACCGGCGACGGGCGATGTCGAACGCTTCACGCAGGACGATGGCGGCATCGCGGTCGCCGGCATCCAGTTCCGCGGCCTTGGTCGGTGTCGCCCCGGTCTGCCGGACCGCCGGGTCCAGACTCGGATAGTGTGAGACGACGATCGTATCGCCGGGAACCGACAGCTCGATGCGCACCCGGTAGCGATTGCCCGCCCGATGGTGACGGTGCGGCACCTCGACCAGCACGCGGCAGTGCAGGAGCCGGTTGTAGGTGTGCGGCAGTGTCTCGGCGCGCTCGCGGATGAGCGCCTCGAGGACGTCGTTCTGAGCGAGATCGCGAAACGTGACGTGCACCGGCATGGTCATGATTCCGGAACTCACGATCGCGGCCGGAAACGAACCGTTGGCCGCACGTGATCGGGCCGCAATGAAAATGCCACCGGCCTCCGCGTAGAATGCCGGTGAAAGCGGGAGGCGGCCGGCCGCTGCATCACGGGCGTGCCGGAAACCCGGCACGATCATCGGCGGAGCGCGCCGCGGACGGGTGCACGGGCGGCTGATGTCGGTTGCGAGAGCTTCGCCATGATGAACATCACGAACATTCTGTGCCCGATCGATTTTTCCGACGTCTCGCAGCACGCGCTGGAGCAGGCGGTTCGACTGGCCGGCTGGTTTGAGGCGCGGCTCACCGTGCTCCATGTCTTCAACCAGGTCTTCCTGCCGGTCCCCGGGCTCGCCATGCCGAGCTATGGCGGCGGGGTTGGGCTGAGCGCCGAGGAACAGGAGCGGCTGCGGACCGACGTCGAGCACTGGGTCGAGCAGGCACGGACGGCGGGCGTCGCCACCGACGCGGTCATCGAGCCCGGCGCGCCGATTCCGCACATCCTGGCGACCGCCACACGGATCCGGGCGGATCTGATCGTGATGGGCACGCACGGCACCTCGGGCTTCGAGCACATGGTTCTCGGCTCGGTCACGGAAAAGGTGCTGCGCAAAGCCGGCTGTCCGGTGCTGACCGTACCGCCGCGTGCGCCGACGGCGGCCAAGGCATTGTTCAAGCAGGTGCTCTGTGCCGTGGACTTCTCGGACTCGTCGGTGGCGGCGCTTGGCGCCGCGCTGGCCGTGGCGCAGGAGGCCGATGCGCAGCTCTCGGTCCTGCACGTCCTCGACTGGCCGATTCAGGACGTGCCGTCACCGGCCGTCACGGCTGGTGAGCCGGCGATCAGCGCGCCGGTGTTCGATCTGGAAGGGTATCGCCGGATGCTCGAGGCGGATGCAGCGCAGCGGCTGGCGACGCTCATTCCGGCAGCGGCGCGCGACTGGTGCACGCCGAACACCGCGGTCGTGCACGGCAAGCCGCACGTCGAAGTGCTGAAGGCAGCGGCGGCGATGCCGGCCGATCTGATCGTGCTCGGGGTTCGCGGCCGCAATGCCGTCGACCTGATGCTGTTCGGCTCGACCGCCAATCAGGTGGTCCGACAGGCCGCCTGTCCCGTCTTGACGGTCCGCACTACGGCGTGACCGGACGATCCTCGAACCGATAGCCGACCCGGAGACCGAACAGGCCGAGCGTCTCGCCATGGCCGTTGCGGCGTACGAACATCGCCGACGCCTCGGGGCGCAGCGACAGCCGTGCGCCCACCCGCCAGTCGACTCCGGCCGAGAGCCGGAACGCCGGGTCCGTGAACGCGCGCTCCTGACTGGTGGTCAGCGTCTGGCCGAGCCGTTGGCGATAGAACGGCGACATCGCCGACGTCGTCGCGTCGAACGACGCGCGATACAACCCAACCGCAGCGCCGATGTACGGCGACGCGTTCCCGAGCCGTACGACGTTGACGACGGCGCCGATGTCCGCGGCGAACGCCGCGGCGCCCGGACCGCGCGCGAACCAGGCGCCGCGTGCCTCGGCGCGAACGGCGCTGGTCAGGCGCCACGCGGCGATGCCGGCGGCAAACGGTCCGGTGTGGGTGTCCGTCGCCGCGGCGCCGACGAGACCGTCGAGCTCGGTGCCGCGTTCACCGGACGGGGGGCGGTCGTTCTGCGCCGCCGCTGGTGTGATCAGCGCGACACAGAGCGCGACCGCAAGACCGCAGGTCCGCGCTGTGCAAGTCATGGCCATCTCCCGTTCACTGCGTCAGGTGGGACAACAGACGTACGCGAAGCACGACGAGGACCTGCCCCAGCGGCGATCGCGCCGGACCGGCCGGCGGGGGATCGCCGCCGGCCCTCGCGTCGCTCGCCGGCGGCCACGTCGATCGCCGGCACCGCCACGTCACGCGACGTCAGCTGGACGTGCGGCGGCGGCGGCGGCGTCGCTGCTTCGTCCAATCCTGGCACGTGCCGCAGGACGAATCGGCGGGCGGCGGACAGCGGCAGGAAGATCGCCGGTCCGCCGTCCGCGGTCTCGCCGGCGACGGCGAAGACGCCGCGTTCGTGGCTGACCGGCGCACCAGGCGCGAGACAGCCGGCCGTCATCCGGCGGTCGGCGCGCAGCCGCCGCGTCGTCACGGCGCCGATATGGCCGCTGCCGATGCAGGGGTCGTGGGCGGCGTCGCGCCCCCAGAGCACGAAGGCCTGGCCGGCTCTGACCGGTTCGAACGTGACGCCGAACGGCTCGCTGTGGCTGTCGTCGACGACCCGAAGGACGGCGACGCCAGTGTGACCCGGCGGCGTGAAGATGTCGGTGTGCAGCAGCTCGCGGACGCCGTCGCGCAGATGCAGCCGGGCGCGGTCGCCGCGGTGGGTGGAGAACAGCTCGGCGGTGGTCAGGAAATACACCCGCCGCCGGCCGCCGTCGTCGGCGACGTGGATGGCAAAGGCCACCCCGGTCCGGGTGCCTGCGACATCGGGCACCTCGATCCGCACGATCGTTCCCGGACTGCGAGGCGTCGCGTCCGAGCCGGAGGCAATCAGCAGGCACGCGGCGGCGGCGACGGCCATCGGCCCGTGCGCGCGGGTGCTTCGCATGCCGAGAGACCGTGCAGAGGTGATGCCGCGGCGGGCGCGAGACTTTGGACCCGATTCGCGGACCGGAACGCGCCGATGACGGATTCCCGGCAGCGGCGAAGCGGCAATGGCGCCGTTGGGCGATAATCGGTGGCCATGGATGCCTTTCTGACCTCGCAGGGTCTGCTCGCGCTCGTCACGCTGACGTTTCTCGAAATCGTGCTCGGCGTCGACAACGTCATCTTCATCTCGATTCTCTCCAGCAAGCTTCCGGGCGATCAGCAGCGGAAGGCGAGGCGGGCCGGGCTGATTGCAGCGATGGTCATGCGCATCCTGCTGCTGCTGTCGATCGCCTGGATCATCCAGCTGACGCAGCCGTTGTTCACGCTCTTCGGTCACGGGTTCTCGGGCCGCGATCTCATCCTGCTCATCGGCGGCCTCTTCCTGCTCGGCAAGGCGACGCTGGAGATTCACGAGAAGCTGGAAGGGGAGGAATCGCACGGCGTGGCGCGTGTCGCGCCGTCGTTCACCGCCGTGATCATCCAGATCATGGCGCTCGACATCGTCTTCTCGCTCGACTCGGTGATTACCGCGGTCGGGATGGCGAACGACATCTCGATCATGGTGACGGCGGTCGTGCTGGCGGTCGCCATCATGATGTTCTCGGCCGAGGCGGTGAGTGCCTTCGTGAGCCGGCATCCAACAGTCAAGGTGCTGGCGCTGTCGTTCCTGCTGCTCATCGGGGTTTCGCTGATCGGTGACGGGATGGGCATGCACATCCCGAAGGGCTACATCTACTTCGCGATGGGCTTCTCGGTGTTCGTGGAGATGATCAACCTGCAGTTGCGCGGCAGCAAGCCGGTCAAGCTGCGCCAGAAGTACACCGCGGAGCCGTAAGCCGGCCGCGCCAGAGCTGGGGGCGCGCCGCGTCGCGAATCGCCCCAAGCGGGGCCCGAGGCTGCCTGGCGCCGATCCGGCCGGCGCGCCGTCGACGCGATGCGTTATTCTCGTCAGATGTCCGCTCTGCTGCGCAAGCTCCAGCCGTATGCGTTCGTCGTGTTCCGGATCGCGGTGGGCGGTCTGTTCCTGTTCCACGGACTGCAGAAACTGTTCGGCTGGTACGGCGGGAGCCAGCTGCCGCTGCTCTCCCTGCGGGGGGCAGCCGGAATCATCGAGCTGGCGGCGGGTGCTCTCGTCGCGCTCGGCGCGTGGACCGTTCCGGCAGCGTTCGTCGCCAGCGGCGAGATGCTGGTCGCCTACGGGCTCGCACACCATCCGCGCGGCGGCTGGCCGATCGAGAACGGCGGCGAACTGGCCCTGCTCTACAGCGCCGCCTTTCTCTACATCTCGACGCACGGACCGGGAAGCCTCAGCCTGGACGCACTGATGCGCCGCCGCTAGGGCGGCCGGCCGCTATTTCCGGCGGTGGCGGGCCACTGTCAGTGCCGCGTCCACCTGCTGCGGCTGCACCTCACCGTGGAACGTGCCGCCGTCGTGCAGGATGAGGCGGGTGGAGACGACGCGGCCCTCGACGTCGGCCGAGGCGTTGATCTCAACGACCTCGGTGGCGATCAGGGTGCCGCTGACGCGACCCGAGACGGTGAGATCGCGTCCGACGATATCCCCCTCCACGACGGCGGACGCCGAGACCGTCACGGCGTGACCTTCACACCAGATCGGTCCTTCGATGCGCCCTTCCACACTGATGTCGTCCGTCGACGTGACTTCGCCGCGGACGACGACCGTCGGTCCGATTCTGGTCATGCACAAGCCTCTTCGAAGTGGATGTCGCCCGGCGGCCGCGTCTGCTGCCGCGCGTGTTGCGGGATTGTGAGCCTGCGGGACGACGACCGCGCTCCGCGCGAGTCGTCACCGCTGCGGCGTCAGGAGAGCGTATCGACCAATCCATGCCAGGCCTGCGCCGCCGCCTGGTTGGCTTCCGAGAGCGCCGCTCCGTACAGCCACAGGCCGTCGCTCGTGCGGCTCGACCAGACGAGGTCCACCTGCACCTCGACGTGTGACTGCGGCAGGACGATATTGAAGGATGGAGGCAGGGTGCGCTCGGCGTCGCGTCCGAGTTGGAACCGCAGCCCGCCGTAGCTGACGTCGATGACACGGGCGGTGACGTCCTGCACCTGGGCGGTCAGTTCGCCCGGTACCTGCTTGCGAGCCCAGCGGCGCGTCGGGCCCGACAGTTCCTGGGCCGGGCGACCGGCCAGCTGATCTTCGATGAGGGTCAGCAGTGCCGGCGGCGCCACCGGCTTCAGGATGAACTGCGCCCCGAGATGACGGGCATCGGCCTCGAGCACCGGATCGGGGAAGCCGGTCATGATGATCGTCGGCACCCGCTTCGGACTGGTCACCAGCAGTTGCAGGCCGTTGTAGGGACCGAGCCGCACATCGGCAATCAGCAGATCCGGCGTGTCCTCGCGCATGACGCGGATGGCTTCTTCATAGCTGCTGGTCGCCTCGGCGCTGTAGCCGGCGCGCTTCAGCAGCTCACAGAGGCCGGTGCGGGTCGCGTCGTTGTCCTCGACGATTAGCACTCGTGGGGCCATCGCCTGTCCCTCGTGACTGGCTTTCCCTGGAGCGACACCGGCCCGAAGCGGCATGGTCGCCGGGGCCGTCGATCGATGTGGAAGGTCGGCTCGCATACGGCTCGTATACCCGGCACGTGACGGCGGCACAGGCGGGGGATGGGCCTCGAGCGCGCACGGCAAACCTGCGTTAGCGATGAGTGAGGCGCGACCTCGGCTGCCGGTCTGACTCGCCTCACGTGATACTGCACAATCTTTACGTACTTGTGATCGATTGTCCTACCGCCTTTCCGGCCGCCCGGTCAACGACGAACTCCGCTCCGGCCAGGGCCCGACGGCCGTGTGGTGGCGTCGCCGATGGCGCGCCAGCCGCGGCGCCCGGGGGAGTATACCGGACCGTTCCCTGACCGGCGCCGGCAAAAAAACGGCCGAAAAGGCTCGGAGCGCCCGCCCTTGCGCACCGTTGCGCAACCCGGGCCCTGCGCTGGTCTGACCCGCTGCCGATTCCTGAGCGGGACACGCTCTTCGCATGCTACTGACCACCGATACCCCGGCACTCGCTTCGCTGCTCATGGTGGCCGCCCTGGCCCTCGCGGCCGGGGTGTGTGCCGGCTGGTCGCTCGCCCGGCGTCGGCCGCAGGACAGCGCCGCGAGTGCCGATCCCGCCGCCGTCCCATCCGGAACCGGTGCGCCGGCCGCGGCAGTGGCGGTGGCTCCCGCCGCGGACGACATCCGGGGCATCCTGGCGGCCGCCGCCGAACAGGCCGACGAACTGATTTCCCTGGTCCAGCCCGACGGCACGGTCGTTCACGCGAACGGGGCGTTTTGTCGGAGCCTGGGTTACGACCTGGCCGACCTGCGGATGCGCCGCGCCGCTGACCTGCTCGCCGATGAGTCCCGGTCGTCGCTGGTCGAGATCGACGCGGCGGTGCGCTCCGACGGCGTGTGGCGCGGCACGCTCGCCCGCCGGCGTCGGGATGGCACCACCTTCCTGTCGTCCTGCTCGTTGCTGGCATTGTCGCAGCCGTCGGGCGAGCTGTCGCACGTCGTCGCGGTCGAACGCGACGTGACGCACGAGACGCTCTTGCGCGAGCAGCTGATTCACAGTGAGCGGTTGGCCGCCGTCGGCCAGCTCGTGTCGGGTGTCGCTCACGAACTGAACAATCCGCTCCAGTCGATCATCGGCTTCACCGAGCTGCTCATCGACGCCGAACGGCGCCAGGAGTCGCGCGCCGACCTCGAGCAGGTCCGTTCCGAGGCGCATCGCGCCGCGAAGATCGTCCGCAACCTGCTCGCCTTCGTCCGCCGCTCGGCGGTCGAACGCGGTGCCGCGTCGCTCAACGAACTGGTGCAGGCGACGGTCGCGCTGCGCAAGTACGAGTTCACGATGTCGGGCATCACGCTCGTCGAGGAGTACGGTCCCGATCTGCCGGCGGTGGTGGTCAATCGCGAGGAGATCCAGCAGGTGTTGCTCAATCTGCTGCTCAACGCCGAGCAGGCCATGAAGCCGACCGGCCGGCCTGGTCGGCTGGTGCTGCGCACCAGCGCGACGCCGCACGGCGTCTGCATCGAACTCGCCGACAACGGTCCCGGCGTGCCAGCGACCGTCGCCGGGCGTATCTTCGAGCCGTTCTATTCGACCAAAGGCGTCGGCGAGGGCACCGGGCTGGGCCTGTCCATCGCCCTCGGCATTGCCGAGGCACACGGGGGCACCCTGGCGCTGGTGCCCGGTCGTGACCCCGGTGCCTGCTTCCGCCTGACGCTGCCGGCCGGCAATGCCGCCGCCGCCGCCGTGCCGCGAACCGCCGTCCAGCCGCCGCTCGAGTGGACCGCGGTCCCCGGGCGCCGCGCGTTGGTCGCCGACGACGAGGCGGCGCTGCGCAAACTGCTGCATCGTCTCCTCACCCGCCGCGGCTTTGCCGTCGACGTCGCCGAGGACGGTGCGCAGGCGTCGGCCATGATCGAAGCCCACCGCTACGACATCATCCTGTGCGACGTGCAGATGCCGCGCATGACCGGCACGCAGCTGTACGAGTACCTCAGGCGCCGCCAGCCGCACCTCGCCTCGGCGTTCGTGCTGATCAGCGGCGACATCCTCAACGGGACGCTGCAGGGGTTCGTCGAATCGGCGCAGATCCCGCTGCTGTCGAAACCGTTCGGCGCCAAGAACCTCGACCTCGTCCTGGAGCAGGTCCTGGCGCTTCGGATGAAGAGCCTCGACGTTCCGGAATCCCGCGCTTCGTAGCCGCCTGCCGCGCATCGTTCGACCTAGTCGCGGACGAAGCGCAGGTTCTGGACGGCGCCCGGCGGGCTGACCGGCGGGTTGTGGCCGAGCGCAATCACCTCGAAGTCGGCGGCGGTCAGCGTCCGGAACGCCGGGTTCAGCACGTCGTTGTTCCAGCGTGGGTCGTAGGTGCCGCTGATGTACATGTCCGAGCCGTTGTCGGCGACGATGAGACCGTAGCGCTTCATCGCCCGGAAGATGCGCTGCACATCGGCTGAGAACCCGGAGATGTTGGTGCCGGCCTTCAGGCGCAGCCGCGCGCCCATCGGCAGCGCCCCGGCGGTCGACCCGGCTCGGTGCGAGGCCGGGTAGACGTAGCCGTTGGTCGCCCGCACGGTGACGCGGAACGCGTGTTCGATCTCGCCCGTCCCGTTCGCTTCTTCATAGCGGACGAGGCCGGGCAGGATGGCGAGGCCCGCCGCATCCGCCGACGTCCAGCCGTCCGGACGGCGATCGGACCGCGACAGATCGAAGAACGCCCCGGACCCGGCATGCCACCTCGTGCCATCGAAGTACACGTTGTACAGCTCGTAGAGCGCGCGCGCGTCGCGATCGACGATCAACATGTGACGATCGGAGGTGCTGCGCAGGTCGACGGAGCCGGGCGGCCCGCCCTCGATCCAGTGCGCCTGGGTCCTGGCCTCCACCGGAATCGGATAGAACGGGATACTCTGCCCGGTGGCGTGATTCACGCCGTCGCTTTCCGAGGCGTACTGGAACTGGACAGCCTGCCGTGCAACTGCACTGTCGACGACGACGTAGGGCAAGCCGTAGATGTTGTCGCTGCCCGGCGACTCGTCGCCGCCGAAGTCGGGATGCAGCCGCCGCGTCGCCCCGATGAAGGCGATGTAGCCGGCCGACGCCGGATCGACGGGCGCCGCCGAGATGTCGAGATTCCACCAGTTGTCGCGCGGAAACAGCGGAAAGGGTGTCGGCAGCGGTCCAGTCAGCAAGGCGACGGCCGCCACGCTCACCGTCAGGCCGAGGGCCACCCCGAGCGCGGTTGTGCCCACTGCGGCTCGTCGTCGCAAGCGTGGCAGCATCGACATGGCTCAGCCGAGGGGCAATCGGCGGGCCAACGTGACACGGTGCCGTGACGGGCGATTCCCTGCAGGTCGTCGGTTGACGGCGGCGATGCCGGTGCCGGTTCTGTGCAGCCGTCGACGGGATTGGCAGGCAGGACGCGCCGCTCGGCGCGCCGGCGGCGGCTCAGGATGGGCGTCCCCTCGGCCACCCGTCAGGGTCGATGATCGGCGCGCCGACCCGTTGCCACTGCTGGTCGGCCAACGTCTTCTCCAGGGTCAACAGTCGCTGCCGGAAGTCTTCCAAGGCGGTGTAGCGCTCGCTGGACGAGCCGTCGCTGCGATGGACGGTGACGACGTACTCGAGCGCCGTGTTGTCGTAGCGGGTTTCGATACGAAGCGCGGCTGCGTCTTTTTCGTAGAGCCAGATCATGGGTGTGGGGGCGACTCGCTGCGCCAGCTTATCACCAGCGTCGGCGCCGGCCGGTGGCGATGGGCGGGCAGCACACGCTCGAGCTGGGCAGCCGCCGTCCGCGAAAATTCAAATACCCGAATTCAGGCGGGCGCAAATGGCGCCACTCGGGCTATTTCCTTTGACCGGCCCGAAAGCTCGGCGCTACGCTGCCCTTCGGGCTTCGCCGTCCGGGCGAACACCGGTCCCATCAGACTTCAGCAGGCACACACGTGCTTCAGGAGGCACACACGTGATTGTCAAAATGCTTTCGCGCGGCTTGCTCCCGCTACTGCTCGTGGTGGCGATACCCGCGATGTCGCACGCCCAGAGTTCGATCGCCGGCGTCGCCCGCGATGAGTCCGGCGCCGTGCTGCCGGGCGTGACCGTCGAAGCCGCCAGCGATGCGCTCATCGAGAAGGTCCGAACGGTCGAGACCGACGGTCAGGGTGCCTACCGCATCGTCGACCTTCGTCCCGGCATCTACACGGTTACCTTCTCGCTGTCCGGCTTCCAGACGGTCAAGCGCGAGCAGCTCGAGCTGCCGGCGAATTTCACCGCCACGGTCAACGGCGACATGAAGGTCGGATCGCTCGAGGAGTCGGTCACCGTGTCGGGCGCCTCGCCGGTCGTCGACGTCCAGACGAACGCCCGCACGCAGGTGCTGTCACGCGACGTGCTCGACGCCGTCCCGACGGCGCGCACGATTCAGTCGATCGGTCAGCTGGTCGTCGGCGTCAACCTCAGCTCGCCGGATGTCGGCGGTTCGCGGGCGATGCAGCAGACCTATTTCGCGATTCACGGCACCGGCGCCGCCCAGACCGTCGTGATGGTCGACGGCCTGGTCACCAATGGGCTGATGGGTGACGGCGCGGTCCAGGCCTACCACAACGAGGCCATGGTGCAGGAAGCCGTCTACCAGACCTCCGGCGGATCCGGCGAGACGGTCACCGGCGGCCTCAACATGAACCTGGTGCCGAAGGATGGCGGCAATCAGTTCAAGGGCGGCGCGAAAATCACCCGATCGCCGGCCAGCTGGCAGGGGAACAATCTCACCGACGCGCTGCGCTCGCGCGGCGTCGGCGGCGTCGACCGGATCGCGAACTTCAACGAGTGGAACGTCGAACAGGGCGGGCCGCTGATGAAGGACACGCTGTGGTTCTATGGCGCGTTCCGTCACGCCCGCTACGACAAGCCGATCGCGAACACCTTCGTGACGCCGGCCAACCTGTCCTATCCGGTTGCCTACGAGCAGTGCCGCACCGGTGTGATCGCGTGCGAGCAGGGCATCTCGGACGAGAAGATGGCCAATCCCGTCTTCCGGCTCACCTGGCAGGTGTCGCCGCGCAACAAGGTCGCCGTCTACAACGATCGGGCGATGCGCCTGCGCGGTCATGCGATGACCTCGGGCATCGACCCGGTGACCGCCTCGGTGCTGTGGAACACACCGACCTTCGCGACCGGGTCGGCGAAGTGGACGTCGACGGTGTCGTCGCGGCTGCTGCTCGAAGGCGGCGTATCGTTCAACCGTGAGCGCTACGACAACCTCTACCAGGACGGCATCTTCGCCGAACGCGACACTCCCGAGTGGTATCAGCGCGTGCACAAGCGCGATACGGCGCGCGGGACGCAGTGGAACGCCGGTGCGGCGCAGCTGGGCAACTATCCCGACCGCTACATGACGGCGCTCTCCGCGTCGTACGTGACCGGCTCGCACAACGTGAAGGTCGGCCTGCAGCACACGTTCGGCTCCTATCGCCGCTACAACAACGCCAACGCCGACCTCTACCAGATCTACCAGAACGGTGCGCCGCTGGCCGTGTGGGCCTACAACACGCCGCTGCAGGTGCAGGAGAATCTCGATCGCAACATGGGCCTGTACGCGCAGGATCAGTGGCGGTTGCAGAAGCTGACCCTGAACCTCGGCCTGCGGTTCGACACCGTCCGTCAGCGGATCGTCGGCCAGGACTCGCAGGTGGGGCGCTTCGCCACCTCGCAGGCCTACGACGACATCGTCCTGCCGACCTGGCACGACCTGTCGCCGCGCGTATCGGCGGTCTATGACGTCTTCGGCAACGGCAAGACGGCGGTCCGCTTCGGCTACAACCGGTTCATGACCGCCATGACGACCGGCATCGCCCAGCTCTACAACCCGACCACGCTCACCAGCGCCCAGATCACGTGGAACGACGTCAACGGCGACGACATCGCCCAGGGTCAGCGCGGCTGCGCGTTCGGCGCGGCCGGCACGGTCGGGTGCGAAATCAACTTCGGCCAGCTGCCGTCCAATTTCGGCGTGCGTGCGCTCGCGACCGCCGATCCCGACTTGCAGCGGCCGTACCAGATGGCGACGAATCTCGGCATCGTCCACGAAGTAATGCCAGGCGTGTCACTGACCTTCGAGTGGTTCCACAGCGACTACAAAGATCTGACGATTCGCCGCAACGTTGCCCGGACCAACGACAGCTACACGCCGGTCAACGTCGCCAACCCGCTCACCGGCGACACGGTGACGGTGTACAACGTGAAGCCGGCCTTCCTGCAGGCGGTCCAGAACGTCGATCTCACCGACCCGGGTGCGAAGCGCTGGTACAACGCCTACGAGTTGAACTTCCAGGCGCGCCTGCCGAAGGGCGGCCGCATCTTCGGCGGTTCAACGACCGAGCGGACGCTGATGAACATCTGCAGCTCCGACTTCGGCGATCCCAACCTGCTGATCAACTGCGATCAGACGCAGAACAACGTCCCGTTCCTGACGCAGTTCAAGCTGGCGGGTTCATATCCGCTGCCCTGGTACGGCATCACCATCGGTGGCGCTCTGCAGGCGCTGCCCGGCTACGCGCTCGGCACCGACCCGATGCAGTACGGTGTCTTCACCGCCGGCACCGGCTTCAACCAGCCGAACGGCCTGGCCGACTTCTGGCAGGTGGCGCGCGCCACCCGCTACGCCGCCAACTGCGTCGGCGCCTGCACGCCCGGTGCGCTGGTGATTCCGGATCTGACAACGGCGACGTTGAACGTGCCGCTGACGGCACCGGGTACGGTCTTCACGCCGCGGACGACGCAGGTGGACTTCTCGGCCAGCAAGACGCTGAACCTTGGTCGGCTGCGCATCCAGCCCAAGCTGGACCTGTTCAACGCGTTCAACTCGGACGACTTCCAGGCGGTATCGACGCTGCAGCATCTGGCAGCCGCGTACATGCGGCCGACGACGATTCTCCAGGGCCGCATCATCCGACTCGGCGCCGACCTGAACTGGTAGGTCGGCGAGCCACCGGCACACGACGAGCCCGGACGCTTCCGCGCCCCCGGGCTCGTCGCCGTCTCCCATTACTGGTGTTGACCGCGCCACCGCGCCACCGCGGTCTCGTAGTCGGACTGCACGGCGGGATCGTTCGGGGCGAGTTGCCGGGCACGGCGGAAGAGATCGAGCGGTTCGTTGACCTCGCCACCGGCCGCCAGGGTAAGGGCCAGCGCGCTCATCATCCGCGGATGGGCCGGTGTCAGCCTCAGTCCGGCGCGGAAGTGGTCGACGGCGTCTTCGAGTCGGCCGGATGAGGCCAGTGCCTGACCGAGGCTGAGACGCAGGTTCGCATCCGACGGATCGAGCGCCACCGCCTTCTCGAACTCGGGCAACGCCTCCTCCGCCTTTTCCATCGACAGCAGCGTCATCGCCAGGTTGTGATGCGCCCCGGCGTTGTCCGGATGCACCCGCAAGTAGTCGCGGTAGATCGGCGCGGCTTCGGCGAAGCGCTGCGTCGACAGCAGCAGGTCGGCGAGTTCGATCCGGGCGTCCGCATTGCCAGGCATCATCCGCAGCGTCTCGCGGTACGCCTGTTCTGCCTCGCCTGGCTTGCCGGTACGGGTCAGCGCCCGGCCCAGCAGGACTGACGCCTTGGGCACCAGCGCATCGTCCGGACGGGCCCGGATGAAGGACCGCAGCTCGGTGACCGCCTCCTCGAAACGCTCGGCGGAGCCGTACTCGAAGCCGAGGGCATAGTGCGCGACCGGCTGGCCCGGCAGCGCGGCGCGGTAGTGTTCGAGTGCGTCCGCCGTCCGGCCGGCTTCCTTCAGATGGACGCCGAGGTTGTAGTGGGCCCGCCCGTGCGGCCGGACGTCGAGCACCTGCCGCCACAGCCCGATCGGGTCGCGATACGCCTGCAACCGTGACGCCGCGAGGCCGCCCCAGATCGCAATCGTCAGCACGCACGCGGTCGCCGCGGCGCGCGGCTGCGCCAGGCGGCCGTCAGGCGCCCAGCGCTGCACGGCGGCGCGGAGCCCGACCAGCAGGAGGACGATGACGGCGGCGAGCGGCAGGTACATCCGGCGCTCGGCTCCGACCTCCGTCGCAATCGGCACGATGCTGGACGAGGGGGCCAGCGTCACGAAGAACCAGGTGCCGACGAACGCGAGCGTCCGGTCGCGCCGCCATGCGAAGGCCGTCGCGCCGAGCAGCGCCACCACCACCAGCGCATAGGGGGCGACCGTCGCGAACGCGATCGGCTCCGTCGGTCCATAGTCGATGAGCAGCGGCTGCGGCCAGACCACGAGCTTCAGATAGGTCACGATCATGACCGCCTGATTGAGCAGATACGTCCACGCCGACACACCGGCGGTGAAGCCGGCGCTGCGGAAGCGTGGCGTGGCGACGTTCAGCGCGACGAGCAGCAGCCACGTCGCCGCCAGTCCGACATGCAGCGCGCGACGTTGCGACAGCGCGACGCGAAGCGAGCGTGCCCCGAAGACCACGTCGTAGAGCAGCACCATCACCGGGGCGGTGACCATGGATTCCTTGCACGCCATGCCGAGGGCGGCGGCCGCTATCGCGATCGCCGTCCACTGCCGCGCGTCGCCGGCCCGCTCCATGACGCGGATGGCGGCATAGAGTGTCAGGAAATAGAAGAGGCCCATCATCGACTCGGTGCGCTGCGTGACGTAGCCGACGACCTCCGTGTGCAGGGGGTGCACGAGCCACAGCACGGCGACGCCGAGCGCGACGACATCGGGACGGGACGCCGGCGTGGCCGCCGCTGCCGCCTCCAGGTCGCGGCGCCGCAGCGTCCGCCGGACGATGCCGAACAGCACGAGGGCGGAAGCCAGCAGGACGGCGACGTTCCAGAGGCGGAACGCCGACGGGGTGAGACCGCCACCGAGGGCGTAGCTGATCGCGAGCGACAGGCTGACGACCGGACGTCCGGCGAACGAGCTTTGCACCGGCGCCCGCACCGCCTCGGTCAGCGGCCAGACCTGCGTCATGTAGGGGTTGGTCGCCAGCGCGCTGTCATCGAAAATCAGCGGCGCGTCCAGGCCGTTGCCGTAGACGAGGGCGGCGACGAGGGTGAGGACGATCGGCCCCCAGGCGCCCCAGGCGATCCCGGGCCGCGGCGGCGCCTCACGGCGTGCACGACCGGCGCCGGCGGCTGCCTTGACCCTCTGCCCCCTGGCCATCTACGCGCCCGTGTGTCCGAACCCGCCGGCGTCGCGCTGCGTCAGCGGCAGTTCCTCGACCTCGTCCCAACCGACCGTCGTCACCGGCGCGACCACCAGCTGCGCGATCCGCATGCCGCGCTCGACGACGAATGGCTGCGCGCCGTGATTGATCAGCACCACCTGCACCTCGCCCCGGTAGTCGCTGTCGATCGTGCCGGGCGTGTTGAGCACCGTCACGCCGTGCTTCGCCGCCAGACCGGATCTCGGCCGCACCTGCGCCTCGAAGCCGACCGGCAGGGCGATGGCAATCCCGCACGGCACGCGAGCGTACTCGCCCGGCGCGATCGTCACCGGTTCGGAAACCGCGGCGGGGAGATCCATGCCGGCCGCACCGGCGGTGACATAGCCGGGCAGCGGCAGTCCCGGTGACAGCCGCCGGAGAGGCACGCGAAGATTCTGCATGTCGGCATCGTACCTCAGCCTCGCGCCGCAACCGCCGTTGCAGCGTCGGTGACGACCGCCGCCAGTACGACGGCCGCCCCGGCGGCGAGCGACAGCAGATGGTCGCCGGCCAGGCCGAGCGCGATGCCCGCCACCCCGAGCGTCCACGCGCCGGCGACGAGCGGCTGTCGCCGGTCGGCGCCCGTCTCCAACAGTTGCACCCGGATGGCGAGCACCATCTGGCCCAGGAAGCCGAGCAGTCCGGCGGCGCCGTACGCCAGCGCGGCGCGCAGCGCCATCTCCGAACGCGGCTGAACCAGCAGGTAGACACCGAGCCCGGCGGCCGTCAACAGCCACAGCCCGGCACCGCCGATGTGAAGCCGGACCGCGTTCGACGCGGACGCGGTGTCGTGTCGCCGCCGGCCGTTGGTCGAAGCATGCCGGACCACCACCGCAAGATGAAACGCGAACGCCGCCAGCCCGGCGACGACGCAGACGCCGAATCCGATCGACCAGGTCGACTGGCCGAGCAATGCCAGGAACAGGCCGAGCGTGCCAGCCTCGAGCAGCAGCGTGCCGGCGGCCAGGGCGCCGTTGGCGACCGGCCGCTCCGCCGGTGGCGCGTCGGACAGGAGGCGCGCCACCAGCGCGAAGGCCATCAGCGCGGCCCAGCCGAGCGCTGCCATGTGCGCGTGGGCGAACACGTTGTTCAGCACGAAGCCAGGCAGGAACTGATCGGCCTTGTCGAATCCGAGCAGCAGACCCATGGAGGCCGCGACGCCGAGATTGACCGACGCGAGGACGATCGGTCGAACCCGGCTGCGCGGGTGGGGCGATCGGTGCAGGTGCCAGCCGACGCGCCACACGACGGTGGCGACACCGGCGGCGACGGTGGCCGCCGACCACGCCATGCCGGCAAACGACACCATCCAGAAGTGCGTGACCATGCCGACGATGCCGATGATGACCAGTGCGAAGGCGCCGTAGTCCAGGCGCCCGATCCCGATCGGGAGGTCGAACGCCCGCGGAGCGGCCATGTAGAGCGCGCCGAGAAGCGAGCAGGTGATCCACCCGAGCGTGACCAGATGGACGAGGGCGACCAGGCGTGCGTGATAGAAGAAGCCGGCGGCGGCGCGGGGATCGAGGACGAGCGCCAGCATCGCCAGCGCCAGCGCGACGGATGCGGCCGCGAAGTACAGACCAGACAGTCGGTGAGGCTCGGCGCGGTCGAGGTAGGGGCGCACCCCCGGACGATAGCGCGAGAACGCCGTCCCGCCAACGTCGCCCGAAGCTGAACGTGACGGACGACCTGTCGGCCCGGCTTTTGAACCAGCGTGCTCAACCGCTCCGGGTGGTCACGATTCCACCCCGAATTGGGAAGCAGGTGAGCCCCTCGGTGACGAGGTGACGCTCGACGTGCTCATCCTGGCGGGACAGCTGCATACTCATGATGAAGCGCAGACGCCCGTTCTCGCCGCCCCGTTCGACCGTCGGTGGCGTCGAACTGCTCAGCATCGAGCTGCTCGAGGAACACAGCCGCAGACTCGCCGCCTCGCTGTCGATCGCACCCGGCGGCCGCGGCCGGGCGAATCACCTGCGCCAGCTGCGCGACCACGTGAGGGCGCTGCGCATCGTCTACTCGGCGCTCGCCGAGGACGACCGGGTTGAGGCGATGTCGCCGGCCGCCGAGTGGTTGCTCGACAATTTCCACGTGGTGTCGGCGGCGGCCCGCGACATCCAGCACGATCTGCCACGCTCGTTCTTCCGCCGTCTGCCGTGCGTTGCCGCCGATGAATTCGCCGGTCTGCCGCGCATCTACGCACTGGCTCTCGAGCTGATCGGTTCGAGCGCCGGCCGCCTCGACGCCCAGCGTCTGCAGCGCTACATCAGTGCCTTCCAGTCGGTGACGCCGCTGACGATGGGCGAGCTCTGGGCCTGGCCGAGCGTCCTCAAGCTGGCGCTGCTCGACTACCTCCGGGTGCGGGGCGATCGCCTGGCGCTCGTCCGCGAGCACCGTCTGGCGGCCGACCGTCTCGCGGCGGAGTTGGAGTCGTCGCCCGATGCGTCCGGTACCTGGCCGTCCGACATTCATCACGTGTTCGTCACGCGGTTGCTCCAGCGGGCGCGGGCGCTCGGCGCTTCCGCATCGACGCTGCACCGGCGTCTGGACGAGGAACTGGCCGTCCGCGGCACCACAATCGAGGACGCGATTCGAGCGGAAGGGCAGCATCAGGCCGTCGAACAGGCGGCGGTCGCCAATCTGATCAACAGCCTGCGGTTGATCTCGACCTTCGATTGGAGCGAGTTCTTCGAGGACGTCAGTCTGGTGGAGCAGGTGCTCCAGCGCGATCCGGCGGGCGTCTACGCCCAGATGGATTTCCGCAGCCGCGATCGCTATCGGCACGCGGTTGAAGAGCTGGCGGTCCCCACCGGGGAGGGGCAGCTGCTCCTGGCCCTGAAGAGCGTCGAACGGGCGAGACAGGCGCACGTCGCGGCGCCCGAATCACGCGCCGCACACGTCGGCTACCACCTGATCGGCGCCGGGCGCCGGCAGTTCGAGCGCAGCGTGGCCTGGCGGCCCGACATCGCGCAGCGCCTGCGTCGTCTGTTCTTCGCCTGGGCGACCCCGTGCTACCTCGGCGCCGTCGCCGCCGGCACCGGCCTGCTGGTCGCCGTGGCGATGCGCTACGCGCTGTCGGCCGGCTGGAGCGGGGCGTCGCTGCTGGGTGTCGCCCTCCTGACGCTGGTGCCGGCGAGCGAGCTGACGATCCACGTCCTCCAGCGCCTGATCAGCTACTGGATCCGGCCGCGCCGGCTGCCGCGCATCGACCTCCTCGCGATCCCCGACGAGGCGCGGACGATGGTCATCGTCCCGACCCTGCTGGACAGCGAGGCGCGTGTCGCGGAACTGCTGGCGCACCTCGAGGTGCAGGCGCTCGGCAACCTCGACTCCAACCTCCACTTCGCGATCATCAGCGACTTCCTCGATGCCACCGCGGCCCGGCTCCCGCAGGACGATGCCATCCTGGAGGCGGCCCGCGCGGGCATCGCCGACCTGAATACCCGTCACGCCGCCGGCGGCGCCAATCGCTTCTTCCTGTTCCACCGCGTGCGACAGTGGAACGCCCAGGAAGGCCTGTGGATGGGGTGGGAGCGCAAGCGCGGCAAGATCGAGGAGTTCAACCGCCTGCTGCGCGGCGCCACCGACACGAGCTTCATCGTCTCCGACGGCGACCTGTCGGTGCTGCCGACCATCAAGTACTGCCTCACGCTCGACAGCGACACCCGCCTGCCGCGGGGCGTGGCGCGCGAACTGGTCGGCATCGTCACCCATCCGCTGAACCGGGCGTCGGTGAACCCGGATGCCGGCCGCGTCACCGAGGGCTACGGCATCCTGCAGCCGCGGGTCAGCGTCACCTTCATGAGTGCGGCCGGCTCGCTGTTCGCCCGCCTCTACTCCGGACACACCGGCGTCGACCCCTATACGACCGCCGTATCGGATACCTACCAGGATCTGTTCGGCGAGGGCATCTTCACCGGCAAGGGGCTCTACGACGTCGACGCGTTCACGGCGGTGCTCGCGGATGCCATCCCGGAGAACGCGCTGCTGTCTCACGATCTCTTCGAGGGGCTGCATGCGCGGGTTGCGCTGGTCTCCGATGTCGAGCTGGTGGACGATTATCCGTCCAGCGTGCTCTCGCACGCGCGCCGCCAGCACCGCTGGGTGCGCGGCGACTGGCAGATCCTCTTCTGGCTGTTTCCGTTCGTGCCGTCGATCAACGGGCTGAAGCGAAACGCGCTGCCGGCGATCGGCCGCTGGAAGATTCTCGACAACCTGCGACGCAGCCTCGTGCCGCCGACACTGCTGCTGCTGCTCGTGGCCGGGTGGGTCGTCCTGCCCGGCCGGCCGTGGGTGTGGACGGCGGCGGCCGTCGGTGTCGCCGCCTCGCAACTGCTGCCGATTGTGGCGCGGCTGCTCATCGGCCCGACCCGGTCGCAATCGCTGCCCGTCTTCCTCGTCAACCTCCGGCGCGACGCCGTGACCGCGCTGGCGCAAATCCTGCTCAGTCTGACGCTGCTCGCCTTCCATGCCGCCGATCTGGTCCACGCGATCGGCATCACGCTCGTCCGCCTGGGCGTCACGCGTCGCCGCATGCTGGAGTGGGAGACTGCCGCGACAGCCGCCGCGCGCAGCGCCCGGCTGGTCGGCCACAAGGCAATCGTGCGCTTCCTGCGCGAGATGCGTGCGAGTCCGGTCGTCGCCGTCGCCGCCGGGCTGGCGGTCGCCCTCGTCCGGCCGGACGCCTGGCCGATCGCCGCCCCGTTCCTCATCGTGTGGAGCGCCGCGCCGGCGGTGGCCTATTGGCTCAGCATACCGGTCGGCGCCCGCGAGCGGCCGCTCAGCGCCCGCGAACGGACGATGCTGCGCCGCACGGCGCGCAAGACCTGGCGGTACTTCGACACCTACGTGACCGAAGAGGACGGATGGCTGCCGCCGGACAACGTCCAGGAGAGTGACGGCGCGACGCGGATCGCCCGGCGAACGTCGCCCACCAACGTCGGCATGGGGATGCTGTCGACGCTCGCCGCGCACGATCTCGGCTACATCTCGACCGGCGATCTGGTGCGCCGTGTCGATGCGACGCTGCGGACGCTGGAAGGCCTCGAGCGATTCCAGGGTCACTTCCTGAACTGGTACGACACGGCGACGCAGGCACCGCTGCATCCGCGTTATGTGTCGACCGTCGACAGCGGCAATCTGGCGGCCGCCCTGCTCGCCCTGGCGCAGGGGCTGCTGCACCTCCGCACGCACCCGCAGACCATGCAGCAGCGCCGCGACGGTCTGGCGGATGCCGCGGCCGTGCTCGAACTCGCGTCATCGTCGGCCACCGACCTGGCAGAGTGCCGGCTGGCGGTGACCCGTCTCAACCAGCTTGCCCGCGCCGTGCTCGACCTGGCGCTCGCGCCGGTAGCGGACGGCCTGGCCGACCGGATCGGCACCATCCGCGATCAGTTCGAAGACAGCGTCCGCTCGCTGCCGCACGACGGTCCGCCGGCGCTGGGCGAGCTGCGCTATTGGTGCGACACGGTCATCTCGGCGATCGCCGGTCTGGGCCCGGCCGCCCCGGTGCCGGCTGCCGATCTGGAGGCCATCGCGGCGCGCCTGCTGGCTCTCGTCGAGGCGATGCGGTTCGAGTTCCTCTACGATCGGCGGCGGCGCATCTTCGTCATCGGCTATCGCCTCGCCGACGCGGAAGGCCCGGGCCGCCGTGACGAAGCCTTCTACGACCTGCTGGCATCCGAGGCCCGCCTGGCCAGTTTCGTGGCGATTGCCAAAGGCGACGTGCCGCCGCACCACTGGTTCCATCTCGGCCGGCTGGTCACCAACGTCGACGGGCGGGCGACGCTGATGTCGTGGGGCGGCACGATGTTCGAGTACTTGATGCCGCAACTCCTGATGCGGACCTTCCCCGGCACGCTGCTCGACCAGAGCTGCCGGGCCAGCGTCCGCCGTCAGATCGACTACGGCCGGCAGCGCAACGTGCCGTGGGGGATCTCGGAGTCGGCCTACGGATTCACCGATCGCGAAGGCAACTACCAGTACCGGGCGTTCGGTGTGCCGGGGCTCGGACTGAAGCGCGGTCTCGCCTCCGATCTCGTGATCGCGCCGTACGCGACGGCGCTGGCCAGCCTGGTCACCCCGTCGGCGGCCGCCATCAACCTCGAACAGCTCGCGCACATCGGCATGGACGGGCGCTACGGCTTCTACGAGTCGGCCGACTACAACCCGCGCAATCCGGAGATGGTCCACGAGCGGTCGGCGTCGCTGCTGCGACCGATGATCGTGCGCGCCTATTTCGCCCACCACCAGGGCATGTCGCTCGTGGCGCTGACCAACGTGGTGTGCCGCGACGTCTTCGTGTCCCGCTTCCATGCCGACCCGCGCATCCAGGCGACGGAACTGCTGCTCCAGGAGCGCGTGCCGCGCGAAGCCATCCTGTCGGAGCCCCGCCCGGCCGAGACGGCGACGGCGCTACCCGGCCTGCCGATGTTCGCCTCGCGGCAGTTCCGCTCGCCGCACACCAGTCACGTCCACACCCACTTCCTGTCGAACGGCCGCTACACCACCGCGCTCACCAACACGGGTGGCGGTTACAGCATGAGCCGCGACATCGCGGTGACGCGCCGGCGCATCGATCCGACCTCGGATGCGGGCAGTCACTACGTCTACGTGCGCGACCCATGGTCGGGACAGACGTGGTCCGCCACCTATCAACCGGTGTGCCGCGAGCCGGATCGCTTCGAGGCGGTGTTCGAGCTGGACAAGGTGGCGTTCCGCCGGCGTGACGGCGACATCGACAGCCAGCTCGAGATCACGGTGTCGTCAGAGGACGACGTCGAGGTCCGGCGGCTGACGTTGACCAACCGCGGTCCGCGGACACGCGAGGTCGAGGTCACCAGCTACGTGGAAATCGCCCTGGCGCGCCCCGAGGACGACGTCGCGCATCCGGCGTTCGGCAAGCTCTTCATCGAGACCGAGTTCGATCCCGCGAGCGCCGGGCTGTTGTTCGTCCGGCGGCCGCGCGCCGCGACCGAGTCGACGCTGGTCGCATTTCACGCGCTCGGCGTCGACGGTCCGCGCCTCGGCGGGGCGATCGAATGGGAGACCGACCGGTCCCGGTTCGTCGGCCGCGGCCGCACTCCGGCGCGCCCCATCATGCTCGACGGCCGGGCGCTGTCCGGCACCACCGGGGCCGTGCTCGACCCGATCGCCGCCCTGCGCGAGCGCATCAGGCTCGGTCCCGCCGCCGTCGTCCGGGTGACCTTCGCCACCGGCGTTGCGCCGGATCGGCCGGCGGCGCTCGCCCTGGCGCGCAAGTACCGTGACGGCAGTGCCGCCGCCCGCGCCTTCTCGATGGCGTTCACCCACGTGCACATCGCCCTGCAACACCTCGGCATCAGCGACGATCACGCCATCCTGTTCGACCGGCTCGCGTCGCGGGTGTTCGGCGCCGATGCCTCGTGCATCTCGCCGGCCGCCATGCTGGCGAACGCGTTCGGGCAGCAGAACCTGTGGGGCTACGGTATCTCGGGCGACGTGCCGATCGTGCTGCTGCGGGTGGCCAACGTCGCGGCGCTGCCGCTGGCGCGGCAGCTGCTGCAGGCACAGGAGTACTGGCGGGTCAAGGCGCTCCGCGCCGATGTCGTCATCCTGAACGAACATCCGGCCGACTACCTCGACGAGATGCAGAAGCTGCTGACCAGCCTGGTGCACGAACCGCCGTGGACCGGCTGGGTCGGTCGGCCGGGCGGCGTGTTCCTGCTGCGCGCCGACGGCATGCCCGTCGCCGATCGCCATCTGCTGGCAGCCGCCGCACGCGTCGTGCTGCTCGACGGTCTCGGCGATCTCGTCTCACAGCTCGAGCGGCCGGCGCCGTGGAGCTACGAGGGGCACGACGTCCCCGGCACTGCCGTCCTGGCGGCGCCCGACGCCGCCGCCGTCCCGGTTGCCGTGCCGCCCCTCGTCATGGAGAACAGCTTCGGCGGCTTCACTCCGGACGGCCGCGAGTACGTCGTCGTCCTCGACGGCGATCGCGACACGCCGTTGCCATGGTCCAACGTCCTCGCCAATCCGACCTTCGGCACGATCGTCAGCGCCTCCGGGTCGGCGTTCACGTGGGCCGTCAACAGCCGCGAGAACCGGCTGACGTCGTTCGCCAACGACCCGCTCGTCGATCCGACGAGCGAGGCGATCTTCCTGCGCGACGAGCAGACGCAGGCGGTGTGGGGCGCCACTCCCGGACCGCTGCCGCGCACGCCCGGGAGCGGGCGCTGGGTGGTGCGCCACGGTGCCGGGACGACGCGATACGAGCATGCCGTCGCCGGACTGGACCAGTCGGTCACCGTCTTCGTGGCGCCCGACCACCCGGTGAAGGCGGTGGTCCTGTCGCTCACCAATCGCGGGCCCGGCCGGCGGCGGCTGAGTGCGTTCGGCTACGTCGAGTGGGAACTCGGCCCTCCACGCGCCGGCGAACGGCGGTTCGTCGTGACCGAACACGACGAGCCGACCGGCGCGCTGCTGGCCCGGAACGCCTACAACGCCGAGTTCGGCCCGGCGACGGCGTTCTGGCGGACCACCGAAGCCGCGCACTCGTTCACCGCGGACCGGACCGCGTTCATCGGCCGGAACCGGTCGCTGGCCGCGCCAGCCGCTCTGTTCCGCGACCGCCTGAACGGACGGACCGGCGCCGGTCTCGACCCCTGCGGCGCGCTCCAGCTCACCTTCGAGCTGCAGCCCGGCGAGACGCGACGCGTGGCGTTCGTGCTCGGCCAGGGAGCGGACCGCGCGGCGGCGCTCCAGCTGGCGGCCCGCTTTGCGACGATCGCCCAGATCGATGCGGCGCAGGCAGACTCCGATCGGCGGTGGGAGGAAATTCTCTCTGGCGTTCAGGTGCGAACGCCCGACGACTCGTTCGACCTCATCGTCAACCGATGGCTGATCTACCAGACCCTGAGCTGTCGCATCTGGGCGCGCAGCGGTCCCTATCAGCCGGGCGGCGCCATCGGCTTCCGCGATCAGCTCCAGGACGTTCTCGCGCTCCTCTACGCGCGGCCCGACTTCTGCCGTGCCCACCTGCTGCTGGCCGCCTCCCGCCAGTTTCCCGAAGGCGACGTCCAGCACTGGTGGCATCCGCCGAGCGGCCGCGGCACCAGAACGCGCTGCTCGGACGATCTGCTGTGGCTTCCCTACGTGACGGCGAGCTACGTGACCCACACCGGCGACGACGGGATCCTCGACGAGATGGTCGGCTTCATCGAGGCGCCGCTGCTCGAACCCGACGAATCGGAGGTCTACCGGCTGCCGCGGTCGTCGTCGGAGTCGGCATCGCTGTTCGAGCACGCGATCCGCGCGATTGCCCGCGCGCTCAAGTACGGCGCCCACGGTCTGCCGCTCATCGGATCGGGCGACTGGAACGATGGCATGAATCGGGTTGGGCACGAGGGGCGCGGCGAAAGCGTGTGGCTCGGGTGGTTCCTCGTGACGGTGCTCAGCGACTTCGCGCCGATCTGCGAGCGCCGCGGCCGTGACGATCTGGCGCAGAGCTATCGCGACGAAGCGCGCTGGCTGACCGGCATGCTGGAACTGGCGTGGGACGGCGACTGGTACCGGCGGGCCTATTTCGACGATGGCACGCCGCTGGGGTCGGTCCGCAACGACGAGTGCAAGCTCGATTCACTGACGCAGTCGTGGGCCGTCATCTCGGGCGCCGCGCAGCCGCGTCGGGCGGAGCGGGCCATGAACGCGGTCCGCACGCATCTGGTGCGCCGCGACGCGAAGATCGTCCTGCTGCTGACGCCGCCCTTCGACCGCACGCGCCACGATCCCGGCTACATCAAGGGATACCTGCCCGGCATCCGCGAGAACGGCGGCCAGTACACCCATGGCGCGATTTGGGCCGTCGTCGCCCTGGCCGGTCTCGGCATGGGGGACGAAGCGATGGAGCTGTTCCATCTCATCAATCCCATCAACCACATGCGATCGGCTGAAGATGCCGAGCGCTACAAGGTGGAACCGTACGCAGTTGCCGCCGATGTCTACGCACATCCGATGCATGTCGGCCGCGGCGGCTGGACCTGGTACACCGGGTCGGCCGGCTGGATGTACCAGGCGGCGCTGCGCGCGCTGCTGGGCATCCAGCGTCGCGGCAACCGGCTGCGGGTGCAGCCGTGCATTCCGCGTGTCTGGCCGGAGTTCGTCGTGACGTGGGTCATCCGCGGCACCACCTATCGGTTCGTGGTCGTCAATCCCGAGCACCGGTCGCGCGGCGTGGCGTCGGCCACCCTTGACGGCGAGCCGGTCGATGCCCGGTCGATCCCGATTGTCGAGGATGGGGGCACCCACGAAGTGGTCGTCGTCGTCGGCGCCGAGCAGCAGGGACCGCCGCCGCTGGCGCTGCCATCGTCGAACACCGCGACGTGACCGTCGGCCGCACGGCGGCGCCACCGTCACCGGCGGCTACAGACGCTGCGCGCCGGGCCGGCCGTCTTCGACGATGAAGCCGGCCCGCGTGAGGCAGGGCGCGTCGGGCCGCGAGACGGTCTCGACGACGCGATAGTCGGCGCGCAGTTGCCGGGGCGACACGTCGCAGACCACGTAGCCGCGCTGCTCGTTGTAGAAGCGGACGAACGGGTTGTCGGCCAGCACCGCCTCGATCGGCTTGGGCAGATCCTGCCCGTCGCCCCCCGACGTCAACGAGGTGCCGACGAACTCGGTGGCCACCGTCGGCCCGTCGGCCGTGGCCCGCAGGTCGTTGACCCAGCTGCTGTGGAGGTCGCCGGTGAGCACGATGGCGTTGGCGTCCGGCCGCGCGGCGAAGCAGGCGAGCAGCCGCTGCCGTTCGGTCTCGTAGCCGGCCCAGTGGTCCATCGTGAAGCGGTCCCGCCCGTTCTGGCGCCGGTTCACCTTCGCCACCATCACCTGCTGCGGCAGGATGTTCCAGCGGCTCGACGACCTCCGGACACCGTCGAACAGCCATGCAGCCTGCGCCGGTCCCAGCATCGTCGCCCCAGGATCGAGCATGCCGTCACAGGGCCACGTCGTATTGTCGCCGCATGGCTGGACGGTGCGGTATTGCCGCGTGTCGAGGACGAAGAACGAGGCCAGGGCACCGCAGCGGAAGCCGCGGAACAGCTGGGCGACCGGCCCGTGGGTCAGCCAGCCCGGACGCAGCGGCATGTGCTCGTAATAAGCCTGATAGGCGGCGGCCCGGCGCCGCAGGAAGCCTTCGTCCGACCGTCCGAGGCGCAGGGTCGGGCCGGCGTAATTGTCGGACACCTCGTGGTCGTCCCAGGTCACGACCCACGGACAGGCCGCGTGGGCCGCCTGCAGATCGGGATCGCACTTGTACTGCGCGTAGCGGTTGCGGTAGTCGTCGAGGGTGAAGAGCTCCGGGCCGAGGTGTCGCCGCGTCCGGCCGTCGCGGGCCGGCGATTCGTAGATGTAGTCGCCGAGGTGGAAGATGACGGCGACGTCTTCGCGCGCGAGATGGCGCAGCGCGGTGAAGTAGCCCTGCTCGTAGTGCTGGCACGACGCGAACGCGAAGCGCAGGCGGCTGACCGCGGCGTCCGCGTGCGGCAGGGTGCGGCCGCGCCCGACGGCGCTGACCGCGTCGTCCGTGCTGAAGCGGTACCAATACCAGCGGTCCGGCGCGAGCCCGGTCACCTCCACGTGAACGGCATGGGCGAGGGTCGGACTGGCGATCGCCGTCCCCCTCTTGACGACCTGCCGCAGCGTCTCGTCGGCAAACAGCTCCCAGCGGACGCGGGCCGGCACGGGTGGCATGCCGCCGCCGTTGAGCGGGTCGGGCGCCAGACGCGTCCAGATGACGAAGCCGTCGGGTGCCGGATCGCCGGCGGCGACGCCCAGGGTGAACGGCTGGCGGTCGCCGGTCAGGCGGCCGGCGGCGCCGGCCAGCCGGGGTGCGGTCAGGCCGAGCGTGCTGAAACTCAGCATCCGCAGGAAACGCCGCCGGTCGACGTCGGAGGAGCGCATGGGGGGCCTGCTCAACAGCATACGGCAGGTCGGGTTCGGCGGGTCCGCCATGTTAGAGTCAGAGCGGGAGTGGGGTACATGATGCAGATTCGTTCTCTAGCGGCGGCGCTGGCGCTCACCCTCGGCGTCGGCCTGGGCACGTCGTCGGTGGCGCAGAGCGCCAAGCCCGTGGTGACGGTCTTCAAGAGCCCGACCTGCGGCTGCTGCAGCAAGTGGATCGAGCACATGAAGGCGCAGGGCTTCGACGTCAAGTCGACCGATCAGATGGACGTCACGCCGATCAAGACCCAGTACGGCGTGCCGGTCGACGCCCAGTCGTGCCACACGGCGCTCGTCGGCGGCTACGTTCTCGAGGGGCATGTGCCGGCGTCGGCGGTGAAGAAGCTGCTGGCGGAGAAGCCGAAGGTGGTCGGCCTGGCGGTACCCGGTATGCCGGTCGGTTCGCCGGGCATGGAAGTGCCGAGCGGTCAGGTCGAGCCGTACAACGTGATGGCGTTCGACAAGGCGGGGAAGCAGACCGTCTACGAGAAGCACTAGTTCGCAGGCACAGCCCTGCGGCGTGCCTCGGGTGCGACTATAATTCGCGCCGGAGGCACGCACGCATGCGCAGGTTCACCGGTTCCGCTCTCGCCGCCGTTCTCGTCGGGCTCCCGCTGGTGTCGGCCCTGCCGGCCGCCGCCCAGGCCCCCCCCGCCAGCGAGTGGACGCTCGAAGCGCTGTTCCGCCGCAACGTCGGCACCCGCGAGACGCAGACCACGGCCTTTCCTCCCCACAAGATTGTCGACAACATCTGGTACGTCGGTACCGAGAGCCTGGCGTCGTTCCTGGTCACCACGCCGCAGGGCCACATCCTCATCAACAGCTCGTATGAAGCGAACGTGCCGGTGATTCTCAGCTCGGTGGCGACGCTCGGCTTCAAGGTGTCCGACATCAAGATCGTCCTCGGCAGCCATGCGCACGGCGACCACATGGAAGGCGACGCCGCGGTCAAGCTGGCCACCAACGCGCAGGTGATGGCGATGCAGGAGGACGTGCCGGCGCTCGAGCGGATGAAGCCGGGCGGCAAGCCGCACCCGATTGACCGCATCCTGAAGGACGGCGACACCGTCACGCTCGGCGGCACCACCCTCACCGCCCGTCTGACGCCCGGCCACACCCGGGGGAATACGACGTGGACGATGAAGGCGACCGAGAACGGCCGGACGCTGGACGTGGTCATCATCGGCAGCGTCGGCGTCAACCCCGGCTTCGTGCTGGTCAACAACAAGGACAACCCGACCATCGCCGACGAGTACCGGCGCGCGTTCGCGGTGCTGCGGTCGCTGCCCTGCGACGTGCCGCTGGCGTCGCATCCGGCGATGTACAACATGAGCGAGAAGTTCAAGCGGCACGGGTCCAGCCCGAACCCCTACATCGACCCGGCCGGCTACATCCGCGAGCTCGACACGGTCGAGAAGGTGTTCAACGACACGATTGCAGCGCAGCAGAAAGCGGCGGTGAAGTAGCCATGGCACGTCTGGACATCCGCGGCAACCTTTCGACGCAGTACGCCGACGTCTTCACGGCGCAGGCCGTCGACGCGCTCGACGTGCTGGCGCCGCTCGACGACGATCGCAAAGCGCTGATGCGGGCGCGCATCGCCCGGCGCAGCGCCCGGGCGGCGCAGCAACAGCGGATCGCGTTTCTCGATCCGGCGGCGACGATCGGTCGCACCAGCCTCACCGTCCAGCAGGCGCGCGACGGCGACTTCGTCGGCAGTGACATTCCGCACGACCTGCGGCGTCAGTGGATCCAGGGCACCGGACCGGGCGCCAGGCCCGACGCACGAATCGAGCGGAGCCTCCGCAATGTCGCCTACGCGCTGCTGTCCGGCGCCGACGGCTGGATGTTCGACGGCGAGGATGCGCTCGGACAGCTGTCGACGATGTCGCTGGACAACCAGCGCAACCTGAAGCTCGCCGTCCATCACGACCGCCGGTTCCTCGACACGGCGAACGAGGTCGCGGCCGAGATGAATCGCTGGGCCGAAGGGTTCCTCAAGCGGCCGATCGTCGGCGACGTCGAGCAGCAGCTGCGGTTCACGACGCGGATCTTCCGCGCCCGCGGCCTGCATCTCGACGATCGCCACGTCCGGCGCCGTGACGGCCGCGGTTTCTCCGCCGCCATCGTCGATGCCGTCCTCTACGTCGTCAACAACGCCGCGCAGTTGCGCCGCGATGGTTCGTCGGTCGTCCTGTATCTGCCGAAGATCCAGACGGCCGAGGAGGCGGCGCTGTGGAACGACATCCTCAGCGCCCTCGAAGCGCATCTCGGCCTGCCGACCGGCACCGTCAAGGCCTACGTCCTGGTCGAGCAGTTCGAGGCCTGCTTCCAGCTGATGGAGATCCGGGCGGCGCTCGGCCGCCACTTCATCGGCTTCAACACGGGGCGCTGGGACTACATCAACAGTGTCGCCGACGCCATGCACTGGGACGCCGCGTTCGTGCATCCGAACATCGACGCCATCACGATGACCTACGGCTACATGCGGAACTACGAGGATCGCGTGCGACGGGCCGTGAATACGCCCGACAAGCTCGGCCAGTGCGCGTTATGGCAGGGCGGGATGGAACCGAACATCCCGGTCGGGTCGGAAGCGGGGGTCGCGGCCGGGATGCAACGGGCGGTCGCCGGTGCCGAACGGGAACAGCGTGAGGGCGCCAGCGGAAAATGGGTGGCGCACTGGAAGATGGTCCACATCGTCCGTCCGGTCTGGCAGACGGTGGGCGACGACAATCAGCTCGGGCGGCCGTTCCCGCGGCTCTCGTACACGCCCGCCGACGCCGACGGGCTCACCGCGTGCGATCCGGCGCCGCGGACGGTGCGCGGGGCGCGCGACTTGATCAGCGTCGGCCTGCAGTACGGCAACGCCTTCGGGCAAGGCCTGCAGGCGGCCGCGCTGAAGCCGGCCGATTTCTTCGGCAACGACGACATCCTGTACCTGATGGAGGATATGGCGACGGGCGAGATCCGGCTCAGCATCCTCTGGGAGTGGCTGCACAAGCACGCCGCGTTCACGGCCGACGACGAGGCCACCGGGGTGAAAGCCGGCGACGTGCTGACGCCGGAGCTGTTCGATCGGCTGCTGGCCGAGGAGTACGGCAAGCTGCGCCAGGCCGGCAATCGCGACGTGCACGACGACTCGAAGGACACGACGCTGCCGATCGCCCGCGAGATTGTCGACGTCTACGTGCACGATGCGGTGAAGCTGCCGTGGTACATCGACCTGCTAAACATCACGCTCGGCACCCACGATCTGGGTCGTGCCACCGAGCGGATTGCCGCGCTCGCGCGGGCATTCCGGGCCGACGGCACACGGATCACCGAGAACCCCGATTGGGAGACGTAGCTCAGCTTGCGCGGTGTTGGCCCATCTGACAAGATGAAGTGCTCCCGTCACGTCCTGTTACATGTCGCCCAACGCGCGCGCGCTGCACGACTCCGCCTTCAGGGTCCTCGTCGTCGATGACAACGCGGATGGCGCCGCGACGCTATCGATGCTGCTGGAACTCTCGGGGTATCAGGTCAGAACCGCCGCCGACGGTCTGAGCGCCCTGGCCGTGGCCGAGGCGTTTCGCCCGCACGCCGTGCTGCTCGATATCGGTCTGCCCGTGCTCGACGGCTACGAGGTGGCGCGGCGGATTCGGGCGAACCCCGGCTTCGACGGCATCGTGCTGATCGCGTTGACGGGATATGGACAGGACGCCGATCGCGCCCGCTCGCAGCAGGCTGGGTTCGACCACTTCTTCGTGAAACCGACCGACCCGCGCGTCCTCTGCGACGTGCTCGGCCGTTGTGCCGCCGCGCTGGCCGCGCCGGATTCCCTCCAGAACTGAGGCGGCGCTCACCTGACCTCGCCTGACCTCACCTGACAACGTGCAGCAGGCGGTTCGGCGACTGGCCGGGATTCTTGACGACGCCGGTTGTCGCGGCAGCGAGAATCGCCTCCCGTACTTCCCGAGGCGTCGCCCGTGGATGGCGCTCCAGGTACAACGCGGCGACACCGGCGACCAGCGGCGCGGCATACGAGTCGCCGCTCTGGTCTCGCGCCGGCGTCCACCCCTTGCCGCCATCCCGGAGGCCGGCCCCGGTGACGCTGACCGCCGGTGCGAAGAGCGACAGCGCCGCTCCGTAGTCGCTGCGCGTCGCCACGTCGCGATCGTCCACCCCGGCGACGATCAACGTTTCCCCCGGCAGCGTCGGGCCCCAGTACTTGGTCACGTCGCCCGCACTGCCGGCCGACAGGGTGTAGAGGAATCCCGCGGCGGTCGATGCGTGGATGGACCGGTTCAGCGCCGCATCGGCGAAGCGGAAGCTCAGGTTGACGACGGCCGGCGTCCGTCCGTGGGCGGTGATCCACTCGACGGCGCGGCGGGTTGCCTCCGGGGTTCCGTCACAGGTGGGCCCGCCGGCGGCGCGCAGCACCCGCACGCGGGCGGCGCTGGCGACGCCGAACGGCGAGCCGGCCGCCAGGCTGGCGTTCAGGGTGCCGTGGCCGTCCGGAGAGGCACAGTCTGAGACGTCGGCCGGGGCGGCGTCGGGCGGCAACGGGCCACCGAAGAAGTCGCCAATCGGCTCGGCCCGGCCGCCGAAGGCGGGGTGGGCGATACGGACACCGCTGTCGATGACGTAGATCTCGATGCCGACGCCGGTGCCGCCCGGCTCGAACGGCCGGCCATCCAGCGGCAGGTGGCGCTGGTCGATGCGGTCGAGGGCCCAGTTGGCCGGTTCTGCGGCGGCGCCCACTACGCCGGCGCCGGGCACACCGGCACGTGCCACAAGTAACGCGGCGGCGGCCGCCGACACCAGCCAGGTGGCAATCGTCGTCATATGTGGACGATTAGGCATCTGCCCGGGTCCGAAAGCACGAACCCGGCCAGCCCTCGATCTACAATCGGGCTCGTCTTGGCCGACCCTCTGGTCTTTATCAGCTACGCACACACGAAGCCGGACACGGCGGTCGCGAAGTGTGTCGCGACGGCGCTCCGCAGCATCGGCCTGAACGTCTGGCTGGATGAGGCGACGCTGAGCGGCGGGGATCTGCTGCAGCACAGCCTCCAGCAGGCGATTGCGGCGAGTTCGGCCGGCATCTTCATCGTCTCGCAGTCGTGGCTGAACCGCGAATGGACGATGTTCGAACTCGAACAGTTCAGCAAGCTCGATCCGAACGTCGTCCGCCGCATTCCGATCTTCCGGGCACCACGACGCGACCTGACGGTGCCGCCCGGGTTGATCCGGGTGCTCGGATTCGAGTGGCTGGACGACGACACCGATCACGATGCCAGACTCTGGCAGCTCTACTGCGCAGTCACCGACACACCGCCGGGCGACCCTGAGCCATGGGGCGATCGCTGGCGCGCGCTGCCGAAGAAGGGGCCGGCCCCCGGACGACCGCTGTGTCCGCCATCGCCCCGGTTGCGGCCGTCGCTGCGCTGCGACCGGGCGCCGCAGTGGACCGCGGTCGACGAGCTCGCGCTCGAAGCGTCGCACCAGCTGATGCTGCTCGCCGG
>CADEDC010000016.1:24698-84411 GCA_902825985.1 uncultured Acidobacteriota bacterium | reverse complement strand
ACCCGGCCCACCCGGCCCACCCGGCCTACCCGGCCTACCCGGCCTACCCGCCCTGAGATAGCATTGCGCATGCACCGCCCCGGACGTCACTTCCTCCAGATCCCCGGTCCGACCAATGTGCCCGATCGCGTGCTGCGCGCCATTGCGCAGCCGACGATGGATCACCGCAGCGCTGACTTCGCCGCGCTGGCCTACGATGTGCTGGCCGGCATCAAGACGATCTTCAAGACGCGCGGGCCGGTGGTCATCTTCCCGGCCTCCGGGACCGGTGCCTGGGAAGCTGCGCTCGTCAATACGCTGTCGCCCGGCGATCGCGTCCTGACGTTCGAGACCGGCGAGTTCGCCCGCCTGTGGGCCGAGCTGGCAAAACGTCTCGGATTGGACGTCGAGGTCGTCAATACCGACTGGCGGCAGGGCGTCGACCCCGAGCTGGTCGAGGGCGTGCTGCGCGCCGACAGCGAACGGACGATTCGCGCCGTCATGGTGGTTCACAACGAGACGTCCACCGGCGTCACCAGCCGGATTCCCGAAATCCGCAAGGCGATTGACGCGGCCGGCCATCCAGCACTGCTGCTGGTGGACGCGGTGTCGTCGCTCGCATCGGTCGATCTGCGGCACGACGATTGGGGGATCGACGTCACCCTCACCGGATCGCAGAAGGGGTTGATGCTGCCGCCCGGCCTCAGCTTCAACGCGATCAGCGACAAGGCGATCAACGCATCACAGACATCGCAGCTGCCGAAGTCGTACTGGGCCTGGGGACCGATGCTGACGATGAACGCCGCCGGGTTCTTCCCGTACACGCCAGCGACGAACCTGCTCTACGGCCTGCGTGAGGCCATCCAGATCCTGCACGAGGAAGGGCTCGAGCAGGTCTTCGCCCGGCATCGTCGCCACGCGGCGGCGACCCGCGCCGCGGTGCGGGCGTGGGGGCTGGACATCGTCTGCCGCCGGGAGGACGAATACAGCCCGGTGCTCACCGGCGTGACGATGCCAGACGGACACGACGCCGACGCCTTCCGCACGGTCGCGAGCGAGCGATACAACATGTCGCTCGGCGCCGGCCTCGGCCGCCTGAAAGGGAAGGCGTTCCGCATCGGCCACCTCGGTGACTTCAACGATCTGATGCTGGCCGGCACGCTGAGCGGCGTCGAGATGTCGCTGGCTGTCGCCGGCGTCCCGTTCCGCCGCGGCGGTGTTCAGGCGGCGCTGGAACTGCTGGCGTCGCGGTAGCGGGTGCAGGCACCCTCGCCGGATGCCGGTTCCTGACGAATGCGTCAGGAACTCTTCAGACGCCTTCTTGGGCCAGGCTCGCTAGTATGAAGAGGATGCGTCGAATCCTCGTAGTCCTGTCGGCGATGCTGATTGTCACCGCGCCGGCGCTGGCCTGGGCGCAGCAACCCGGAACCGTGACCGGCCGCATCCTGGACGAGACCGGCGGCGTCCTGCCTGGTGCCAGCGTGTCGATCAGGCCTGCCGGAACGCCGACGGACCGGGAAACGGTCACCGACGCGACCGGACGCTATCAGTTCGACGCCGTACCCGCCGGTGCGGCCGAAGTCACCTTCCGCCTGATCAACTTCAGCACCGTCCGCAAGACCGTCATGGTGGCGGCGGGCGGCACGGTCACCGTCGACGGGACGCTGTTCGTCGCGGCAAGCGCCGACATTGTCATCACGGCGCCGCGCACCTTCCGGAATCTGGCCGAAATCGAGAATCCGGCGGAGAACCTGGTGGGGATCGCCGGCGCCGGCAGCGAGGGCGCGATTACCGCGGCGCAGCTGGCCGTCCGTCCGCTGAACCGTGCCAGCGAGGTGCTCGAAACCGTGCCGGGCATGGTCATCAGTCAGCACAGCGGCGAAGGCAAGGCCAACCAGTACTACCTGCGCGGCTTCAACCTCGATCATGGATTCGACTTCGCCCAGACCATTGCCGGCGTTCCGGTCAACATGCCGACGCACGCGCACGCGCAGGGCTATGCCGACTCCAATTTCCTGATTCCCGAACTCGTCAGCGGCGTGCAGTTCCGCAAGGGGCCGTACTACGCGGAAGGCGGCGATTTCTCGTCAGCCGGTTCGGCGAACATCAACTACTTCAACAGCCTCGATCGGCCGATCCTCACGGTCACCGGCGGGTCGTTCGACTACGAGCGCGTGCTCGCGGCGGTCTCGCCGACCGTCGGCGCCGGGCACCTGCTGAGCGCGTTCGAATGGGAGCGGGACAACGGTCCATGGCTCAGTCCGAACAACAAGGACAAGTACAACGCCGTGCTCCGCTACAGCCAGGGGGACGCGCGCAGCGGCTTCTCGGCCACCTTCATGGGGTTCTCGAACCACTGGCATGCGACCGATCAGATCCCGCGGCGCGCCGTCGATGCCGGCACCATCGACCGTTTCGGCTTCATCGAAGAGACGGATGGCGGTGAGACGTTCCGCTACAGCGGTGCGTTCGACTGGCAGCAATCCAGGGCGAACGACTCGACGCGCTTGACCGCGTACGTCCAGCGCTATGGCGTCCAGCTGTTCCACAACTTCACCTACTTCCTGAACGATCCGGTGAACGGCGATCAGTTCGAGCAGTACGAACGGCGCTGGACCTCCGGTGCGAAGCTGACGCATCGCAAGATGCTGAAGATCGGCGGCAAGCCGACCGAGAACGCGTTCGGCGCCGACCTCCGGAGTGATGTCGTCGGCGGTCCACTCGGCCTGTACCGCACGCGCGAGACGGTGCGGCTGTCGACCACCCGGGCCGACGAGGTGAACCAGGCGTCGACGAGTGTGTTCGGGCAGTCCGAAGTGGAGTGGAGCCGCACGGTGCGCACGACGCTCGGACTGCGCGGCGACCTGTATCACTGGAACGTCATGTCGAACGATCCGCTGAACTCGGGACGGACGACCGCCGCCATCGCGAGCCCGAAGGTGTCCGCGGCGTTCGGCCCCTGGAAGGGGACGGAGGCGTACGCCAACTGGGGCTTCGGGTTCCACTCCAACTCGGGGCTCGGCATCCTCGCACGGGTCGATCCGCTCACCGGCGAGGCCGCCCAGGCCTCGCCGGCATTCGCCCGTGCCAAGGGCGCCGAAGTCGGCGTACGAACGGTTGCGGTTCGCCGCATGCAGACGACGGCGACGTTCTGGTATCTCGGCTTCGACTCCGAACTCGTCTACGTCGGTGATTCCGGCAGCACCGAGGCCGGACCGGCGAGCCAGCGGCGCGGTGTCGAGATCACCAACTACTCGTACCCGAACGCCTGGACGACCATCGACGTCGACCTGTCGCTCTCGCGGGCCCGCTACGTCGACGTCCCCGTCGGAGAGGACTACGTGCCGGGCGCGCTCAATCGGGTGATCGCAGCCGGCATCGCGGTGAATCCGCCGGCCGGCGTGAACGCCGGCGGGTTCGGCAGCCTCCGGCTGCGGCACTTCGGTCCGCGCTCCCTGGTGGAAGACAACAGCGTCCGTTCCAGGTCCACATCGGTGCTCAACATCGAGGTGGGCTACAAGTTCAGCAACCGGATCCGACTGAACCTGACCGGCTTCAACGTGCTCGACGCAAGGGTGTCTGACATCGACTATTTCTTCGAGTCGCGCCTCAGGGACGAGCCGGCGCCGGTGCAGGACATCCACTTTCACGCCGCCATCCCGCGATCATTCCGTATGGCGCTGCAGGTCTCGCTGTAGGCACCGTCGGCGCGGGCGTGGCGCCCTCCAGTCAGAGCAGGTAACATGTCGCGCCATGCGACAGCATCGCCGCGCTCGCCGATTCCCGTTCCTGGCAGTTATCGTCACGCTGACAGTCTGGACGGTCGCGGCGCCGCCATTGCTGCGTGCGCAGTCGACGTCCGCCAGGCTGTCCGGAACGATTCGCGACGTCAACGACAGCGTGTTGCCCGGCGTCACCGTCACCATCGCACCGACGTCGGCCGGTCCGACGCGGACCGTCGTGTCGAGTGACGTCGGCACCTACACCGTGTCGCTGCCGCCGGGCGAGTACGCGATCGAGGCGTCGCTGTCCGGCTTCGGCACGCACCGCTCGACGGTCACGGTCGCGGCGGGTGGCGCCGAACTGCGCGACATCAGGCTGGACCTGTCGCCGTTCACCGAAACGGTCACCGTCACCCGCACGGTCGAGGATCCATCGCGCGTTCCCAACGCGGTCTCGGTCATCCAGGGCGACACGATCCAGTCGTTTCAGCGCCGCGCCTCCCCGGCCGAGGCGTTCATGGGACTGCCCGGGATGTTCGTCGAGAACCGCCGCAACTTCAGCCTGTCGGGCGGTGTTCGCTTCGCCATCCGCGCGCCGCTGTCGCGCTTCGGCATGCGCGGCGTGCAGATCCTCCAGGACGGCGTGCCGATGACGATGGCGGATGGGACGACGGAGCCGACCAACATCGACCTCGGGTCGCTCGGCCGCGTCGAGGTGCTGCGCGGCCCCAGTTCGGTGCTGTACGGCAACTCGGCCGGCGGGGTCATCAACCTGCAGTCCGAATTCCCCGGGTCCGGCCACCTGATGGTACAGCCCGACGTGCAGTTCGGCAGCTACGGCTACCGCCAGCAGCAGTTCAAGGCGAGCGGCGGCGCCGGCCGCGTCAGCTACCTCGTGAACGCGAGCCGCATGGAGAGCGACGGTTTTCGGCAGCACAGTCGTGCCGACGTCCGCCGCGCCAACGTCGTCGTCCGCGCCGCGATCTCGAGCCGCACGGACGTCCGTGCCGTGTTCAATCTGTACGACCTGCCGTTCGGGGAGAGCGCCAGCACGATCACGCTGGCCGATGCGCGGAGCAATCCGACGAGCGTTCGCCCGCAGGCGTTCACGCAGGGCTGGGGCGAGGCCACCACGCAGCAGCAGGGCGGCGTCACCGTGCAGCACGAGCTGAGCCCCGGCCACACGGTGCGGGCCACCGTCTGGACGCTTGGCCGCGACGTCTGGAATCCGATTCCGGCGGCCGTCGTCACGGTGAACCGACGGGCGACGGGCCTCCGATCCGAGTACGCCGGCACCTCCACGGCAGGCCGGATACCGGTGACCTGGACGACCGGGTTCGACGTGTCGTCGCAGGACGACGATCGCGCCGAGTACGGCAACGACGGCGTGCCGACGGGCGGGCGATTCACACGGGTCGGCGCCCAGCGGCTGGCGCAGCGCGAGGAGGTGCTCTCGCTCAGCCCGTTCGTGCTGCTCGGCGCACGCCTGAGCGAGCGTTGGCACCTGAGCGGCGGCGCCCGCTACGATCACTACGACTTCACGGCGACCGATCGATTCCTCAGCAACGGGGATCAGTCAGGCAGCCGGACGCTGTCTGCGGTGAGTCCGATGGCTGGCGTCACCTTCACGCCGACATCGTGGCTGAATCTCTACGCGAATGCTGCGACGGCGTACCAGACGCCGACGACGGTCGAGCTGTCGAATCGCGCCACGAACGAAGGTGGATTCAACAACGAACTCGGACCGGAGAACCTGCGTAGCATCGAAGTCGGCGCGCGAGGGGCGATTCCGGCTTCCCGACTCCGCTTCGAGGTGGCAGGGTATCGATCGCGGCTGACCGACGCACTGGTCCGTTTCCAGCGGGCTGATGAGCAGGCGTACTTCCGCAACGCCGGACGGGTGACGCGCAACGGCCTCGAGGTGCTGCTCGAGTGGACGCCGACGACCCGGCTGAAGGGGCGGTTCGCGTACACCCTCCAGGATTTCAGCTTCGCCGACTTCGTGGCCCCTGAGGGCGACTTCACCGGCAAGACCGAGCCGGGGGCGCCGCCCCATCAGGTTGTCGCCGGCGCCACCTACGATGCGGCGTTCGGCCTTTTCTCGTCGGCGCAGGTCCGGTTCATCGACGCCTATCCCGTGAACAGCGCGAACACCATTGCCAACTGGGCCTACCGTGTCGTCGACCTCCGGTGGGGCGTCGACCGGACCTGGAAGCAGGTGCGGGTGCGGCCATTCTTCTCGATCGACAACGTCTTCAACGAACGCTACAACTCGTCGGCCATCGTCAACTCGCTGGCCGATCGCTACTTCGAGCCGTCGCCGGGGCGCGAGTTCGCGGTCGGACTGACGATCGGCGGCGGGCTGTTCTAGGCGTACTGGAGTCCATGTGATACGTGTGCCGGTCGCGACCTCTTCCCCTGGCCAGGCTGCCGCTCGCCTGGCGTCGCCGTCGCTCGCCGCGGCGCTGCTCATCGCGGCGTCGATCGCATGCGGCGATGGCGGCGCGCCGACGACGGCCGACCCGGCCGCCGGGATGTCGACCGCGGCGCCCATGGCGTCGTCGAGTGCCGCGCCCGCGCCGCCAGTCGGAGCAGTGACTGACGAACTGTTACGCGACGGTCACCGCGCCAGGACCGACACCTGGCCGACCTATGGCGGTGACTGGGGGCAGACCCGCTATTCGCCGCTGGCGCAGATCAATCGTGACACCGTGGCGCGGCTGCGGCCCGCCTGGATCGCGCAGACCGGCGTGGTCGGCTCGTTCGAGAACACGCCGCTGGTCCTCGGCCGCGAGATGTATGTCGTGACGCCGGCCGAGGGCGGCGTGCAGCGGGTGATCCGGCTCGATTCGACGACGGGTGAGGTCACCTGGCAGGTGTCCATCAAGGAACAGGCGAGCGGTACCGCCGCCACTGAGGACCTCCACCTGCCGAGCCATTTCGGCCCCAATCGCGGCGTCGCGCTGTACGGTAATCGCGTATACGTCGGGACGCTGAACGGCAGCATCCTGGCCCTCGAGCGGTCGACGGGGAAGACGGTCTTCGAGACGAAGACGCCGTCGCCGCGGCTGACCGGAGCGCCGGTGGTGGTCGGCGGTACGCTGATTCAAGGGATCTCGTTCGTCGATCGCGGCGCCGTGCAGGCCTACGACGCGGACACCGGAACGCTGTTGTGGACGTGGTACGCCATCCCGTCGCCCGAGGAGGGCGGCTGGTGGGGCGACTGGGTGGAGACGCTGCCGGGCCGCCCGGAGATCCACCTCGGCCGCGATATCGCCAACGAGAAGAAGAACCAGGCGCGGCTGGCGGATGGCTGGAAGACCGGCGGCGCCAGTGCGCCGATGACGCCGACCGTCGACGCCGCGCGCGGGCTCGTGTATGTGTCGACGGGGGGGCCTGACCCGACGGCCTTTCCGCCGCCATCGGAGCCACACCCCGGCGACATGCGGTGGACCAATTCCGTCTGCGCGATCCGGATCGCCGATGGCCAGGCGGCCTGGTGCTATCAGTTCCTGCCGCATGACATCTGGGGCGCGTCCGGACCCACTCCGCCGATCCTGTTCGAACTGACCCGGGAGGGCAGGACGGTCGAGGCCGTCGGGAAGTTCACCGGCATGGCCAACCTGTATGTGTGGGACCGTGCCACCGGCGCCCTGCTGACCCGATCGGACAACTACATGCCGGTCGACGGAACGGTCGGCGGACCGGCAGGCTCGAACCTGTTCAAGGGCGGCGTGGCCGGCACGATCTGGTCGCCGGGCGCCTACAGCGCCGACACCGGCTTCCTGTATTCGGTGAACCAGTCGATTCCCGGCTACTTCCTGCCGCGCGATCAACCGCGCAGCGGCGAGCGCTTCGGCAACGTGGCGGCGGTCGATCCGGCCACCGGCAAGGTGATGTGGACGCAGCGCACCGATCAACCGCTCGCCGGCGGCGTGCTCGCCACGGCCGGCGGACTGGTGTTCGCCGGCCGCACGACAGGCTGGTTCGATGCCTACGACGCGCGGACCGGCGATCGCGTGTGGAGCTTCCGGACCGGCGCCGGCTGCAATTCCGCACCGATGACCTATCAGGTTGCCGGGCGCCAGTTCATCGCCGTGTCGTGCGGCGGCCATGGCGCGCTCGACCCGCAGGGCGGCGATGCCGTCATCGCGTTCAGCCTGCCGGACTAGCGGCGGCCGCCGGCGGCCATGAATCGCCGGGTCGCGGCGCTCGTCACCACGAGTCGGCGAGGAGCGGCAGTCCACGTGCCTGGCGGCGTCGGCGCCTTGGCGCGGTCCAGCCAGGGGCGGACGCCGAGGTCGCGGATGGACGCTACCGTCCCTGCCACTGCGGCGGCCGCTTCGCGAGGAACGCCGCGACGCCTTCCTTGAAGTCGTCGCTGGTATAGCACATCGTCACGAGGTCGTTCGCCAGGTCGGGATCGATGCGCCGGTGCGCCTGGATTCTCCGGACCGCTTCCTTGGTCGCGTGAATGGTGAGCGGCGCGTGGCCGGCGATCGTCTTCGCCAGCGTCCGGGCCGCGGCATCCAGCGCGCTCTGCGGCGCCAGCCGCGTGACGAGGCCGAGCGACTGCGCCTCGGTGACGTCGATCAGGCGTCCGGTGAAGAGAATTTCCTTGGTCAGGGCCGGACCGATGAGGTCGACGAGGCGGGCGTAGTTCGCCGCCGACAGGCAATTCCCGAGCGTTCGCGCGATCGGGACGCCGAATTGCGCCTCGGGCGAGCAGACCCGCATGTCGCAGGCCAGGGCGATGGCGCAGCCGCCGCCGGCCGCCACCCCCTGCACCTGGGCGATCGTCGGCACGCGGACGCGCTCGAGTCGATCGATAATCGAATCCATCCGTCGTTCGTAGTCCAGCGGCGCCTCGGGCGTCGTGAACTGGGTGAACTGGCTGATGTCGGTGCCCGATATGAATGCCTTGTCGCCGGCCGAGCGGAGGACGAGGACGCGGACGGTGTCGCTGGCGTCGACCGCCTCGCAGGCGGCGACCAGCGCTTCGTACATCTCCCACGTCATCGCGTTCCGCGCGTCGGGACGGTTGATCGTCAGGTAGGCGACGACGCCGTCGATCTCGAACAGGACCCAGGGTGTGGACACGTCAGACTCCCGAAGCAGTAGACACAGTCACGATGAGCGCACGACGCGTGCGTGATGAGCACCGATGAGCACCGATGAGACCGTTGAGCCGACGATGAGCGAGACAGGAGCCCTGGCGCCGCCCGATCGCGCCCTGGCCGGCATCCGCGTCCTCGACGTCACGCAGGTGATGGCAGGACCGTTCTGCGCGATGCAACTATGCGACATGGGTGCCGACGTAATCAAGGTGGAGCCGCCGGCCGGCGATTCGACGCGGCGGATGGCCGGCGCCCGGGGCGCCGACAGCGCCAGTTTCAATGCCGTCAATCGCGGCAAACGCGGCATCGTCCTCGACCTCAAGCAGCCGGCCGCGCGCGAGGCGTTCGGCCGCCTGGTGCGGACGTGCGACGTACTCATCGAGAATTACCGTCCCGGCGTGATGAAGGGGTTCGGCCTCGACTATCCCACGCTCAGCGCCGGGCACCCAGGCCTCGTCTACGCGTCGATCTCCGGTTACGGCGCCACCGGACCCGACGCCATCAAGGGCGGCTTCGACCTCGTCGCGCAGGGGGTGTCCGGGATCATGTCGGTGACCGGCAGTCCCGACGGACCGCCGGTCAAGGCCGGTCTGCCGCTGACCGACCTGGGGGCCGGCCTGTTCGCCCTCTCGGGCATCCTGGCGGCGCTCCTCTATCGACAGCGCACCGGCCGTGGGCAGCATATCGATACGTCGCTGCTCGAAGCCGGTGTGGCACTCTCCGTCTGGGAGGCGACGGAGTATTTCGCCACCGGTCGCGTGCCGCAGGCCATGGGGTCGGCGCATCGGATGAGCGCGCCGTACCAGGCGATGCGGTGCGCCGACGGATTCATCACCGTGGCGGCGGCCAACGATCGGCTGTTCGTCCGCCTCTGCAGCCTGCTCGGACACGCCGAGTGGGCGGCGCATCCCGACTATCGCGACGACACCCATCGCGTGCACAATCGCGAGACGCTCGCCAGCCTCATCGAGGCGGTGACCCTCGAGCACCCACGGTCGCACTGGCTGAAGCTGTTCGACGAGCACGACATCCCGTGCGGACCGATCAACAATTACGACCAGGTGTTCCGCGACCCGCAGGTCCGGGCGCGCGGCATGGTCGTCGAGACGGCACACCCGACGCTCGGGACGCTGCAGACGCTCGGCGCGCCGGTGAAGATGTCGGCGACGCCGCCGGTCACCGGCCGTCCGGCGCCGCGACTGGGTGAGCACACGGTGCAGGTGCTGCGCGAAGCCGGCTGCGACGAACGGTTGATTGCCGAACTGGCGGCGGCCGCCGCGGCGTCCACGCCGACATCGGCGAGGGAGTAGTCCATGCCCGTTGTGCGCACCCTGATCCCCGCCGCCGCGATCTGTGTCGCCGCCGCCGCGCCGATCGCCGTCGCGTGGCCCCCCGCCGGACTGGCCGGGCAGCCGCCGCCGCCGGCCGGTCCGACGCTGCAGTTCCGCGAGGCGTCCGGCTGTGGCGGGCTGCTGCTGTATACCTGGAACGACGCGCGGACCGAGGTGCTGGTCATCCGGATCGATCAGCGCCGCGTGACGATCAGGAATGGCTCGACCGACATCGACATCGGTCCGGCGAATCCGGCGGTGACGGCCGAACTCGAAGTGTCCGACGCGCCGCGCGAGTCGTTCCCCTACTGCGACGAGGGGGCGAAGCCGACCGAGACACCGGCGATCTGGAAGGTGGTGTCGGGCAAGATGAAGCTGATCGTCAAGCGCCGTCCGGGTGCGCCGTTCACCCCGGTCAGCGTCGGCGTCGACCGCCTCGTCGTGCAGGCAGCGGACGGGCAGCAGGTCAAGCAGCGCCGCGACATCCAGTTCACGGCCGCGATTGGCGACCTGCGGTAGCGGCGCGCCCGTGAGCCCCGGGGATGAGCGGCGACCGGACCACCGGTCCGGCCGCCGACGTGGGTGGTCGTCCTACTTCGTGGGCTTCTGGCGCGCCGGCTGGCCGAGCGCGGCCGGTGCCGTGTTCGAGGCCGTTGCGCCCTTCCCGCGCTGCGGGGTGTAGAAGAACACGAACTCATAGACGCGATCGGCAGACAGTTCCTCGCTGTTGAACGCTTCACCGATGCGGATGCCGTGATGGGTCAGCAGCTCCTGGTGCACGGGGAAGAGCTGCAGGCCGGTCCACGGGGCCGGGGCCGGCAGCACCTCGAGCGCCGGGGCATCGCTGGCCACGATGGCCGGACGGAACTGCGCCAGCCAGCGCGCTTCGCGCAGGTAGATGCCAGGCTCCAGTCCGATGTACTTGGCCCGCTGCGAGGCGTCGGTGCCGTACAGGGCAGACCAGCCGGTGCGGATGATCACCACGTCGCCCGGCGTGATCTCCTTGATGCCGCCGAACTCCATGGCGTCCTGCAGGTCTTCGACCGTGATGCGGTAGCTGTCCCTCAGCACCGGCCGCCCATTGATCGGTTCGCCCAGCGCCGATCCGTCGTTCTGCTTCATCTTGACCGCGAGCACGTCGAGCAGCACGCCGCGCGTGACGAACGGATTCACGTGTTCCTGACCGAGCACTGCGACGCCACTGGGGCCATCGGCCATGAGGTCGGCCGCAGTGAAGCCGTTGTAGAAGACCGAACGCACGCCGATGTGCGGCAGCCCGTCCACCTGAGTCGCGATCTGGTAGGTGGTGTTGATGCGCTCTTCGACACCGACGATGTCGTTGTCACCACCAAAGTCCGGCCCGGGGATGGGTCCGACGCGTGTCTGTTCGTAGACGCGGGTGCCGAAGGCGTTGATGCCCTGCTCCATCACCTCGCCCAGGTTGTAGCTCTTGATCGGCCGGTTCTTGTTCGGTTTGATGAGCCTCCACGCCTCCATCGTCTTCCTCGGCGTCACTTCGTTGAGCGAACCGAGCTGATCGTCGGGGCCATAGATCGACGGGAACCAGCCGGCCGACCCGTTCTCGACCGCGATCGGGTCGATCGGCGTGTCATCGATGGCCTGCGCCGACACGGGGGGCACCAGCACGAATCCGCCGACCAGCACCGTCGCACAGACCTTCAGGATTACTCTCATCGTTCCTCTCCTTTTGCGGCCGTCCATGCCGCGACCACGATCCAGAGCAGAAGACAGATCTCAGAGCCGGGGGAGTGTACGCCCGGGCCCAGACGAGCTCCAAACGATTTATTTCGGTTTCCTTATGAACCTCATCCTTGGGCGGGGCACCACGGCGAGTCTGGAATGTCGTCTTGAAGATTGACTTTTGGGATCCAAGACGGGGAAACACGCGAAGACCGCGCCTTTGGTCAGCGTCTCCGCGACACACGGGCCGGCCTTCACAGATGGAAATCCATGCCGCGAGAGAGGTGGATCCGCGCCGTTTCGTGCAGTGGCAGCTGACTGGAACGTCTGATGCAGCGGCCGACGTCACCGTTCCCTGCTTCTTCGGAGACGAGGTACAGATGCCGGCAGTCGGTTGGATTCACCTGTGTCGAGCGGCGGCCGGCGTGGTGCTCCTGTGGCGGCTGGGTGTGGCGCCCGCCGCCGCGGCGACCACGTTCGTCGTCAACAGTGCGGCCGACGCATTGGGCACGAACGTCGGCAACGGCATCTGCGAGACCGCCGCCGGCACCCAGATCTGCACCCTTCGACGAGCGCTGGCGGAAGCCGACGCGTTGCTCCCCGACGCGCCGGGACAGCCGCCCGGTGACGTCACCATCGTGCTCGCTCCTGGGACGATCACGCTGAACGCCGCGTCGCCGCGCCTGCGCGTCGCCGGCGCCGGCGCACTGACGGTGCTCGGTGCCGGCATCGACGCCACCATCATCGAGGCGTCGACGGCCAGCGCCTTCGAACTGCTCGTCACCAGCGCCCGGCTGAGCGGCTTCACCCTCCAGCACGCGGCGGAGCCGCTCACCGGGTCCGGCACGCTCGCGCTCGAGCACGTGGCGGTGCGCGACTCGCAACGCGGCATCATCTGGAGCGGCGACGCCCGAATGAGTGGTGTCGACGTCCGCAACAACGGCGTCACCACCGCCGAGGGCGGCGGCCTGCTCATCACCGGCAGCGCGCCGACCTGGTACCACGTGCGCATCCGCCAGTCGACCTTTCACGGCAATCGCGGCAGCCTGGGTGGCGCCATCCGCATGCGCATGGGCCTGCTGGTGCTCGAGAACGTGTCCCTGAGCAGCAATCAGGCGGTGTCGGGCGGCGCCCTGGCGCTGGCGGCGTTCGCCGGGCTGCGATCGACCAACGCCACGTTCATCAGCAACACGGCGTCGGATTCCGGCGGCGGCATCTTCTTCGGCGGCCGCGACACGAACGACGGGCTGCTGCCGCTCGCCGGCACCGCGGTGCTCGCCCACAACACGCTGACGGCGAATCAGTCGGACGTCGACCGCAACGGCTTCGGCCGCGGACCCGGCATCGCCGTCTGGGTGGACGGTCGAACCGGCATCGCGGCCGACGTCGCGATCACCCACTCCATCGTGATGGGCAACGAGAAGACCGCGTTCATCGGCGGCGTGTTCTTCCCGGCGCCGGGCGACTGCGATGGTCCGATCGTCGCCACCGGCCCCAACATGTTCGGCGTCGTCGACTGCACCATCGACGGTCCGGCGCCGATGGTCGCCGATGCCTTCTTCCTGGCGTTCACCGTCAGCAACGGCGGCTGGACCCCGACCACGTCGCCCGGCATCTTCAGCCCGACGGTGAATGCCGGCAATCCGGCGCCGTGCCTCGACGCGTTCGGCCTGCCGCTGACGCGCGACCAGCGCAACCACGTGCTGCCGGCTGCCGGCACCAACTGCGACCTCGGTGCGGTCGAGCGCGGCAGCGTTCCCGCCCTGCTGGCGCGCCCCTACGATCTCAGCGGCGATCGGAAAGCCGACCTGGTCTGGCGCTATCGACCCACCGGCCAGAACGCGCTGTGGACGATGAACGGTGGCGCGATTGCCAGTCCCGCCTTCCTGACCACCGTGCCGACGGTCGACTACACCATCGTCGGCAGCGGTGACTTCGACGGCGACGGCCGGGCCGACCTGCTGTGGCGCCTGCCCGGCCTGGCGCGCAACGCGGTGTGGCTCATGGACGGCAGTACGATTCGCGAGGGGGCGATGCTGCCCGACCTGCCGGACCTCGCCCCGTACGAATGGCGGGTGGCCGGCCTCGGCGACCTGGATGGCGACGCGCGCGCCGACATCGTGTGGGAGCGGATGCGGCGCGACGTGAATGGCCTCGAGAGCACCGGCGACCTGACCGTGTGGTTGATGGACGGCGGTGCGGTTCGCGGCGTCCGTCCGCTCTCGCATGCCGGCTGGCTGCTCGCCGGCGTCGCGGACGCCAATCAGGACGGCACGGCGGACCTGCTGTGGCGTGAGGTCGGCGGCAGCGGCACGGAACTGTGGCTGATGGCGAACGCCGCCTCCACCGCGGTCGTCACGCTGCCGGGCCGATCCGCCGACTGGACGGTTGCCGCCTTCGTCGATCTCGATGGCGACAATCGCGCCGACGCCGTCTGGCGCAACGACGCCGGCGGCGGGCTGACCTCCGTCTGGCTGATGACCGGCATCAGTGCGTTGGCCGACTCCGGCACGCTGCCGACCGTCGCCCCCGAACAGTGGTCGCTCGTGCACGTCGTCGATACCGACGGCGACAACAAGGCGGACGTCATCTGGCGGTCCGGCTACGGAGGCCAGAACGCACGCTGGCGGATGGACGGCAAGCTCATTCTGGCCGCCGAGTTCCTGACCGCGGTGCCCGACCCCAACTGGGAGATCAAGTAGTGACGATCCAGGTGACCCGCGCGTTCGTGGCGACGGTGGCGGCGCTGGCATGGTGTGCCGCGCCGGCGGCGGCCGAGACGACGTTCGTCGTGAACGATGCCAGCGACATGCTCGGGGTGAACGTCGGCAGCGGGGTCTGCGAAACCGCCACCGGCAACGCGGTCTGCACGCTCCGCCGCGCCGTCGCCGAAGCTGGCGCACTGATGCCGTCCGGCGGTGCCGGCCCGCTCCCCGAAGTGACGATCATCATCGACGTGCCGCTCGTGACCCTCACGCCGGCCGCCGCGGCCATCCCGTTCACCGGGCGCGGCCGGCTGCACATCCTCGGCGCCGGGGCCGGCGCCACGACCATCGAGGCATCCGGCAGCGGCCTGTTCGACTTCTCCGGCAGCAGCGAGAAGTCGGTGCGCCTGGCCGGCATCACCGTCGCGCACGCCTCGACGGCGATCGACGGCCGTGGGACGCTGGCGCTCGATGCGGTCACGCTGGCCAATTCCGGCACCGTCCTGCGCTGGCGCGACGGGCCGGTGACGATGACCGGCAGCACGGTCCGCGACAACGACGGCCGGGCCGTCCACGGCAGCGCCGTGCTGCTGACCGGCCCCGCCAGTCCGGCACCGCATCACCGGATTCGCCGGACGACCTTCCGTGGCAACACCGGCAGCCGCGGCGGGGCGCTCGAACTGGTCGCCGGCGACCTCGAACTCGATTCCGTGACCTTCAGCCAGAACGCCGGGACGCGCGGTGGCGCCGTCTTCGTCGATGCCACGGCGTCGCTGCACGCCACGCGCTCGACGTTCGCCCTGAATCAGGCCGCCGACTCCGGAGGGGCCCTGTATTTCAATGGCAAAGCCGCCAGTCCGGCGACCGCCGGCACGTCGGTGCTCGCCCACGTGACGTTGTCGGCCAATCTGGCCGACGCGGATCAGAGCGGCGACGGCATCGGTGGCGGCATCGCGGTGACGGCCGGTGAGGTCGGGACGACGGCCGACGTGCGGCTGAGCCATACGCTGGTCATGGGCAACCAGCGGATGATCTTCACGACGTTCTGGCTGGCCACCCCGAGCGAGTGCACCGGACCACTGACGTTGACCGGACCGAACCTGTTCGGCCTGCTCGATTGCGCGACGACCGGCCCGTCGCCGATTGTCGGCGACGCCCTGTTCCTGCCGCTGCAGTTCAACGGCGGCCAGACCCAGACGATGGTCCCCGGCATCAACAGTCCGGCGATCGATGCGGGTGCCGCGGCCCCCTGCGTGAATGCCTACGGCGCCGACATCACCCGCGATCAGCGCAATCATGTGCTGCCGGCCGCGGCCACGGTGTGCGACATCGGCGCGGTCGAGAAGGACACGGCTCCGGCGCTCGTCGCCGAGCCCTACGATCTCGATGGCGACCGCCGCAGCGACATCGTCTGGCGCCATCGCGTCACCGGTGACAACGCGCTGTGGCAACTGCACGGCGCGACGGTCGGCGCCGCGTCGTTCCTGACAGCCGTGCCCGACAGTGGCTTCCGCATCGCCGCCAGTGACGACTTCGACGGCGACGGCTACGCCGATCTGCTGTGGCGGCACACCAACGGCACCAACGCCGTGTGGTTGATGCGTGGTGCGGCGATCCTCGAAGCGTGGCTGCTGCCGTCGTTGGTCGATTCGGCGACGCTGCAGTGGCGCCTCGCCGGCACCGGCGACCTGGACGGCGACGCCCACCGGGACCTCGTCTGGGAGCAGCTCACGTGGGACGCCGCCAGCGGCACGTTCGTCAGCAGCGGTCGGACCACCGTGTGGCTGCTCGACGGTGGCGCGGTCAAGGGGCTGCGGCCGCTGCCGGAACTGTCCGGCTGGCGACTCGCCGGCATCGGCGACCTGAATCGGGACGCGACCAGCGACCTGCTGTGGCGCGAACTCGGCAGCGGCGGCGGCACCGCGATCTGGCTGATCGCCAACGCGGCGATGACCGCCAGCGCCGCCCTGCCCAGCGTCAGCGAGTCGGGCTGGGCGGTGGCCGGCATGGCCGATGTCGACGGTGACGATCGCGCCGACATCGTCTGGCGGAACACCGAGGACATCGGCCACAACGCCCTGTGGCTGATGGATGGTCCGACGATCGTCGGCGGCGGCTACCTGCCGAACGTCAGCCCGTGGGCCTGGACGCTGGTCCACGTGCAGGACGTCGACGGCGACAACCGCGCCGACTTCATCTGGCGGGCGGTCACCGGCCAGAATGCCTGGTGGCAGATGAACGGCACGACGCTGCTGGGTGCCGGGCTGCTGCCGGCGGTGCCCGATGCACAGTGGGAGATCAAATGACCACCGGCCGGGAAGGGCGGACGCCGCGCCCCTGCGGCCAGGGTGATCGGCGGATCTGGATATAATCGCCTCACCCTTGACCCACCTGCCACGCACCCGCGTCCTGTTCCCGTCACGTGCCATGTCGCAGTTCGGCGACGAGGTGACGCGACGCGTCCACGCCTACTTCGACGACAACCGGCTCTCCATGAAGGCCAATGCCGCCATGATCCGCAAGACCGTGATCATGTTCATCGTCACCTTCGGAGCGTACGGATGCATCCTGGCCGGCGTCGGCGGGCCCTGGACGATGCTCGGTCTTGCGATGCTCATGGGTATCGGCACGGCCGGCCTCGGCTTCTGCGTCGGCCACGACGCCCTGCACGGCGCCTATGCGTCGCGTCCATGGGTCAACCGGCTGCTCGGCTATACCTTCGACGTGATCGGCGCCAACGGCTACATGTGGCAGTTGACGCACAACGTGATCCACCACACGTACACGAACATTCATGGCGTCGACGACGATCTGGACGCGTCGCCGCTGCTGCGACTCTCACCACAGGCGCCGCTCCGCCTGGTGCATCGTTATCAGCACATCTACGGATTCGTGGCGTACAGCTTCTCGAGCCTGAGCTGGGCGTTCGTCAAGGACTACCAGCAGTTCCTGAAGCGCCCGCTGGGGCCGTTCAGGCACCCGGTGCACCCGCCGGCCGAGGTGGTGAAGCTGCTGGTGATGAAGGCGGTGTATTACACCTACACGCTCGTGATCCCGCTGTGGGTCCTGCCGCTGTCGACCGGGCAGATCATCATCGGCTACCTGGCGATGCACGCCACCGCCGGACTCATCCTGGGCGTCGTGTTCCAACTCGCCCACGTCGTCGAGCCGACCGCGCACCCGGTGGCCGACGACCATGGGCGGATGGCACAGGCGTGGACGATTCACCAGATGGAAACGACCGCGAACTTCGCCGAGCGGAATCGGGCGGTGTCGTGGTTCGTCGGCGGCCTGAACCACCAGATCGAGCATCATCTCTTCCCGAAGGTGTGCAGCATCCACTACCCGCGGATCAGCGGTATCGTCCGCGCGGTGGCAGCCGACCACGGCGTGCCCTACCATTCCCACGACACGCTCGGGGCGGCGATACGCTCGCACTACCGGATGCTCAGGTCGCTCGGGAATCCGATCGCGGCGCCTGTGCCGACGCGCAGCGGCGGCTGACCGCCCGCGGCGCCGGCGACGCGTCAGTGGAGGCGACCCACGAGCACGCTGTCGGGGTTCGTGCCGTTCACCTGCAGCCACGCGCTGTCGTTCGAGTACAACCACAGGCCGACCCCGGCCCCGAAATCGATCGCGATGTCGTCCCGTCCGTTGCCGTCGATATCGCCGACCGCGATCGATTCGCTGGTCGCGTTCAGCAGCCCCCAGGTGACGCTGTTGCGCAACGTCCAGAGGCCGAGCGGGGCGCCGAAATCGATCACCAGATCCGGGTAGGGCGTGCTGTCGATGTTGCCCGCCGCCAGGTGCACGGCACTGAGTCCGTGAATCTGGATCCAGGACGCGTCGTTGCGATAGAGCCACAGCCCCTGGCCGGGCAGGTCGAGGACCAGGTCGGTGCGACCGCTGCTGTCGAGGTCGACGGCGAGGATCTTGGTCGCATTGGCCTGCAGGAGCGACCAGGTGCTGTTGTTGCGGTAGACCCAGGTGCCGGAACCGGGAAAGTTGACGACCAACTCGGCACCGGCGACCCCATCGAGATTCCCGGTGGCGAGCACCGTCGCCTCGAGTCCGTGGAGCTGCGTCCAGCTGCTGTTGTTGCGCCACGCCCACACGCCGAAGCCGGGGAAGTTGACGATCAACTCGTCCCCGCCGGTGTTGTCCAGGTTTCCCGCGGTCATCAGCGTCGGACTGAGACCGTGGAGGAACACCCAGGTGGCGTGATTCATCCAGATGTAGACGCCGACCGGCGAGCCGAAGTCGACGACCAGGTCATCGAGGCCGTTGCCGTCGAAGTCGCCACGCGCCAGCGCCGCCGGGCTGAGCGGGTGCAGCAGGCGCCAGATGGTGCCACGCCGTTGCAGCCAGAGACCGCCGCCCGGACCGAAGTCGACGGCGAGATCGCGCGACGGCCCGCTCCACACGACCGGCCCCTGCCCGGAGATCTGGCCGGCCTCGTTGATGTCGTCGGCACCGCCCGACGCGACATCGACCATGCCCTGACCCGGCGTCCACACGAATGCGCGCAGCAGGTTGGAGGCGTTGCGATACTGCCCGACGATGTGGCCGGCATCGTTGATGCCGCTGGCGATGCTGTTGGTGTTGGCGGCGCCGAGCGTGCCGAGGTCGATCATGCCGGTCGCCGCCGTCCACCGGAAGGCGTGCCGCACGCCGGGCGTGGCGGTATCGCTGATGCCGACGACGACGTCCGAGTTGTTGACCGCGTAGGCGAGGCTGGTCGCGCCGCCGAGCGTCCCCAGATCCCGCATGCCGGCGGTCGGCGTCCACAGGAACGCATGCTGCGGTCCGCCGACTCCGGTGGAACTGTATCCGACGACATGACCGAGCTCGTTGATGTCCTCGGCACTGCTCACGTTCGCGGTCCCGGTTCCCAGATACCCGAGACTGAGAAAGCCGGCGGCCTGAGACCATCGAAAGGCGCGCGCACTCTGTCCGGTGCCGGCGAGAAACCGGTTGCCGACGACCTGGCCGGCGTCGTTGACGGCGTTCGCGACACTCTGCGAACCGCCGATGATCGCATTCAGGTTGACCATGCCGCCCGTCGGCGTGTACGTGAAGGCCTGCGTCGTCGTTCCCGGTCCGCCGCTGTTGCTGTAGCCGACGATCATGCCGCTGTTGTTCACGTCGTGCGCGATCGTGAAGGTGCCGCCAAGCGTGCCGATGTTCACCAGACCGCCTTCCGGCGTCCACGAGAACGCCGTGAAGACGCTGCCCGGCACTTCGGCGCGATAGCCGACCACCTGTCCGGCGTCGTTGACCCCGTGGCCGATGCCGAACACCGCGCCGATGGTGGTCGGCACGAATGCCGGCTGCGCGACGGCGCGTGACGCGAGGGCGAGGCTGACGAGCAGTGCCGATAGTGCCGATCTCAGGGCGCGGGTATGAGTCATGACGATCCTTGGATGAACGTGAGCTGCGATCGGATTGACGGCCGGGACGATATCATTTCGTCGTCGTCGCGTGGCGTCCCGTCGCGGTGCCCGGCGGATCTTTTTTCTGAAGTGATGCGGCGCGGAGACAAAAGTCGGCGGTGTAGCGCAGAAGACCGTTCGCCGCGTCCGTTCTGCGGCGCATGACGGGCGGGTCGGCGCGAGTGCCGCCGGCTCGGCGTCTGGGCATATGATCGTGTGTCGGCGACGGCACCGGCCGGCAAGAGAAGGACCCACGGATGATCGCACGACGCCTGCTCCTGACCGCGGCTGCAGCCTGCGTGCTCGCCGCCGCCACTCGGCTCACCACCGCGACCGTCGTAGGGCAAGCCGCCGCCCAGCCCGACTGGGCCCGCGTCCAGGACGAGTCGTTGCGGCACTACCAGGCACTGCTGCGGCTGGATACGGCCGACCCGCCCGGCACGGAAGCAGAGGCGGTCGCCTACCTGAAGCAGCTGTTCGAGAACGACGGGATTCCCGTCCAGACGTTCGCGCTCGAGGCCCATCGTCCCAACCTCGTCGCCCGCCTGAAGGGGAGCGGCCGCCGGCGGCCGTTGCTGCTCATGGCGCACACCGACGTCGTCAACGTCGACCCGGCCAAGTGGACCCACCCGCCGTTCTCCGCGACCCGCGACGGCGGCTACGTCTACGGCCGCGGTGCGGTGGACGACAAGGACAACGTCACCGCCAGTCTGATGACGATGCTGCTCCTGAAGCGGTTGCAGGTGCCGCTGGACCGCGACGTGATCTTCCTGGCGGAATCCGGCGAGGAGGGCTCGACGCGGGTCGGCATCGAGCACATGGTCAACCAGCACTTCGATCAGATTGACGCCGAGTACTGCATCGCCGAGGGCGGCGGCGTCAGCCGCGTCGGCGGCACGGTGAAGTACGCGACGGTGCAGACGATCGAGAAGATCCCGCGTGCCATCGAGATCACGTCGAAGGGCACGTCAGGACACGGGTCGGTGCCGCTGCAGGACAATGCCATCGTGCGGCTGGCGGCCGCCGTGGCGAGCGTCGGTCGCTGGCGGCCGCCGGTGAAGCTGAACGAGACGACCGGCGCCTACTTCAAGCGGCTCGCGGAGATTTCGACTCCGGAGGACGCGGCACGCTATCGCGCACTGCTCAGTCTCGATCCGAAGGTGCTGGCGGCGGCCGACGACTACATGCTGAAGAACGAGCCGCGTCACGCGTCGATGATCCGGTCGTCCGCGTCACCCAACATCTTCTCCGGCGGATATCGCGTCAACGTCATTCCGTCGGAAGCGAAGGCGACCATCGACGTCCGCCTGCTTCCCGACGAGGACCCCGAGAGGTTCCTCGCGGCGGTGCGCGGCGTGGTGGACGACGTGACGCTCGACGTCCACTGGGCGCAGCGTGACGTGCGTCCGGGCGCCGACACCGGCGACCTCCGATCCGCAGCCTTCACGGCGATCGAGGCAGCGACGACGAAGCACTATCGGGCGGTGACGCTGCCGACGATGAGCACCGGTGCCACCGACATGGCCTACCTGCGCGCGAAGGGGATGCAGTGCTATGGGGTCGGACCGGCGACCGACGTCGAGGACGGCCCGAAGGGCTTTGGCGCGCATTCGGACCAGGAGCGGCTGCTGGAGAGCGAACTCCACCGCTTCGTGCACTTCACCTGGGACGTGGTGATCGGCCTGGCCGGGGCCGGCGCGTCCGGGCGGTGAGGCCGATCATGGCTGATGTGGATGCCGGCCGGCGCGCGTTCTTCGGCTTCACGCGCGCCACGGGCGGATCGAAGGACGGCGGACCGCACTGCGCGTTCTGCGGCAAGTCGAAGACCGCCGCCCGCAAGCTGATCGAGGGACCGTCGGCCGTCATCTGCGACGCATGCGTCGAGGTCTGCAACGACATCCTGGCCGGCGACGCGGCGGCGGCCACCCACACGCCCGCTGTCGATCCGTACTCCGACGCGCCGGTCGACGAGCCGCTGCGCTGCCTGATCTGCGGCGGTCAGATCCCGCCGGCCGACGTCATCACCATCCCGGCGCGCGGCGCGCTGTGCGCCGCCTGCGCCGGCCCGGTGCGGGCGGCGATCGCGCGCGCGACCGGGCGGTGAGTCGCCAGCCGACGCCGCGGCTGGCGACCGGCGACTGCCGCCTGTTCAGAACCTCACGCGGATGCCGAACTGCATCTGCCGCGGGAACCGCGCCGCGGTGGCGATCATGAAGTTCGGCGACTGCCGGTTCCCCGTCGGCCCGACGAGGTTGGTCCGGTTCGTCAGGTTGAAGATGTCGTAGAACAGGTCGAGCGACCGCCCGCCGCCGAGCGGTGCCTGGTAGCGGATCGACAGGTCGAGTCCGAACGACCCCGGACCCGAGAGGCCGTTGTTCACGGCGCGCCCCTGGCTGTCGAGTGCCGACTGGATCGGCCGCGTCAGATCGTCGATGCCGCGGATCGGGCGATCGTTGGTGTCGTTGTCGCCGTTGACGTCGCGCCCGACGGTCTCGTTGATCGCGTCGCCAGAGATCGCGCTGATCACCGTCGCCACCGACAGCGTCTTCCACGGGTTGTAGCTGCCGCTCGCCGCGAGGACGTGCCGGCGATCGGCGGCGAAACGGCCGAAGTCGGCCTTCGGGTCGTTGTCCAGCCAGACCCGGCGCGCGTCCGGGTTGCCGATGCCGGTGTAGTGCGACTTCTGGATCGTGTAGGCGACGCGGCCGCTCCAGCGGTTCGCCTGCCGGCGGACGAACGACAGCTGCAGCGATCGATAGTCACCGTCGAACTCCGGCCGGGTCTGCGTCTGCAGCACGCGCTGGAAGTTGGTGTTGCGCGCCGCCGCCGGAATCAGGGTGCCGCCGGGGTCGAAGCCGGCGACCCCCGGCCGGACGCCGTTCACCGGTTCGTTGATGTCGATGATGCCGACCTGATCGCGCGAGATGTTGGCGACGTAATCGACCGCCGCCGCGGTGTTCGCCATCAGCTGCCGCGACATCCCGAGGCTCCACGACGTCACGTAGGGCAGCTGGCGGTTCGGATCGTCGATGCGCGGGTTGCGGTTGAACGTCGAGCCGCCGATCACCGAGTCGCGCAGGCGGGTCAGTTCCGACTGGCCGGCGGCGCTCAGCACCGCCACGCCGAGGTTCCCCTCGGAGTCGCGGATGACGTCCGGCCGCAGCACCGGGCTGTTGACGTCGCTGATCGTGATGTTCGGGAAGAGCGTCACGACGCCGGTCTGCTGGTGTGCGAGGTCGATCGAGATCGGCACGTACGAGTAGAAGCGGCCGACCCCACCGCGGACGACCGTGGTGCCGCTGCCGTCGACATCCCAGGCAAAGCCGCCGCGCGGCGAGATGTCGTCCTTGCTGCCCGGCGTCTGCCGCTGGTTGTCGTAGCGCAGCCCGAGGTTCAGCGTGAGGTTGCTCGCCACCTTCCACTTGTCCTCGATGAAGCCGTAGGCGCGGCGGTCGCGCGAGTAGACGGCGAACGAGTCGACGCCGGGCGGCCCGACGGTGATGTCGAACTGGAAGGGATAGGTCGCCGGGTTCGCCGGATCGTAGGCCGCATCGGTGCGGAACTGGTAGGTGCCCGAGCTGACCGCGCTGCGCGGCGGCGTCTGGTTCAGGCTGAAGCCGCCGCCGACCTTGAGGTTGTGCTCGCCGGCCAGATCCGGGACGAAGTAGCTGTAGGCGTTGTCGATGGTATAGGTGCGGATCCGCGTGTTCAGCCCCTCGCCACCGCGCCCGGTGAAGTAGCTCGGGTGGACGTTGCGCTGCCCGAGCGAGAAGGGGTCGCGTCCGCCGAAGCCGACGAACGCCACGTCGTCGTCGAAGAACGCCTGCGCGCCGGTGCCGAGCTCCTCGCCGATGCGCCCGACGCGCAGCACGTTGGTGCCGCGCGTGCTGAGCACGCTCGTGTAGGTGACGTTGAACATGTGATCCCAGTCGCTCTCCCACTGCTGGGCGTCGATCGTCTCGGTGTTGGAGTTGAAGCCCTCACCGCGGGTCGGGGCCGTCTCGAGCACCCAGCGGGCGCTGAGGAAGTTGCGCGAGTTGAGCTGCAGGTCGCCGCGCCCGAAGTAGTTGGTGGCGTGGACCTCGAACGTGCCGATCATGTCGCGGGCGAGCGGCGCCGCCGCCGCCGGGAAGCGTTTCTGGCCGGCGAGCAGTTCGTTGTCACGTTCGATGGTGAAGTAGAAGTGGGCGCGATTCCTGATGATCGGTCCGCCGAGCGCGAAGCCGATCTGCTGCGTCTTCTCGTCCGGCTTCGGGACGCCATCCGGCAGGAACGCGTTGCGGTTGTTGAACCGCTCGTCGCGACCGTAGGCGTAGCCGCGGCCGCTGAAGCGGTTGCTGCCGCCGCGGGTGATCATGTTGATGATCGCGCCGGCGCCGCCGCCGTACTCGGCGCTGTACTGGTTCGACAGCACCTGGTACTCCTCGATGTTGTCGAGGACGACCCGCACCTGCGTGCCCTGGCTGCCGCCAAGACGGTCGTCGTTGTTGTACATGCCGTCGATCAGGTAGACGTTGCCCTGCGACGGCGTGCCGTTGGCCACCACCTGGCCGCCCTCGAACGACGATTGCGCCGGGTTCGGCGTCATGCCGGGGACGAGCTGGGTGAGCGCGGTGAAGTTGCGGAAGTTCGACGGGATCGAGTCGATCTCGGTACCCGAGAGCGTGCCGCCGATCTTGTTGTCGGTCCGTTCGATGAGCGGCGCCGTCGCCGTCACCTCGACCGCCTCCTGCAGCCCGGCGATCTGCATGGTGAAGTCGATGGTCACTTCGTTGCCCGCCGTGATGATCGCGCCGGTCCGCTTGACGGCCGAGAAGCCGGACATCTCGGCCAGCACCTCGTACGTCCCCGGTTCGACGTTGGGCGCCGTGTAGGCACCGGTGTCGGCCGTGACGACCGTCCGCGTGAAGCCGCGATTCACGTCCGTGATGGTGACCGTGACGCCGGGTAGTGCGAGTCCGGCGGGATCGAGCACCTTGCCGCTGATGGTGCCGCGCTGTTGCGCCGCGGCAGGAAGGGTGACGAGCAGAGCGAGCAGGACGAGCGAGAGCACCGCACCGATGCGCGACGTGGCTGACATTGTGCCTCCCAGTCTCAGGACAGGCGACCGGAGCGCGCAGACCGACCGTCCCGCCGGTCGGGTGCCGTGGCCCGAGCCGATCGCCTGGAACGGGCGCAAACATACATCACAGGGGTGTAAACTGCCAGTCGAGCGATGGCCAGCACAACCGGCCGCCGTTCGCCGCTCAAGATCGCGACGCTGCGCCGGCAGCCCCGGCACCGCGCACCCCGGCAGTGTCGGCGATGGCGCGCATCGCCCCGGTCGTCAATACCGCGGCGACCAGCGGTACGAGGGCATCGGACGGCTGCATGGCCGTCGTGCCGGCCGCGGCAATCAGGCGCTGGATGCCGACCCCGGAGATGACGATGCCCAGATAGAACGGGAAATGGGCATAGCTCCACAGCAGCAGGCGCACGGCATCAGCCTGCGTCCGGACGTGCCGTTCGGCGACCGCGTCGCTGCGATCGAAGTACCACCACCAGAGCAGGAACAGGAGCCCCATCCCGGCGAAGGCCGACAGAGCGGCGGACGCAGGCCACCGCTCCTGACTCTCCATGCCCTTCATCACGGCGACCACCGCCTCGCCGAGCAGAATGAGCGTGAACAGGCCGACGCGCTCCGGGAGGTGGGCGGCGGTCGGCGGAATCCGGACGGCGTGGCTGATGGCCAGCCACGGGGTGCCAAGGTCGATGAGGAGGGCCACGGCCCACAGCCCATAGCGCCACGGTGCCGGCGCCACCGCGGATATCAGGAACAACACCGCCGCGCCGCCATGTCCCGCGATGTGGTGGTCGGTGAGTTCTCGCGCCTGGGGCAGGTGGCGCGCGCGGCAATACTGTCCGACGAGCAGCAGTCGCAGCACGGCGTAGGCGGCGGCGAAACCGGCCGTGGACCGGCTGTCCAGCGTGTCGCGGGCATTGGCGGCCATGATGGCGACGACGAACACCTGCACGACGGTGAGCACGCGTTGCACCCCGTCATCGATCTCGAAGCGGGTGGCGAAGGTGGTGTAGCCGGTCCAGGCCCACCAGATGAGCGCGAAGAGTGCCGCGAAGCGCAGGACGCCGTCTGCCGTGTAGTGCTCGCGGAGCGGCTCGGCCACCTGGGCGACGGCGGCGACGAAGATCAGATCGAAGAACAGCTCGAGCCAGCTCACGCGCGAGCGGACCCGCCGTTGAAGCGCACCGACCAGTGGCATGTGCAGCATCCGCAGCCTCCCCGCCTTGGATGCCGCGGCGGGCCGCCGCGGTGCACCGGCTGGGGCCTGTCGGGGCGCGGCGCCTCCGGCCTGCGACGCCTGGCTATCCCTGCTCCCGCTCCCGCGCCGCCAGAATCGCCTGGACGAGGCTTTCAGGCACGGCGTCGGGGACCGGCGTGTCGGTGGCCTGGAAGACCTGACGGCCGATGCGGATGGTGGCCTCGTAGTCCCGCAGGTACGTGACGCACGTCGGACAGACGGCCAGATGGCGATCGAAGCCGGCGCGCTGCGCCGGCGGGAGTTCCCCGGACAGATAGTCGGCCATGAACTCGGCAAACTCACGGCAGGTCATGAAGCAGCCACCTCGCAGAAGATCTTGATCGCGCCGTTCGGATTCTGCAAGTGCCGGAACAGCTCGGCATAGCGATCGAGCCCGCGGACCGGGTGGGTGAGCAGCCGAGCCAGCCACCCCGGGTACTCGGCCTCGGCCTGGGACAGGTCGCGGACGCCGGTCTCGAAGTTCTCACGGCTGGCGTTGACGGTGCCGACCATGACCTTGTTGCCGAGCACGAAGTCCAGGTTGATGCGGTCGGCCGGCACCTCGAGCCGTCGATTGCCGCCGGTGATCGACGACAGGACGAGGACACCGTTCTTGGCCAGCACCTGCATCGCGTCGAACACGACCGCCGACGATCCGGTCCCCTCGAAGACCAGATCGAACGGGCCGTGCTCGACGGCGGCCTCGGCAATCGTCCGCTCGGTCGTGCTGACGTAGCGTGCGCCAATCTGATCCAGCAGGTCGGCGTTCAGATAGGGACGCGCCGCCCGCCCGAACGTGGTGACCTCGACACCGCGCAGCCGCATCACGAGCGAGGCGAGCAGGCCGAGCGTGCCGGCCCCCATGACCGCGGCGGTTCTCGGCTTCCACACCTTGAGCCGCCGCTGGATTTCGTAGGCCTGCGTGATCCCTTTCTGGGCGACGGTCATCGGCTCGAGCAGCACCCCGACGTCCCGCAGGCCGCGCGGCACCTTGACGACGAACTGTTCGTCCTCGACGTAGTACTCGGTCAGATAGCCGTGCCGCAGGTTGATGCCGCGCTCGAAGTACTGCGAATCGGTCGTCATGTCCTGCAGGCCGATGGCGTCGTAGACGCTGGTCCCCGGCCGCCGCACGGTGGCGACGACGAAGTCGCCGGGCCGGAGAAACGTGACGTTCGGACCGACGGCCTCGACCTGGCCGAAGCCCTCGTGCCCGATGACCAGGAAGTCGTAGCCGGCCGGCGCCGCGCCGTACTCGGCGGCGTTGATTTCCCGATCGGTGCCGTCGACGCCGACCCGCAGGACACGGACGAGCACGCCGCGGCCGTCGGGGATGTCAGACAGCGACGGTGTCTCGAGCTGGGCGAGGTGCACGCTGTTCGGCGTGCCGGGCACGACGGCGATGGCTTTCATGGGCATGTTCTCCACTTTGCAGAATCAGTTTGGCGACCAGGGCGGTCCAGCCGGTCTGATGGCTCGCGCCAATGCCGGCTCCCGTATCGCCATGGAAGTACTCGTGAAACGGGACGAGGTCGTGCCACCGCGGGTCGGTCTGCCAGACCGCCCGCGATCCGAACACGGCGCGCCGGCCGTGCTCGTCGTCGAGAAATATGTTCGACAGCCGGCGCGACAGCTCCTCGGCCACCTGCGCCAGGGTCAGCCAGCGGCCGGATCCGGTGGGGCACTCGACGGTGAAGCCGTCACCCAGGTAGTGATGAAACTTCTGGAGCGCCTCGATGAGGAGGTAGTTGATCGGAAACCAGATCGGTCCGCGCCAGTTGGAGTTGCCGCCGAACAGTCCGCTCGTCGATTCCCCCGGCTGGTAGTCGACCCGGTAGGCGATGCCGTTCACCGGCAGCTCGTACGGGTGGTCGCGATGGATCTGCGAGATCGCCCGAATGCCGTAGGGTGAGAGGAACTCGCGCTCATCGAGCATCACCGTGAGGATGCGACGCAGCCGCCCGGGGTCGACGATGGCCAGCAGCCGCCGCTCGGCCATGCCGGCCGTGCGCATGCAGGCCACCGCACCGGTGAGGGCGGGACGATGGGCGACGAACCAGTCGAGGCGGCGATGAAAGCCGGGATGCCGGGTGAGCGCGTCGGGTTCCAGGGTCTGCACGGCCAGCAGCGGGATCAGGCCCACCAGCGAGCGGACCTTGAGCGGTTCCCGGCGGTCGTCCGGCGTGTGCAGCACGTCGTAGAAGAAGCCGTCCTCGTCGTCCCACAGATCGTGCCCCGGCCCGCCGTGCTGCCGGCCGCCGGCCATCGCGTGCGCGATGTTGAGGAAGTGTTCCCAGAACTTGCTGGCGACGTCTTCGTACGCGGCGTCGTGCCTGGCGAGTTCGAGTGCGATGGCCAGCATGTCGAGCGCGTACATCGCCATCCAGCTGGTGCCGTCGGACTGCTCGAGGTGCCCGCCGGTTGGCAGCGGCGCGCTCCGGTCGAAGACACCGATGTTGTCCAGGCCGAGGAAGCCGCCCTGGAAGACGTTCATGCCTTCGGCGTCCTTGCGGTTCACCCACCAGGTGAAGTTCATCAGCAGCTTGTGAAAGACCCGGGCGAGGAACTGCAGGTCGCCGGTGCCGCGCCGCTTGCGATCGATCTTGTAGACCCGCCACGCCGCCCAGGCGTGCACGGGGGGGTTCACATCGCCGAAGGCCCATTCGTAGGCGGGCAGCTGTCCGTTCGGGTGCATGTACCACTCGCGGGTGAGCAGCGTGAGCTGGTCCTTGGCGAAGTCGGCGTCGACCGACGCGAGGGCAACGCAATGGAAGGCGAGATCCCAGGCTGCGAACCACGGGTATTCCCACTTGTCCGGCATCGAGATGACATCGGCGTTGTAGATGTGGGTCCACTCGCGGTTGCGGCCGCCTCGTCGTGACGGCGGCGGCGCCGGCTGCGACGGATCCCCGTCGAGCCACGGTGTCACGACGTAGTGGTAGTACTGCTTCGACCACAGCAGGCCGGCGAACGCCTGGCGCGCGACCAGGCGCGCATCGGGCGACAGGGTAGCCGGCAACACCGCGTCGTAGAACGCGTCGGCTTCATGCTGGCGTTGACGCCACGCCGCTTCGAAGGCGTCACCGAAGGGCGGCCCGCTGTCGGGGCCGGACGGCGTCAGGCGCAGGCGAATGGACCGCTGGCCGCCGGCGGCGAGTTCGAAACGGTACAGGACCGCCGCCTTGGTGCCGCGTTCCTCAGGGTTGACGGCGGCTTCTTCGCCGTCGATCAGGTAACGGTGGAACGCGTCCTTGGTATAGGGCGTCGGCGACGGCGCACCGAAGACCCGCTCGCAGTGGGTGTCGTTGTTGGTGAAGAGCAGGGACGGCGCCTGTCCGCCCGGCGCATCGTCCGCGTGCAGCCAGCGGCGACCGTACTCCGGTTCATCGAGGACGATTGCCGCGTGTGGCCCGGTGCCGCCACGCGCCAGCGACGGCCGATGTGGATTCGGGTGCCACGACCAGACGTTCCGGAACCAGATCGTCGGGAGCAGGTCGATGGCTGCCGCTTCTGGGCCATGGTTCGTTACGGTGACACGAATCAGAATGTCTTCGGCATCGGCCTTCGCATACTCGACGGCGACGTCGAAGTAGCGGTCCTGGTCGAAGACGCCGGTGTCGAGCAGTTCGTACTCCGGCTCGTGCTTGCCGCGCCGGCGGTTCGTCTCCACGAGGTCGGCGTAGGGAAACGGCGCCTGCGGGTACTTGTAGAGGAAGCGCATCCACGAGTGGGTCGGGGTGCTGTCCAGATAGAAATACTGTTCCTTGACGTCCTCACCGTGATTGCCTTCGTTGCCGGTCAGACCGAAGAGCCGCTCCTTCAGAATCGGGTCGCGGCGGTTCCACAGCGCCAGCGCGAAGCAGATGCGCTGGTGACGGTCGCAGATGCCGGCCAGACCGTCCTCGTTCCAGCGATAGGCCCGCGAGCGCGCCTGGTCGTGCGTGAAGGCCTCCCAGGCCGTGCCGTCCGGGCTGTAGTCCTCCCGCACGGTGCCCCAGGCCCGTTCGCTGACGTACGGGCCCCAGCGTTTCCAGTGCTTCTGGCGCAGCCGCGATTCCTCGAGCCGGTCGTGTTCAGCGGTGCTGGGCATGATGCCGGTTGGATGCCGAGGGCGGCGGAGGGTTACGGACCCGCCGGCGTGGTAACGGTCGCGGCGCTTCGAGCATCGAAGCCCCCGAAGGCAATCACGCCTGCTCGTCCCGCTTCGCTTGGAGGCTCACGACATGAGTACAACACAGCCGACCCTCAGGGCGCGCCGCGGTCTGACCGTGCTGCTGACCGCGACGATGCTCGCGGGCGGCCGCCTCGCGGCGGCGCAGGGGCTCAGCCCCGAGCAACTGCGCCGCTTCATCGACCACCAGGTCGGCGGCATCCAGACCCTGATCGTGCCCGCCCACGATACCGGGCTGCCGCAGCCGCGCCTGGCCAATGGGCGGCCGGACCCGCAGTTCGAGATCACCGAAGCCAAGCGTTACCTTGGCAAGATGCTGTTTCACGATCCGATTCGCACCGTCCGCATCCTGCCCGAATTCGGTGGTGTGCCGGCGACGCGGCAGACCGCCTCCTGTGCGAGTTGCCATCTGGGCGAGGCGGCCTCGAAAGCGGGCACCCTCCTCAACTTCGCCGTCGGTGGCGAAGGACGGCACTACACCGATGCGGCCGGCACCTTCATTCCCCGTCGTCGGCCGCGCGCCGACCTGCCGGCTCTTCGCTCGGCGCCGCTGTTTCCGGGTGACGCGCTGGTCGACGAGCTGCCGACGCTGACCGACATCTACGAATTCGCCGTCGGCAGCCCGGCGCGTGGCCGCAAGCTGCCGCCGCCGGGAAACCTCCTGCGCACGGGCCGCCTCGATGCCCTCGACAGCGTCGCCCGGAACGCCCCGGGCGCCATCGGCGCCGCCTTCAACAACCGGCTGCTGCTCGGCGGGTTCGCGGGCGAGCCCGACGACGCGCCGGGCGGCTTGAACCCGTTCAACTTCCCGGCTCAGGAGAGCGTGGCGTTGCTCCTGCTCGATGCCCACCGCATGCTCGATCTCCAGTCGGCGGAACTTCAGCAGATCCCGGTCTACGTCCAGCTGTTCCGCGACGCCTTCCCGGCCGAAGCGGCGCAGGCGGACGCGACCGGTGATCTCAACCAGTTGATCAATGACATCACGGTGCTGCGTGCCACGGCGACGTTCCTCCGCACGACCGTCACGCGCGATACGCCGTGGGACCGGTTCCTCGCCGGCAAGAACGGCGCGCTGACGCTCTCGCAACGCCGCGGCGCCCGCCTCTTCTTCACGTCGGCCCGCAGCGGCGGCGCCGGCTGCTACCGCTGCCACAGTGGGCCGATGCTGAACAAGCAGGTCGACGATCCCGACGTCGCCGGCGTCGGGCATTTCGTCGAGGAGAACTTCTACAACCTTGGCCTCGGCGATCATCCGCTCCAGGCGCTCAACCGGGCCGCACGCCGGGATCCGACCTTCCGCGACGACGGGCGCCGGGAGATCACCGGACGGGACGGGGATGCCTTCAAGTTCCGCGTGCTGACCTTGCGGCAGCTCAAGGACGCCCGCTTCTTCTTCCACAACGGCGCGTTCACCTCGGTGAAGGACGTGGTCCGCTACTTCAATGACGGAGTGCCGCAGGACGCCGAGGCGGGCGCCGCCCCGACGCTCACCGCCCGCTTCACGAACCCGCGCGGCCCGGGGGCCCGCGGACTGGGGCTCAGCAAGGCGCAGATCGACGACCTGACCGACTTCCTCGAGAATGCGCTCTACGATCCGGCGTTCGTGCGCTACGACCCGCAGTCGCCGACGCAGATGTTCCAGTTGAGCCCGCCCGACGTCCTCTACTCGGTCCATCGCCCGGACCTGGCCCGCCTGGGCGCCGTGGACGGCCGGCCGCCCAGTGGCCGGCCGCAGGACAACGACGACCCGCTGTCGCGGCGCGACATGGGCCTCGAGTTCCTCGATGTGACGGACCGGGCGACGATCGCGCCGGCGATCGACCCGACACCGGCGAGCCAGGCCGCGGCGGGCGACGACGGCCGCCGCGACGGCGACCGGGGCGACTGGCCGGGAGCTCACCGCGACCGGCGCGACTACCGCATCACCAACACCAGCGCCGCGCCGATCGACACCCACCTGCTCGTCATCGCTCGCGGGCAGTCCTACGACGTCGAGTTGGTCAACGCCAGCGGCCGCACGGCCGGCGGTGACCCGTACCGCCGCATCTTCCTCCCAGATGGTGTGCTGTCACCCGGCCAGAGCGTTGTCGTGTCCCTGCGCTTCCGGCGTCACCGGCAGGCGCCACCACCGACGTTCACGCTCCAACTGCTGTCCGGGCAGGGAGAGCCCTGAGCACGTCACCCGCCGGGCACGGAGGGCGCACCGTGGCGCCTTTCCGTGCCCTGTAACCCCCGCGGTCCCGGCGCATCCAACCGTCCATGATGATCCTTTCCAAACTGCAACTGACCGTGAGCTGGGGCCTGCAACTGCTGGTGGCGGGCATCCTGATGCAGACGCTGTTCTTCAAGTTCACTGCCGCCGACGAGTCGGTCTACATCTTCACGACACTCGGACTCGAGCCGTGGGGACGGCTGGCGTCAGGTGTGGCGGAGCTCATCGCGGCCATCCTGCTCGTGGCGCCGGCGACGACGATCTGGGGAGCGATCCTGGCGATGGGAATCATGGTCGGCGCGATCATGAGCCACCTGACGACGCTCGGCATCGACGTGAAGGGCGACGGCGGTCTGCTGTTCGCCCTCGCGCTCACCGTCTTCCTCGGCAGCGCCATCGTCCTGCTGATCCGCCGCGCCGACATTCCGGTCATCGGACGCTATCTCACCGAGTTGGCATGATGGCGACCACGACCAGCGCTCTGGCGGCGGCGCCGTCCATTCGCGGTACGGCCGTCGCGGACCTTGCGGCACTGCTCGATCAGACGGCCGACCTTCTGGTGACGCTCGACGTGGACACCTACTGCGCACATCCAGCGGCTCAGGTCTCGGGGTCGGTCGGTGAACACGTCCGCCACCTGCTCGACCACGTCGTCGCGCTGGTCACCGCGACGCCGGAACGGCCGCTGTCGTACGACCGCCGCGAACGAGGCGGGAGCCTGGAACGCGATCCCGATGCGGCAATCGAGGCGATCGGGCGGGTGAACGGCATGCTGCGGCGCTGGATCCGGGCGGTCGACGGCGACGAGCCGATCGCGGTGCAGATGCGCCTCGCGGGGGACGGCACCAGCGAAACGGCCTGGTCGACGCGCACCCGCGAGGTGGCGTTCGTCATCAGCCACACGATCCACCATCAGGCGCTGATCGCGTTTCTGCTGGCAGGGCGGGGCATCGGCGTCCCGCCGCGGTTCGGCTTCGCGCCGTCGACTCCGGCACGCGGGTGACGGAGCCGTTCCATGTGCACCGTCAGCATCGTTCCGGCAGGGGACGGCTTCCGGCTCGTCAGCAATCGGGACGAGCGCCGGGCGCGCGCACGGGCGCGGCCGCCGCGATGGTATGACCTGGGTGGACGGCGTGCCCTGTTCCCGCTCGATCCCGAGGGCGGCGGCTCGTGGGTCGGGGTCAACGACGTCGGTCTCGCGGCGGCGCTTCTCAACCGGTCGCCAGGCTCGCCGGTGCCGGCCGCGGCAGGCGCCGCTCCGATCCACACGGCCGCGACGCGACCGGCCGCGTCGCGCGGTCTCATCGTGCCGCTCCTGCTCTCCGCCGCCAGCCTGCGCGATGCGCAGCAGCTGATGCGCCAGCTGCCGCGTCGCCGCTTCCAGCCCTTTCGCGTCGTGGTCGTCCAGGCCGGTCACGTGACCTTCTTCGGCGCCGACCGGGAATGGTCCCAGCCGCTCGAGGTCCCGGTGGTGCTGGCGTCGTCATCACTGGGCGATGACCTGGTCGAAACGCATCGGCGCGCGTTGTTCGAGCGGCTGTGGCGCGCCGATCGGGCCCATCCGCTCGACGTTCAGCGACGGTTTCATCGCCACCAGTGGGCGGCGCATCCCGAACTGAGTGTCGTGATGTCGCGTCCCGACGCCCGCACCGTCAGCCGGACGACCTGCGACGTCAGAGGCCATTGCGCCGGACTGGCCTACGAGGCGCTGCCGGAGTGCGATCCCGTGCGCGCCAGGACCGGTGGTGCAGTGACCGCGGCCGCCGTGATCGCCCGGCGGACGCCATGATGACCGGCCTCTGGATCACGCTCGCCGCCGGCACGCTGATCTCCGAGGACCTGGCCTGCGTTGCGGCCGGCCTGCTGGTGCAGCAGGGACAGCTGTCGGCCACCGTCGCCGTGTCGGCCTGCGCCGTCGGCATCTTCATCGGCGATCTCGGTCTGTGGCTGGTGGGCCGGTTCGGCCGGTCGTGGCTGACCACGACGAGCCGTCTGGGACGGCTCATGGCCGGCCGGGCCGATGAGGCGTGCGCCCGCCTGGCGAGTGGCGTCCCATTCGCGGTGATCGCCAGCCGCTTCGTGCCCGGGGCGCGGTTGCCGCTGTACGTGACCTGCGGGGTGGCGCGGGTGCCCCTGGGTCGGTTTGCCGCATGCACGGCAGCGGCAGTCGCCATCTGGACGCCGGGTGCCGTGCTCGCGACGGCGGCTCTGCCGACGATAGTCGGCATGGCGCCGGCGCTGATCGTCGTCGCGGCGACGATTCTCGGCGGCCGGGCGAGCGCGCCGGCCGTGCGCGGGTGGTGGCCTGCCTTTGCCGCTCGCCTGCGCCACTGGGAGTTCTGGCCGATGTGGGCGTTCTACCTGCCGGTGCTACCGCGCCTGGTGTGGCTGGCGTTCCGGTTTGGCGGTGTCCGGACGGTCGCGGCCGCCAATCCCGGCATGCCGGACGGCGGAACGGTCGGGGAGTCGAAGGCAGACATCCTGGCGCAGCTGCCCGCCGAGGTCGTGCTGCCGTTTCGACGGGTCCGGGGCGCTGCGGGAACCGGTGCGGTCGATGACGGGCGGGTCGCCGCAGCCCTCGCCGCGGTTCACGCGGTTGGGCCGGATTTCCCGGTCGTCCTGAAACCGGATGTCGGCGAGCGCGGCCGCGGCGTGCGGATCGCCCGCTCGCCGGCCGATGTCGACCGCTACTGTCGGGAGTGCGCCGAGGCGTTCCTCGTCCAGCGCTATCACTCAGGACCGTACGAAGCCGGCATCTTCTACTACCGCTTCCCCGACGAGGCGGGTGGGCACATCCTGTCAATCACCGACAAGCGGTTCCCGATGGTGATCGGTGACGGCGTCGCGACGCTGCGCGCGCTGATCACCGGTCACCCGCGTTATCGCTGGCAGGCAGGGGTCTTCCTGTCGCGACTCGGCGACCGCGGCGACCGCGTCCCTGCCGCCGGCGAGCCGGTGCAGCTCGCGCAGGCCGGCAACCACTCGAACGGGGTGATGTTCCTCGATGGCGAGCGGCTGCGGACGCCGGAACTCGAGGCGCGAATCGATGCGGTCTCAAGGGCCTATCCCGGCTTCTTCATCGGCCGTTTCGATGTCCGCTTCGCCGACCTCGACGCGTTCCGTGCCGGCCGCGACCTCGCCATCGTCGAACTGAATGGCGCGACCGCCGAGCCGACCGATCTGTACGATCCCGCGCATTCGGTTGTGGAGGGCTGGCGCCGGCTGCATCGGCAGTGGGAGCTGGTGTTCCGGATCGGGGCGATGAATCGCGCCCGCGGGGCGCCGGGCATGTCGCTGCGGCGCCTGCAGCGGTTGCTCGCCGCGCATCGCCGCGCGGTGCGGTTGCTGTCGGATTGATCGCCGCGCGCCGGCCGTCCCCGCCGCCGTGCCGGCCGCCCCGGAGCATATAATCGACCCTCAGGCACAGGCCGAGGCATGCGGCGTCGGCCGCCAGGTCGACGCCGCGTGAACCAGGGGCGTCGGCTGCCGGCGGCTACCGGCCCGTCTTCGATGTCGCGGAGAGAGGCACACGTATGCGCATCCTGCGCCGGGTCGGCGTTCTCGCGGTCATCTCGTTCGCGGTGGTCGCCACGCCGCTGCCCGTGCACAGCACGGGCGCCGAGCCGTTTCGAGCGAAGGAGCGGCTGGTGGTGTCGGCCAACGGCATCGCCTCGACCGTCGGGTCGGACGTGATGGCCGCCGGTGGCACCGCCATCGATGCGGCCGTGGCGACGGCGTTCGCCCTCGCGGTCGTCCATCCGACCGCCGGCAATATTGGCGGCGGCGGCTTCATCGTCTACCGCGAGGCGAATGGGCGCGCCGTCGTCTACGATTTCCGCGAGATGGCGCCGCCGGGCGCGTCGCCGACGATGTGGCTCACCGACGGGACGTACGACTTCGCCCGGCATCACAACAGCTACCTGTCGGTCGGCACACCGGGCACCGTCGCCGGATTGCACATGGCGTGGAAGGCGCACGGCAAGCTGCCGTGGCAGCGGCTCGTCGCACCCGCCGTGGCGCTGGCGCGCGACGGCTTCACCGTATCGCCGGGGCTCGCGCGTTCGCTGAAGAACATCCTGCCCGACATGCGGCCGTTCCCGGCATCGGTGGCACAGTTTTCGAAACAGGGGGTGCCGTACGAGGCGGGCGAGACGCTGCGGCAGCCCGACCTGGCGAAGACGCTGGATCGCATCGCCCGACTGGGTCCGGCCGGGTTCTACGAAGGCGAGACGGCGCAGCTCGTCGACCGCGAGATGCGCGCGCACGGCGGCCTCGTCACCACCGAAGCGCTGGCGGCCTACCGGGCGGTGATGCGGGAGCCGGTGACCGGGAGCTATCGCGGCTACGACATCATCTCGGTGTCGCCGCCGAGCGGCGGCGGTGTCGCGCTCATCGAGATGCTGAACATCCTCGAAGGCTACGATCTCGCGGCAACTGGCTACGGCTCGGCGAAGAGCCTGCACGTGATTGTCGAGGCGATGCGGCGCGGCTTCGCCGACCGCGCCCAGCACAGCGCCGACCCCGACTTCAATCCGCAGATGCCGGTCGCGCGGCTCATCTCGAAGCCGTATGCCGACGAGCTGCGCGCGACGATCAATCCCGCGAAGGCCTCCGTGTCGTCGCCGTCGAGTTTCGCCTGGCGCTACGAGAGCAACGAAACGACGCATCTGGCGGTCGTCGACGCACAGCGCAACGCCGTGTCGATGACCTACACGCTGGAGTACGGCTACGGCTCTCGCATCGTCGTTCCCGGCGCCGGTTTCCTGTTGAACAACGAACTCGGCGATTTCAACGCCGGCCCGGGACTCACCAATGCCGACGGCCTGGTCGGCACCGGGCCGAACCTGGCGGAGCCGGGCAAGCGGCCGCTGTCGAGCATGACGCCGACGATCCTCGTGAAGGACGGCAAGCTGTTCATGGTCACCGGCAGTCCGGGCGGCCGAACGATCATCAATACGGTTCTCCACACGGTGCTGAACGTCGTCGACTACCGGATGGGCGCGCAGGACGCCGTCGATGCCGGACGGTTCCATCACCAGTGGCTCCCCGATCGCGTCACCTACGAGCGCAACTCGCTGTCGCCGGATACGGTGGCGATTCTGAAGGGGATGGGTCACACGATGCAGGACGCCGGGTCGCAGGGCGTCGCCGAAGTGATCATCGATCGGGGCGATGGGCTCGAGGGTGGTGTCGACCGCCGTCAGGCGGACGGCGGTGCGGCGGGACGCTGATGCCGGTCGAGGCAGCGGGGGTGCGCGGCGAAGAACGCTTCCATGGTCCGGCAGTCGACGCCGTAGATCTCGGCCAGTCGAGCGACCCGCTGCTGCTCGGGGAGCGCCTGGGCACGGCCCAACGCGTCATCGGGATGCTGCTCGAGCACCCACGCACCGAGCTGGCGCCTGACGTCCGGCTCGCAGACGCCTTCGATGACCTCCACCCCCGCCTGGCGCAGGATGAGCGTGCCGGCGCCATTGACGCGCGGATGCGGGTCGCGCATCCCGATCACGACCCGGGCGATGCCGCGCTCGACAATCGATCGCGAGCAGGCCGGCGTACGGCCGTGAAACGAACACGGTTCGAGCGTCGAGTACAGTGTTGCGCCGACGATGCCATGGCCCCGCTCGTGCGCGTCGCGCGCGGCTGCGATTTCCGCATGGTGGTCGCCCGGGCCGAGCGTATGGCCGCGGCCCAACAGCTCGCCGCGAGGGCTGACGATCACGCAGCCGACCCACGGGTTGTCGCCGGTCATCCCGAACGCACGCTCCGCTTCTCTGAGCGCGAGGCGCATCCAGGCCTCATGCGCGTGGAGCGCTGCATCCGCCGCCATACGTCACCTCAGCCGGGGCCGCTGCCTCTGCCCGCCAACTCTTGAATTCGCCGGTTCGTCTGCCGCCGCCGCCCGCCGCGTTCCGGCGCCGGGTAGCCGGGGCGCACTCCAGGGTTGAGGCGATAATAGCATCCGCGACCCGGCCCCGATTTTCCGCCGCCGTCACGGCTGGTTGACCTAGAATCCCCGGGATCCGGACGCGCCCCGTCATCTCCGGGCAAGGATACCGTCATGAGCGACGACCACGATCGCGAGACTCCCAATGTCACCCGGCGGGCCTTTCTCGAGGGGACCAGCGCGGCGCTCGTCATTGCCGCCACCGCCCAGGCCGGCGCCGCCCAGGCCCCTCCCGTGCCACCGGCGCCGGTTCCGAGAACGACGATCAGCGTGACCGTGAATGGCATCCTGAAGACGATCGAGGTCGAGGACCGCTGGACGCTCGCCGAGCTGCTGCGCGATCACCTCGAACTCACCGGCACGAAGCTCGGATGCGAGCGCGGCGAGTGCGGTGCCTGCACCGTGATCCTCGATGACACGCCGGTGTATGCCTGCAGTCAGCTCGCGGCATGGGCCGACGGCCGCACCGTGCTGACGGTTGAAGGACTGGCGCGCGCCGGCCAGCTGCATCCGCTGCAACAGGCGTTCGTCGAACATGACGCGCCGCAATGCGGGTTCTGCACGTCGGGCCAGCTGATGAGTGCCAAAGCGCTGCTCGATCGCAATCCGCATCCGACCGCGACGGAGGTCAGGACGGCGCTCGTCGGCAACATCTGTCGCTGCTCGAACTACAACCGCTATGTCGAAGCGGTCGTCGCGGTCGGGGCCGGGCGCACCGCGCCGTCCGATCCGCGGCAGACGGGAGGTGCGGCATGAGCCAGTCGAACGGCTCCGGCCCGGCGATGACGCCGCTCAAGACACTCGGTCATCCGACGCCCCGCATCGACGCGGTCGAGCGGGTCACCGGCAAGGGCCGCTACACGCGCGACGTCGTGCTGCCCGGCCTGTTGTTCGCGCGCATCCTGCGCAGCCCGCATCCGCACGCCAGGATCCGCTCGATCGACGTCTCGAAGGCGAAGGCGCTGCCTGGCGTAAGGGCGATCGTCACGCACGAGAACTGCCGGGTGGTCTGGGGCGCCGGGTCGATCGCCGGCGGCCAGCAGTACAACGACGCGGTCAAGAAGACCACGACGCAGCGGCGCTACGTCTTCAACAACCCGGTACGATTCGTCGGCGAGCCGGTGGCGGCGGTTGCGGCGGTCGATCGCCATGTCGCCGAGGAGGCGCTGGCGCTCATCGCGGTCGACTACGAGGTACTGCCGTTCGTCATCGACATGAACGAGGCGCTCACGCCCGCGGCGCCGAAGATCTGGCCGGAGGGCAACGTCTCGCCGAACGCCCGCAACGAGACGCAGCCGATCACCGCGACGCGGGGCAACGTCGCGGAGGCACTGAAGACCTCGGCGAGGGTGTTCGAGGATCGCTACACGACGGCGTTCGTCCACAACGCGCAGATGGAGCCGCGCGCCTGCGTCGCGCACTGGGAGGGCGACAAGCTCACCGTGTACACGCCGACCGGCGGCATCGTCAACTGCCGGCACGACATGGCGCGCGATCTCGGCATCCCCGAGGACAAGGTCCGCGTCGTCGTCGAGTACATGGGCGGCAACTTCGGCAACAAGAACCAGAACCAGGATGCCGACCTCATCACCGCGGCGTTGGCCAGGGAGGCCGGCGCGCCGGTGAAGCTGGAATACTCGCGCAAGGAGGATTTCATCGGCGTCCACGGCCGCTGGCCGACGACCCAGCACTACACCGTCGGCACCGCGGCCGACGGCACGTTGACCGCCATCCGCCTGCGCGGCGTGAGCGGCATGGGGCCGTACCGCAAGAACTCCGGGACGATGGCCGGCATGGAGCTCTACAAGGTTGCCAATACCGACCTGTCCATCACCCCCGCGTACACCAATCGCACCGTGTCGGCCAACTTCCGCGGTCCGGAGTATCCGCAGGGGTTCTTCGGCATCCAGTCGATGATGGACGACGTCGCCAACCAGCTGCAGGTGGATCCGGTGGCGTTCGCCCTGGCCAACATGTCGCGGATGTCCCGCGACGAGACGCCGTACACCATCTACACCCTCGACGAGTGCATCCGCCGCGGTGCCGAGCTGTTCAACTGGAAGGCACGGCGCCGGACGACAGCCGGCTCCGACCCTGGACCGATCAAGCGCGGCGCCGGCATGACCTATATGCTGTTCCGCTCCGGCCTCGGTCTGAGCAGCGCCGTGCTGCGGCTCAACGGCAAGGGCGAGTACACGCTCTACGTCGGCGTCACGGACGTCGGCGCCGGCGCGAAGACGACGATGGGGCTCATCGCCGCCGAGGCGCTGAACATCCCGCTCGCGAAGGTGAACGTCGTCTGGGGCGACACGGACCGCTGCCCGTACTCGGTCGGAGAGTCGGGCAGCCGGACGACGATCATGACCGGCACGGCGGTCGTCGAAGCGGTGCGCGACATGCAGAAGCAGGTGGCTGACAAGGGGATGCCGATTGGCGACCAGATCTACATCGCATCGGCATCGCCGAGCCCGCGGCTCGACGGCAAGGTGCGGGCGGCGTTCGGGGCCCACTTCTGCGAGGTCGAAGTCGACACCGAGCTGGGTGACGTCCGGGTCACGAAGTACACGACGGTGCACGACTCCGGACGCCTGATGAATCCCCTGAGCGCGAAGGGACAGATCGCCGGTGCCGTGATCCAGGGCATCGGCATGGCGCTGCACGAAGACATGGTCTACGACCGCCGCACCGGCCAGCCGCTGACCGCGGGCTACTACAGCGCCCGCGTCGCCACCCATCTCGATGCGCCGGATATCGAGGTCACCTTCATCGAGAACGACGACGGTTACGGTCCGTTCGGTGCGAAGAGCATCGGCGAAGCCGGCATCATCCTGGCGCCCGCCTGTGTCGGCAACGCCATCTACAATGCGATCGGGACGCGCATGAAGGACACCCCGATCACCCGGGCCCGCATCATCAACGCACTGGGAGCACGCGCATGAAGGCCTTCACCAATGCCAATGCCCGCACCCTGCGCCACGCGGCCACGCTGGCGAAGGAGGCCAGGGCGGCCGGCCGCCGTGCGGTGTTTGCCGGCGGCGGCAGCGACCTGCTGGCGCTGGTCAAGGACCAGATCGTCAAGCCCGACGTCATCATCCGCCTGACGACGAGCAGCGGCGGCAACACCGTCGACCGATCGCCGTCGGGACTGTCGATTGGCGGGCTCATCACGCTCGACGCGCTGAGCCGGGACGAAGCCGTGCGCCGGCAGTACACGGTGCTGGCCGATGCGGCGGGAGCGGTCGCCACGCCGCAGATCCGCAACGTCGGCACGCTGGCGGGCAACGTCTGCCAGCGGCCGTGGTGCTGGTACTACCGCAACGCATTTCCCTGCTACAAGGCGGGCGGCAACCAGTGCTTCTCGTTCGCCGGCGAGAATGAGTTCCACGCCATCTTCGGCGGCGGTCCGAGCTATATCGTCCACCCGTCGGACACGGCGCCGGCGCTGCTGGCGCTCGGGGCGACGTTCCGCATCAGCGGACCGGCCGGCGACCGGACGCTCGCGGCCGGCGAGTTCTTCACCCTGCCGCGGCAGAACGCGGCGAAGGAGAACGTCCTCGCCGACGACGAGGTGTTGGCGGCGGTGCAGATCCCGGCGGCGAAGCCGGGTGTCCGCAGCACCTACAAGAAGCTGATGGACCGTGAGGCCTGGACCCACGCCGTGGTGAGCGCCGCGGTCGTGCTCGAGATGGACGGCGACGTCGTCCGCAGCGCCCGCGTGGTGCTGGGAGGGGTGGCGCCGATCCCGTGGCGGCTGCCGGCGGTCGAGAAGGTGCTGGCCGGGCAGCGGATCACGGACGACGTGCTGCAGAAGGCAGGCGAGGCGGCGATTGCCGGGGCTCGCCCGCTGTCGCAGAACGCCTACAAGGTTCCGCTGACCCGCAACCTCGTGCGGCGCACGATCAAGGAACTCGCCGAGCGCGGCTGACCGGGACCATGAACCGCCGCGATCTCCTGCTGTTCAGGACTCGGGCCGGGAAGCGGGTGTACGAGCTCGGCTGCGAGCGGCTGTACATGCGCTTCCTCGACGCCCGCCGCCCGGACGCGGCGGCGGCGCCGCTCGACGACCATTGGCTTGGCGAACCGGAACCTCAGTACCACCTGCCCGGTACGCAGGAGCTCTTCGACGCCCTGAGGCGTGACCTCGCTGGCGCCGACGTGCTGCGTGTCGTCGATCCGCACTGGCTCGCGGATGCCGAACTGCGGCAGGCCGTCGACGGGCTGGTCGCGGCATTTCGCGCCGCTGGCGGCCACGTCGAGTTCGTCGGCGACCCACCGGCGGACCTACCGGCCGCGTCGCCACCTGGGGCGCCGGCGCGCGCCTAGCGTCCGGGTGCTCCGTCACGCAGCCCGACCGACGCCGGTCGCGCGCGCGTGGTGCGCCAGGTAGCGCGCCGCCTCCTGGTCGCCGAAGTAGCGGGCGAGCAGCGACCGTTCCACTGCCGGCAGATCGAGCACCATCAACGTGTCGAGTGCGTGTGCGAATGCCGCATCGACGTTGAACGCCAGCACCCGCCCTCCCAGCTTCAGGTAGTGGCGGAGCAGTACCGGCACCCCCTTGCGGTCTGGCTCCCATGCCGACACCAGACGATTGACTTCGTCCAGCGTGCCTCCAGCCGCGCCGGCGCTGTTGCCCGCCGGCGCGCGCGGCGGCGGCGCCATTGCCGCAACCAGCGGGCTGAGTTCGCGGTCCATGTGCTGCTGTTCGAGGAAGGAGAGCAGCAGCTGCTGCGACGCATCCTGATAGCTCGCACTGATGCTGACGGGACCAAACAGCCGCCTGTACCGCGGGTGACGGACGACGAATTGACCGATGCCACGCCAGAGGATCAGCAGCGCGGAGTGGTGACGCTGGTACTCGAGCCGGACGAACGAGCGCCCGAGTTCTATCGCCGGTCCGAGGCGGTCGAGCAAGGTCTGGTCGTAGCGAAACAGGGTGCGGGTGTACAAGGCGGTCGGACCTCGACGTGCGACCAGGCGATCGACCAGTCCAAGCCGGTAGGCGCCGACGATGCACCTGGTGCGTGCGTCCCACGCGAACAGGTGCAGGTAGCTCCGGTCGAAGTCGTCCAGGTCGACCGCGTGGCCCGTGCCCTCGCCGACGGCGCGGAAGGTGCGTTCGCGCAAGCGACCGATCTCTCCGAGCGTCACCGGAATCTGTGCCGCGCCGGCGACGAAAACCTGCAGGTCGCCGGCTCGTGCGAGGCACGCGGCGGGCGGCAATGCCGCGACCTCCGCCGCGATGGCGCCGTCCTCGTCGACGCGTTCTCCGAGCTCGCGGCTCGCCCGTGCCGCCGCCTGCGTCAGCGACGTCTCGCTGTCGAACAGGGCCGGGTGCAGCGGTACGCCCAGGCGGACGCGCACCGGTGTGCCCTGCTTGCGGAGCAGCTCCCGTGGCAGCAGACAGGTGCGGAGCCAGGCGTGCAGCCGGCCGGCCCAGTAGAAGAGGGGGCGGTTCCGCCCGGTGATGTGGCCCGGGACAACGACGGCACCCGTGCCGCGCGCGAGCCGTGCCATCGTGGACTGCCAGGGCGCCTCGGTCGGCGTCTCGTGGCCGGCCTGATCGTGCGCGACCTCGCCGGCCGGAAACACGATCAAGGCGCCGCCCTGGCGCAGCCACAGGTGAGCCTGGCGCAAGCCCGTGCGGCTTCGCTCGGCCGCGGTGCGACCTCCGAATGGATCGACGAAGAAACACAGGCTCGCGAGTTCGGGAATGGCGGCGAGCCAGTGGTTGGCCAGCAGCCGGACGTCCGGCCGCGCCCGCCGGACGATGGAGAGCAGCGCCAGCCCGTCGAGCGCGCCATGGGGATGGTTGGCCGCGACGATCACCGGACCGCGCGCCGGGATTCGCGAGCCCTCGCTGCCGTCGTTCACGATCGTGATGCGGAGCGCGTGGAGGGCCAGGTCGGCAAACATCTCGGGCGCCGCCGCCGGCAGCCGCCGATACAGATCCTGCAGGGCGGACAGGCCCAGCAGGCTCGCCAGGATGGGCCGCGCGGTCGCGAGGACCGCGCGGTTCGTGGCCGATGAGGCGAGACGCGACGCGTCGAGAAAGTCGGCCGGCATGGTCGTTGATGTCGGAATGAGGGTTACTTCATGGTCATCTGCGGAGCGGCGAAGGCCGCCTCGCCGAGAACCGCCTCTGCCCACGCGCAGTAGATCTGGACTTTCGCGACATCACGGACGTAGTCCGGAACGACGATCGACTTCTGGATCCGGTCCTTCGTCAGCCCGCCCAGGCTCTTCACCCCGAGGCGCTGCAGCAGGTAGGTGTTGCCCTTCGAATCGACCACCTGCCAATGCGGGTCGGGCGTATCGGGTGCCACGAAGTCCGACGACAGCGTCAGCAGGTGCTTGCCGTTCTGCATGGCGTGCGTGACGGTGCCGCCGTTCACCGCGGCGCCGGCGAAACGGCCGCTGACATGGCCCTGCGCCGACGCGACGGGGACGGCGAGCACCAGCGCCGCAAGGCCGAGGACTCCCAGACGAATCATGCGAAACATCTTCTTCTCTCCCTTCGAACGCGATGGCGTTCTCATTGACTTGGATGTCCCGGCCGGCACGGGGTTACGCCGGGTGACGGGCCGCTCTCGCGGTTTGCGGTCCGCCGCCGGCAGCGCACCGCCGATGGCGTCGGACGCGTCCGCGCCGGATCGAGCGCCGGCTGCGCGATCGCCGCGCCGACCGGTTCGTCGGGCCTAGCGGTTCCCAGTCGTCCGCTCTCGCGCCTGCGTCAGCTGCACGCCGTGTCCATCCGGGTCGCGGAGCACGACCGCTGCCGTGAACGGACCGTCGGCAAAGGGAATCGCGCCAGGCGAGACGAGGCGAAACGTGCGGCTGCGCAAGGCGCGAAAGAGCGGCGCGAGCGACTCGGTGCGGAGGGTCGTCTGCCAGTGCAGCACGTCGTTCGCAGCGAGATCCGGCGGCGCCGGTCGACCGGTGCCGGGCGCCAGGTACTCCAGGAATTCGATGCCCGGCCCGTCCCCGGCCCGCACGGCCGTGATCCGCAGGCGAGCGCCGAACACGTTGTTCAGATGCTCCTGCTCGCTGCCATGATTCTCGCTCTCGCCGGCGACGGTCATGCGCAGCCGGTCGCGATAGAACGCCAGCGACCGCTCGGTGTCGGAGACGACGATCGCGGTGTGGTCGATGCCGAGGAACAGCCGGTCCTTGCGGTGCCAGGTGTCGCGCCCCTTGCCGACGGGGAACTGCAGAAGCTCGAGGAAGTGGCGATCCGGGTCGCGGAAGTAGAACGCCTGAATGCCGCCGGCATTTGGATTCCAGTCCGGAAGTCGCTGTGGCCCGGTGGATGCGTGCTCCACGCCGGCCGCGCGCAGGCGTCCGTAGGCGGCACCCATATCGCTGACGATGATGGCGATGTGTTGGAAGGCCAGGTCGTTCGGCTTGTGCTCGTCCGGGATGCGCCGTCCCTTCGGCGTCAGGTACTCGGTCAGTTGGAGGGTGTCGTCACCGAGGCGGAGGGTGACAACCCGCATGCGCGCGCCGAACACGCCGTTGAGCAGCTCGTACCGCCGGCCCGCCACTTCGACATCCGACACCGGGACGAACGACAGCACTCGCGTGTAGAAGTCGACCGCCCGGTCCATGTCAGATACCGTGATGCCCACCGACTCCACTGCCGACACCGGCAGCGACGCGTCGTTGGCGGCGACGCTGGCCGAGGCCGCGGGCGTCTCGCCGACGTTGGCGCGGGCGTGCCTGACGGCCGGCGGCGTGGCGTCCGGCGACGGCAGGCCGGCCGGGACGGCGGACAGCAGGACCGCAGCCGGCAACGCGCAACCGGTCAGGAACATCGCGACGAGGAGGCGCGCATTCATGCCAACGCTCCTTCGCGCACGACGCTCGGCGCGCCGAGCCGCTCGAGCAGGTGGTCGCCCACCCGCAAGGCATTGGCCATGATGGTCAGTGCAGGATTGACGGCGCCGCTCGATGGAAAGAAGCTGCCGTCGACGACGTACAGGTTGTCGACGTCGTGCGCGCGACAGTTCAGGTCGAGTGCCGACGTCCCGGGATCCCGTCCGAACCGCACGGTGCCGTTCTGGTGCGCGACTCCGGCGAGCGGAATGCGATTGCCGACGAACAGATGCCGGGGGATGAGGTGAGGCTGCAGGTCGAGACGTTGCATCAGGTACTCGAGCCGCTTGATCAGCCGGGCGTGGCCGGTGCCGTTGTTCGGCGTGTACGACAGGACGATGTTGCCGTCGCGGTCGAGGCTGACCCGATTGTCCGGATCCGGCAGGTCCTCAGACGTCAGCCAGAAGTCGAGCGAGTGCCGGGCCAGCAGGTCGAGCGTCATGCCCGGGACGACCGCCGGCGCGCCGGCCGACAACGCGGCGGCGTCGAGTTTGCCGACGAACGAGATGTGGCCCATCGGGTGCGGGAAGTCGGCGTCGCCGAAGTAGAAGTCGTTCAGCGCGAGCGTCTTCTGGAAGACGGTGGGATTGGGGCTCCGGGAGATGGCGAGCAGGACGCTGTTGATGTGTCCCATGTAGTGCCGGCCGACGACCCCCGACGCATTGGCAAGGCCCATCGGATGACGGCTGTTGGCCGATCGCAGCAACAAGGCGGCGGAGTTGATGGCGCCACACGAGGCGACGACGACGTCGGCGGACAGGCGGAGCAGGTCGTCATGGTGTTTCACGACCACCGTCGTGACTTCGGTGCCGGTCGCGTTGGTGTCGAGGCGGAGTGCCTGTGCGTCGGTGAGCAACGACACGTTCGGGTAGGCGAGCGCAGGATCGACGCAGAGCACCTGCGCGTCGCTCTTCGCGTCGATCAGGCACGGAAATCCGTCGCAGGTTTCGCATCGGATGCAGCGACTCTGGCGCCGCCGGGACTCGTCGAGCATGACACCGAGCGGAGTGTGGAAGGGTTGCAGGCCGTGGCGGCGCAGGTTGTCGTGCAGCTGCTGGATCTGCGGTTCGTGCGAGACGGCCGGAAAAGGATACGGGGCGCTGGCGGGCGGCTCGGTCGGGTCGGTGCCACGCTCGCCGTGCACCCGATACAGCCGCTCAGCCTCGGTATAGTACGGCTCGAGGACGTCGTAGCCGATCGGCCAGGCTGGTGACACCCCGTCGTGATGTGCCAGCGGCCCGAAATCCCGCTCTCGCAGCCGGAACAGCGCCGCGCCGTAGAACTTCGTGTTGCCGCCGACGCAATAGTGCGTGTGCGGATGCAGCGGCGCCCCGTCCTTGTCTCGCCATACCTCGCGGGTGTGGTAGCGCGCCTCCACGTTGACGGCGCGGGAGCTCCAATTCTCCTTTTCGCGCGGGACGTAGTCGCCGCGCTCGAGAATGAGGATGCGCTTGCCGGACGGTGCGAGGCGGTGGGCCAGTGTGCCGCCGCCGGCACCGCTGCCGATGATGATGACGTCGTATCGTTGGCTCTCAGTCATGCCACTCCTCGCAGAAGATGCAGTGAACGCGTCGGTCGTGATGCAGCTTGGCGCACGCCACGCGGGCGTCGTCGCGACGTAAGCCGGGCCAGCGCACGTAGCGGACTGCGGCGAGCCACATCCCGAGCAGCGGCGCCGTGGCGTAGAGCCACAGCGTCGATGTTCGCGCCGCCCACAGGTTCGACGGCAGCGTGCGGGCGACGTTCATGCTCATGCCCGAAAGCGGCGCTTCGACCGCGATGAACAGCGCGATGAGGAGGCCGGCCGCCAGGCCCGTGAGTCGGGCGAAGCGGGCGCGGGCCGACAGCTCGAGCACCGCCGTCATCATCACGAACGAGATGCCGGCCTCGGCGATGAACGCGGTGCCGACGCCGAGCTGCGGTTCGGTCGCCACGTAGTTCACGGCTGGATGGCTGAGCCCGGCGCCGAGCGCCGCCACGGCGATCAGGAATCCGGCCAGACCGCCGGCGATCTGCGCGGCGACGTAGCCCGCGGCATCGGTCCTCGACAACCGGCCGAGCCAGAGAAATGTCAGCGTAACCGCCGGATTCATGTGCGCACCCGATCGCGCGCCGAGTGGCGAGTAGATGAGCGCGACCGCCGTGGCGCCCATGGCAATCCCCATCGGCACGCGCGACAGGACCGTCTCGCCAGGCGTACCGCCGATCCAGACGCGTACCGGCGAGTCCGGGTGCTGGAGCACCGTCGCCCAGGTCGCCGCCGAGACCATGAACAGGCCGAGGCAGATCCCGTCGACGACGTAGGTCGGCCAGTTCCGGCGCAGCGTCTCCATGGTCGCGTGCTTGGATGTCAACGGGACCGGCCGGGTTTCACGGCCGCTGCACAGGCCGCACCGCCCGCGGTCGTAACCACCGGCGGCTGTCGGCATCGAACCCGCCATGCGTCACATCGTCATCCTCGGCGGCGGATTCGGCGGCGTCCACGCCGCCCTCGAACTCGAGCGCCTGCTCCGCGGACGGACCGACGTCGAGGTGACGCTGGTCTGCCGTGACAACTTCTTCCTGTTCACGCCGATGCTGCACGAGGTCGCCGCCGGCGACATCGACATCACCCACATCGTCAGCCCCATCCGCGCCTTGTTGAAGCGCGCGCGCGTGTTCGTCGGCGACGTCGAGGCGATCGATGCGGCGCGGCGGACGGTGCGGGTGACCCACGGGTTTGCCCGTCACGCCCACGAACTCGTCTACGACGAACTGGTCCTGGCACTCGGTTCGATCACCAACTTCTTCGGCCTGCCCGGCCTCGAGGCGCGCGCGCTGACGATGAAGACCTTGGGGGACGCCATCCACCTGCGGAACCGCCTCATCGCGACGCTCGAGGAGGCCGACACCGAGTGTGCGCAAGACACCGACAGGCTCCTGACGTTCGTCGTCGCCGGCGGGGGCTTCGCCGGCGTCGAGACGATCGCCGGGGTGAACGACTTCGTCCGTGAAGGGCTGGCCTACTACCCGCACGTCCGGCCCGACCGGGTGCGGACGGTGCTGGTGCACGCGGGAGACGTCATTCTTCCGGAGCTGGGCCGCCGGCTGGGGGCCTACGCTCAGCGCAAGCTGACCGCACGCGGCGTCGAGGTCGTGACCGGTGCCAGGGTCGCCGGCGTCTCGGCCTCGGGCGTGACGCTCGACGATGGTCGGCGCATTCCGGCTACGTTGCTGGTCTGGACCGCTGGAACGTCGCCGCATCCGTTGCTGCAGGCGCTGCCGTGCCCGCTCGACAAGGGACGTGTGCAGGTCGACGACACATTGGCCGTCCCCGGCCACCCGGGACTGTGGGCGCTCGGCGACTGTGCGGTCGTACCGAATCGGCGAACCGGGACGCCGCACCCGCCGACGGCGCAGCACGCGCTGCGTCAGGCGAAGACCGTCGCCCGCAACATCGTTGCGAGACTGGACGGCCTGCGGCTGCAGCCGTTCGACTTCACCACGATCGGACAACTGGCGGCCATCGGCAAGCGCACGGGCGTCGCGCGGGTCTTCGGCATCAACTTCTCCGGCTTCGTCGCGTGGTGGCTGTGGCGGACCATCTATCTCGGCAAGCTGCCGCGGCTCGAGAAGAAGGTCCGGGTCGCCATCGACTGGACGCTCGACCTCATCTTCGCCAGGGACTTCGTCCAGTTCCTGACCGTGCGGGCGCCCGCGATGTCGATGCCGGAGCCGCCACCGGCCAGCAGTCGGGAGAAGACCGGCGGGCCCGGGACGCGGGCCGGGCGGCAGGTGGAGGCGGTGCGACGATGAATGCGAAGTGGACCGAGCAGATGGAGTGGCTGGAAGCGGACGGCCTCGGCGGCTTCGCCTCGGGGACGGCCGCCCTCGTGCGCACCCGCCGGTATCACGCGCTGCTGCTGTCGGCGACGACGCCGCCGACCGGACGGGTTGTCCTGGTCAGCGGGTTCGACGCCGCCGTCGAGTGCGAGGCCGGCACCGTGGCGATCTCGTCGCAGCGCTACGTGCCGGACGTCCGGTCGCCAGACGGGCAGGGGCGGATCGGCGGCTTCTCCGCCGATCCGTGGCCGGCGTGGACGTTCGACCTGCCGGATGGCGGCGGCGTGCAACAGGAGATCGTCGTCCAGCACGGCACCGGCACGGTGCTCGTGGTCTGGACGTCGACCGGTGCGGGGCGCCCAGTGACCCTGCGGGTGCGCCCGTTTGTCGCCGGGCGCGACTATCACGCGCTGATGCGCGAGAACCCGGCCTTCAACTTCGATCCGGTCGTCTGCGAGGCCGCCATCGCCATGCGTCCGTACCGTGACCTGCCGACCGTATTGTCGTGGATTACCGGTCGCTACGAGCATGGCCCTGCGTGGTACCGCCAGTTCCAATACGACGAGGAACGGGAGCGCGGACTGGATGCGGTGGAGGACCTGGCGTCACCTGGCACGTTCGTGTTCACCCTGGGTCCTGGCGATCGCGCCGTGTGGATGCTGCGGGCGGTGCCCGACGGTCCGGTCAGCCCGGTGTCGGCGGCCGACGTGCACGCGGCCGCGGCGGACCTGATGAACGGCGAGCGCGTGCGGCGCGCGCAGTTCGCGACCCCGCTCGACCGCGCCGCCGATGCGTATCTCGTGGCGCGCCGATCCGGACGCACGATCATCGCCGGCTATCCCTGGTTCACCGATTGGGGACGCGACACCTTCATCGCGATGCGCGGACTGTGCCTCGCAACCGGCCGGGTGGCGGAGGCCGGCGAGATCCTCCTGGAATGGGCCGGGGTCGTCTCGGACGGGATGCTGCCGAACCGCTTTCCCGACCATGGCGAGACGCCGGAGTTCAATGCCGTGGATGCGGCGCTGTGGTACGTCGTCGCCGCCCACGAGTGGATGGCGCAGGCGCGGGGCCGCCCGGGCCGCATCACCAACGCGCAACGGCAGGCGCTCGTCAGCGCCGTGCTCGCCATCGTCGACGGCTATGCGGCCGGCACGCGTTACGGGATCCGGATGGACGATGACGGCCTGCTCGCCGCCGGCGCGCCGGACGTGCAATTGACCTGGATGGATGCGCGCGTCGGCAACCGGGTGGTCACGCCACGATGCGGCAAGCCGGTGGAGGTGCAGGCGCTGTGGATTAATGCGCTCGCGATCGCCTCGCGCTGGGACCCGAGGCGGCGAACCGACTGGCACCGCGCGGCGGCCGCATTCGATCGCCGCTTCTGGAATGCCGACGCGGAGTGCCTCTACGACGTGATCGACGTCGACCATGTGCCGGGCACGACCGACGCGACGGTTCGGCCGAACCAGGTGCTGGCGGTGGGCGGCCTGCCGCTGGCGGTGCTCGGCGGCGACCGGGCGCGCCGGGTGCTGGAGGTCGTGGAGCGCGAACTGTGGACTCCGATGGGCCTGCGGTCGCTCGCCCCGTCGGCGCCGCACTATGCCGCACGTTACGGCGGCGACGCCGGTGCCCGGGACGCCGTCTACCATCAGGGGACCGTCTGGCCGTGGCTGCTCGGGCCCTTTGTGGAGGCGTGGGTGCGTGCGCGCCGCAATCGCCCGCTGGCCCGCCGGCAGGCGCGGGAACGTTTTCTCGCGCCGCTGCTCGTGCATCTCGCCGAGGCCGGACTGGGCCACGTGGCCGAGATTGCCGACGGCGATTGGCCCCACACGCCACGCGGCTGTCCGTTCCAGGCGTGGTCGCTCGGCGAACTGTTACGGCTGGACCGTCGCGTCCTGCGGCCGCCGGCGCCGCGTCACCGCCGGGAGGTACGGCGGCATGATGAATCCCTTAGGTTGACAGGCGCGGCGTCGGCCCCATAATCGGGGAGCCATGAGCGAGGCCTCGAAACCAGCTCCGGTGCAGGCGCTCGAACGCGATGCCGCGTCGGCGGACGCCAGCCTGACGAAGTGGAACGCCGAACTGGCGTTTCGGCCGGTCGTGGAGGCGACCGCCGACAAAGCCGGACTCGATTTCCTCCGGGCACTCGTCAAGAACCTGGCGCAGTCCCTGCAGGTCGAGTACGCGTTCGTGGCCGAATTCGCCGGCGCCTCGGACCGCGTGCGCACGATTGCCTTCTGGGCGCAGCGTGACTGGGGGCCGAACGTCGAGTACGGGCTGCCGGGCACGCCGTGCGAACGGGTCATCGCCGGCCAGTTCTGTCTGTACAAGGACCACGTGGCGCGGCTGTTTCCGGAGGATTCGGCACTGGCCGACCTCGGCGTCCGCAGCTATCTCGGTGTGCCGCTCAAGGGCACGCACGGGCAGACGCTCGGCCACCTCGCGGCGCTCGACACCCGGCCGATGACCGAGGATCCGCGCGGCCTGGCGATTTTCGACGTCTTTGCCAACCGGGCGCGGGTGGAAATGGAGCGGCTGCATGCCGAGGCGCTGCAGCGGCGGGCGTTCGACGAACTCGAGGTGCAGTTCGAAAGCACCCGCACCGATCTGCAGTCGGCCCGGCAGCGGCTGGACCTCGCCTACAGCGAACTGCAGGCTTTGCTGGAGATCAATCAGTCGAGCGCCCGGCACCTGCGCCGGGCGGATCTCTTTTCCGAGTTGTCGCGGTGCGTCAAGCCCCTGCTGCGCTGCGAGCGGTTCGGCATCGAGGTGCCGACCGGGCCCGAATCGCTGCGCGTCCACGTGCTGGCGCTCGACCAGCCGTCAGCCGGCCCGATGATCGAGGAGTTCCCGTCGGCCGGAACGGCGTGCCGGTGGGCGCAGGAGAACCGGCGATTCTACGTGGCGGCGACGCGCGCCGACCTGCGCGAACGGTTCCCGATGACGTTCGTCGTCATGGCACGCGAGGGGATGGAGTCGCTCTGCGCGCTGCCGCTCATCCGCGAGAATCGCAGCTTTGGCGCGCTGTTCTTCATGTCCACGCTGCCGGATGCCTATCGCGAGATCCCGGTGACGCTGCTGGAACGGGTAGCCAGCGCCGTGGCCGTGGCGGTGGACCATTGCTTCGCCTACGAGCAGCTGGCCGAGCGGCGCGATCGGCTCGAGGTCGAAAACGTCTATCTGAAGGAGGAGATTCAGCAGGCGCACGATTTCAGCGAAATCGTCGGACGCAGCCCGGCCATCGCGCGCGTCCTGTCCACCGTGCAGACCGTCGCGCAGACGCCGTCGACCGTCCTGATCCTCGGCGAGACCGGCACCGGCAAGGAGTTGATTGCCCGCGCCATTCACGACCGCAGCCCGCGGCGCGGCCGGCCGCTCGTGAAGGTGAACTGCTCGGCGATTTCCGCCGGTCTGGTCGAGAGCGAGCTGTTCGGCCACGTTCGCGGCGCGTTCACCGGTGCGCTCACCGCGCGCGCCGGCCGTTTCGAGGTCGCCCATGGCGGCACCATCTTCCTGGACGAAGTCGGCGAACTGCCAGCCGAGACCCAGGTGAAACTGCTGCGCGTTCTGCAGGAGCGCGAAATCGAGCCGGTGGGCAGCAGCCAGACGAAGAAGGTGGACGTGCGTGTGATCACCGCCACGAACCGCGACCTGGCCGCGGAAGTGGCAGCAGGACGATTCCGTGCGGACCTCTACTACCGGTTGAACGTCTTTCCGATCGTCATGCCACCATTGCGGGAGCGCGGCACCGATGTCGAACTGCTCGCCCACTTCTTCACCAGCCGCTTTGCCCGCGAGTTCGGCAAGCACATCGACTCCATCTCGAAGGCGTCCCTCGACCGGCTCACCGGCTACGACTGGCCTGGCAACGTGCGCGAGCTTGCCAACCTCATCGAACGCGCTGTCGTCCTTGCCCGCGGGCCGGTGCTCGAGCTGGGCGACGAACTGTTGCCGCTGCCGCAGCACCACCGGTCCGGCGCCGCCACGGCAGGCGCTGTTGCTGCCGTCCCGCCGCTCGCGCCCGCGTCCGCGCCGGCCGAGGCCGGCCTGCCGGTGGCCACCCTCGAGAACGTCGAGCGGCGGCACATCATCGCGGTCCTGAACCATGTGAACTGGGTCGTCGAAGGCGATGGCGCCGCCGCGGCGGTGCTCGGCCTCAATTCCAGCACACTGCGAAGCCGGATGAAGAAGCTCGGCATCGTTCGGCCCCGTCCCTAGGTTCGTCTCGCCGCCCCACCTCCGCCTGTTGGCCCGCGCCGCGCCGCAGTAACGCCGCGACCGCGCCGCGACCGCGCTGCCGCCGCGACATGTCGCCGCCGCGAGATGTCACGGGCGGGCCGTGCCGAAACCATCGGGAAACCCAGGCGAAATCATCCGGCGGTCGTGGCACAACCGTTGCCCATGCCTGGGACGAACGATGGAGAACACGGCCATGTTGAAGATCACGACCACAGGCGCCGGGGGGGTCGAGCTGACCGGCCGGCTCGTGGCTGGCTGGGTAGACGAATTCGCGAAGGTCGTCGAAGGCGAAGACGGGAGTGCGCTGCGCGTCGACCTGCGGCAGGTCACCTACGCCGACCTTCGCGGCATCATGCTGCTGCGCCGGCTGGCATCGAGCGGTGTCGTCCTCACGAACGCCTCGGCATTCCTGGAATCGCTCGTGTGGGGGGAGAACGATGACCGCTCGTGTTGAAATGTTCGGTCGAGTGCCGGGACTACCGGCGGCGCCGCCGGCGAGAGAGGCGGAACCCGGCTTCCTGACGGAGCGGCCGTTCGTCGATCGGCTGCGTCACAATGACGAGGCTGCGTACGAACAGCTGGTCCGACAGGAGACGCCGCATCTGCTGGCCGTCGCCCGCCGACTGCTGCGCAACGAGGAGGACGCTCAGGACGCGGTGCAGCAGGCCTTCCTGTCGGCGTTTCGCGCCCTCCCCGATTTCAACGGCCACTGCCGGCTCGCCACCTGGCTGCACCGCATCGCCGTCAACATGGCGCTGATGAAACTGCGTTCGCGATCGCGGAAGCCGGAGCAGGCCATCGAGGATCTGCTGCCGCGATTCCTGGAGGACGGCCATCACGCCGAGCCGCTGAGCGACTGGGGCGAGGACGCCGAGCAGCAGCTGGCGCGGCACGAGGTGCGCGCGCGCGTGCGCGCGGCGATTGCGTCGCTGCCGGAGGCCTACCGCACCGTCCTGCTGCTGCGGGACCTGGAGGAACTGGATACCGAGGAAACCGCCCGCGCGCTCGGTGTCAGCCAGGGGGCGGTCAAGACGCGCCTGCACCGCGCCAGGCAGGCGCTGGCGATGCTGCTCGAGCCGGTCTTCGCGAGGACCGAACCGAGGTTCAGCGCTGAATGAGGATGGTGTCGGGAAACTGTGCGTACCAGCCGAACCAGAACGCACGCTGCGCGGCGATGCGTGGCGCCAGGATCGTGGCATCATCGGCGGCGACCAGCGCGTCCTCGGTGACCGTCCACGCCCGACCCCGCACGTCGCGGATGACGTCGGTGGCCCGCTGCTCGGGAAATGGTGCCGCGACCCGATACACGCGGTTGGCGCCGCCTGGTGACGTGATCACGGCGTAGCGCTGGCCGGCCGCGTCGAACGAGAAGACCGGTTTGCCCTGGAGGAACCGCGCTTCGATGGCGACCGGCACGGCGGCGTCGCCGGCCGCGGCGCCGGCGACCCGGAGGGTCAGCACCTCGGCCTTGTTGGCGAGCCGTCGATCCGCCTTCGACACCTGGAACATCAGCCGGTCGTGCGAGAAGTAGTCGCGATAGGCGGCGCCTTCGGAGTAGTCGCGTGTGAAGCCGGTGTTGATCGACAGTACCGTCGTCTGTGGATGCGCGGTGCGCCACTCCTTCCAGGTCGTCGTCACGACCGGCCGCATGCGCAGCTGCAGGCCCGAGCCGACCAGCGACCCGACGACCGGCTTGCCTTCGATCGACGACCAGAGCGAGTTCGAATCCTCGTCGAACATCAGCTTGTTCGACTGGTAGAGCAGGCCGCTCGTGCCGAACCGGAATCCCCGGTCGCCAATCGTGCTCTCGTAGGGGATGACGGTGCCGCACAGCGTACAGTAGACGATGGTCAGGTCGATGCCGCCGATGCGGTCGATCGCCATCTCGTGCCACGCGAGAATCCGTTTCGGATAGGCGCGCGCTTCGCCGTTGATGACGATCCCGAAGACGACGTGCGAATCCCTCAGGTACTTCGCGTCCGCCGGCGTGACGACGCGCGGCCGGCGCAGCGGCGGGATGCCGTTCACCGTGACGCCACCCCAGTCGATTTCGTCCAGCCGGATCGCCGATCGGACACCGGGCGGAAAGAACGCCCGCATCTTCGGATCGATCTGGCCGTAGATGATGCTCTTGAGGGCCGCGTACTCCGGATGCGGCTCGTAGGGAAGCGACCAGATCCAGGCCCGCCAGCGGTCGAGATCGTCGCCGAAGTTCTTGCGAGTCTGGCGGTCGAGGAAGGCGATCAGCCGGCGCCGGATCGGCGAGCCGCGATCGGCGAGGTCGGGCAGGCCGCCGCCGCGCGGCCGGCCGTCACCGGCGTCATCGCCGCCCGAATCGCCGGCGCTACCAGGGTCCGGAACGAGCGAACCAGCGGCTGGAATCCGTGGCGCCCGCATCATGCGCGCGAGGTCGATGAGGAGGGCGGCGTACGCGTCCTGCCAGCCGGCCGCGATGTCGCGCAGCGCCGGTGTCGCGATCCGATCGTCTTCCCGTGTCGCCTCGACGAAGCGGATGATCGGCGGCGGTGCCGTCTGCGCGGCGACCGCACCGGTCACCGCGGCCAATGCGACGGTCAAGCCGATGAGGGTGAATGCTTTCGGCACCGCGTACTCCAGCGCGTGTGGAACCGCGGCTACAGCCTAGCATGGAGCCACGCGTCGCAACTCCCGGCGCGACGGGCGCGGCGATGACCGTGAGTCGGGCACCCCCCAGTGACCAGCCGCTAGGCCGGCCAGGCCCGGAACCAGGGGCGGCGCTGCAGGAAGGCGGCGGCCACCATCAGGACCATGGCGACGGTGAAGCACGTCAGACGCCGCGACCGGCGAACCTCAGGGGTTCGGCCGCTGACCGCCAGGATTCGACCGAGCCTGACGAGGATGACGCCCGCGAACGCCATGACCTCGTGCTCGACGCCCCAGAATCGGAGGGTCGACGACTTCATCGCGGCGGAGACGTCGTTCATCGCCTCGGTGCTGTACGGGCTGAGGCCAAAATACAGCAGCAGGCCGAACAGCACCTGCAGGTCGACCGCTGCCATGAATACGGTGTCCCATCGCGACCCGCGCGGTCGTCCCTCGACGACGGGCGGAGGGTGCCGGAAGGCGTTGACCGTCGCGATGGCGCCGAGGATGAGAGCGAGCCAGCGGTTCCAGGAATGAAGGGTGAGGACGGTCAGATACATGCTCATCCATCATACGTCGCTACCCCGACAGTGTCGCAGACGCCGCCCGCGGACCGCGTCCGCCTAGAGGGTGACGAGCGAAAGGTCGATGACATCGGCGTTGCCGGATCGGATGGCGTCCATCACCGCTTCGCCCGGCGACGAGTCGATGTTGATGCGCGCCACCGCTGCCCGCGCACCCTCGAAGATGATGTTCTCGGTCTCCTGGACGTTGATGCCGCCCAGGCGAAGCTGCTCGAAGACGTGCGCCAGTACGCCAGGCCGATCGTGGTGGCGGACGACCAGCATGTGCGAGGCGGCCGTCCTGGTCGCCAGGTTCACGGCGGTCGACACGGTGCCGGTCCGTTGGAATGCCAGGATGATGCGGACCGTTTCGGCGGCAATGGCTTCCTGGGCCTGGTCGGTGGAGGCGCCGATGTGGTGGGTGCCATAGACTGCCGGCAGCGCCATGATTGGCGTCACGAATGCGCCAGTGCCGGCCGCCGGTTCGCCATCGAAGACGTCGAGTCCGGCTCGCACGCCGCGTTCGGAGATCGCCCGGACCAGCGCGCCGGTGTCGACGATCTCGGCGCGTGAGGTGTTGATGAAGTACGACGCCGGCTTCAATCGGCTCAGGATCTCGTCGTTGACGAACATCCTGGTGTCGGCCGTCAGCGCCAGATGGACGCTCAGGACGTCGGCACGTGCGGCAAGGTCGTGCGGTGTGGCCACGATCTCGACGGGGACGCCGGCAGTGTCGTCCTTCCCTCCGGGTCCGGCGGGCGCCGCCGGGCCGGCTGGGCCGACGAAGCGGCGGCTCCACGCAAGGACCGTCATGCCGCAGGCGTGTGCCCGCCGCGCCACCTCGCGGCCGATGTTGCCGTAGCCGAGCAGGCCAAGCGTCCGGCCGGCGAGGCCGCGCGCCTTGGAGTACTCCTTCTTGTTCCAGCGTCCGGCGCGCAGGTCGGCGGTATTGTCGACGATCCGCCGATCGATCGCCAGGATGAGCCCCATCGTCAACTCGGCCACAGCGATGGCATTCTTGCCCGGGCAATTCGCCACGTAGATGCCAAGACGCGACGCGGCTGCGACATCGATGGTGTTGTAGCCGGCGCCGGCGCGCACCACCAGGGCGAGCGAGCCGGCCTCGAGCGCCGCGGCCGTCACCGTCGTGCTACGGACGACCAGGACGCGGGCGCCGCACGCGCGGATGCGGTCGACCAGCGCCTCGTCCTGCAGTCCTGGCTCGTGGAGCACTGCGCAGCCGGCAGCGCGCAGGGCATCGAGGCCACTGGTTTCGAACGGGTCGGCAATGAGTATCGTCACGGCCTCAGCGTACATCCGACAGCCGGCCCTGGAGCATCAGCGCGCGATAGCGCTGCCAGCGTTCGGCATCGGGCCGGTCGGGCCCCACCAGCTGCCAGGCGGTCGCTCGTCCGCCGCTGTAGGCGGTGGCATACGCGCGATACCCGTCGATGAACTGCAGGGTGGCTTCCGGACGGTCCATCGCGGCCGACGTCCGGAATGCCTCGGTGGTGGCGCCGACGTCGCGTTCACCGGTGAGATAGGCGCGCGTGATCTCAGCCGTCCGGCCGTCGAGCCGCGCCAACGCCAGGCTGATCTGCACGTGCCGTTCGGCGCCGACCGGATCGAGGCCGGCCAGCGGAAACAGCTCATCGCGGACCACGCGCAGGCGCGCCGCGTCGGTGAACACCAGCCGCGGGGCAGCGCTGGCGAGCGCCTCGTTCGCGAATCCCGGTGGACTGAAGGTGAGGAGCGGTGCCGCTTCGATCCAGCCGTTGCGCCCGACCAGATGCTGATCCCGCAGGCTGTTGATCACGTGATGCCCGGGGTAGCCTTCGTGACACGCCAGGTCGAGCACGCGATCGACCGGCAGCGGCCACTGCGTGTTGACGGCCATCGTGCTGCGATAGCCGCCCTGATACCGGCTGAAGCCGCTCCACGCGGCGCCAGGGACGAACTCGACATCGAGCCGCTCGCCG
>CADEDC010000016.1:0-24688 GCA_902825985.1 uncultured Acidobacteriota bacterium | reverse complement strand
CACCAGCGTCCGCTCGCGACAAATCTCAATGGCCCGTGTCACGACGGCGGCCAGCCTGTCCGGCGGCACGGCGACGCCCCGGTCGTGCGCGGCAAGCCGCCCTGCCAACCGCCCCGGACCTGGAAGCAGCCGCTCCAGGTCCTCGATCGCGCCGTCGTCCGGCACGGCGAGCAGCGCCGGACTGCCGAGAAGCCGGGTCATCTCGTCCGCGTAGGTGAGACGAACGCCGCCAATCTGCTCGGCCCGTGCCTCGAGCGCGATCAGTTGCCGCGCGAACGCCGCCACCCGCCCGTCATCGGACGGGCCGCGGTGATGGCGTTCGAGATGACGGCGCAGGTCGCGTGCGCCCGAGCGCAGGAGGCCGGACGTCAGTGGCGTTGCCGGGCGCGGCATCGCCGAGTCGACCGACGGCGGATCGCGCGCTGCGAGGGCGGCGACCAGTTCGCGGTACTCGTGGGCGTGCTCGTCGAGCGTGCAGGCGGCGGCGCCGCCGGGTGACGCGCGACAACCGCCCCCGCCGATCACAAGGACCACGAGCAGGATGGCGAGACGGTCGCGGGCGGTCGCGCCTGGGGTGCGGCCGGCGCCCGGTCCGGCCATCACCGCGCGCCCGGGACCGGCATGAAAGGCGTGTCGATGAAGTACGGACCGGCGGCGGAGGTGAACGAGATCCGGGCCGACGCGTCCCCGGCCCCGACCGGGCGTCCGTCGGCGACCCAGCTCTCGCCGGTGTCGTCGATGCGCGCCTGGAGCGACTCGGGCCCACCGCCGTCGGCCCGGGTGACGACGATGGCGAGGCTGGCGGCCACGGAGGCAGGCAGATCGGCGCGCCGCGCGTCGCTGAAGAACACGCGGTGGCGGCCGTCGCGGTCGAGCACCACTTCGAAATGCGTATCGCCGTGCATGAAGACGATGCCGCCATGATGCGGATTGTGATCGCCGTGCGGCACGGCCTCCGGGTCCGCGGCCGCCGTCGACTCCGCGAGCGGCCGTGCCACGGGCGCGGCCGCCGCGGCGGCCGCCTGTGGTTCGTGCGAGCACCCCGCCGTCGTGCAGAGCACGAGCGCCGCCGACCAGGCGATCGTCGCGCAACGACGTCCGGCGACCCGCGTGCGTGGTGTGTCGTGAGGTCGGTTCACATTCGCTCCCTGTCCTGATGAGACTCCGCACCTGCCGCGCGGCGCTCACCGTGCGGCGCCGCTCCCGCCTGACGCAAGGCCGCTGCCAGCGCGAACCGCTCGCGTCGGCGAAGTACCGCGCGTGGCGGTGTCGATGAGTGCGACGTTCACGGGCGCGCTGCACCGGTGCACGCGCGGCTGCCGCGCGCGACGGTGGCTCGAGCGCCCGTCGTTGCCTCGCCGCGGCCTGGCTCGTACACGCTTGTCGGTTTCGCGCGGATGCATGCGGCGGCCGATTCATTAAGTGAAAACGCCAGATCGTCGCCTGGCAACCGAGGCGCGTCGACGGGAACCGACAAACGCGGCGGTCGATCGCGCGCGTTTGCCATCGAAGCGGACGAAGCTGTCGGTTCCGCCGTCGCCGGCGCACCGCAAGGCATGCCGATCGCCGTGATCGCTTGCACGAAGACGACGGTTCCTGCGTCGAATCGTGCGCGATCGGCAGGTGGCATCGCGCTTGCCTCCTGGGCTGCTGTCCGTTCCGAGCCGGTGCATCGATCGTCTCGCAACCCATCTGATGATGCGTGCTGACGATCGGTCACTGGCCGGATGCAGCGTCTTCGCCGCCGCGGGCATGCCGCAGCACTGTCATCCGCGAAGACAGGTTCACGCGTGTTCAAGGGAGGTCACCTTCGATGTTGCGACGAATCCGGCACCTGACGTTCGCGTGGGTTCTGATGCTGAGTGCGGCAGGTGTTGCCGCAGCCCAGACCACGAGTGCGACGACCGCGGCGATCACCGGCACCGTCACGGATGATTCGGCGGCGATTCTCCCGGGCGTGACAGTCAACCTGTCCGGGACGGCCATGATGGGCGTGCAGAGCGCCGTCACGAACGAGACCGGAACCTATCGCTTCGTCGCCGTGCCACCGGGCGAGTACAGCCTGGCGTTCGAACTGCCGGGATTCGCCACCGTCAAGCGCGAGGCCGTCCGCGTCGCCGCGAACTTCACCGCGACGATCAACGTCGCCATGGGGGTGGCGGCGCTGTCGGAAAGCGTCCTGGTCACCGGCGACTCGCCGGTCGTCGACACCAAGTCGACGACGATTGCGACCACCTTCGACAAGGAGACGCTGGCCAACCTGCCGAGCGCCCGCGACTACTGGGCGATTCTGTCGGAGGCGCCGGGTGTGAAGCTGCAGCGCATCGACGTCGGCGGCAGCAACTCCGGCACCCAGACCACCTACTTCGTCTACGGCACCACCGGCCAGAACCGGCCGATGGTCGAAGGCATCAACTCGACCGAGGGCACCGGCGCCTTCGGCAACTACGTCGACTACGGGTCCTTCGAGGAGGTGTCGATCGGCAGTGGCGCGTCGAGTGCCGAGAGCCCGGTGCCGGGCGTGTTCACGCAGCTCATTTCCAAGTCCGGCGGCAACCAGTACCACGGCACGTTCTACGGCGACTACGAGGACGACACGTGGCAGTCGTACAACATCGACGCCAGCCAGATCGCCCTCGGCGTCCGCGGCGGCGGCGGACTCGACGCCCGCGACGTCAATCGCCTGACGAGCTATCGCGACCTGAACGGTGACGTCGGTGGCTATCTCAAGAAGGACACGATCTGGTGGTACGGCTCGATCCGGCGGCTGGATTCGTCGGTGCGCTACGTCAACTTCCCGGTGATTCCGCACAAGACCCACCTCGGGAACGAGACCGCGAAGCTGACCTACCAGCTGTCGCAGAACAACAAGCTGATCGGCTACTACCAGCCGAGCACGAAGGTGCAGTACAACCGGCTCGACCGGTTCCTGCTCGGCGGCACCACCGCCATTCACAACACCGCCGACGCGAGCTTCCGTCAGGACTACAGCCCGCTGCTGTGGAAGGCCGAATGGAACTCCGTGCTGTCGCCGACGACGTTCTTCGAGATTCGCACCGGCCAGTTCGGCTACGAATGGCCGGACACGCCGAACGGCAGTGGACCGAGCTACGAGGATCTCAACACCAACCTGGTCTCCGGCAAGGCGCGTTCGCGCCAGCTGGATATCGCGCGCACCCAGGTGCTCGGGTCGCTCAGCTACTTCAAGACCGGCTGGGGCGGGACGCACAACTTCAAGGTCGGCGGCGAGTGGTTCCGCGAGACCAGCACGCCGATGGAGTTCGCCGGCACCTACAACGGCATGCTGCACGTGCTGCGCAGCGGCGCCCCGACCGAGGTCATCCTCTTCCAGACCCCGTCGAAGTCCGAGAACGGCCTCTACACGCTGGGTCTGTATGCACAGGACACGTGGCAGCCGACGAACCGTCTGTCGTTCAACCTCGGACTGCGCTTCGATCGCTATCAGAACTTCCTGCCCGAACAGGTCGGGCCGACCGGCCTGCTGTTCCCGGAAGTGGCGACGCTGAACCTGTTCAACTCGTTCGCGCCCCGCATCGGCATGAGCTACTCGCTGACCGACGACAACAAGACAGTCATCAAGGCCAACGTCGGCCAGTACTGGTGGAATCCGGGCGCGGCGCTCAGTCAGGACGTCAACCCGAATCCTGGCCAGTGGTGGGAGCGCTACGCGTGGAACGATCTGAATGGCGACCTGCTGTATCAGGCGGGCGAAGCAGGCCGGCTCAACTCACGCCAGGGCGGGACGTCGAGCGTCAGGCTGTCGCCGGATCTGAAGAACAGCTACACGCTGGAAGCGGCCGGCTGGTTCGAGCGCGAGCTGATGGCCAACTTCGGCGTCCGCACCGGCATCGTCTGGCGCGGTGAGCGCCAACTGTCGACCCGCTCCAACGCCAACCAGCCGTTCAGCGCCTTCAGCGTGCCGGTGACGATTCCAGACCCCGGGCCGGACGGCGTTCGCGGCAACGGCGACGACGGAGCGAGCTTCACCGCCTACAACCTGGCACCCGAGTACCTCGGTCTGCCGGTCGTCAACGTCTTCGACAACGTCGACAACGCGACGTCCGACTACTACACCTGGGAGGTGAACGCGACCAAGCGGATGTCCAACCGCTGGTCGATGATGGCGGCCTTCTCCAAGACCTGGAACCAGGCGCAGAACGGCTGCGGATCGAGCGGCTGCGGCACGTCGGGAGCGACGTTCTTCGGCACGCAGTTCCGCCAGAACGCCCTGGTGGTGTCGCCCAACGACCTGATCAACACCGACCCGGACGGCAAGATCCGCTCGACCGACTGGACGCTGAAGCTGCACGGCACCGTCGAAGGCCCGCTCGGCCTCAAGCTGTCGCCGATGCTGCGTCACCAGGGCGGTCAGAACTGGGGCCGCACGATTCTCGCGGCGCTGAACTACGGCAACGTCCGCGTCCCGGTCGAGCCGCTCGAGACCCGGCGCCAGGACAACATCACGGTCTTCGATTTTCGCGCCGAGAAGACCTTCCAGTTCGGGCGCGGGCTGCGGATCGGGCCGTTCGTGGACCTCTACAACGTGCTGAACACGAATCCGGAACAGACGATCACCTGGGCGTCCGGCGCCTCGTTCCTGCGGCCGACCGCCATCGTGCCGCCGCGGGTCATGCGCCTCGGCGCCAAGTTGAACTGGTAGTCAGCCTTTCGCCGGGAGCCTGCGCAATGAAGAACCCTTGCACGCCCTTCAGGGCAGCCGCCGTGGCCGCGACGTGTCTCGCGCTGGCCGGCTGCCAACGGATGTCGGATACCGGGGCCGCCGCCTCGTCGGCCGCTACCCCAACCCCGCCGCGAGCGAGCCTCGGTATCCGGCCCGCTGGTGACACCGAGATCCAGCCGGATCTCGGCCAGGTGTCGCCGGAGCTGCAGCAGGTGTTCGCCCACATCGACGAGCACGTGGACGAACACGTCGAGACGTTCCAGAAGTGGATCCAGCAGCCCAGCATCTCGAATTCGGGAGAAGGCATCCCCGAGTCGGCGGAGATGGTCAAGGGGTTCTTCGAGCAGCTCGGCTGCCAGGAGTCGCGCGTCTACGACGTCGGCGTGACGGAGTGGGGCGCCCAGGGCAACCCGGTCGTCTACGCGCGCTGCGACGAAGGCGCGCCACACACGCTGGTCATCTACTGGATGTACGACACGATGCCGGTGACGCAGCCGGACGTCTGGATTGCCCCGCCGTTCGAGGGCCGGCTCGTCGAGCAGGCGCCGTTCAAGAAGGTGCTGGTCGGCCGCGGCGCCACCAACTCGAAGGGGCCGCAGATCGTCCAGTGGAACGCGTTGATGTCGATGAAGGCGGTGACCGGCAAGCTGCCGGTGAACCTGATCTTCGTCGCCGAGGGCGACGAAGAACGGATGTCGATCGGCTTCCGGCAGTTCGTCAAGGACCATCCGGAGCTGTTCGCGGGGGCCGAGGCGATGTATCGCTTCGGCAGCCAGGGCTTCAGCGGTGGCGGCGAGCTCTCCGGCGGCTCCGAGGGCTGCGTCTACGTCGAACTGACGACCAGCGGCACCCGGTGGGGCCGTGGTCCGACGGTGTCCGACATCCACGGCGGCAACAAGCGCAGCGTCGACAGCCCGGCCTGGCGCCACATCCAGATGCTGAAGACGCTGGTCTCCGAGGACGGCAACAAGGTGCTCATCGACGGCTTCTACGCCAACATGGAGCCGCTCTCGCCGGCCGAGATGGCGAAGCTCGAGGCGGCGGCCACCGGCGTGAAGCTGGACGTCGCCGCGAAGAACCTCGGCGTCGCCCGCTTCATCGCCGACGATCCGCTCGAGTATCTGAAGATGGCGCGCTACGGCACTTCGATGAATCTCGACGGCATCTGGGGCGGGAACATGTATGCCGGCGGTGCCGGCGCCATCCTGCCGAACAAGATCACCTCGAAGCACAACTTCCGCTACATCCCGAACATGGACGGGATCGACATCACGAAGAAGCTGCGCGCCCACCTCGACGCCCACGGCTACCAGGACGTCGAGATGAAGGTCATCGGCGACGTGCCGTGGGCCAAGATGCGCTACGACACCGATGTCGCGAAGGCACTGATGAAGACCTACGACATCTTCAAGATCCCGTACGGGGCGCCGCCGACGCAGGAGACCATTCTCGGCCCCTACTGGCCGGCGTATCTCTTCGCCGGCCGCGGCGAGAAGCTCGACATCCCGATCGTCGGTGGTGCCGCCGGCTACGGCAGCAACGCCCATGCGGCGAACGAGTTCTACGTCATCGAAGGCGCCGGCAAGGTCTACGGGATCGCCGGTGCGGAGAAGTCGATCGCCACGTTCTTCTACAACTACGCCCAGATGGCCGGCCCGTCGCCGGCGCCGACGACGACGAACTAGGACCCGGCCATGGCGCTCATCAGCATCCAGAATCTGAGGAAGACCTACACCATCGGCGAGGTCGCCGTGCAGGCGTTGCGCGGCGTCTCCCTCGACATCCACGCCGGCGAGTTCGTCAGCATCGTCGGTCCGTCGGGATCCGGCAAGTCGACGTTCATGCACATGCTCGGCTGCCTCGACCGCCCGGACGCCGGCAGCTACCTGCTCGACGGCCGCGACGTCTCGACCCTGTCGCGCGACGAACTGGCCCGCGTCCGCAACACCATGATCGGTTTCGTGTTCCAGAGCTTCAACCTGCTGCCGCGCACGTCGGCGCTCGAGAACGTCGAACTGCCGACGCTGTACAGCCCGGACAAGCTGCCGGCCGCCGCGCGGCGCGCCAAGGCGATGGCGGCGCTCAAGGCGGTGGGACTCGAGAATCGCGCCCATCATCATCCCAATCAGCTGTCGGGCGGCCAGCAGCAGCGCGTGGCCATCGCCCGCGCGCTGATGACGCAGCCGCCGATCCTGCTGGCGGACGAACCGACCGGCAATCTCGACACCAGGACGAGCATCGAGGTGCTGGAGATCTTTCAGCAGCTGCGCGAGGAGCGCGGCATCACCGTCATCCTCATCACGCACGAACGCGACATCGCCGAATTCGGCTCGCGCATCGTCAACTTCCTGGACGGCGTGATCGTGTCCGACGTGGCGAACACGAGCCGGCGGCCGGGCGGCGAACTGGCGCCCTCGGCCCGGATTGCCTAGGCCGGGTGCGCCGGTGCGCGGGTCCATTCACCTATGTCCATCGCAGAGAGCTTCGTCGTCGCGCTGAAGGCCCTGAAGAAGAACGGTCTCCGTTCGTGCCTGACGCTGCTCGGCATCACCATCGGCGTTGGCGCCGTGCTGACCATGATCGCGGTGGGCAATGGCGCCCGGGCTTCGATTGAGGATCAGGTGACCGCGGCCGGCATGAACATCATCACGATCACCGCCGGCAACTACCAGATGAAGGGCGAAGAGCAGGGCGGCGGTGTCGCCGACCATCAGGCCGCCTACCGGCGGCCGCGATTCCGTGAGCCGGGGCGCGACGTCGTGGCGTTCGATCGCGCGGCGGCGCCGGCGCGGCTGCGGCCGGCGCGGTACGACGACGCGGATCGCCCGGCGTTCCGCCTGATCGCGCATCCGGAAGACGACCCGATGGAGAAACACAACCACCCGACGGCACGCGAGCGCCTGGGCGATTCCGCCGCCGGTCTGGGCGCGGCGGCGACCCTGACGCTCGATGACGCGCGGGCGATCCGCAAGGCGATCGCCGGCGTCCAGTACGTCGCGTCCGGCGTGCACGAGTCGGCGCGGGTGACGCGCGGTGACCGGCGCTGGTTCACCCGCCTGCACGGCACCGAACCGGACATGCCGCGTATCAGGCGCAGCTGGTCGCTCGCGCACGGGCGCTTCTTCTCCGATGCCGAACTGAACGGCTCCCGCCAGGTGATCGTCCTCGGCTCGATCGTCGCCGAGCGGCTGTTCGGCGCCGCGGTCGACCCGGTCGGCGACGAAGTCCGGCTGTGGAACCAGCCGTTCACCATCGTCGGCGTGATTGCCTCCAACAGCTGGGCGACCGCCGGCGTCGTCGGCGACGACCAGTTCGACGCCATCTACGTGCCGGTGACGACGGTGCAGACGCTCCTGAACCTCACCAAGTTGAACACCATCACCGTCACCTCGACGTCGGTCGCCACCACGACCCGCGTCTCGCGTGACGTGACGAAGCTCCTGCGCGCCCGCCATGGCATCGGCGAGGAAGCGCCGGACGACTTCGTCGTCCGGACGCAGGCCAGCACTGCGCTCGGCAAGGGGATCAACCCGCAGATTGCCCGGGCGATCGCCGGCAACGTACCCGGACTGGAACAGGTCACGCTGGAACAGCTGTCGACGACGCTCGAGAAGTCGAGCCGGACGATGACGGCGCTGCTCGCGAGCGTGGCCGCCGTGTCGCTGCTCGTCGGCGGCATCGGCGTGATGAACATCATGCTGCTGTCGGTGACCGAACGGACGCGTGAGATCGGCCTGCGGATGGCGCTCGGCGCCCGGCCGCGCGACGTCATGCTGCAGTTCCTCGCCGAGGCGGTGACGTTGAGTCTGGCCGGCGGCGTCATCGGCATCTTCGTCGGCCTCGCCGCCTCGGGTGGGGTGCGGCAGCTGCTGCGCTGGTCGGCCGTCATCTCGCCGGCGGCGATTGCCGCGGCGATCGTCGTGGCGGCCGGCGTCGGCATCTTCTTCGGCCTCTATCCGGCGCGGCAGGCCGCGCGTCTCGCGCCGATCGACGCGCTGCGGTTCGAATAGCCATGCCACTGGCCATGTCGCTCCAGCTGGCGCTGCGCGCCATCCGCCAGCACCGGCTGCGGTCGGCGCTGACGCTGCTCGGCATCACCATCGGCGTCGCGGTGGTCATCGTCATGGCGGCGATTGCGGCAGGCGCGCGGCAGTCGATTGCGCGGCAGATCCAGGCGGCCGGGGCCAATCTCATCCAGGTCACGGCCGGGAACTACTCCCAGGGGGATCAGGATCCGGGCTCCGGTGACGTCGCCGAGATCGGCCTCGCCGGCGGCGCGACCATCAGCGCCGAACCGGTGCCGCACGCGGCGGCGCCGCCCACCGGCGACGGTTGGGCCGGACAGGGCATCTCGCCCCGGCTGCCGGGGCGCGGGGCGTCGACGAGGCTGAGCGTCGCCGACGTCGCGGCGATTGGCGACCAGGTCGTCGGCGTCAGCCGGCTCTCGCCCTACGTCACGGACACCGCCGTCGTATTCGCGGCCGGCACCCGCCTCTTCGCGCGGCTGCAGGGCGCGGATGTCGACTACCCGTCGATTCGCGGCCTCACCCTCCGCGCCGGCCGCTTCTTCGACGCCGCACAGGTGACGGCCGAGGCGCCGGTGCTGGTGCTCTCGGCGCCGGCCGCGGCGGCGCTCTTCCCGTCCGGCGATGCGGTCGGCCGGCTCGTCCAGGTGCGGCGACGCGAGTACCGCATCATCGGCGTCGTCGACCGCCCGGGCGGTTTTGCCGGCGCGGGCACCAGCAGCGGTCACCCGGAGGTCCTGCTGCCGTATACCGCCGCCCAGGCGCTGCTCGGCGTGCCGCATCTCCACGGAATCGCCGTCTCCGTCGAGCGCGCCGGTGACGCGACGCGGGTTTCGCGCGACATCGTCGGCGTGCTGCGCCGCCGGCACGCCCTCGGCGCCGGCGACCCGGACGACTTCACCGTGAAGACGCAGGCGCGCGACGCGATTCTCGGCAAGGGGGTCAACCCGCTGGTCGCCCGGGCGGTTGCCGGCAGCGTCGTCAACCTCGATCAGGTGACGCTGGCGCAGATTGCCGAGTCGCTGGAGCGCTCGAGCCGCACCATGACGCTGCTGCTCGCCAGCGTGGCGAGCATCGCGCTGCTGGTTGGTGGCATCGGGATCATGAACATCATGCTCGTCTCGGTCACCGAGCGGACGCGCGAAATCGGCCTGCGGCTGGCCGTCGGGGCCACCGGCCGCGACGTGATGGTGCAGTTCCTCGCCGAGGCGGTGACCCTCAGCCTCATCGGCGGAGTCGCCGGCGTCATCACCGGCATCGCCACCTCCGGCGGCGTCGGCCGTCTGCTGCGGTGGTCGACCACCATCTCGCCGGAGAGCGTCGCGGTGGCGGTGACGGTGGCGGCGGCGGTCGGGGTGTTCTTCGGGTTCTACCCGGCGCGGCAGGCATCGCGTCTCGATCCGATCGTCGCGTTGCGGCACGAATAGGCAGCCGGATTCGCGTCCGGCGTTTCACACACCGGTGTCCCGGAAGGAAGCGCATCGTGATTGTCTGGACCAGCTTCATCATCGCCACACGCGCCCTGAACCGCCACAAGCTGCGGACCTTCCTCACGATGCTCGGCATGATCATCGGGGTGGCGGCGGTCATGACGATGGTGGCGCTCGGCAACGGCGCCCAGGCGTCGGTCGAAGACGAGGTGAAGTCGGCCGGCACGAATCTCATCTACATCGCCGCCGGCAACTACACCCGCGGCGGCGACGACGTGAAGGTGGCATCCGGCCGCGGCGCCGCCCGCACCCTCGTGGCGGCCGACGGTGACGCGATCGCGGCGCGGGTGCCGGGCGTCAAGTTCTGGGCGCCGCTCGTCGCCGACCGCGCGCCGATGGTCGGCCGCGGCCGCTACTTCGGCCGGGTCATCGGCACGTCGCGCGACTTCGCCCCGATCTACTCCTGGACCATCCGCCGCGGCGGCAGGCTGTTCAGTGAGGCCGACATCAGCCAGGCGGCGCACGTCGCCGTGCTCGGGACGACGGCGGCCGCCCAGCTGTTCGGCGCCGGCGTCGATCCGGTGAGCAGGACCTTCTCGATCCGCACCGACACCTTCACGGTCGTCGGCGTCACCGACAGCCGGGTCGAGGATCAGGCCGAGTCGGTGTTCGTGCCGTTCACCACGCTGCAGCGCATGAAGCACATCGGCCACATCGAGTCGCTGACGATTGCTGCGGCGCAGGCGGGGGAGGCGTCGCGCATCGCCGGCGAGGCGACGGTGCTGCTGCGGGTCCGCCACCGCATCGGCAGCGGCGACGGCCGCGCGATTGCCGGCGTACCGGACGACTTCACCGTCAAGACCGAGGCGGCCAAGGCCCTGACCAAGGGGCTGTACACCTCGGCGGCGGTGTTCGTCCTCGCGAACCTGCCGCAGCTGGACCAAATCACCCTCGAGGAGATGGCCGGGACGCTGCAGCAGACGAGCAGCACGCTGACGGCGTTGCTCGCCAGCATCGCCGGCATCTCGCTCGTCGTCGGCGGCATCGGGATCATGAACATCATGCTCGTCTCGGTGACCGAGCGGACGCGCGAGATCGGCCTGCGTATCGCGCTCGGGGCCCGCCGCCGCGACGTGCTCGTCCAGTTCCTCGTCGAGGCCGTCACGCTCAGCGTCGCCGGCGGCCTGATTGGCGTGGCGCTCGGCGTCGTGGCGTCGAACGTGACGACCCGGCTGCTCGAGTGGCGGACCGTGGTGTCGCCCGGCGCCATCGCGCTCGCCTTCGGCACCGCGCTCATCGTCGGCGTGTTCTTCGGCTTCTATCCAGCCCGCCGCGCATCGAAGCTCGACCCGATCGATGCGCTGCGCTTCGAGTAGGACTGTGGTCGCTTTCTCACAAAGGACGGCGTGATCATGAAGAGAACCTGCGTGTGCCTGTTCGCCGCCGCACTGGCGGCCTGCGCCGGTCCGGCCGGTCAGCCCGCGGTATCGGCTGAATCGACGGTGCCCGATCGGCCGCGGCTCGGCATCCGGCCCAACGGCGACACCGAGATCCAGCCGGATCTGACCCTCGTCAAGAACGACGAGCTCAAGCAAATCTACGCGTACATCGACGAGCACATCGACGAACACGTCGAAGACCTCCAGCAGTGGATTCAGCAGCCGAGCATCTCCAACTCCGGTGAGGGCATTCCTGAATCGGCCGAGATGGTGAAGGGCTTCTTCGAAGAACTCGGCTGCCAGGAGTCGCGCGTCTACGACGTCGGCACGACCGAATACGGGACGCAGGGCAACCCGGTGGTCTACGCCAAGTGCGACGAGGGACAGCCGCGCACGCTGCTGATGTACTGGATGTACGACACGATGCCGGTGACGCAGCCGGACGTCTGGATTGCCCCGCCGTTCGAGGGCCGGCTCGTCGAGCAGGCGCCGTTCAAGAAGGTGCTGATCGGCCGCGGCGCCACCAACTCCAAGGGGCCGCAGATGACGCAGCTGCAGGCGCTGCGCGCCATCAAGGCGGTGGCCGGCAAGCTGCCGGTCAATCTCATCGTCATCGCCGAAGGCGACGAGGAACGCATGTCGATCGGCTTGCGGCAGTTCGTCCGTACCCATCCCGAACTCTTCCAGGGCGCCGAGGCGCTGTGGCAGGACGGCGGGCAGAGCTACTCGGGTCGCGGCTCGCTCAGCGTCGGTGACTCCGAAGGCTGCGTCTACATCGAGCTGACGACCAGCGGCACGGCGTGGGGACGCGGCCCGACCGTCTCGGACATCCACGGCGGCAACAAGCGCAGCGTCGACAGCCCGGCGTGGCGCCACATGAAGATGCTGTCGTCGATCATCTCCGAGGACGGCAACACCGCGAAGGTCGACGGCTTCTACGACGATGCGATTGAGCCGACGAAGGCGCAATGGGACGCCTGGGAGCGTCAGGCGGCCGGGATCGACATGGCGGAGGCGGCGAAGAATCTCGGCGTCGCGCGCTTCATCTCCGAGGACCCGGTCAACTACCTGCGCGACCGCAACTGGATCTCGTTCAACATGGACGGCATCTGGGGCGGCAACATGTATGCGGGCGGCGCCGGCGCGATCCTGCCGAACAAGATCACGTCGAAGCACAACATCCGCTACGTGCCGAACATGACCGGCCCGGACCTGGTCGAGAAGATCAGGAAGCAGCTGGTCAAGAATGGCTATCCGGACGTCGAGGTCAAGCTGATCGGCGACGTGCCGTGGCGCAAGGGCACGTTCCAGGGCGATCTGCCGAAGGCGCAGGCCAGGGCGCTCGACATCATGCAGATCCCCTACGACAGACCGAAGGAGATCGAGTACATGACGGCCCCCTACTGGCCGGCATATCTCTTCGGTGGCACCGAGGCGGTCCAGATGCCGATTTCCGGTGCCGGCGCCGGACTCGGCGGCAACGCGCACGCGGCCAACGAGTTCTATGTCATCGAAGGGGCCGGCAAGGTCTACGGAATGGCCGGGGCCGAGAAGATGCAGGCGACGGCGCTCTACAATTTCGCCGGCAAGAACTAGCGTCGAGCCGGTGACGCCCTGCACGGCCGCCGGACTGGCGCCGAAAAGAGAGGGGGAGACGAATGGCGGTCTCCCCCTTTTTTGCTAGACTGCGTTCCTATGCGCGCTCGCCTGGTCTTCGGGTTTGTCGCAGCTGCCGCCCTTGCGGCGGGCAGCTCGCTGCGCGCCGAGAAGAAGGGCGACCCACGGCCGGTGCTCGATCGCGTCGTCACGCACATCAATCACTACTACTCGCGGGCGCAGAGTCTGGTTGGTCACGAGGAGGTCATTCGTCAGCCGATCAAGGTCGATCTGACGATGGAAGGCTTCCCGACGCGCTACGGCTACCAGATGCGTCTCGAGTGGACGCCGCCGGACGTCGACGACGTGCCGAAAGCGACAATGCTGCGGGAGCTGCTGACCGTCAACGGCCGACGGCCGAAGCCGAAAGACAAGCCGCGCTGCTCGCAGCCGAAGGAAACCTGGGAGGAGCCGCTGGCGATGTTCCTGCCCGAGGCGCGCGAGACCTGGACGTTCACCTGGGCGGGCACCGGCCGGATGGATGGCCGTCCCACCATCTCGCTGGACTTCCAGGAAAAGGTCGACAAGGCCAAGCCGAAACCGCACGCGGAATGGGACAAGAGCGACGACGAGGCGTGCGTGTCGTTCTCGATTCCCGGGCGGACCCGCGGCCGGGTGTGGGTGGACGCCGAGAGCGGTGAGGTCCTGCGGCTCGACGAGAGCATTTTCGGACCGGTGGACATCGACGTGCCGCGCGAGCAGCAGAAGTACTGGCACACCAGTCTGCTGACGCTGGACCGGTGGACCAAGTCGATCCGCTACAAGCGCGTCCGGTTCGACGAGCCGGTCGAATCGATGATGCTGCCCGAGTCGATCCAGCAGATCAGCATCATTCGCGGTGGGGCGCAGCCGATGCGCATCACGCAGCGGTTCAAGGACTATCGGCGGTTCCTGACCGGCGGCCGTCTCATCGAATGATGGCGCGCGGCGGTTGCCGCGCGCCCGTCGTCTCCCGCCTGCCTACGACAGCAACTTCAGCAGTGCATCCATCGCCGGCAGCTGACCGCCGGCCGGCAGTTGGCCGTCCGGTGTGAGCTTGTCGACCAACGTCGGCAGCAGCGACGCAAGCGTCGAGCCTGCAGCATCCGGCGGCACCCCGGCCGCCTGGGCGAACTGCGACAGCTGCTGCGGTCCCAGTACCTTGCTCAACTGATCCGGCGAGATGGGCAGGTTCTGTCCGGTGCCGACCCACGAGTTCGCCACGTCGCCAAGCCCGTGTTTCGTGAATGCCTGCACGAGGCCGCCGAGGCCGCCGCCCTGTCCCCCGAGCAGCGACATCGCGGCGCCGAGCAGCGCCGCCTGACTGCCGCCCGCTCCACTCAAACCGCCCATGCCGGCCTTGACGACGTCGAAGATATCCATCCCGTACTCCTCGTGGTGTGAAAGCGGGGGCCAATCCCGATGTTATACTCACTCAACAATACGGGCTCGGATTTCTTCCGGGCCCGTAGCCCCCCCGAACGTTGTTTCCCCCAAGACAGGAGCAGATCGCAGATGCGTGTGTCCTCGCTCGTACCGGTGCTGTCAATCTCGGCTCTGCTGGCGCCGGTCATGCCGGCCTTCGCGCAGGCGCCGGCGCCGCCGCCCAGGAAGCCGTGGACGGTGGCCGCCAGCGCCGGGCTGGCGCTGACCAGCGGCAACACGGATACCTCGACGGTCAACGTCGCCTACGACCTGACCTACGATTCGCTGGAGAAGAACATCGTCAAGTCGGATGCGCTGTTCCTGCGCGGCAAGAACCAGGGCGACCTGGCATCGGATCGACTGAACCTGAACGTCCGCGATCAATACCAGATCAACGGGCGCGCCTACATCTTCGGGCAGAACCAGTACCTGCGGGACAGGTTCAAGGAGATCGACTACCTGCTGGCACCCACCGCCGGCCTCGGATACAAGATCGTCAACACCGCGGCGAGCAAGGTGGAGGTGGATGCGGGGGTCGGCGGCGTGTGGGAGAAGAACACCGACCTCGACGTCACCAGCTCGGGAGCGGTCACGGTCGGCGAGAAGCTGCAGCAGACGGTGACCGCCACCACGACCGTGACGCAGTCGTTCAGCGGCCTGTGGAAGACCTCGGCATGGGGCGACTCGCTGTACACGTTCGGCGTCGGCATTGCCGCCTCGATGTCGACCCGGACGCAGCTCAAGGTCGAACTGATCGACGTCTACAAGAATCGGCCGCCGCTGCCGACCATCAAGAAGAACGACCTCGCGACGGTGCTGGCCATCGTCTACAAGATGTAGCCGACCGGCCCGGGGCGGGTGCCGCCAGGCGGGCGTGTGGCCGCCGCCGCCGGCCTCTCGAAGGACCGGCGGCGTGCGATTTCGGTGTACACTTGATGACGATGGACACCGCCAACGACACACCGCACCATGACAACGCCCACGCCCTTTCGAAGGGTCAGGCGATTGCCCTCACGGTCTTCATCGTGGTCGGCTGCCTGATCGGGATCTACGCCGGTCTCATCATCGGCGAGTTCGCCCAGATCTGACCCGCTGCGCCGGCCCGCCGCGACGATGAGCCTCGGTACCCGCCCGGCAGGCCCGGAGAACTCGACGAAGCCGTAACCGATGGCGGCGGCACGGAAGGGGATGGGGAAGACGGCCTCCACACGGGCGGCCAGCCGCCGCCGCAAGCCGTCTGCCGGTGTCGGCAAGGCCGACCCGCGCTCCCACCACTCCGTCTACGTCGTCTTCCTGCGCAATCCCCGCGGCGATGGCCGCGCCGGCTACTACGTCGGCATGACCGGTCTGTCGCCCGAGGAACGCTTCATCAATCACAAGGCCGGGGTGAAGGCGGCGCGTGTCGTCACCAGGTACGGGGAACGGCTGGTGCCGCGGCTCTACGAACACCTGAATCCGATGCCGTACGAAAAGGCGAAGGAGATGGAGGTGCTGCTCGCCGACAGCCTCCGCAAGCGCGGCTACCAGGTGTTCGGCGGACATTAGCGACACCCGGAACCGAGGCGTTCACGAGACCGCGCTCCGGCGCCCGGGTCAGCGCGATGCGTAGACGGCGCGCTCGAAGGCTTCGTACAGGGCCAGCGCCTTGGGGTCGGCGAACGGCAGGAACTGCATCATGATGACGCCGCCGATGCCGCGCGTGCGGTCGATCCAGAAGTAGGTGTTGTTGATGCCGCCCCAGCTGAGCGAGCCGGGCGCGCGCAGTCCAGGCACCTGGTCGGCGGAAATCAAGAACCCGAGCCCCCAGGTGTCACGGCCGTCCTTGATGAAGCTGAAATCGCCGCTGGTGGCCGGGATCGCCGTCTTCAATGCGCGGGCATGGAGCGGTCCGATGTGGTTCCGGGCCATGTCCGCCACCGTCCTGGGGTCGAGGATGCGCGGCGCCCCGGCGCCGCGGTCCTGCCCGTCGTTCAGCAACATGCGCACGAACCTGCTGTAGTCGACGGCGGTGGACGACAGGCCGCCGCCGCCGTTGAATTGGGTGACGGTGTTCGGCGGCTGCCGCGGCTGCTCGCTGAGACGGCCCGTGGCGTCACGCCGCCAGTTGTTCACGAGCCTGGCCTGTGCGGCGACCGGCAGGTTGAACGCCGTGTCGCGCATGGCGAGCGGCCCGGTGATGTGGTCCTTGAAATACGCCTCGAGACTCGTGCCGGACACGGCCTCCACCAGCCGTCCGATCCAATCGGTGGACGTGCCGTAGAGCCACTGCGTTCCCGGATCGAACAGGAGGGGGCCGACCTCGAACCTGTCGCCGTTCCTCGGCGTGAAGTCCCGCAGGGTGGCACTCGTGAACGGATAGCCGAGACCCGAGGTATGGGTCAGCAGGTGTCGTACCGTGATCGGCGACGCCGCCGGCCTCACGGCATAGGTGCGAGCGGCGGCATCGGCGGACGACAGCACCTGCGGCTTCTCGAAAGCCGAGAGGTAGCGGGCGACCGGATCGTCGAGCCCGATCCGGCGCTGCTCGACGAGCTGCATCAGCGCCACGGAGGTGAGGGCCTTCGTCATCGACGCGATGCGGAACACGGCGTCGGGTGTCATCGGCCGTCCAGCCGCCGCATCGGCCGTCCCGAAGGCGCCGGTGTAGAACACGCCGTCGCGGTCGGTGGCGACCGCGACGACGCCGGGCACGTCGCCGCGGTCGATCGCCTGCTGGAGGACCGCATCGATGGCGGCGGTGCCGCGGGATTGCGCCGACGGTTGCGTGCTCATCGCAGTCAACAACAGCGAGCCGGCGACGACGCCGGCGAACGGCAAGCGGGTCAACACGCGGGTTCCTCCGCGCCGAAGTCTATCTCAAGCCTGTCGGGGCTGGCAGTCGCGGACCCCCAGCCGTCGCAGGATCGTCATCAGCGGACACCAGTTCGTGAAGGCCGACTGAAAGAGGTTCAGCCCGACGAACACCGCGAACCAGAGGAAGTACGGATGCACGTACATCCCGAGCAGGACGCTGGCGGCGACGAACGTCCCGGCGACGAGGCGGAGCACCGATTCGACAGTCATGTGAGCACTCCCGGAAGACGCGATGGCGCAGCGATGCCAGACCCCGTGCCGTTCGGTCACGAGGCAGCCTGCGGCTCGGCCGCGGGCGCCGGTGCCGGTGCCGCGACCTGGTGACGGCGGTGCGTCATGTAATAGGTGATGGGCACCGTCATGCGCGACAGCAACAGCGACGCCACCTCGCCCGCCATGAGCGAGATGGCCAGGCCCTGGAAGATCGGGTCGAACAGGATCACCGCCGAGCCGACGACGACTGCGGCGGCCGTCAACGCCATCGGGCGGAAGCGCACCGCGCCGGCATCGATCACCGCTTCCTCGATCGACATGCCGTCCCTGACCCGCAGCTCGACGAAATCGACCAGGATGATCGAGTTGCGGACGACGATGCCGGCGCCGGCGATGAAGCCGATCATCGACGTCGCGGTGAAGAAGGCGCCCAGCAAGGCATGCGCCGGCAGGATGCCGACGAGCGAGAACGGAATCGCCAGCATGATCGTCATCGGCGTGACGAACGACTGGAACCAGCCGACGACCAGCACGTAGATGAGGATCAGCACGGCGGCGAAGGCGATGCCGAGGTCGCGGAACACCTCGTAGGTGATGTGCCATTCGCCATCCCATTTCATCGCGTAGGCGGTGCTGTCGAACGGCTGGGCGGCGTTGAAAATCGTGATGCCGTGCCCGTCCGGCGACCGGATCGACGCCAGCGCCTCGTTCATCTGCAGAATCGCGTAGACCGGACTCTCGGCGGCGCCCGCCACGTCGGCGGTGACGTAGGTCACCGGCAGGAGGTTCTTGTGATAGATGCTCTGCGCCTCGGTGGCGTTGGTGATGTCCGCCACTTCGCCGACGGCGACGCCGGACCGGCCGACCCGCAGCGCCCGGATCGCATCGAGCGATCCACGCAGCTCGCGCGGCAGTCGCAACACGATCGGCACCGCCTCGCGCGCCTGCGGATCGTGGAGCAGGCCAGCCGGCGCCCCGCTGCCGGCCATGCCGACCACCGCTGCGAGCTGCGCCGCGGTCACGCCGGCCGCGCCGCCCCTTTCCGGGTCGAGCATGAGACGCCACTTCGGCCGCTCGGCATCGACGTACCAGTCCGCGTCGACGACGCCCGGCGTCTGCGCGAAGACGTCCTTCACCTGCCGCGCCACCGCGAGGCGGCCCGACGCGTCCGGCCCGTAGACCTCCGCCACGATGGTCTGGAGCACCGGCGGCCCCGGCGGGACTTCGACGACCTGGATCGTCGCGCCGAGCCGCTCGGCGGCCGGCAGCAGCGCGGTGCGGATCCGCTTCGCGATGTCATGACTCTGTTCGTGCCGCTCTTCCTTGGCGACGAGCATGACCTGCAGGTCGGCGAGGTTCGCGTCACGCCGCAGGAAGTAGTGGCGGACGAGACCGTTGAACGTGTACGGCGACGCCGTGCCGGTGTAGCTCTGGACGCTCGTCACCGCCGGGTCGCGGAGGGCGCCGTCGGCGAGCGCCGCGGCGACGCTCGCCGTCTGTTCGAGCGGCGTCTGTTCCGGCATCCGGATGACGACCTGCAGCTCGCTCTTGTTGTCGAACGGCAGCATCTTCACCGACACCAGACCGGTCGGGACCAACGCCACGGCGACGAGCAACAGCACCGCGACCGCCACGAGAAATCCCGTCCGGGCGCCCGGCCGTTCGATTAACGGCCGCATCACCCGCCGGTAGAGGGCGGTCAGGCGGTCCTCGGGTTCGTGGTCGTGATCGTGCCGTCTTCGCAACAGGCGGACGGCGGCCCAGGGGGTGACGACGAACGCGACGATGAGCGAGAACACCATCGCGGCCGTCGCCCCCACTGGGATGGGTCGCATGTAGGGACCCATGAGTCCGCCGACGAACGCCATCGGCAGGATGGCCGCGATGACGGTCAGCGTCGCGAGGATGGTCGGATTGCCGACCTCATCGACCGCCCGCACCGCCACCGTCTCGAGCGGCTCGCCGTGCGCGAGGCGGGCGTGGCGGACGATGTTCTCCACCACCACGATCGCATCGTCCACCAGGATGCCGATGGAGAAGATCAGGGCGAACAGCGTGATGCGGTTGAGGGTGTAGCCGTAGAGGTAGAACACGAACAGCGTCAGCGCCAGCGTCACCGGAATGGCGGTGAGGACGACCGCCGACTCGCGATAGCCGAGCGCCAGCCAGATCAGGATCGAGACCGAGACGATGGCCAGGAACATGTGCCACAACAGCTCGTTCGACTTGTGGGCGGCGGTGTCGCCGTAGTCGCGCGTCACCGAGACCTGGAGGTCGCCCGGCAGCAGGTAGCCGCGAACCGTCTCGAGCTTGCGCTCGACTGCCTGCGTCAGTTCGATCGCATTCGTGCCCTTGCGTTTGGCGATCGACAGCGTGACCGCCGGGTGCGACTGGCCGCGCGCCGGGTGGTGCTGCACGTAGGTGGTCGGCTCGGCGCCATCGTCGCGCACCGTCGCGACATCACCCAGGTGGACCGGCGCGCCCGCCACCGAGCCGACGATGACCTGTCGGACGTCGTCGACCGCGTCGAGTGACGTGCCGCTGTCGATCCGGAGGCTGTGGTTGGCGCCGACGACGCCGGCGCCGGTGGACGTGACGTTCGCCTGGGTGAGCGCCGCCTGGACGGTCAGCGGATCGAGGCCGCGAGCGGCGAGCGCCGCCGGGTCGAGCTCGACGGTCACCTGACGCGAACGCCCGCCGAGGACCGTGATCTCCGAGATGTCGGGGATTTCCTTCAGCGCGTCCTGCAGCTGTGTCGCCAGGGCGCGCAGTTGCAGGTCGTCGTAACGCGGCCCCCACAGCGTCAGTGCCATGACCGGCACGTCATCGATCGACCGCGCCTGGACGAGCGGCGGCGTCGCGCCGGTCGGCAGCAACGCGGCGTTGGCGGCCAACTTCTGGTTCAGACGGACGAGAGCGGTCTCCTCGTCCTCGCCGACGAGGAAGCGGGCGATCACCATCGCCCGACCCTGACTTGACGTGGAGTACAGGTACTCGATTCCCGGCACCTCCCAGAGCAGCCGCTCGATCGGCCGGGTGAGCCGCTGCTCGACTTCGGCCGGTGACGCGCCAGGCAGCTCGACGAAGACGTCGACCATCGGGACGATGATCTGCGGCTCTTCCTCGCGCGGCAGGGCGACCACCGCGTAGACGCCGAGCAGCAGCGACGCCGCGATCACGAGCGGTGTCAGCTTCGAGTGGATGAAGGCGGCGGCCAGCCGGCCGGCGACGCCGTTCGATGTGGGCGCCATCACCGGCCTCCGCCGCTTGCGGCCGCTCGCGGCGCGCCGTTCACGATGACCCTGCCGCCGTCGCGCAGTGCGGCGGGCGGGCTGGCGACGACGACGTCGCCGGCGGAGAGGCCGGCGAGGACCTCGGCACGGTCACCAACCGCCGGGCCCGGTGTGACCGGGCGCAGGCGGGCGCGGACCTCGTCGTCGACGACGTAGACGAAGGCGAGCTGGCCGCGCCGCACGAGACTGGAGGCCGCGACGGTCAGTGCCCGGCGCGCCGGGCCGGGGAAGCGCGCCCGTCCGAAGACGCCGGTGCGACCGGCGGGCCGGTCGGGCAGGTCGATCTTCACCACGAAGCTGTGGGATGCCGGATCGACGCGGCCGATCTCGGCGATGGTGCCGGCCAGATAGGTGTCGCCGTCGCCGTCGATGCGCACCGCCACCGACTGGCCGATCGTGAGGCCGCCACCGCGCGCCTCGTCGACGGTCACCTCGAGACGGACCGGGCCAGCCGCCTCGAGCACGAGCAGCGGCGCGCCCGGCGTGGCGAGGGAGCCGGGGTCGGTCGACCGCGCCGCGACGATGCCATCGAATGGCGCGGTGAGAACCGCGTAGGACAATCCGATGTCGGTGACGTCGGCGCCGGCGCGCGCCGCATCGCGCGCCGCATTGGCCGCGAGCGACTGCGAGCGGGCCGCGGCCAGCTGGGCCTCGGCGGCTCGCAGCCCGGCGGTCGCCTGGTCGAGCTCCTGACTGGTCGCCGACCGCTTCTCGTGCAGGCCGCTGATGCGATCGTAGGTGGCGCGCGCGAGCCGCAGTCCGGCGTCGGCCGCGGCGGTGTGCGACGCGGCGGCGCTCGCCGCCGCGTCCGCCGCCTCCAGGGAGGCGCGTCCGCGTGCCACGTGCGCGCGCATCTCGCGGCCGTCGAGGGTGACCAGCGTCGCCCCGCGGCGGACGCGATCGCCGGCCCGCACGCTGACCTCGACGACCGGCGCCAGCACACGGGCGGCAATCGTGGCGGTCATCCGCGCGCGCACGACACCGCCGGCTTCGAACGTCGACGCCAGGTCGGTGTCAGTCGCCGTGTCGGTGGTCACGGCAAGTGCCGGCGCCGCCTCGCCCGGCCCGGGCTCGCGCGGCTCGGAGGCGCCGCCGCACGCGGCGGCGAGCAGGGCGGTGGCCACCGCGACGGCGGCGACCTGGCGATGCGATCGGTTCGGAGTGAGGGGCATGGTGTTCATCTCGGCTCTCACGGCGGCGGCGGTCGTCGGTGCTCGGCTCCCTGAGCGGTGGTGCGCGTCCCGTCTTCCGTCAGCGGGGGCGCCCAATCGCCTTGTCCAGGGCCGCCACACCGACGAGGGCGTCGACCATGGCGGCGGTGCGCTGCGCCTCGGCGTCGAGCACGGCGCTGGACGCCCGCAGCAGATCGGTGGCCGACGCCATGCCGGCGTCGGCGCGGTCGCGGATGATGCGCTGGCTCTCTCGCGCCTGGTCGACGGCGGCGCGACCGACGGTCAGGCGCGCCCGTGCGGCCTCGAGTCGGCGCACGGCGGAGACCACCTCGACCTGCACCATCGCCCGCGCGTCCTCGGCTTCGATGCGGGCGCGCGAGGTTGCCGCGGCGGCGGCGGCCAGGCGGGCGCGATCGGCGCCACCGGTCGAGAACGTCCACCGCAGTTCACCGCCGACGACCCACGACGACGCGCGGTCGGCGAACGAGGTGCCGGCGACATCGACCGCCGCCTGGGTGGCGACCTGCGGCACGAACGCCGCCCGCGCCTGGCGCTGGCTCGTCTCGCTCAGCGCCAGCGCTGCAGCGGAGCGCCGCAGCTCGGGACGCTGCTGTTCCGCCTCGGCCAGCAACGCCGCGAGTTCGGCCGGGGCGGCGGCTGCCGCGGCCGGGCCGCCCGGTTCGACGACCCGATAGTCACGATCGATGGGCGAGCCCATCAGGCGGTTCAGCTCCGCGCGGGCGACCGCCGCGTCGCCCGCCGACTGGATCACGCGCTGCTCCAGGTCGCTGACGTGGACCGCCAGGCTGAGGACGTCGGCTTCGGTCACCATGCCGGCCTCCCGCCGCTGCCGGGCGCGTGTCACATCGTCCTGCGCCGCCGTGAGCGCCGATTCCGCCGCCCGGCGCGCCGCGTCGGCGGCGAGCAGGCGGCCGAATGTCTCGGTCACGGCGAGCCTCAACCCTGAGGTCGTTTCGTCGACCGCCGTGTCCGCCAGATCCCGGTGCAGCGAGGCGGCGCGAACCGTCGACCGCACGCGGCCGCCGTCGAAGAGCAGCTGATCGACACCGACGCTGGTGCGGAAGAAGCCGACCGGCTGCGGATGGTTGAGGGCGTCGATGGCAAAGTTCGGGGCGGCGAAGCGGCGTGCCGCGAGCAGGGAACTGAAGACGAAGACCGGCTGGTTGCCGCGCTGCCACGCCTCCGACACGTTGATCCGGGGAAACCACGCGGCGCGTGACTCGCGGACGCGCGCGTCGGCCGCCGCAATCGTCGACCGGGCGGCGGCGAGCGGCCGATTGTGCGCCAGTGCCTCAGCGACCGCGTCGTCGATGGTCAGCAGCGGCTGAGCCCAGACGCCCCGGGACGGACCGGCCGTCAGCGCCAGCAGGAGTGTGAAAAAGGCAACCCGGGTCATCATCCGAGAGATGCGGACGCCTCGGATTTGGTGACAGGGACTACAATCGGCGCACCGGTTGTGACCAAGTCAGCGCATCTGCATCCTTCCACCGACGACCCGATCCGCGCGGCCTACGCCGCGCTGGTCCGCGGCGCCGCATCGGGCGATGACGCCGCGATGGAGCGCCTGCTGATGCGGGCGCAGGAAGTGGCGTATCGCTTCAGTCTGCTCGTCTGCGGCCATCCGGAAGATGCCGAGGACGTGATGCAGGACGCGCTGATGAAGACGTATCAGTACGTCAGCCGCATCGAGGATCCTGAAGCGTTTCGCACCTGGCTCTACAAGACCGTGCGCAACGCGTGTCTGATGAAACGGCGTCGCCGGGTCGATGAACCTGCCCATCTCGTCTCGATCGAGCAGGGTGGCGTCGATGACGACGGCGAGCCGCAGGCGGTGAGCGTGGCGGCGCACGGACGGCCGGCCGATCAGCAGGTGATGGACGGCTGGATTGGCGAACGGCTGCGCCGCGCGCTCATGGCGCTGCCGCCGCCGTATCGTGCCATCGTCGTCATGCGGGAGATCGAGGGGTTGTCGACGCGCGAGGTGGCGACGATCCTGCGCATCTCGGAAGCGAATGTGAAGACGCGGCTGCACCGCGCGCGCGTGATGATGCGCGAGCAGCTTGGCGAAGCCGTGAGCACAGCGGCCGTGGACATCTAGGAGCGGACGATGACAACGGGTGGAAAGCCGCCGCGCGCGGCGGACACGCCGGATGGCGGGACAGCACCGGTGGACGGCGCCTTGGAGGGCCGGCCCGACGCCTGCCGCGCCATCCTGCAGCACATCGCCGGCTACCTCGACGGCGAGCTGGATGCCACCGAGTGCCGTCGCATCGAGGCACATTGCCAGGAATGCCCGGCGTGCCTGTCGGTTGTCGGCGGGCTGCGCGACACGGTCGGGCTCTGCCGGGAGGCCGGGAACGTGCCGCTGCCGGAGCCGGTGCGGGCGCGGGCGCTCGCCAGCGTCCGCCGCCTGCTGGCCGACAAGGCGGGTTAGCGTCGAGAGGGCCTACCCGCCCTACCCGCCCTACCCGGCCCACCCG
>CADEDC010000015.1:67477-85356 GCA_902825985.1 uncultured Acidobacteriota bacterium | reverse complement strand
CGACGCACTACGACAACGCCATCTGGCTCGCCACGACACGGCCCAAGACGCTCTCCAGCCGCCGCACCTCGCTCATCGTCGATCCGCCGAACGGCAAGCTGCCGCCGCTCACCCCGGACGGGCAGCGGCGCGCTGCGGCGCGACGCGCGTCGATCGGCTTCGACAGCCACGAGAACCGGCCGCTCCAGGAGCGCTGCGTCGTCTGGACGCACGAAGGCCCGCCGATGATGCCGCCGCCCTACAACGACGTCCTGCAGATTCTCCAGAGCGCCGGCCATCTCACGATTCAGCGCGAGGTGTCCACCAACCTGCCGCGGATCATCCCGACCGATGGCCGTCCGCATCCGTCACCGGCCATCCGGCAGTGGGGCGGTGCCTCGCGCGGACGCTGGGAGGGCGACACCCTCGTCCTCGAAACGACGAACTTCAACGACAAGGTGGCGTTCATGGGCTCGAGCGCGAGCCTGCGCGTGGTGGAGCGCTTCTCGCGAACGCGTCAGGACCGTATCGACTATTCCTTCACGGTGTCAGACCCCGAGACGTGGACGGCGCCGTGGACGGCGGAACTGCCCCTGCTGGCAACCGAAGGACCGCTGCACGAATACACCTGCCACGAGCACAACTACGGCCTCGCGAACATCCTGCGCGGCGCCCGCGTGGCGGATCAGAAGGCCGTCCGCTAGACGAGCAGGCAGGGCACCCGGGCCACCGCCACCCTCCGCGCGGACTCAGCGCCCCGGCGCGCCGGCGGCGGCGACCGCCGCCGGCTTCAGCTTCGCGAACTGCCCATGTGCCCAGACCGCGAGCAGCAGCAACGCGGCGCCGGCGGCGAAATAGCCCCAGGTGTAGCCCAGCGCCTTGATGGTCTGCCCCATCGCAATCGGGCCCAGACCCTGCCCGAGGAAGAAGATGAAGGCGAACAGCGACACGGTGGTCGCGCGCGCCTGCGGATTGAGTTCCGTCGCCCGCGTCTGCAGCGTCCCGTGCATCGTGTAGTAGCCCATCCCGTAGACGATCATCGCCGGGATGAACAACCACCACACCGGCAGCGCCCCGATGAGCACCGACGCCAGCGCCAGCAGGGTGCCGCCGAGGAGCAGAATCCCCTTCTCGCCAATCCGCGGCACCAGCCGGCGGACGGTCAGGCTGTAGAACAGGCCGCCCAGTCCGAAGCCGGCGAGCATCAGGCCGACCTGGCTCGGTCCGAGAAACGAGAAGCGATCGAGCATCGACGTCGCGAGGAAGGCCAGGCCGCCGAAGACGAGGACACCCTCCAGGAACACCGTCGTCAGCACCAGCTGCGCGGCCGGGAACCTGAAGAGGTTGCGCATCGCCGCCGGAGAGAAGCGGCGGTCGCGCCGGGCCTCGGGGAAACGCCGTGATTCACGAAGCAGCAGCGCGGCGACGACCAGCCCGACCGCGCCGAACACCATGAAGATGTCGCGCCAGTCGAGGTACTCGCCGAACACCCCGCCGAGCGAGGCGCTCAGAATCTGACCGAGCATCAGCGCGCTCATGAACCGCCCCAGCGCCGACTGGCGATGCTCGTACGGGAACTTGTCGCCGATGTAGCTGATGGCGAGCGGGATGATGCCGGCGGCGACGGCGCCGGTCAGCAGTCGCAGCGCGACGAAGGTCCACAGGTTCGGCACCGCCGCACACGCGAGCGTGCCGAGCGAGAACAGCGCCATGACGCTGGCCATCACGCGCAGCGGCCCGACCCGATCGCCGAGCGAACCGTAGAAGAGCTGGCATAGCCCGTACGGTATCGCATAGGCCGACACGGTCAGGGCGGCCCGCTCCGTCGACACGTCGAACTCGGACGCGATGATCTTCAGCAGCGGATCGATGACCCGGGCGTCGGCGCTCACCAGAAACGCGGCGGCCCCGAGGGTCAGTAGCGACGCACGGTCGGTCTGGGACACGAGGGCAGTATACCGGTGCCAGACCGCGCCTCCTGCCACCGACGCGGCCTGGCGGCCGGCGGGCACCGGCCGCCGACACGCCCCCCGGTGGTCGGCGCCGTGTCAGCGCACGGCCACCGTCGGCCGCAGCATGCGACCCAGCAGGCCGCCAATGCCGCCGCCAACGGCACCCGAGATCAAGGGAAACACGAGCTGGATGGCCTCGAACCCCGGCCACTGCCCGCTGACCACGGCGAGCAACCCGCCGACGACGCTGCTGATGCCGCCGGCGACGGCGCCGCCCAGGGCCACCGGTCCGGCACCGGCGCCTGGCGACTGCCGCGCGACCATCGCTCCGGTCAATGCCGCCAGCACGGTACCGGCAATCGCGTAGAAGTTCGGCGTCTGGCCGATGGCCGGAATGTACCGGCCGATCAACACCATCAGCCCCTGCAACACCATGCCGCGGAGCGTCGCGTTCATCATCGGACTGCTGCCCATCGTCTCCTCCCGAGCGCAAACCGGCTCACGCGCACCTGATGGTCGGCATCGGCCACCCCCCCGCGCGATCGCCCGACAGTCTGGCCGAAACAGCCCGGGCTGACAAGCTTCGGCAGCCTGACGTTCGCGGCGGCGCGCGCGGAGGCTATACTCCGGTCGGAGCACCCGATGTTGACCATAGCCGCCCTCAGGTGGGGCCAGCCCTACGCCAGCATGGAGACCGACGAGCTGTTGCACTTCGCGACCGGCGAGCCGGTCGCCCGCATCAGTCGGACGAACGGCGGCCTCGTGCAGCGCGACCTCCGCAAGGCGCCACAGGCCCGCCAGGCGCTTCGCGCCATCCCGATCGACGATCTCATCGCCCGCGTGGCGAAGGCCGGCGAGCTGTACCTCCACGGCACGCTGCCCATCGGCGACGGGATGCAGTCGCCCGACGACTTCGTTCGCGCGCAATCGGCCACCACCGGGCTGCCGGAGCGGCTCGCCCGCTCCAACATGCAGAAGAACGGTTTCGTGCTGACCGAGATGCGCCGCATCCTGTCGGCTCTCACCCGCGAGCTCGACCTCAACGTCCTGACCGCCGGGCACGGCGTCGAACGCGGCGTCCCGATCAGCTATCAGGCGCAGAGCCCGGTGCTCGGCGCCGTCCTGCCGTCGAACTCACCGGGCGTCCACACCCTGTGGCTGCCGGTCGTCCCTCTGCAGCTCGGCCTGATGCTGAAACCGGGCTCCCAGGAACCGTGGACGCCGTACCGGATCGCTGAAGCGTTCTTCGCTGCCGGCATTCCCCGCGAGGCGATCGGCATCTATCCCGGTGGCCATGACGTCGGCGGCGCGATACTCGCCGGCTGCAGCCGCAGCCTGATGTTCGGCGGCCAGGCGGCGGTCGACCAGCACCGCGGCAACCCGCGGGTGCAGGTGCATGGCCCGGGCTTCTCGAAGATCCTCATCGGCGACGACGTGGTGGACCGATGGGAGTCGTTTCTGGACGTGCTGGTGGAGAGCGTCGTGGCCAACGGCGGGCGCAGTTGCATCAACGCCTCGGGGATCTGGGCCAGCCGGCACACGCGCGCGATCGCCGCCGCGATCGCGGCACGACTGGCTGCGGTCACACCGCTGCCGCCCGAGCACCCCGAAGCGCTGCTGGCCGCGTTCACCGTGCCCGGGGCGGCCGAGGCGATGGGCAAGGCCATCGACGCCGATGCCGCCCAGCCGGGTGTCACCGACATGAGTGCCGCCCATCGCGGCGGCAGCCGCCACGTCACCGTCGGCCGCGCCCACTACCTGCTGCCGACCGTCCTGCATTGCGACTCGCCCGAGCCGCCGGCCGCGCAGCGCGAGTACATGTTCCCGTTCGTCAGCGTCGTCCGCTGCGACCAGGCGAAGATGCCGGACGCGATCGGCCCGACGCTCGTCTGCACGGTGCTGAGCAGCGACGAGGCGTTCCGCCGCCAGTTGCTCGATTCGGTGAACGTCGACCGGCTGAACTTCGGACCGGTGGCCACGACGGCGCTGAACTGGCTGCAGCCGCACGAAGGGAACCTCGTCGAGTTCCTGTTCCGGCCGCGCGCCTTCCAGCAGGCGGCGGTCGCGGTCTGAGCCGCCGGACCATCGCCATGCGGATCCTGTCGATCACAGCGGGCGCCGCGGGCATGTATTGTGGCAGCTGCTTCCGCGACAACGCCCTGGCCACCGAGCTGATCGCGCGTGGACACGACGTGTCGCTGGTGCCGATGTACACGCCGACGCGGACCGATGAACCGAACGTCAGCGGCCGCCGGGTGCTGTTCGGCGGCATCAGCGTCTACCTGCAACAGTACTCGTCGCTCTTCCGGCGGACGCCGCGCTTCCTCGATCGCCTGTGGGATTCGCCGCGCGTCATCGCCGCATTCAGCCAGCGGGCGGTCCAGACCGACGCCAAGCTGCTCGGCGACCTTACGGTGTCGATGCTCGAAGGTGAGCACGGAGTCATCCGGAAGGAGTTCGACAAGCTGGTCGACTGGATTCACGCCGAGCCGCTGCCGGACGTCATCAACATCCCGAACTCACTGCTCATCGCCCTGGCCGAGCCGCTGCGGCGGGAGGTCAACCGGCCGGTCTGCTGCACGCTGCAGGGTGAAGAGCTGTTCATCGACGGATTGCAGGCGCCCTATCGCGAGCGCGCGTTGTCGCTCATCCGCCGGCAGGTGCGGCACGTCGATCGGTTCATTGCCGTCAGCGACTACTGCGCACGGTTCATGAGCGGCTTCCTGCAGATTCCAGACGAACGGATGTCGGTGGTGCCCCTCGGCATCGGCATGGCTGGCTACGGTCCCCAGGCAGCAGACCCCGACACGTTCACCGTCGGCTACTTCGCCCGCATGGCGCCCGAGAAGGGGCTGCACGTGCTGGCGCAGGCCTACGTCCTGTTCCGCCAGCGCACCGGTCACGCCGCTGCCGCGCTGAAGGCGGCCGGCTATCACACTCCCGGTCCGTCGCCCTATCTGGACGGAGTGACGCGCATGCTGGCGAACGCCGGGCTGGCGCACGAGTTCACGGACGCCGGCGAGCTCGACCGCCAGCAGAAGCTCGATTTCCTCCGCCAGCTGCACGTGCTCTCGGTCCCGGCGACCTACGACGAGCCGAAGGGGCTGTTCCTGATCGAGGCGATGGCGTCTGGCGTCCCGGTCGTCCAGCCGCGGCGCGGCGCCTTCATCGAGGTGCTGGAGAAGACCGGCGGCGGACTGCTCGTCGAACCGGACAGTCCGCAGGCGATCGCGGATGGGCTGTACGCGCTGTGGTCGAATCGCGAGCAGCACCGGGCGCTCAGCGCCCGCGCGTCGGCCGGCGTGCGCGAGCACTACACCGTGGCGCAATCGACCGACCGCCTGCTGGACGTCTACGAATCGGTGGCGCGGGCCGACACGGCGCGGCGCGCCGCCGCCGTTGGCGACGGCCGGAAGGGATAGAGCCGAAGAGGCGCCGTATGTCACTCGAGGTTTCGCGGGTCAGCAAGAGCTATTCGACGCCCCGGGGTCCGCTGTCGATCCTCGAGGATGTCACGCTGTCGTTCGCGCCCGGCGACGCCGCCGCGATCACCGGACCGTCGGGCAGCGGCAAGAGCACCCTGCTCTACCTGCTCGGTGCGCTCGAGCCGCCGACGAGCGGGACGATCACGCTCGACGGACAGGATCCGTTCACGCTGACGCCGGGCGCCGCCGCCGAGTTCCGCAACCGGCGCATCGGCTTCGTCTTCCAGGATCACTGTTTGCTGCCGCAGTGTTCCGTGCTCGAGAACGTCCTCGTCCCGACGCTGGTCACCGCCGCTCGGGAACGCGATGGTGACCTCGAGCGCGCCCGCATGCTCATCGAGCGGGTCGGGCTGTCGTCGCGGCTCGAACATCGGCCGGCGGAACTGTCGGGCGGCGAGAAGCAGCGCGTCGCCATTGCCCGGGCCCTCATCCGGCAGCCGGCCCTCGTCCTCTGCGATGAGCCGACCGGCAACCTCGACCCGGACACCGCCGCCTCGGTCGCCACGCTGCTGCTCGAGCTGCAACGCCAGCAACAGGCCATCCTTATCGTCGTCACGCACAGCCTGGCGCTGGCGGCGCGATTCCCGGCGCACTACACGCTGCGATCGAAGCAGCTGCTGAAGGCATGACTGCCTGGCAGCTCGTCTGGCGCGGCGTCACCTACTTCTGGCGCACCAACCTTGCCGTCGTCCTTGGTGTGGCGACGGCGGTCGCGGTGCTGTCGGGGGCGCTGCTCGTCGGCCACTCGGTCCGCGGCAGCCTCGCCGACCTGGTGACACGGCGGCTCGGCGCCGCCGATACCGTCATCGCATCGCCGCTGTACTTCCGCGAGCAGCTCGCGGCGGACATCGCCGGTCACCCGCGTTTCGGAGACCTGTTTCGCGCTGCGACGCCGATGATCGTCGCCGACGGCGTGGTCACCGCCCAGGAGAGCGGCCGTCGCGCCGGTCGCGTGAAGGTCTACGGCGTCGACGATCGGTTCTGGCGTTTTCACGGGGTCGCGCCGCCGGAATTCGCCGACCGCGAGGCCGCCCTCAGCGCGGCGCTCGCACGTGAACTCGACGTCCAGACGGGGACCGCCGTGCTCGTCCGCGTGCAGCGGCCGTCGGACATCCCGCTCGAGTCACTGCACAGTCGGAAGGACGACGTCGGACGAACCCTTCGGCTGACGACCCGCCAGGTGTTGGCGGCGGCGGCGCTGGGCGAATTCTCACTGGAGGCGCAACAGGGCGACATTCATGCCGTGTTCGTCCCGCTGGCCCGCCTGCAGGAAGAGCTCGAGGTCGGCGCGCGCGTCAACACGCTGCTGCTCGCCGCGGCCGCCGATGGCGGCGGCGCCGGCGCGTTGACCGAAGGTGACGCCGACGCGATCACACGCACGATGCTGCGCGATGCCATGGCCCCTGACGACATCGGCCTCAGCATCCGCGTATCGGACGACGGCCGCGAGGTCGTCGTCGGGTCGGCCGCTGGTCTCGTCGAGGAACGCCAGGCGAAGGCCGTCACCGACATCGCGCTCAGCGGCGTGACCGGGCGTCAGGTCTTCACCTACCTCGCGAACACCTTACGGGTGGCAGACCGCGAGGTACCGTATTCGCTGGTCGCCGGCATCGACCTGGCGGCGCTGCCGCCGGCCGACGCCGCCGCACCCGGGAGGACGCGCGCCGGTGCGGATCCGACCGGCGCCGCACCCGCCGACGGCCGCCGGTCGATCGTGCTCAACCGCTGGGCCGCCGATCAGCTGTCAGCCAGAATCGGCGATCCGCTCACGCTCGACTACTACGTCTGGGAAGATCCGGGACAGCTGGTCACGCGCACTGCCGACTTCCACGTCGCCGGCATCGTGCCGCTCGAGACCGGCAGCCGCGATCTGGCACCCGACTACCCCGGCATCAGTGACGCGACGAACCTGCGTGACTGGGATCCGCCGTTCCCGCTGGACCTCCGGCGCGTCCGTCCGGTCGACGAAGCCTATTGGGAAGTGCATCGGACGACACCGAAGGCCTTCGTCGCCATCGAAACGGCGCAGCAGTTGTGGGGTTCGCGGTACGGGTCGATGACGTCGATCCGGCTGACACCGGCGCCGGGCGAGGCCGCCGCCGCGCTGATACCGCAGATCGCCGCCGGGCTGAAAGCCACCGCCGCGCCGGACGCCTTCGGCCTGATGGCTCGCCGCGTCCGCGCCGAGAACCTGGCGGCGTCGCGCGGCGCCACGGACTTCGGCGAGTACTTCGTCTACTTCAGCTTCTTCCTCGTGGTTTCGGCACTGGTCCTCGTCGTGCTGTTCTTCCGGCTGGGCATCGAACAGCGCGTGCGCGAGATCGGCCTCCTGCGCGCCGTCGGCACCACTCCCGGCACCGTCCGGCGTCTGTTCGCCACCGAAGGCCTGTTGCTGGCGGTCGTCGGCAGCCTGCTCGGGATGGCCGGAGCCGTCGGCTACGCCGCGGCGCTCATCTGGGCGCTGACAACCTGGTGGGTCGATGCCGTCGGCACGACGGAGCTGCGGCTGCACGTCTCGCTGCCGCTCCTGCTGGCCGGCGGCGGCGGTGGTGTCCTCGCCGCCGTGGCCTGCATCTGGTGGACGCTGCGCGGCCTGCGCCACATCTCCGAGCGCAGCCTGCTCGCCGGCACCGTCACCGCGGCCACCGCCGATGGCCCGCCGTCGAGGATGGCCTCGGGCGGGGCGGCACTGCTCGCGGCAGCCGGCATCGGGCTGGCCGGCGGCGGCGCCGGCGGTGCCATCCCGCCGGCGGCGGCCTTCTTCGGCGCCGGCGCCGCGCTCCTCATCGCGGCGCTGATGTTCGTCGGCCTGTTCCTGCGCCGGCCGGCTCGCCGTCAGATTACCGGGCATGGCTGGACGGCGGTGACGCACCTTGCGGTCCGCCAGTCCGCCCATCGCCCCGGCCGGACGGTACTGACCATGGCGGTGCTGGCGAGTGCCACCTTCATCCTGGTCACCGTCGATGCATTCCGGCGCGAGGGGACGGCCGGCAGCGACGACCCACGCGGCGGCACCGGCGGCTACGAGCTGCTGGTGCGAACCCTGCTGCCTGTCGTCCACGATCCGACGTCGGCCGAGGGTCGGGACGAGCTGAACCTCTTTGCGCTGGACGACGGGACGCGCATCGAACCGTTGCGGGTCAGGCCCGGCGATGACGCAAGCTGCCTGAACCTGTATCAGCCGACGAATCCCCGGATTGCCGCGCCGCGGGACGAGTTCATTCGCGATGGACGCTTCTCGTTTCAGTCGGCCGCGGCAGCGACGGACGAAGAGCGACGGAACCCATGGCTGCTGCTGACGCGGCCGCAGCCCGACGGCGCGATTCCGGTGATTGCCGACGCCAACTCGATGACCTATGTGCTGCACCGTGGCGTCGGCGACGAGCTCGTGATTCCGGGTTCCGGACCGGACGGCGCGCCGGTCACCCTGCGCTTCGTCGCGGCACTGCAGGACAGCATCTTCCAGAGCGAAGTGCTGATGTCGACCGATAATTTTCGTCGGCTCTTCCCGGATCAGCCCGGCTACCAGATGCTGCTTGTCGATACGAAGGGCGATCGGACGGCGGTCAGCGACGACATCGAGCAGGGGCTCGCCGATGCCGAGGCGGACGCGGTCGATGCCGGTGCCTACCTCGCGTCGTTCCACCGCGTCGAGAACACCTACCTGTCGACCTTCCAGACGCTCGGCGGGCTGGGTCTGCTGCTCGGCACGGTCGGACTGGCCACCGTCCTGCTGCGCAACATCCTCGAACGACGCCGCGAACTCGGGCTGCTGGCGGCCGTCGGCTATCGCCGCTCGCATTTCGTGCTGATGGCAGCGGCCGAGAATCTCCTGATCGTCCTCGGCGGCCTGGTGCTCGGCGCCGGCTGCGCCGCCATTGCCATCGCCCCGGCGGTGGCCGACCGCGGTGCACCGCTGCTGCTCTCGGCCGACGTGTTGGTCATGCTCGCCGCCGTCTTCGCGGTCGCGATGATCTCGTCGGTCGCGGCGATGGCCGCCGCCGCCCGTTCACCGCTGCTCGAGGCGCTCCGTTCGGAGTGATGCCATGGGTTCGCACCCGGCCGTTCTGCTCAGCGCGGTCGTCGCCGCCGGCGGGTTGACGCTGACGCTTTTCGCTCAGCCGGACACGACGCCCGGGGCCGATGCCGGCGTGCTGATGGTGGCAGACCAGGGCGAGGCGACGCGCTACTGGCCGCGCTGGCGCGGACCCTCCGGGCAGGGGCTGGTCTCCGGCACCGGGTATCCGGACCGCTGGTCGGCCACCGAGAACGTCCGGTGGAAGACGCCGCTGCCTGGCAGCGGCAACTCGTCACCGATTGTCTGGGGCGACCGCGTCTTCCTGACCACGGCGCGCGAATCCGGCCAGCGCGTGTCGCTCATCGCCTTCGACCGCACCACCGGCAGGCAGTTGTGGGAGACCTTCGCACCACCCGGCGAGCGCGACCGTGCGCACCCGAAGAACGGCTTCGCCTCGTCGACGCCGGCCACCGACGGCGAGCGCATCTACGTGTCGTTCGGCAGTCGCGGCCTCTACGCGTTCGACATGAACGGCCGGCAGGTGTGGCAGCGGCAGGTCGGCGACATCGCGAACTACCACGGTGCCGCCGGCTCGGTGCTGCTCTACGGGAATCGCGTGATCCTCTACCAGGATCACGGCGGCGGCTTCTTCGGACGCGGCGGCGGGTCGGGGTTCATTGCCGCATACGATGTCCGCACCGGCGCACAGCTGTGGCGGACGGCGCGCGACCAGTCGGTGGGCTGGGGCACGCCCGTCGCGGTCCGGGTCGGCGGTCACGACGAGATCATCGTGAACGGCCAGTCGCGCGTCATGGCCTACGACCCGGACACCGGCGTCGAATTGTGGCGCTGCAACGGCATGAGCGCCGAGGTGATTCCGACACCGGTCGTCGGTTACGGCCTCGTGTTCTGTTCGTCCGGGCGCGCCGGTCCGACACTGGCCATCAGACCGGGGGGCCGGGGCGACGTCACGAACAGCCACCTGGCGTGGAACACGGAGCGCGGCTCACCATTCGTGCCGTCACCATTGCTGTATCGCGGGCAGCTCTACACCATCAACGACATGGCGAGCATCGTGACCTCGTTCGATGCGCGGTCCGGCCGGGTCTTGTGGCAGGGGCGGCTCGGCGTCGCGCGGCGCGAAGGCTTCTCGGCCTCACCGGTCGCGGTGGACGGCAAGGTGTTCTTCACGAACGACGAGGGCGAGACGTTCGTGCTGAAGGCAGGGCCGGCGTTCGAGTTGCTGCACGTCAATGCGATCGGTGAACGGACGCTTGCGTCACCCGCGCTGGTCGATGGCACGTGGTACGTGCGCACCGACCAGCACGTGCTGGCAATCGCGGGCCCGTGACCGCGGTTGGGACCGCGTCGCCCGCCAGCAGGACCGACCCGTGAGTCGTCAGGGCGTACAGCGTGTCGCCGAGCCGACGCACGGGATCGCGCGCAGATATTCGTAGACCGCCCGCATGTCGCGGTCGTTCATCTCCCCGTACACCGGCCACGGCATCACCTGCAGCAGATTGACGTCTTCCGACGGCACGGCTGGCGGGATGTTCTTGAGATCGCGTCCGGTCCGCATCGTTTCCGCGAAGCGCTCGTAGGTGAGGCCGGCCGGCAGGCCGAGCCGGTTCGGCGTGAGATTGCGCGACACGAAGGGGCCGAACGCGACGCCGCCGCCGAGATAACCGGCCTGGTTGATGTGCTTCGGCTGGCCGAGAAACGGGTCGCCGCCTTCGGCGAACGGTGGGTTGGTGTGGCAGTCGTTGCAGCCGCCCTGCGCGTTGACGATGTAGCTGCCCAGGCCGACCAGCGCACGGTTCTTCTTCACCAGATTCAGCGGAACCGGAGAAATCGAGAGGCCGATCCTGATGCGGCTCTCGTGTTCGGTCGCGGTCTCCGCCTCATCGTCTGGACCGTGTGCGCGCACGTAGCCCATGAACAGCGTCAGGCACAGTACGCCGAGAAGAGCCGATTTGGTGTGCGTCTGCTGCATCGTTGCCTCCACTGTGAGTTTGGACGAGCCCTCGAGAACGGTGGTCGACTCCGAGAGAGGCAAGACTATACGACGAGCCGCAAGGGCCGGGCAACGCGACCGCGGCGGTCAGACGAGCCAGGCGGCGCCGCGCACGCCGCTCGCATCACCGTGCAGCGGTGGAACGAGCCTGGTGGCCACATGATCAGAGAATATGAAGCTCGTCCACAGCCGCGGGACCATCGCGTACAGCGGTTTCACGTTGGACATGCCGCCGCCGAGCACGATGACGTGCGGATCGACGACGTTGACGATCGTCGCCAGCCCGCGCGCCATGCGGTGGGCGTAGCGCTCCAGTGCCGCGAGGGCAAGCGCCTCTCCAGCGTCGGCGCGCGCGACGATGTCCGGCGCCGCGAGCGGCTCACCACCGCTGCGGACATAGTCGGCGGCGAAACCGGGTCCGGACAGGAACGTCTCGATGCAGCCGGTCCGGCCGCAGTAGCAGGCGGGCCCGGGCCAGTCGTCTGGTGTCGGCCACGGCATCGGATTGTGGCCCCACTCGCCTGCGATCGCGTTGGCGCCGGCTACCGGCCTTCCGCCGACGACGAGGCCGCCGCCCGTGCCGGTGCCGACAATGACGCCGAACACCACGCCGGCGCCGGCGGCGGCACCGTCGGTCGCCTCGGACAACGCGAAACAGTCGGCGTCGTTGGCCAGCCGCACCGGCCGCCCGAGCGCCCGCGCGAGATCATCGGCCAGCGGCCGTCCGTTCAGCCAGGTGGAGTTCGCGTTCTTGATGCATCCGCTGAACGGTGAGACGGCCCCAGGATGGCCGACACCGACCGGACACGACGTCCCGACGTCGTGTTCGAGACCGGCGACCAGTGTGCCGATCGACCGCACCGTCTCGTCGTAGTCGCCACGAGGTGTCGGCACGCGCCGACGCCTGATCTCCGCCCCCTGGTCATCGAGAACGATTGCCTCGATTTTGGTGCCGCCCAGATCGATGCCGATGCGCATGTCGGACTGATTATCGCCGAGCCGGCCCGGCGGATTGACCTGGCCGGAGGGCCAGTTCAGGCCAACCGCTGACCTTGCCGCACGCCGGACCGCGGTTGCCGGACGTCGCCGGCTCGGCCCGTGGCGGCGCTCGACACCGGCTGGACGAAAAGGGAACGGGTCTCTGTCGCCGCGGCTCGCGATCTATGCGACCCTAGGGGCGTGTTCCGACGCCCCGCCGTCCTCTGGCTTGCCGGCCTGCTCGTCCTGGCGCTCGCCTCCGCCGCCGCAGCGCAACGTCGTGGCTTCTTCGGCGGCAACTCGCGATTCGGCCGCTATCCCAACCTGAGCTACGACGGGCGCTTCACATTCGTCCGCGCCGAGTACGCACGCTATGGTGGCTGGGCGGCAGACTACCCGACGATGGAGCAGAACCTGACGACGATCCTGCACGAGATCACCGATCTCGAGCCACGCACCGACGGCAGCAACGTCCACACGTTCGACGATCCCGACATCAACCGATTCCCGGTGTCGTATCTGTCGGAGCCGGGGTACTGGCTGCCGGACGACGGCGAGGTCGTCGGACTGCGGCAGTACCTGGCACGGGGCGGATTCCTGATCGTCGACGACTTCCATTTCGAGAACGAATGGGCGGTGTTCGAGCGCGCGATGAAGCGCGTCCTGCCGTCAGCGCGGATCGAACGCCTCGAACTGGCGCATCCGATCTTCCACGTGTTCTTCGAAATCGATTCGCTGCGGGTGCCCTACCCGGGACAGTTGGGTGAACGCGGGCTGATGGGCGAGTTCTACGGCATCCACGAGGACAACGACCGCCGGAAGCCGCTCCAGGTCGTCATCAACTACAACATCGACCTGGGTGATTACGTCGAATGGTCGGCCGAGACGCTCTACAATCCGCTCTCCACGAACGAGGCGTACAAGTTCATGGTCAACTACGTCATCTACGGCATGACGCACTGACGGTCAGCCGAGCACGTAGAGGGTGCCATCCTGCGAGCCGATGACGACTTTGCCGTCGGCGATGGCCGGTGACCCGGTGATCGCACCGCCGGTCATGAACTCGGACAGCTTCTTCCCCGTCGCCGCGTCGAGCACGTAGAGGCGATTGTCGCTCGAGCCGATGTAGACCCGGCCACCCGCCACCACCGGCGACGAGTCGACGCGGGCGCGGGTCGCGAACGTCCACTGCAGCTTCCCGGTGTCGGCATCGAGTGCGCGGACGAACTTGTCGCGGCCGCCGAGAATGACCCTGCCGTCGTGCAGCGCCGCCGACGAGTAGTACGGGAACTCACGGTCAGGGTCGGTGAACCGCCACAGGATGGTGCGGGTCTTGAGATCCAGCGCCAGCACCTCGTTCTCGAAAGTGCCGAAGTAGGCCCGCTCGCCGAGCACCACGGGTGAGGCGCCCGTGTAGGCACCAGACTCGATCGTGTACATCTCCCGTCCGTCGGCGATCCGGATGGCCCGGAAGATGGCGTCGCAGCCGGCCACGAACGTGAGGCCGTTGGCCACCGCCGCGGTCGCGTGGACCTGGCCGTTGGTCAGTACCTTCCACCGCTGCTTGCCGCTCTTGGCGTCGATCGCGTAGAGGTGGCCGTCGTACGATCCGACGAGGACGACGCCATCGACGACGGTGGGCGACGCCTTGATCTCGGAATTCGTCTTGAACGTCCACAGACCCTTGCCATCGGCGGCGCTCACGGCGTGCAGGATGCCGCCGAGGTCGCCGATGAACACGGCGCCGTCGGCCACCGCCGGCGACGACTCGCCGAGCAGGTTGGTGGCGGTCTTGTAGCGCCACTTGACGGCGCCCGAGGCGAAGTCCAACGCGATCAGTTCGCCATCGCCGCTGCCGACGTACACCACGCCGCCGGCAATCGCGGCCGTCGATTCGATCGTCTCACCCGCGTTGAACGACCAGAGCTGTTTGAGGGTGGCGCCTGGGACGGCGGCAGACAGTCCGGTCTGTGGATGGCTGCCGCGAAAGCTGCGCCACTCCGAGACCGGTGACACCGCGGCAACCGCGGCAGGCGCCGCCGAGGCGGCCGTCTGCTGTGCCGTCAACAGCCGCGGCGCCGCCAGCGCCAGCACCACGATGAACGCCTGGGCCGGCCGGGTCAGCAGATACGTCATTTCACGGCAAGGGCAAAAAGCTTGCTGCGGTTGTTCAGATACAGCGTCCCGTTTGCCGGCACCGGCGTCGCGTACACGGCGCTGCCCATGTTCATCTCGTGCAACACCTTCAGCTCCTTGCCGTGCTGCAGGACGACGACGTCACCGTCTTCGTCGCCGAGGTAGACCCGCCCGTCGACGACGAACGGCGATCCCCACACCGCGGCGAGCACGTCGTGCACCCAGTATTCCTGGCCGGTCTTGGCATCCAGGCAGTGGAGGAAGCCGCTGAAATCCGACACGTAGAGCAGGCCGTCGGCGATCGCCGCCGTCGAGATCGAGCGACGGATCTTGTCGAAGTGCCAGACCAGCCCGGACGTCGTGATGTCGCCGCGCTTGGTGGCATCGATGGCGTAGAAGTGACCGACCCCCTCGCCATGCTCCGGATCCTGGCCGTTGGCGATGTAGACCTTGTCTTCGTAGACGACCGGCGTCGCGATGACTTCGTTGCGCGTCCGCGGCCACACCGAATCCTTCGGGTTCGTGTCGAACTCCCACAGCTTCTTGCCCGACTCGGCTTCGTAGCCGCGGACCCAGCCGTCGCCCTGCGCCGACACCACCTGGACGACGCCGCCGATGCGCCCCACCGAAGGCGTCGACCACTGGCCGTGCAGAATCTTGTCCGCGACCGAGTTGTCTTCCCACACGAGCTTGCCGGTGTTCTTGTTGAGGGCGATGATCGCCGGGGCACGCGGCGACGGCACGTTCACGTGGCTCTCGTCCTGGCCGTTCGAGGTGGCGACGAAAATCAGGTCGCCGTGCATCACTGGCGACGAGTTCGACATGTTGTGCGGGTACGAACCGACCTCCTCCATCATGTCGAACGACCAGATGACGTCGGCGTCGGACGGCCCCGTCAGCTTCTCGTCGGTGACCGGACCGTCGTTCTCGTTGTTGTCGCGGAACCCCTCGACATCGAGGCAGAACACGACGCCGCGGTTGCTGGTGTAGTAGAGCTTCTTGCCCTCGACGAGCGGCGACGAGGCCACGCCCTGGAACGGCCAGTCGTTGGCGCGCCCGGATTCGAGCTTCGGATGCGTCTGCTGCCACAGGAACTCGCCGTCGGTTTCGCGGAACGCCATCAGGACGCCGCGGTCGCCGCCCTGCGACTTGTCGCGCAGCAGTTCGTTGTTGGTCCCGACGAACACCATGCCGGCCGCGACGATCGGGTTGCCGTAGCTCTGCGAGCCGAGGTCAGCGGCCCATTTCACGTTCTTCTTCGTCTTGACGTCCCATTCGGCCGGCAGGCCCTTCATGCTCGACACCATGTTGCGGTCGGGGGTGCCGCCCCACATCGGCCATTCGGAGCCGGTATCCGCAGCCATCAGGTGCGCGGTGGTGGCGGCTGCGGTGAGCAGCGCCGCTGCGACGAGTGCACGCGTCATGTCGGCTCCTACTGATTCTTCGAAAGGGACAGGTTGTCGATTTGCGCGCCGAACTGGGCGTCGATGAACAGTCCAGGCGCACCCTGCCGATTGCCAATCGGATCGACCTTCTCAATCGTCCAGGCTTGCGGCTCGGCCTCGCCGACCGCCCACGCCTTCCCCTGCGCGCGGACCTGCCCGTTGGCCAGATTCTCGACCCGCAGCTTCAGGTGATACCAGGTGTCCGGCTTCCACGAGTATGGCACCGTCACCGTCCGCTGAGTTTCCGGTTCCCAGGGCTCGATCTTTAGACGCTGCGAGTTGCCGTAGAGGACCAGCGAATATCGCTGAGCCGTCACGCCGATGTCGCCCATCTGCCGGCGGCGGGTCGAGGCCCGGACGTCGGCTTCGACGGTGTAGTTCGACCAGCCGACCGGGCCGATGAAGGCGCGGACACGCTTGAAGATGGTTTCGTCGGGCCCCTTCGCCAGCACCTTCTGCCCGTCGACGGTCGCCACGGCGATCTTGCCGGCCGTCGTGTTCACCCAGCCGGGCGGCGCGGTACCGTCGGCGAAGCCGTCGAAGCTCTCCTTCCACGGCAGCGGACGGACGACGCGCACGCGTGACAGGCCGCTGAGGGCGCCGACGGTCGCCTTGACGGTGCCCGCTTGATCGATCGGCTCGCTGGCCACGGTGACGGTGCCGGCATTCGCCGTCCCCTTCAACCCCTCGAGCGACCACTGCGCCGGCTCCTCCCGAAGGAACCGCCCCTTCGCGTCGAACAGTTTCGCGGTCATTCGAACACTCTGGCCCGGCTCGAGGACGAGCTCGGTCGGCGACACCTGCAGGTGCGCCGCTTCTCCCTCGCCACGCGCCGCCGGCTCGTCGACGGCGAACCCGGTCGGCGCAGTCGGCTTGCGCGTCCCGATGGCGTAGACAGCGTCGCTCGAGACGAAGAAGATGCGGCCGCGCGAGATGGCGGCACCGGCCAGTATCTGCTCGGGCGTCCCTTCGGAACCGCAGCAGCTGGCCGTGCTGACCGGCAGCTCGACACTGCTCACGACCTCGCCCTTGTCGACGCGCGGACGGACGATGAAGAACTTGCCGCCGTCGGTGCCGACGAAGATCTTGCCATCGGCCATCACCGGCGGTGCCTTCTGGGCGGTCCCGAGGGCCAGCTCCCACAGCAGCGTGCCCTTCTCCACGTCGTAGGCGTGCAACGTCGAACCGCCGTCGATCTGGTACAGCGTGCCGCCGTTCAGCAGCGGCGACGAGTAGGAGAACTCGATCCCCTTCACCGCCCACTGCGGCGTCTTGATGTCGCCGGTCTGCGATCCATCGATGGCGGCCAGCAGGCCGAGCTGGTTGCCCTCGAGGTTCTCGTCACCATGCGACACCAGCACCGTGTTGTTGCGGACGACGACGCCGGTATTGACGGCGCGCTTCGCCGCGACGAAGCTCCACACCTTCTCGCCGGTCTGCGGCTTGATCGCGTGCACGCCGCCGTCGCCGAGGCCGGCAATCAACAGCCGCATGCCGTTGATCGTCGCAATGGTCGGCGCCGAGTACGCGGTGTCGTACGGACGGCCGCCGGGATTCGCGACGTAGACGACGTCGCCGGTCTTCTTGTCGAGAGCGATGAGTCGATGGGCGCGGTTCGCCGACGTCCCCCAGTTGGAGACGGCCGCCCCGACGATGACCAGGTTGCCGTCGACGAGCGGCGACATCGTCCGGCCGCCGTGCGTGGTGAACGCCGCGAACTCCTCCCCGAACGAGCGATCCCACAGCAGCTTGCCGTCCTTGCCGAGGGCAATGACCTGGGCACCGCCGCTCAGCGCATAGACGTTGCCGGTCTCCGGGTCGACGGCCGGCGAGGCGAGGAACTCCTCGAAGCTGCGCTGCTCGCCTTTCGCG
>CADEDC010000015.1:24453-67467 GCA_902825985.1 uncultured Acidobacteriota bacterium | reverse complement strand
CACCCGACCGCTGTCGGCATCGAGCGCCATCACCCGCTCCTGCAGGTTGGTGCCGCGGCCGGAGGGGTTCTGCACGTAGACACGATTGCCCATCACGACGGGCGCCGAGCGGCCGCCGTACGGCACCCGCCACAGGAAGTTCTCGCCATTGAGCGCCCACCGGTCGATGAGGCCGGTCTCCTTCGAGGTGCCGTCGCGCAGCGGTCCCCGCATTTCGGGCCACTCGCCAACCGGGATCCGCCGTGCCGACGGCGGCGCCTGCGCGGATATCGTGGCGCCAATGGCGACGGCCACGAGTACCGGAACGACCAACTTTTTCAGCATAGAGCAACCTTTGAACGGACCAGCCGATCGGACCGACGCGGCGACGCCTGTGATACGCCCGCGGCGGCCGAGCCGCTTACCCCTGGCCGGGCGAGGAGGCCGAACGCGAATGGCGCGAACGAAACCCCGCGAACCGGATCCGGGGTTATTCTAGCGCCTTAGGGGGAAGTACCGATGACCCGACTTGCCGGCCGGTCGCGCGCTCTGGTTGTCGTCTGTGCCGTCACGGCCGCCGGTGTCGCGCTCGCAGCCGCCCCGACGCCGGACTGGCCGCAGTGGCGCGGCCCCGACCGTAACGGTGTGTCGCGCGAAACCGGACTGCTGGCGCAGTGGCCCGCCGATGGCCCACCACTCGTCTGGACGGCCCGGAACCTCGGCAGCGGCTACGGCTCCGTCTCGATGGCCGCCGACCGCATCTTCGTCCAGGGGCTGCGGAACAGCCAGAGCATCGTCTCGGCAATCGGTCTGGCCGACGGACGCGGCCTGTGGTCGAAGAACCTGGGAGCCGGCGGCGGCAACGACCGCGGTGACGGACCGCGCAGCACGCCGACCGTCGACGGCGATCGGCTGTACGTCCTGACGGAAAATGGCGATCTCTGGTGCCTCAAGCACGACGGCACCGAGGTGTGGCGGAAGAACATCCTGCGCGACTTCGGCGGCCGCAACATCTCGTGGCTGCTGAGCGAGTCGCCGCTGGTCGACGGCGACCGGCTGATCGTCTCGCCTGGCGGCCGTGGTGCCGCGGTGGTGGCGCTCAACAAGATGACCGGCGCCACCGTCTGGACCAGCAAGGAGCTCAGCGACGAAGCCGCCTACTCGTCCACCATCGTCGCCGACGTGCAGGGGGTCCGGACGCTGATGACATTCACGTCCGACGCCGCGGTCGGCCTGCGTGCCGCGGATGGCAAGGTGATGTTCCGCTACAAGCAGGCCGCGAACTACACCGCCAACGTCGCCACGCCGGTGTTCTTCGACAACAAGGTGTTCTTTTCCTCAGGCTACGGAACCGGCGGCGCGTTGCTCGGCCTGCGGGCGGAGAACGGCGAGGTGCGGGCGCAGGAAATCTACTTCACCCGCGACATGCAGAACCATCACGGCGGCGTGGTGCTCGTCGACGGCTATCTCTATGGCTACAACAACTCGATCCTGACGTGCCTCGAGTTCGCCACCGGCAAGATGATGTGGCGCAATCGCTCGGTCGGCAAGGGAGCGCCGACCGCCGCGGACGGCCGGCTCTACATCGTCAGCGAGGATCACCGGGTCGGCCTGGTCGAGGCGACGCCGGCCGGGTACCGGGAACATGGCCGATTCAGCATCCCGGACCTCGGCGGACCGTCATGGGCGCACCCGGTCGTCAGCCACGGCCACCTGTTCGTCCGGAACCAGCAGACGCTGATGAAATACGACATCCGCGCGAAGTAGCGCCGGTCGGCCGGGCGGGCGGCATGGACGCCAGCCGCTTCGACACTCAGCGGCCGACCAGCTCCTCTTCCTTGCGGCCCTGCACCATCTCGACGCGGACGCCGCCCGGGCCGACGACGAAGGCGATGCTGAGATGCCGCACGGGCCGTGGCGCCGTCGGTGTGGTGCCGGCCGCCGACAGCCGCGCCAACTGGTCGGCGAGGTTGGGCACCGCCCATCCGAGGTGGTCGATCGCATGCCCTTCACTGGGTGCCGCGCCGTCCCCCTTCTGAGCCAGCAGCCACACGTCCGGGTTCGCGTATCTGACGGCGTCGAGTCGGCCCTTGAGCTTCGTCCGCTCGCCGCCGAAGTGGCCGGCATAGAAAGCCAGGCTGGCGTCGGGGTCGGGCACGATCAGATGGATGTGATGGAAGCCGGGTGTCTCCGCATCGGCGAGGATCTCGAACTTGACCCCGAACGGATCCTGGACGAAGGCGATCCGGAAGAGACCGGGAATGTCGCGGGCGGCGGTCAGCAGCGTCGCGCCCGCCGCCACGAGAGCGGTCGTGGTCGCATCGACGTCCTTGACCGAGAAGCCGATGTGATCGATGGCGCTGCCGGCGCTCGGCGCCGGGTTCGCCGCCTTGATGAACGCGAAGATCGTCCTGCCGATGACGACCCGGTCCGGCGAGTCACCCGGACGGGCGCCCAGGTTCGCGATGTACCAGGCGATCGCCTTCGGGGGATCGGGCGTCAGCAGGTGCAGGTGATCGTACGGAAACGTCTCCGCCGCCCGCGCCGGTGTCGCCAGCGAGAGGACGGCGCAGCCGATGGCCAGTCGAACGAGGAATCGCATCGGTAGACTCTCGGCGATTCCGGTCGCGAAGGCAAGCGTCGACTGCCGGTTCGAGGAGCGCCGCCGGACCCTAGCGGGCGCCGCGCCGCCCTTCTTCCGCCCGGCCGCCGCGCAGGATGTTCGGCAGGGCGTAGTTGCCCTCGTGGCAGGCGTACTCGAACATCAGGTCGTCGGTCCGGTTCATCGGGAAGCGGCCGGTGAACGGCCGTGTGAACGTCGCCGGATCGTTGACGGTGAACTCGTACTGCAGCGTGTCCGCGTCGACGCGCGTGAAACGCTCGACGAGGCGCAGAGTGTCGGCGGCGCCGAATTCGGCGCCGGCGGCGCCGATGCGGGCGCTGAAGGCGGCGACCTTCGGCGTGAAATTGGTGCTTTCGACGACGAGCGTGTTGCCGTCCCAGCGGCCGCGTGAATCGCCGAGCCAGGTGCGGACGTGCGGCGGCAGATGCGGTCGACCGTCCAGCGGAACGATTCGCGCATCGTGATTCATCTCCAGGTGCAGGACGACGAAGTCCTTGGTCTGCACGATCTGGACGTTGTTGTTGTAGCCGCCCGGCTGGAACGGCGGACCGGTGCTGAAGCCGAGCAGGCAGCGTTCCGACAGCCCGCGGTCTTCGGGGTCGTCACGGCCGACGCCGTCGGAGCGCATGCGGACCGGATGTCCGCCGGCTGCCTTGTGCGCCGCGTCGCGCTGCTGTGCCGCCGGCGTCATCGCCGGAATCCTGCCGTCCTCCGGCTCGATGATGAGCGACGTCTGCTTGAGTGCGTTGGCCCGGGTCCGCTCGGTCCAGACCTCCTGGCTGTAGGTGCCCGGATCGCCCGGCGACTGCTGGCGGGCGTCGGTGGCCGCCGCGGTGCCGCGCAGACGCTCGAGCAGCGCCGCGTGCTCGGCGTCGGTCAGTGTCGGCTTGTCGGCGAACTCCTTGGGCCGCTCGAGCGGCGTGAACGTCCAGTAGTCCCAGGTGCCCTGCAGGTCGGGATCGCCCCACGGGGTCCGCGCCGCCGCGGCGGCCCTCTCCGGGGCCTGGCGGCCGCGCGGCGTCTGCGCCGCGGGTGAGACGGCGCCGAGTGCGAGTGCGGCGAGCGCCGCCGCCAATGCATACCGTGTCCTCACAGCCTCCATCCTTTCCGTTCGCCCGCTCCGCCGCCGACGCCGCCCGCCGGCGGCTGTTCAGAACTGGACGCCGAGCGTGACGCCGAACGTCCGCGGCTGTCCCATCTCGCCGACGAACCCGGACGGCGCCAGTCCCGGATAGGCGAATGCCACCGGGATGTAGCGCGCATCGAAGGCGTTGCGGATCCACGCCTCGACCGATAGCGGACCGCGTTTGACGCCGCCGCGGAAGGCCGCCAGCGCGTAGGCGTCCTGCGACGCCGTGTTCGCGTCGTCGTACAGGTACGACCCGACGACGGCGACTTCACCGCGGGCATGCAGCGTCGCGTTGCCGGCCAACGGCTGGCGATACTGCGCACCGATCGTGCCGGTGTAGTCGGGCGTGCTCGGCAGCGTGTTGCCGGAGACGTCCACGCCGCTCGACCGGCTGCCGTCGCCGAAGCGGGCGTCGGTGTAGCCGAGCACGCCGAACAGGTCGACGCGGGCCGTCGCCCGGGCGGTGAGCTCGAGTTCGACGCCGGCACTCCGGGCGCCACCGACGTTGGCGACGTAGAACTGCGCCGGCACCTGCGGATTCGGCAGGTTCAGCTGCAGGTCGTCCCAGTCGATGTAGAAGACCGCCGCGTTGGTCAGTACGCGGCCGCCGGCCCAGATCGACTTCAGTCCGCCTTCGACCTGCACCGTGTGTTCTTCGGCGAACGCCTCCGAGCCGACCGGTGACGCGGCGTTGAAGCCGCCCGCCTTGTAGCCGCTGCTCGCCGAGGCATAGAGCATGCGGTCCGGCTGCACGCGATACGACAGCGACGCCTGCGGCGACACGTTCGAGAACGACCGATCGGTGGTCACCCGGTTCGGCGGCGCGATCACCGGCGTGAAGAACGAGCTGATGTCGGCGTCCTTCCGCTCGTAGTCGGCGCGAGCGCCGACGGCGACGTCCAGCCGGCCGACGGTGAACGTGCCCTGACCGTAGACGCCGACGCCGAGGTCGTCGAGCGACGCCTGGGGCGATGTCTCCTGCACCGGGAACGGGATGGACGTCGACAACACGAACGCCGAATACGAGTTGATCGCGTTCTGGTCGTAGCGCTGGGTGAACAGGAAGGCGCCGGCCTGCCAGCGGAGTGCGGCGCTGCCGAGGGCGACCGCGGCATTCGGCGCCGAGGCCAGGCGGATCTCCTGGGTGAACTGCGTCGCCGTCTCGTCGTTGCGGCGCGTGAACAGCGGCAGCGGCGTGTAGTCGAGGTCGGTCTCGTCCTTCGTGCTCCAATCGACGACGCCGGTCGTCGTCGTGAATGTCAGCGCCTTCCCTTCGTGGCGGGCGATGAAGGCACCCGAGACGATGTCGCGATCGATGCTGCCCTGGAAGTCGCGTTGCGCCGTGAACGGCGTGGCGCGCAGGCTCGCGAGATCGGCCAGCGCGTAGTCTCCGTCGCGGGCCCGCTCGCCGCTGACGATGACGCGGGTCTCCCACGCGGCGGTGGGAATCCACAGCAGTTGCGCCTTGCCGAACGAATTGCCGCGGCGGTCGATGTCGACGTTGCGGAAGGCGTCGGTCGTGAACCCGTCGCGCTGGCTGCGGCCGGCGGCGATGCTGATCGCGCTGCGCGCCGACAGCGGGCCGGAGATGGCGCCGCGCGCCGCGACGGCGCCGTAGTTGCCGAGCGGCGCCGTCACGCCGCCGGTCCACTTGCCGAGCGACGGCCGGGCGCTGGCGACGTTCATCACCCCGCCGAGGGCGTTGCGGCCGAACAGCGCGCTCTGCCCGCCGCGGACGAACTCGATCTGCTCGACGTCGATCAGCTCGATGCTCGACGCGTTCGTGTGAATCATCGGCACGCCATCGACGTAGGTGGTGATCGCCGGATTCCCGGGGCCGGAGCTGATGCCGCGGAACCGCGGGAAGCTGAGCTTCCGGGCCTGGAACTCGGAGAAGAAGGTGTTCGGCGCCAGCGACACCGCATCGCTGAGGGTCGTGATGGCCGATGACGTCAGCACGTCTCTCGGCACCGCGGTGACGCTCGCCGGCACCGTCTGGACGTCAGCCGGCTCCTTCAGGGCCGTGACGACGACCGGCGGCGCGTTCACCCGCAGCGGGTCGGCCGGCTGGGCCGCCGCCGTGGCGGCCAGCCCGACCCACGCGAGCGACATCAGAACGAACGTGCGCGCGCCGGAGAATCTCTGCGATAGGTCTGTCATCAATTCAACGTCCACAGGGTGAGATGATTGAGGTCCTTGATGAACACCCGGCCACCGGAGAACACCGGCTCGGCCCACGTGTCACCTTCGGCCACTTTGTAACGCTTCAGCACGTCGAACGCCGTCGGACTGTTCCTGACGACCAGCAGTTCCCCGTCGTTCTCGAGGCTGAACAGGAAGTCGCCGTAGCGGACGATGGCGCCGGCGGTCGCCTGGCGCCCGGGGGACACCCACAACGGCTGTCCCGTCTTGGCACTGACGGCAAAGTACTGCCCGCTGTTCCGGGTCGTGATGCCGAACACCAGATCCCCGGCCACCACCATGTTGGAGTGACGCAGCGGAATCTCGGTGTTCTCCCACACCGTCGTCGTCGTCCACGCCGTGCCGTTTCTCACCGGCGTGAACGCCTGCGTCGGCAGGTCGCTGCCGCCGACGATGATCGTGTCGCCGGCAATCACCGGCGTCCCTGAATTGACCGCAATCTTGCTCGGAAACGCCCGTTCCCACAGCAGCGTCCCGCTGTCGGGCGCGATGCCGACGACCTTGTCCTGGGTGACGACCACCAGCTGGCGCGTCCCGCCGATCGTCGCGATCACCGGCGAACCGTAGCTCGGCCCGTCGCCCGGCCAGCTCCAGCGGGCCGTGCCGCTGTTGATGTCGAGCGCCGTCAGCGCACCCTTGCCGTGGCCACCGATGTGGAAGATGACGTTGTTGCCGTCGATCATCGGCGAGAACGCGTGGGTCGTGTACAACGGCACGACGTCGGCGCCCGGTTTCTGCCAGAGCTGCTTGCCGCTCGCCGCGTCCCACCCCGTGACGACACCGGTCATGCCGATCGACAACAGTTTCCCGTTGGCGAACACCGGCGTCGACTTCGGGCCCTGGTTGTGTGCGGTCGCGGCGCTATGGATCTTGTACGGCGCGTCGTAGCCGGCCCGCCACAGTTCCTTGCCGCTGGCGATGTCGTGCGCGCTCATCCCCTCGTTGTCGCCACGCCGCGAGAACACGTAGACGCGGTCGCCGACGATGAGGGGGCTGGCGTAGCCGTGGCCGACCTCGACGCGCCATTTCTGGGTCAGCGTCTCGGGCCAGGCGGCCGGGGCGCTGAACCCGGCGATGATGCCGTTGCGGTTCGGCCCGCGCCACTGGGTCCAGTCGGTGGCGGCCCGCTGCGCCCGGGCGGCCGGCGTCGTCGCGACGATGCACAGGGCGATGGCCGTTGCGCGTGTCACACCCGTCATGAGAGCACTCTCCTAGAACGAAATTCGCGCGCCGAGCTGCAGCTGGCGGGCGGCGGTGACCGTCGAGCGAATACGTCCGAACGTCGCGAGCGGCGCCTCGGTGGCAGAGGCGCCGGCAAACGCAATCAGCGTCGGGTTGCCGAAGTTGGCGCGATTGAACACGTTGAACACCTCGAGCCGCAGGTCGATCCGCGCTCGCCGGCCGAGCGCGACACGCTTGACCGCCGCCAGGTCCACCGTCCGCATGTCGGGACCGCGAAACGCGCCGCGCGGGCTGTTGCCCAGCGTGCCCTGCGGCTGCAGCACGAAGGCCGTCGGATCGAACCACTGATCCGGGCGGCCGAGCACGGCGCTGTCCGCCGTGCGTCCGGGCGCCAGATCCGGACGGTCGAGACCGCTCGTCGGCGCAATCGACGGCGACCACTGCGACCGCGACCAGTTGTTCTGGACGAACACGGTCAGCGGCTGCCCGCTCCGCAGCATCGCGATGCCGCTCAACTGCCAGCCGTCGAGCAGCAGCTTCGCGACGCCGCCGGCACGGCGCGCGAACGGCACGTCCCAGATGGCGTTCATGACCCAGTTGTGACGCGCGTCCCAGTCGGCCGGCCCCTTGTTGTAGGTCGCCTCGAACTCCGGGAAGGCGACGGTCGTGCCATTGGTGGCGTCGGAGAAGAAGGTGGACGCCTGCGTCGTGTCCTCGGTCTTCGACCACGTGTACGACGACTGGATCGAGAAGCCGTGCTGCCAGTTGCGGCGCAGCTCGATGATCATCGCCTTGTACCAGCTGTCACCGTCGCTGCTCTTCAGTTCGATGGTGCCGAAATTGCGGTTCGGGCGCGGCAGGCCGGCGGCGAAGAACAGGCGGCCGTCGGCGGTCGTCGTCGGCGTCGGGATGTTGACGTCGGTGTTGCGGAACAGGTGCAGGCCGCGCGATCCGGCATAGCTGACCGTGGCGACGAGGCTGGCCGGCAGCGTCCGTTGCACGCTGACGTTCCACATATGGAGCCGCGGGATGTCGAGATCCCACTGCACCGGGCGGATGGTGTTGCCGATGCCGCGGTCGAACGGCGGATTCGGGAAGCTCGGGTTGGCGATCACGAAGCGCGGCGTCGACGGCGGATTCGTCACCGTCACGATCAGGTTCTGCTGGCTGTTGGTGTTGAAGTACAACCCGTAGCCGCCACGAACCGACGTCGTGCCGTCGCCGAACAGGTCCCACGCGGCGCCGAGGCGCGGCGACAGGTTGGCTTTCGACGGGTTCTGGTAGAGCGGCCCGACCGTGGCCGCCGCGTCGGTCAGGTCGATCAGCGACGAATCGCGACCGCCGGTGTCCTGGGGCATCGTCGTGCCTTCGTAGCGCAGTCCGGCGTTCAGCGTCAGGTTGCGCGTCACCTGGTAGTTGTCCTGCAGGTAGGCCGCGAACATCGTCCACGGCCAGTCGCGATTGATGTCGCCGGCCGGCCCGAGACCGACGAAGCGGGTCGCCCGGTTCTCGAGAAACGCCCGGACGTTCGCGAACGTGTAGATGCCGAGGCTGAACGTCGGGTTGGTCATGAAATCGCGATAGCGCTCGACCAGCGCGCCGGCCTTGAGCAGGTGCCCGCCCCGACTGTGCGTCAGGTCGTACTGGCCGCTGTAGACGTTCTGGGCGAGGCGCAGGTTGGCCGAGGTCTGCGGGCCGAACCGCTGCATGCCGCCGACGTCGATGTCGCCCACCAGATCGCGCCCGGAGACGAACGGCGGCAGCGGCGACGCCAGATTGGCCTCGACGTTCTGGCCGATGCGCGTGCGGCTGTAGCCGAACCGCGCCGTGTGAAAGGTCCGCGCCGACAGCGCGTTGCGATACTCGACGGTCGCGAACTGGTTCGTCGAAATGAAGGCGCGCGGAAACGCCGGATAGTCGGTCGGCAGCCCCTGGGTCACGTCATCGTAGGTGTAGCGGGCAAACATCTGGTGGCCGGGGCCGAGCTCGCGGTCGACGCGGCCCTGGAAGAAGTGCTGGTCCACCGTCTGATCGAACTGGAACGTGTGCGTGGCCAGGCCTGAACCGATCCCGGGACCGTTGGCGCGCGGCATCGCGTTCAGGTACGGGCGGACCGTGTCGTTGATCGTCACCGGGCCGTCGGGCAACAGGCCGAGCCGGGCGTTGTCGTCCGGCACGAAGCTGGAGATGGTCTTCCCGAGGCTCTCCTGCAGCGACTCGTAGCCGACGAAATAGAACAGCTTGTCGCGGACGATGGGTCCGCCAACCGCGCCGCCGAACTGGTTGCGCGCGAAGTCGGGCTGTCCGGTGACGTCGAAATAGTTGGGGGCGTCGAGGGCATCGTTGCGATGGAACTCGTAGCCGCTGCCGCGCAGCGTGTTGTTCCCCGACTTCGTGAGCACGTTGACCTGACCGCCGAAGTTACGGCCGAACTCGGCGCCGTAGGCGTTCGCCTCGACGCGAAACTCCTGAATCGACTCGGTCCCGAGCGTCGTGCCGGCGGCGCTGCCAGCCGGACCGTTGGTGAAATCGTTGAGCAGCGTCCCGTCGAGCAGGTAGACGTTGGACCGGTAGTCCTGCCCGTTGACGCTCATGCCGAGACCATGCGCGACGACCGACCCGCCGTCGCGCGACGGATAGGCGATCACGCCAGGCTGCAGCAGGGCCAGATCGGTGTAGTTGCGCCCGTTCAGCGGCAGCGACGCCACCGCCTGCTCACCGACGAGGTAGCTGAGTTCCGGCGTCTGGGTGTTGACCATCGACGTGGTGCTGGTGACGGTCACGGCTTCCTGGACGCCACCGACCTCGAGCGTGATCGGCGGCAGTTCCCGTACCTCACCGACCGTCAGCACGATGTCGGGCCGCACGACCGGACGGAAGCCCGACAGCTCGGCCCGCAGCTCGTACACGCCGGCCGACAGGCCGGCAATCACGAACCGTCCATCGTCGGTCGTCACCAGTCGGCGTGACTGGCCGGTGGACGGCTGGCGCAGGGTCAGCTGCACGCCGGGCAACGTGCGCTTCGAGGCATCGAGAATCGAGCCGGTCAGCGTCGCGGCGGTCTGCGCGGCAACGGCGGCGGCGGTCATGACCGTTGACACGAAAGCAATGAGAAGAAGGCGGGTCAGGGACGGTCGGCTGGTCATCGGGCGCAATCCACTCTCCAGGGCGTGAGGGAGCATAGCTCAGTTCTGTCGCAGTCCTTATATACGTCACGAATCGGGCAGCCGTTGCAACGCCCGCGGCTCCGCGGTGGACCTGCAAGGCTGGTCGAGGAGCCCGGGACGCGGCTGCTCTTCGTGGCATCGACGCTGCTCGTCGACTGGATCGCGACGGGTCGGTGCGCCGGCGACCCCGGCTACGACTGGACGCTGCGGTGACGCGGATGGGCACGGTCGCGTATGCTCCCGCCATGCACCTCATGCTCGCCGGACTGGCGGCGCTCGCCTTCACCGCGGGCGGCGTCTTCATGAAGTATGCGGACGGCGTCCGCCAGCTGTGGCCGGTCCTGGGATTCGTCACCCTGTTCGGCATCGGTGCGGCACTGCAGTCGCAGGCGATGCGCGGCGCGGAACTCGGCACGACCTACATCCTGGTGCTCGGTCTGGAGGCGGCGCTGGCATTCGGCCTCGGCGTCGCGCTGTTCGGCGAGTCGGTGACCGCCTCGAAGCTCTCGGCCCTGGCGCTCATCGTCGGCGGCATCGCGCTGCTGCGGATGCCCTAGCGTAAGATGGTGGCGCCATGAAAACCGAGGCCTTTCGTCGTCACGCCGCGCTCGCACTGTGGCTGCTGGCCACCGCCGGAGGCACCACGGCGGCGGCCGGCCAGAAGGCGCAGACCATCGTCGGCACGATCACCGACGAGACGTGCGCCGCCGCCAGTCACGCGGCGATGAAAATGGGCGACACCGACGCCGAGTGCGCGCGGGCTTGCGTCATCTATCATGGCGCCCCCTTCGTGCTCGTCGATGGCGGCACGACGTACCAGCTCAGCGATCAGAAGACGGCCGACGCCCTCGCGGGCCGAAAGGTACGCGTCGTCGGGACGGTGGACGCCCGGACCCGGACGATCACCGTCGACTCGATGCGGGCCGAGCCGTAGCCGGCGCGCCGGCCGGCCGCCGGCCGTCACCGCCACCGGCAGCCGCCGTCCACCAGATCCGGCGCCCGGCGACGGCACCGTCATGGTATCTTCGCCTCCACCCGGCACGCACCCTGGTGAGGCTCTACACACAGTGAGGTTTCCTATGAAGAGGCTTGCTCTGCTCGTTCTCGGCATCCTGGCGGCGTCGACCAGCGCCTTCGCGCAATCGACGCCCGAGGTCGACAAGGCGCTCATCGCCGCACCGAATCCCCAGAAGGAGGGGGCGACGGTCATCAAGTGGAAAGCCGACTACACCTACGACACCATCCGGAAGGGCACGAACAACCTGGTCTGCTACGACCTGTCCGGCATGGCGGGCCAGGCGCCGTTCTCAATCGAATGCACCAGCGTCAGGAATCTCGACCGCGTCGCCCAGAACCTGAGGTTCGAGGCCGCCGGGGACAAGGCGAAGACGAAGGCACTGCTCGACGCGGCGGAAAAGGACGGCAGCCGCGCGAAGCCTGAATACGGGTCGATCTGGTGGCACGCGACGGGCGACCAGGCCACGCCGCGCCGGCACATGACGATCGCGGTGCCCGGCGCGACGAGCGCGTCGCTCGGCGGCATCCCGGACAACCCGAAGCAGGGCGGTCTCTGGCTCATGGACGCCGGCACGTCGACCGCGCACCTGATGGTGCCGGGCAACTAGGCCGGCACCGCCGGCGGCGAGCCGCTGCGCCCGCCGCCGCCTCGCTCGTCGGGGCCGGGGTGCTGTCATCCCGGCCTACCCGGCGAGCGCCCGGCGCATCACCCCTCCCGCCACGACACACCCCGGCACTGCGCTGCCCTGACTCTCCGCCTGGCCGCTGCACGCCGTGCCGATGACGACGTCGATCGTCCGATAAGCACCTTGACGTCGGCTGGATGCACGGGCATGCACCGCTCCCACTGGAACAGCTCACGTCGACCGCGACTGACGATATGAGCGCCGATGCCCGCCCCGCCGCCGACCCGGCCGACGCCTTCGGACGCCGGAACGCACCGCCTGCCAGCCACCCCGAGGTCGCCGCCGATCACGGGTCCATCACGCTCGACGGCGAGGCCATCGCATCGCGCAAGGCCGACAAGCAGCGGCGCTACACGACGCGCCAGGTCCCGGCCCTCCGCCTGCTCGGCTTCACCATCCTCTGGCTGATCGTTGCCGCCAGTGTCGTGTCGACGGCGGGCGCGTGGCCGGGCCTGCGGGCCCTCGGCGTCACGTTCCTGATCTACGGCCTCGGCAGCTGGGCCGCGCTGCGGCTCGTGCCGCACCGGTGGACGGGACCGGCGAGCCTGGTCTTCCTCGGTCTCGATCCCTTCATCTGGATGACGGCGGTCTACATGACCGGCGGCGAGGCCAGCTGGCTCTACATCCTGCCGCTGATGCGCGTGTCGGATCAGCTGAATACCAGCCGGCGCCAGGCGCTGGCCTTCACGGCGATTGGCGTCGCCGCGTACGTCGGCATGCTCGGCTACCGTCAAGTCGTCGACGGCCAGGCGCTGGTGTGGACATCGCAGGCCGGCCGCATCGCGTTCCTCGTCGGTTGCGGCGGCTACCTGTCGATGACCGCCGGCACCGCCGAGCGCCTGCGCCAGCAGCTGGCCAACGCGGTACGGACGGCCCGTGCGTCGATCCGGCGGTTGCAGGAACAGTCGGTCGACCTGCACGACGCCCGTGAGCGGGCCGAGTCGGCGAGCCGCGCCAAGAGTCAGTTCCTCGCGAGCGTCAGTCACGAATTCCGGACGCCGCTCAATGCCATCATCGGATACACCGAACTGCTGCACGAGGAGATGACGAGCGTCGGCCCGCAGGTGCATGAGGACCTCGCCCTGATCAACCGCTCGGCCCAGCACCTGCGCGGACTGATCAACGACGTCATCGAGCTGTCGCGCCTGGAGGTGGGTCGCAGCGCGCTGGACGTCCACCCGTTCGCCGCCGCAAGCGTCGTCGCCGACGCCCTGTCGGTCGTCATGCCGCTGGTGCGCGCCAACCGCAACGTCCTCGAGGTCAGCGGCGCCGAGGCGGCCGGGACGCTGACCGCCGACCCCCAGAAGGTACGGCAGATTCTGGTCAACCTGGTGGGCAACGCCGCCAAGTTCACCAGCCACGGTCGCGTCACCGTCCGGTGCTCGCGCACCGACTGCGCCGGCGAGCCGCACGTCGAATTCACGGTCACGGATACCGGCATCGGCATGACGCCGGAACAGCTGGCCCGCATCAGGCGGTTCGAGCCGTTCGTCCAGGCCGACGGCGGCATCGCCCGCCAGTTCGGCGGCACCGGGCTCGGTCTGACGATCTCGCAGCGCCTGGCGAAGCTGATGGGCGGCAGCCTGGCGCTCGACAGCGACGCCGGCCGCGGCTGCACCGCCACGTTCAGGCTCCCCATCGCGCCGCCGGAGGGCGGCTGGCCGGGGGAGACCCAGACGGAACGCGCGGTACAGCCTGGCGCTGGCGTGGGGCGCGAAACTGCGGTAGCGTGAGCCCTCATGAAACGGACAATCTGGCTCGCCGCCCTCGGGGTTGCCCTCGTCGTGACGGTGCCGTCGCCGCACACCGCGGCGGCACAGCCGCCGATCGGGGTCGAACATCGCGTGCTCGCCACCAACAAGACCTCGACGATGGAGAAAGAATTGAACGCGGCGGCGGAAGCCGGCTTCCGCTTCACGGCCGTCATGGGGGGCGAGACCGCCATCGGCGGCAGCGAGGTCGTCGCCGTGCTCGCGAAACGCGGCGACAGCCGCGGCCGCTACGCCTACAGGCTGCTGGCGACGAACCGGACGTCGACCATGGAGAAGGAACTCCAGGAAGCGGCCGCCGGCGGCTACGAGTACGTCGGTCAGACCGTCTTCAAGTCGATGTTCGGTGGCGACGAAGTCGTCTGCATTCTCGAACGTGACAAGGACAGCGCGGCAGGACCGTCGCAGTACCGGCTGCTCGCCACCTCGCGCACGTCGACATTGGAGAAGGAGCTGGTCGACATCGGCGGCGCCGGCTTCGAGGTGCTCGGCATGACCGTCGCCAAAACGGCGATCGGCGGCAAGGAACTCGTCGCCATCACGCGGCGCGCCGCGTCGGCCCGATGACGCGGCGGGATATCGCCGGCCCACTCCTGTTCGCGCTGGCGCTGGCGTGCTCGGCGCCGGCGCCGGCGTCCGCCCAGGATCAGCGCGGTCTGTCGGACCAGCAGATTTTCCTCGACCTCGAGGAGCAATGGGCGGCCGCGGTCGAGCGGAACGACGTGAACGCCGTCAGCGCCATTCTCGCCGAGGAGTACGTGTCCACCTACGACGACGGGACGCAGGGCGACCGCAGCGGCGAACTCGAACTGGTGCGCACGTTCAATCAGCGCATCGACGAGTCGGCGATCGAGGACTTCACCGTCAAGGCGTACACCGACACCGTCGTCGTCCGCTTCGCGCGCCGCATGGTCGGACCGCGCAACGGCGTCCGGCACGAGGTGACCTTCCGCTACGTCGACATCTTCGTCTGGCGCGACGGCCGCTGGCAGTGCGTCGCCAGCCAGAGCACCCGCGTCGCGCCGCGCTAGGTCGGCCAGGCGTCGGCGCGCGCTCGGGCGTCGCCGTCCGGGCGAGCGCCTCATGCCGTTATATGCTGTCGGCATGACCGGCGGCGCCAACGTGACGTCCGGCTCCCGGCACGGACGCAGGCCCGGGGGGTCATCGTGGCGTCAGCCTGGCGATGAAAAAAGGAGACCAGCGTGGTACTGACCAAGGACGAACTGATCGCGGCCCTTCAGAAGGAAGTCCGCATTCTGCTGCACCTGGCGGGCAAGATCGATCGCGCGCAGCTCGACTACCGCCCGACCCCCCGGCAGCGCAGCACCCTGGAGCTGTTGCGGTATCTGAGCATCATGGGCCCGGGTTTGATCCAAGCCGCCAATCACGGCTTCGATCGCGAGGCGTGGAGCCAGGCGCTCGCCGAGGCCAACGCACGCGACTTCGACCAGACCATGGCGGTGCTGGCGTCACATCTGGACGAGTACGGCAGGATTGTCGGCGCGATGTCAGACCAGGACTTCCGCGCCTCGATGACCGGCTTCGACGGCCAGCCCACCACGCGCGGTGCCTTCATCGTCTACCTCGTGCTCGGCGGCTGCGCGGCATACCGGACGCAGCTGTTCCTCTATCTCAAGTCCTGCGGGCGCGAGGAGCTCACGACGGTCAATCTGTGGGCCGGTGTGGATCCGCAACCGGCGGCGTGACGCCCGGCCACTGTCACCGCGGCGGCCGCGTCGGCCGGTGGCGGGCGCCGGCGACGTGACGCGGCCGTCGTGATGACCCTGCCTACCTGAGGCTGATCCGCAAGGTGATGCCGACGGTGCGCGGATCGCCCGGCTGGCCGACGAACAGACCGGAGTTGCCGGGCGCCGCCGACAGCAGGTCGTAGTAGTCCGTGTCGAGCAGGTTTCTCGCCCACACTGAAACCGTCCAGCCGCTCGGCGTCCTGAATCCGACGCGCGTGTTCAGCAGTGAGTAGCCATCGACGATCAGGTAGCGCGACGCACTGGCGCTCGACGAGAACGACGAGCGGTAGCTCGCGTCGAACGCGCCGAAGAACTGCCCGGTGCGGCCGAAGACCGCGCCGCGACGGATGTATTCGCCGCCGATCGAGATCGCCGATTTGGAGATGCCCGGCAACGGCGTGCCCGACACGTCCGTCACCGGCGGCCCGCCGGTGTCTTCAAGGGGCGGCGGGGCGTCCGGGAAGGAGACGTAGGTGCCGTCCGTGAACGCCGCCGACGCGTAGAACGACAGGTCACCGTTCACCGTGAGGCTGCCGTCCACTTCGACGCCGCGGACACCGACCCGCTCCGCATTCGCCAGATAGCCGCGCAGTACGCCGACGCCGGCGTTGACCACCTGTGCCTGGAAGTCGTCGACCTCGGTGTCATAGGCGGTGACGTTCACCGTGACGTTCGGGAGCGGCTGCGTCTTGACGCCGACCTCGATGTGGCGAACGTCCTCCGGCTTGACCGTCGCCGCCGACAGCACGGGGCGGTCCTGCGCATCGGTCGGCACGCCGTTCAGGTTCAAACCGACCGACTTGAAGCTGGTGGCGTAGGTGACGTAGGTGTTGACCGGGTTCGCGACCTTGTACGCCACGCTCATCTGGCCGGACAGGTTGGTGTCGTCGACGTCCGCGGCATAGGTCTGCGGCGCCAGGACCGAGCGCTGGAGGGCGATCAGGGCGGCATCGGTGGTCTGCAGCCCGCCATAGACCCGTTGGTCGAACGACACATCCTTCTGGTCGTAGTTCAGCCGCAGCCCGGGCAGCAGGCGGAGCCGGTCGTTGATGGTCCATTCGAGCTGCCCGAACGCCGCCGAACTCGTGTGGCGATAGCGCAGGAACTGCTCGAATCCGTAGCCATCGAGCAGCCCCGGCGTCTGGGCGTTGACGCTCGGCGCCAGCAGGAAGCGCGCCGCCGCCGCCCCCTGCTCCTGTCGAAACGATGGATCCGAATCGAGCGTCTGACGGAAGAAGAAGCCACCGACGACGACGCCGACGCGTGGCCGCAGGCTGCCGGCCCACCGCACTTCCTGCGTCCACTGCGTCTGGTACGACGGTGCTGCGGAAACGGTCGTAATCGGCAGCCCGAGGAAGTCCCGGTCGTTCGACGGCTGCCAGTCCCAATAGCGATAGGCGGTGGTCGACGTCAGTCGTCCAGGCCCGAGCTTCCAGTCGACGCCCGCCGCGGACCCGCCCATGCCCTGGTGGGAGCGCATCGGCGAATCGACATCCGTCAGGCGGTCGAAGGCATCGAAGCTCGGCGCGGTGTAGTGCAGATCGCGCGCTATCGCGTCGTACTGGCGATTCAAGGGCCGCAGCGTCGGTGCGACACCGGCGACGACCTGCGTGTAGCCACGAGGCCGTTGCCGCGTGTGATCGACGGAATACGACACCGCAAGGTTGCCCGACGGCGCGTACAGGACCTGGCCGCGGAAGCCGAGATTGTTCAGGTCGTTGACATCGTCACCGGTGCGGACGTTGGTGAGAACGCCGTCCCGCTGCGTGCCCGAGAACGACAAGCGGCCGGCGACCGTCTTCAGCAGCGGTCCGGTCACCGAGGCCTTCGCCTGCACGAAGCCGAGGTTGCCGTAGTTCAGCTCCACTTCGCTGGCCGGCGTGAAACTCGGCTTGCGCGTCGTGACGTTGATCGCGCCCGCCGTGGTGTTCTTGCCGAACAACGTCCCCTGCGGACCGCGCAGCACCTCCACCTGTTCGACGTCGAGGAAGTCCATGGTCGCGGCCGCCGGCCTGGCATGGAAGACGCCATCGATGTACAGTCCGACACCTGGCTCGATGCCGTCGTTGGTCAGCCCGAATGGCGCCCCGAGTCCACGGATGTTGATCGACGAGTTCCGCGGATTCGTGGAGTAGAACTGCACCGTCGGCAGCATTTCCTTCAGGCGGTTGACGTTGAAGGCGCCGGCGTCGGCGACGAGGTCGCCGCGGACGACCGAGACCGGGATCGGCACCTCCTGCGCGATTTCCTCGGTGCGGCGAGCGGTGACGACGACCGATTGACTGAAACGCGCCGGACTCAGCGTCACGTCGCTGGTGGCCCCCGCGCCGGCCGCCACGGCCAGACGGTTGACGGCGGTGTCAAAGCCATCGAGCGCCACCTCCACGCGGTAGTCGCCCGGCGCCAGATCGGGCGTCCGATACGCCCCCTGTCCGTCACTGACCGTGTCGATGGCCACGCCGGTCGCCTCGTTGACCACGCGAACCGTGGCGCCTGGAATGGCTCCCCCCGACGAGTCGCGCACGACACCGGCGACCGACGCCGGTCCGGTCTGTGTGGTGGCTGCTGCGGCCTGCGCCGCCGGCAAGGCAACCGGCACCCCCGTGAGGACTGCGGCTACGACAAGAACGAGCACTCTGCGAAGCATCACCACGTCTCCCTGTGACCGGCAATCCGGTCGGCCTGGCGCACGCGTGACGGCGTGCACACGCACCACGAGCTCGAACTGGGAACTCGAATGAGCCGATCGACAGGCTGGGAGCGGAAGGAGGACGAATTACGGAAGGGGAGGTGTCGTCTCGCTCACCGGCTGGCCGTCGGCTTGATACACGCGCACCGACACGCGGCGCACGCGCAGAAGCAACGACAACACGGGGTGAAGGACGAGACGGTCACGAGGCGCAACTGGAATTGTTGGCGATGGCTGCCCGGACGTCAAGTGGAGCGCTGACCGGGCCGAACATCCTGCGACCCGATCGAACGACCGGCGCAGAAAACCTGGAGCGCCGCGGCAACCCGGTCAGCTACGATGGTCGCAAGGAGATCGCCGATGAAACGTGTCGCTGTCGCCACCGGACTTCTCAGCCTCGCCGCGTTCGCCAGCCTCAGCGCCCAGCCGCACCCGATGCGGCCCGGAAACTGGGAGGTCACCGGTCAGATGTCGATGGCCGGCCAGCAGATGCCGCCGATGACGAACACGCAGTGCGTCACCCCCGAACAGCTGAAACAGGCGGAGCAGGGGGGCATGCCGGCCGGCTGGGCCAACGGACCGCAGGGCAACTGCAAGGTGGCCGACTACAAGGTGTCGGGCGGCAACGTCACCTGGAAGATGACGTGCAGTGGACAGATGGCGATGACCGGGGACGGGCAGATGCAGTTCAAAGGCGACACCTATACCGGTACCATGACGATGACGATGCCGCAAGGCACCATGACCATGAACGTCTCGGGCAAGCGGGTCGGCGACTGCACGAAGTAGCGGCCCGGTCCGGCGCCGCCGACGACCCGGCGCAGCGACGGCTTTCGTGGGGTAAGGTATCCCCCGGAGGTGAGTCGATGATGACCGTGAAATCGCCGCTGCGGAATGTCCTCACGGTGCTCGGCGGCGTGGCCTGTATGGCGGCCGGCATGGTGGCACAGGCACGGATCAACCCGACCGATCCCCAGCCCACCTGCGAGATGTGTCCCGGCACGTACGTCCCGGTCGCTGAACTCGACGCCTACACGAGGAAGGCAATCGCCGAGAACCTGCTGGACCAGCAGGTGCGCGACATCGATTTCGGGAAGGGTCACGTCGGCATCGGCATGGTCTATCGCACCAGGCTCGACAAGCCGGCGCCGAACTCCGTCGCCGAACACGATCAGGTCAGCGAGGTGTATCACATCATCTCGGGATCGGCGACGCTGGTCCTCGGGCCGGACATCGTCAACCGCTCGCGGCGCCCGGCCACCATGCGGACCGTCGTCGAGTTCAACGGCCCGGGCCACAACGGCAGCGACATCCGCAACGGCGTCGCACACGCCCTCGCGCCGGGTGACGTGATCGTCATTCCGGCCGGCACCGGCCATCTGTTCACGAAGATCGACGATCACATCAACTACCTGATGATCCGGATCGATCCGGACAAGGTGACGCCGCTCAGGAGCGAGGCGCAGTCGCGCGCCTACCTGGCGAAACCGGCGCTGCGCTAACCGGGCCATGGCGGTGCCGGGGCGGCGCGCGGATCGTCGCTTGCACACCGGTCAGCGAGGAGCTGAGCCATGCACCGGTGGTCGCGCGTCTTCGTCTGGGTGGCCTGCGTCACGACGACGTACGGGTGCGCGCGCAATCCGGCCACCGGCCGGCCGCAGCTGTCGCTGATCTCGGAGTCGCAAGAGGTGGCGATGGGCCGCGAGTCGGCTGCCGAGATCAGCCGCACCCTCGGCCTGGTCGACGATCGTGCGCTGCAGTCCTACGTCTCGGACATCGGCCAACGCCTCGCCGCCGATTCGGAACGCCCGGAGCTGCCGTGGGAGTTCCACGTCGTGGACGACCCGGTGGCGAACGCGTTCGCGCTGCCGGGCGGGTTCATCTACGTGACGCGGGGCATGCTCGCGCTGATGACGTCGGAGGCTCAGCTCGCCAGCGTCCTCGGCCACGAAATCGGTCACGTCACGGCCCGCCACAGCGTGAACCAGATCTCGAAGCAGCAGCTCGCCCAGCTCGGGCTCGGCCTTGGCGCCGTCCTCGTGCCGGAGGTCCGCCCGCTGCAATCGCTGCTCGGCACCGGCCTCGGCCTGCTCTTCCTCAAGTTCAGCCGCGACGATGAACGGGAGGCTGACCAGCTCGGGTTCAGATACATCAACGACCATCGCTACGCGGTGTCCGAGTTCGCCGAGGTCTTCCGCGCCCTCGATCGCAGCGCCACGCGCGACGAGGGCGCGATTCCGGGATGGCTCACGACCCATCCGGCTCCCGACGAGCGGGTCAGGTCAGCTGAAGAGCGCACCCGAGCCACGCCGCCACAAGCCGATGCCCGGGTCGCGCGCGACGTCTTCCTCCGTCGCATCGACGACCTCGTCTACGGAGCCGATCCGCGCGATGGCTTCTTTCGTGACGGCATCTTCTTCCACCCGCGCCTGCGCTTCCAGATCACCTTTCCGTCGGGCTGGGAGACGGCGAACCTGACCCAGGCGGTGGTCGCCGCCGCGCCGCAGAACCGCGCCGTGATGCAGCTGACGATCGCCGGCAACGGCGACCCGGAACAGTCGCTCGTCGCGTTCTTCCGCGACGCGGGCGTCCGGCCGGGACGCACCGCGCGCACCACGGTCAGCGGCCAGCCGGCGGCGCTCGGCGAGTTCGAGGCACAGACCGAGCAGGGCTCGATCGCCGGCATCGTCGGCTTCCTGTCGTTCCGCCAGCAGACCTATCAGGTCGTCGGCTACACGTCCGGCGACCAGTACTCGCGGCACGCCGGTCAGTTCGAACGGGTGTTCCGCAGCTTCGAACCCGTCACGAGCCAGAGCGTGCTGGCGGTCCGGCCGCAGCGCATCGACATCGTGCAGCTCCCCCGACCCACCACGGTCGAAGAGCTGAGGCGGCAGTCCGCGTCGGATGTGTCGGTCGACCAGCTCGCGCTGATCAACCAGCTGCCCGGCGCCGACGCGCGGATCGAGGCGGGAACGCTGGTCAAGCAGATCGTCGGCCCGGCGCTGGCCGGCAGGTCGGCCGCCCGCTGAACGGCGTTCCGGCCCGCCGACGGCTGCGTGTGGGCGACCTGCTACACTCGCTGGCAGGCACCCCATCGATGGACAACGGCACTCCTGCCCCCGCAGTCGTTTTCGACCACGTCTCCTTTTCCTTCGACGACCATGTCGTGCTTCGCGACGTCAGCTTCACGGTCCCGAAGGCCAGCATGCGGATTCTGCTGGGCGCCAGCGGCGCCGGCAAGTCGGTCGTGTTGAAGCTGGTCCTCGGGCTGCTCCATCCGGACGGCGGCGCCATCTACGTGAACGGCGAGCGGGTCGACCGGATGGCCGAACACGAGATGATGGCGGTCCGCGGCGACATCGGCATGTCGTTCCAGGAGACGGCGCTGTTCGATTCGTTGACGGTTGCCGAGAACGTCGGCTACCGGCTGTACGAAGAGACCAGGATGCCGTTGGACGAGGTACGGACGCGAGTCGCCGAGGTCCTCGGCTTCGTCGGCCTGGCCGACTACATCGATCAGATGCCGAGTTCGCTGTCCGGCGGGCAACGGCGACGCGTGGCGATCGCCCGCGCCATGGCGGCCAAGCCGAGCCTGCTGCTGTTCGACGACCCGACGACCGGCCTGGACCCGATCACGGCGAACTCGGTGAACGACGAGGTCGTCAAGCTGCGCGACCTGGAGCACGTCACCTCCATCGTCGTCACCCACCAGATTCGCGATGCCTACTACGTCGCAACCCATGAGGCGGTGGTCGCCGAGGGCCAGCTGAAAATCGTCGACGCCAGCGGCACGGGGCGGGATCAGGCGCGCTTCATGGTGCTGCACGAAGGCCGCATCTACTTCGAGGGGGCGGCCGACGAGCTGCTCGCGTCGCAAGACCCCTATCTGCATGAGTTCCTGTTCATGACGCTACCGCCCTGGTAGCGCCGCCAGCGGCCGCGTCGCGGCCGGCCCCGGCCGTGTGTCTCGCACTGCCCTGCGGCTGAAACGGTTTTCCACAACACGGAGAAGCGCGCGCTTCCGGCGCGAACCGGCCCGTGCCTGGACCATCGACCTGGTGCCAATCTGGCCTGTTTCCAGCCTTCCCGGAGTTCGCGGGCGGCGGTTCACGTGGCAGCCATCGTGCACGAGCCGCGGCGCCGGCAATTGCGCCGGCTGCTCAGCAACCCAAACAGAAGGGGTTCAGATGACGCCGGCCTTCAAGTGGACTCGTGTGCTCGCGTTCTTCAGCCTCATTGTCATGACGACCGCGATGGCCGCATCACCGGTGCGCGATGCGTTGTGGCCATTGGCGTCGCGTCAACTGGCGCGCCTGACACCCACCGCGCCACAGCCGTTGGCGAACGACGTCTCGTCCGACGTCGCACGATCCGGCTTCCCGGGGCGCGATCCGGCGACCACGCCGCTGGCCGAGCCGGACCAGTTCGCGGCGCGAAGCGCCTCAGCCGCCACCGCGGGTCGGCAGCCGTTCACGGTTGCGTCGGCCCCCGCCTCGTCGTCGATGGTGGTGAGCGCCGATGAGCTCGAGGAGGCGCTTTCGCCAGGCGGCGGATCGTCGCGGTTCGACGTCGGCCCGTGGCGATCGTCGCCGGCCACTGCACCGGCGCGCGCCGGTTCGGCCTCGCTGCGGCGCAGCAACGGGTTCGCGACGGGCGCCGGCTGGAACGGCGCCTCGTCTGACGCCAGGGGCGACGTCCGCGGCGGCGGCAACGCCGGTGGGCGCACCGGTGGCACCGGCTCCAGCCCCTCGTCATCGTCCGCCAACGTCCCGGCCGCCCCGGCCTCGTCGGAGATCTTCACCGAGTATCAGTCCCCGCTGACGCAGGCGGGCAGCTCGACCGGAAGCGCCGGCGCCGGCAGCCTGACGAGTCTGACCGCGGCGACCGTGTCATCGTCGCCTGAACCGTCGACACTCCTGCTGTTCGGCACCGGTCTCGCGGCGGTGGCGCGAGGGCTGCGGAATCGGCTGCGCACCGCGCGCTGAATCACGGCCACCGTGGAACGGGCGCGAACGATCGCGGTGGCAGCCGCCACCGCGTGGCTCTTCGGCGACGTGCTGATGGGACTGGTCATCCAGTGGGTGACCAGTCCCGATGCCTCATACGGCCTCATCCTCGCGGCCGTTGGTGGCGTCCTGCTGTGGCAGCAGCGCGCAAGCCTGGCGGCAGCCACGCCGGCCGGCCGCGACACCCTCATCGGCGCCCTGATCCTCGCCGCCGGACTGGCCATGTACGTGGCCAGTCAGCTGGCCGCTGACGTGTTCACGGCACGCGCGTCGTTCGTCCTGGTCGTTGGCGGACTGCTGTGGTGCCTGTACGGCGCCGCGGTCGCACGCCGCGCCGCGACGCCACTTTTCTTCGTGCTGCTCGCGATCCCGCTCCCCGAACTGCTGGTCACCACGCTCACCGGATCGCTGCAGGCGGTGGCGACCGGCGGCGCCGAGCTGCTGCTCACCTCGAGCGGCATACCGGTGTATCGGGACGGCAACATCCTGGAGCTGCCGACGTCGACGCTGCAGGTCATCGAGGCGTGCAGCGGCATGCGCTCCGTCGTCTCGCTCGCCGCGGTCGGCCTGCTGGTCGCCTGGGTCAGCGACGGCGACTGGCGTCGTCGTCTCGGCCTGGTCCTCATGACGACGCCAATCGCCGTGTTGGCCAACATCGTCCGCCTGGCGGCGACCGGCGCCGCCACGGAACGCTGGGGCGAGGTCGCGGCTCGCGATCCGTGGCACTCCCTGGCGGGATGGCTGACATTCGTGATGTCGCTGCTCCTCTTGTGGGCGGCACACCGCGCGCTGTTCGCCGCGGCAGTCACCAGCCGGCCCCCCCTGGCGGCGGTGCGCGTATGAGACAGATCACCACGGCTGTCGTGCTGTTGATGCTGCTCGGCACGGGCACCCTCGTCCGGGTGGCCGAGCGGAGCCGGGCGCTCGCCCCCGTCGCGGCGCTGGACGTGCCGCTGGCGCTGGCGTCCTGGCAGGGCACCGACGCCGCGCCGCTGGACGGCGACACGCGGGCGGCGATTGCGGCAGACCATATCGTGAATCGCACCTACTCCACGCCCGACGGTCGGGCGGTCGGACTGTATGTCGCGTCGTATCGCCGGCAGCGACCCGGCAGCAGCATCCACTCCCCGCTGCACTGTCTGCCGGGCACGGGCTGGAGCGTGCTGGACGATCGGGTGCTGCCGGTTCGCCTGCGCCAGCGCGACACCGGATCGGTGCGACGCCTCGTGGCCGTGCGGGGGCGGGCCCGGATCCTGGTGCTGTATTGGTACGCAATCGGCGGACGGCTGGTCGCCAGCGATCTGCTCAGCCGTGCGTATCTCCTGCGCGACAGCCTCGTGACCGGACACAACCAGGCGGCACTCGTCCGCATCGTGGTCGAGATCGCTGGCGACGACGCCGGTGCCGCCGACCAGACCGCGCTGGGATTCGCCGAGGCGGTGGCACCGCACGTGACCACGGCACTGCCCGCCGCCGGGCTCATGGCCTCGACGGCCGCCAGCCGTCACCGCACGCCATGACCCGTTCGGCGCTGTTGACGCTCGTCACGGCCATCGCACTGACCGGCGCGTGTGCGGCCGACCCCAGGGACCAGCATCGGCGCTACGTCGAAAGCGGTGACCGCTTCGCCCGGGCCGGCCGCGACGCCGCCGCGGTCATCGACTATCGCAATGCGCTGCGGTTCGCGCCCGATGACGACGCGGTGTATCGGCGGCTCGGCGAGTCACTGACGCGCCTCGGTCGGGTCGAAGAAGCGGGCCGGGCGCTCGAGATGGCCGACGGCCGCGCGAACGGCCGGCCGCTGCCCGATGACGCGTCGGCGCTCCGGACGATTGTCGACGGCCAGCCCTCCCACGTCGGGGCACGGCTGGCCCTGGCCGGACGGCTGGCCGCCGGCGACGCGCCGGCGGAGGCGGAACACCATCTGCTGGCCGCCCTCGCCGCCGACCCGGCGCGGGAGGCCACCAATCGCGCGCTCGCCGCACTGTACGTGTCGACCGGTCGGGCCGGTGAGGCCGAGGCGCGATTGCGGGCGGCCGCCGCCGCCACACCGCAACGGCTGCGCTCGCGGCTGGCGCTGGCGGATTTCCTTCTGGCGCAGGCGCGCTGGCGGGAGGTGGAGGCGGCCCTGGATGACGCGGCCGCCGACGCGACGCTTGCCGCAGCGGTCGCGGTCCGCCGTGTCGCCGTGGCCGACGGCAGCGGCCGGCACGCGGAAGCGCGACGCGAGCTGGCCGCGTTGCTGCCGGTCCAGCCGACGGCGGAGGCCTGGACGCTGGCGGCGCAATTCGCGTACGCCGACGGCGATCTCCGTGGAGCGACCGACGCCGCGAAGCAGGCGCTCGCGCTCAACCCGTCCTTTCAGCCGGCGCAGCGTCTGGTGGAGCGCATCCGCTGGCAGGAACTGCAGAGCCGTCCACCGGATCGGCAGACGGCCGGCACTACCGTTTCGTCGCGGTGAACGCGCCGCCGCCGCCCTGCCCCTGCGGGTCCACGAAGCGCCAGCGCCCTTCGATGACCGTGGCACCATCGTTCAGCCGACCGGTGAAGGTCATCACGGTGCCGCTGTCGATGCCTGAGGTGAACTGGAAGGTGACGCCGGAGTCGTCGCTCCTCCCGCGCACCGTCACGATCGACTCGAAGCCCGACGTGCAGCTGCCGGAGAGGCGCGGCCCTTCCTGCTCCCAGACACAGTCGGCCTGGTAGACCGCGGTCGATGACGATCCCTGGAACTCGAGCCGCCACGGACCGGACAGGTCCGCAGCGGCGCCGACCGGCGCCGTCGACACGAGCGCCACGAAGAGGGCCATTGCCACCGGCGTCATCCGCATCACCGCCTCCCCAAAGCCACGCCAGCGTGATCCTAGTCGCAACCGCACACCCGCAGCCGATACAATTGCAGGTCGCCCATGTTCACGGCCGTTCCGCAATACCGGGTCAGACCCGCCGTCCGCATCCTCCTTCTGGTCATCGCCGTCCTCGTCACCGCCGTCGCCGGCGCCGGCGCGCAGGACGCCGAGGCGCCCGGCTCGACCCGCACCATCATCGGTCCGCCGCCCCCGGTCCTGCCGGAGATGGTGGCGCGCGACGGTGACGGGCGGGTCACGATGCGGGCGGTCAGAATCGACCGGCCGCTCAACCTGGACGGACGGCTCGACGAGGAGATCTTCCAGCGCGTGCCCGGGGTGTCCGGCTTCGTCCAGCAGGAGCCGTACGGCGGCCAGCCGGCGACCGAAGACACCGAATTCTGGGTCTTCTTCGACGATCAGAATCTCTACTTTGCCGGCCGCATGTGGGAGGACCATCCCGAGCGGCGGGTGGCCAACGAGCTGCGGCGTGACAACTTCAACATCGGCCAGAACGACAGTTTCAGCGTCGCGATCGACACCTACTACGATCGCCGCAGCGGTTACTACTTCCAGACCAACTCGATCGGTGGGCTGCGCGAGGCCCTGGTCACCGACGAACGCACCGGCAACAACTTCGACTGGAATACGGTGTGGAACACCCGCAGTGCGCCGTTCGAGAAGGGGTGGACGTCGGAGATGGTCATCCCCTTCAAGTCGATCCGCTACCGCGCCGGCGGCGAGCAGATCTGGAGCATCAACGTCCGCCGCGTCGTCCGCTGGCGCAACGAGACGTCGTTCCTGTCGCCAGTGCCGCAGTCGTATGGCGGACCCGGCTCGACGCGGTTCAACGTCGCCGCGACGCTGGTCGGCATCGAAGTACCGCAGAAGACGCGCAACCTCGAGGTCAAGCCGTATGCCATCTCGCAGCTGCTGACCAACCGCCTGGCATCGCCGCCGATCGCCGACGACCTGGACGGCGATTTCGGCTTCGACGTGAAGTACGGGCTGACCCGCAGCCTGATGACCGACTTCACCTACAACACCGACTTCGCGCAGGTCGAGGACGACGAACAACAGGTCAATCTGACGAGGTTCAGCCAGTTCTTCCCCGAACGGCGCGAGTTCTTCCTCGAGGGACAAGGCATCTTCGAGTTCGCGAGCGTTCGCTCGCGCGGCGCCGGCAGCGGCGGCGGGGGCGGCGGCGGCAGCGGCAACAGCGTCCCGAACGAAGCGCCGCTGCTGTTCTTCAGCCGTCGTATCGGGCTGCAGAACGGGCGGCCGACGCCGATTGCCGCCGGCGGCCGCCTTACGGGGCGGGCCGGGCGCTACACGCTCGGTCTGTTGAACATCGAGACCGGCAACCAGCCCGAGCGCGGGGTCAACGCCGCCAACTTCTCCGTCGTCCGGGTCCGCCGCGATCTGCTCAGGCGGAGCAACATCGGCCTGATCGCGACCAACCGGTCACCGGATCTGCTGGAAGCGAGCAGCAACCGCGCCGCCGGCGTCGATGCGAGCTTCGGCTTCTACGACAACGTCTCGGTGACCGGCTACTACGCCCGCACGTGGTCCGACGGCCGGAACGGCGATGACGACAGCTATCGCGGACAGGCCGACTACAACGGCGACCGCTACGGTGCGTCGTACGAGCTGCTGAAGGTCGGCGAGGACTTCAACCCCGAGATCGGCTTCCAGCGTCGCCTGAACTTCCGGCGCAACTTCGCGCTGCTGCGCTTCAGCCCACGACCGAGGCGCCTCAAGGGCATCCGCAAGATGTACTACGAGGGCAGCCTCGACTACATCGTCAACAACACCGACGGCCGCCTGCAGTCGCGCATCGGCCAGGGGTCGTTCCGGCTCGATCTCCAGAACGGCGATTCGTTCGAGACGAACTACAACCAGAACTACGAAGTGCTGACGAACGCGTTCGAGATCTCGGCCGGTGTGTTCCTGGCGCCGGCCGGCTACGCCTTCGACGAGGTCGAAACCATCTACCGCCTCGGCCCGCAGCGCAAGTTCGCCGGCGACCTGCGTGTGCTGCGGGGTGCGTTCTACAGCGGGACGCGCACCGAGGTCGCCTACTCGGGACGCATCGAAGTGACGCCGCGTCTGTCACTGGAGCCGCGTGTGTCGCTCACCGATGCCAGGCTGCCGGAAGGCGACTTCGTCACGAAGCTGCTGACGACGCGCACCACCTTCACGGTGACGCCGCGGACCTTCATCGGCGCGCTGCTGCAGTACAACAGCAGCACCAACGCCATCACCGCCAACGTCCGCTACCGCTGGGAATATCGTCCGGGCAGCGATCTGTTCGTCGTCTTCACGGAAGGGCGGACGACGGCGCCGAACCAGCTCGACACCCTGCAGCAGCGCGGCTTCGTCGTCAAGTACACCCGGCTGTTGCGTTTCTAGGCATCAGTCGGTGAGCCGCCGCCATCGCGTGCGAGGGCGGTACGGGCACGCGCCCGCATCCACGGTTGCAGCGAACGTCGTCCCATCCGGCTCGAATGCGATGTGCAGCAGCGCGCGCTGCGGTGCGAACCAGCCCGACCGGTCGGGAAGTCTTCCGGATGCGCTAAGCTCGGAGTGGCGCGCCCGCCACCGCACCAGTGTCCGCCACCCAAACCGCCCCGAACCCTCCACTCGCCACGCCGCAGGCGCGGCGTGTTGTCTTCGTCGACCTGGCCCGTGCCGTCGCGGCGGTCTTCATGTTGTACGGACATGCGATCGACGCGCTGCTCGCGCCGCAGTACCGCAGCGGCTGGTGGCACGAGGTCTGGCTCTTCCAGCGCGGGCTCACGTCGTGCCTGTTCCTGCTGCTCTCCGGTTTCGCGTTCAGCATCGCGACGACCCGCCACTGGACCGCCCAGATCACCTGGTCGCCGGCGATCGTCCGGCGGGCCCGGCGCTTCAGCCTGTTCGTCCTGCTCGGCTACGCGCTGCACACGCCGGTGTCGACGGTTCGCGACCTGATGACCGCCTCGGACGAGACCTGGCGGGCGCTGCTGGCGGTCGACATCCTGCAGCTGATCGGCATGACGTTCATCGGCGTGCAGCTGCTGGTGATGACGCTGCGCTCGCGCGCGGCCGTGACGGTCGCGGCGCTCGGCATCGCCGTGGCGACCGCGGTGCTGACCCCGGCCGTGTGGGCGGTCCGCTGGACCGACCACGCTCCGCTCATCGTCGCCGCCTACCTCTTTCCCGACACCGGTTCGCAGTTCCCGCTGCTACCGTGGGCCGCCTTCATCCTGCTCGGCGTCGCGCTCGGCCAGATCTATTCGCGCTGGGACCCGGCGCGGCTGCCGGCGTACGCCACCCGGGTGCTTCTCGTGCCGGGGCTGGCCATGGTCGCGGTGTGGCTCGCGCTGAACGCCGCGGGTGCCGCGATGGTCGGCAGCGGGCCGGCGAACTTCGTGCCGTCGCTCGTGCTGATCCGGGCCGGCGCCTGCCTGTTGATCCTCGCGGCCGTCACGCAGGTGAGCCGCCGCGTCACGCGGCTGCCGCACGTCGTCAACGCGATGGCGCAGGAGACGCTGACCATCTATTTCGTGCACATCTGCATCGTCTACGGATCGATCTGGAACCCCGGCTTGCGCTACGCGTTCGGCATGACGGTGTCGCCGCTGCCGCTCGTCGCGATCATCGTCGGGCTGATTGCCGCCATGGCGATGCTGGCCGCCTCCTGGAACCGCTGGAAGCACATGCACCCGCGGCGGGTGCGCACGGTGGTGATCGCAACCGGCGTGTTGATGCTGCTGCGGCTGCTGTGAACGCCGCCGCCCGCGCGTCGTCGGGCGGCGCGACGATCAGCGCGGCGCGGCGGTCGGCCGCTCGGTAATCAGCGGGCGCAACGACAGCGTCCAGGTGACCGGCACCGACGTCGGGTTGAAGCACACGCTGTCATCACAGGCCTGGTAGGCGATGGTGCCTGACAGCGAAAGCGTGGTCTGGCCCTTGAACGCGGCCTGCGCCTGCGGCGTCCCTTCGATCAGCACTTCCTGCACCAGCCGGAACGGCTTCATGAACACCGGGACGCGCTCGTTCAGCGGCTTGAAGTGATAGATCTCGGACCGCGGATACGTGAGGCCGAGCGCCGCCACGAACGGCTGCGGGTCGAGAGTGAAGCCGACGACCTTGTAGCCGGATGCACCGGGGGCGTAGACGTGCATGCCGGGCTTCGGCACGACGTCGAAGACCAGCGACACCCGATTGCCAGGCGCGATCGACGGATCGCTGACGAACGTCGTGAGATCGAGCTGATCGCTCGACACCCGCGTGGCCGCCACCGGAGTGCCGCCGGCCCCCAGCCTCACCAGCACGCTCGAGACGGTGTTCCGGTCGACGTAGAAATCTTCGAAGAATCGCGCGGTGACGCGACCGCGTCGGTCGAGCATCAACGTCCCGGGCAGCGCCATGCCACGCATCATCTCGCTGGCCCGGCCGCTGCCCGACACCAGCTTGCGCACGTCGGCCGTGACGGTCGGATCATCGCGCTCCGGCCCGAGCCCCAGCTCGACGGCCGGATTCAGGAGGCCGAAACGTCGAATCGTCGCCGACCCGGCGTCGGACAGCAGCGGGAACGTGATGCCGCGCTGCTGGCTGAACGCCGCGAGGGTGGCGGGCGGGTCGTAGCTGATCGCCGCCAGCCCCAGTCCCTGACTGCGCAACTCCGCCAGACGACCTTGCAGCTCGACGAGCTGCGTCTTGCAGTAGGGTCACCAGTCGGCGGAGCGGAAGAACACGAGCATGGCCCCTTTCGGACCCATGATCGCGTCGCGCGTCCACACCTTGCCGTTCTGATCAGTCAGGCGGAAGTCCGGCACCGGCTGGCCGACCTGCGGCCCGAGCCCGGCCACCCGGATCGCGGGTCGCGACGCCGCCGGTTGAGCCGTGGCACCGTTGGCGAACGACATCAGCGGCAGCACCAGGATCGCGGCAACGATGAAGCGGGCAGGCAGCGCACGCATGATTGTTCCCAGAGGCTATCAGGATGCGCCGCCCGCGTCGAGTCTGCCGCCACCGGTCTGCCGCCACCGCGAGGCGCGGAGGCATGGCGAGCGGGACCGGCTTTCGCGGCGCTGCCCCCGGCCACTGACGCCGACCAGGCGGCATCGAGTGCCCGGCCTCGCGTCCGCCCGTCGCGGGAGCCCGACTCAAGGCCGCCGAACGAAGGCCATGAGGACCGGACCGCCGTTCTCGTAGAGGATGAAGACCGCCATCGCGACGAGCACGGCAGCGAATCCGCGGCGCAGCAGCGTCGGCGGCACGAGCCGGTGGGCCGCCGTGCCCAGCGTGATGCCGGGCAGCGTGCCGGCCACCACCAGCGCCACAGCGAGCCACGAGATGGACACGTGTCCCAAGTATCCGTACAGGCCGATCGCACTGTTCATCGTGACGACGAGCAGCGACGTGCCGACCGCCTCGCTGATCGGCATCCCCGCCAGCACGAGCGCCGGGACGATGAGGAAACCGCCGCCGACCCCGACCAGACCGGTCAACGTGCCGACGGCCGCCCCTTCGGCGAGCATCGGCGCCCACGCCCGGCCGCGTGGCGGCACGTCACCGGCGCCGGACCCGCACGGACGCGGGCGGCTCATGAACCAGGCCGCCGCCGCCATCACGGCAGCGAACAGCGCAAGCTGCGCGTCGCCGGTCAGCCAGGTGGCCAGCCGCGTGCCGCCATAGGTGCCCAGCATCGCGATCGCGCCGAACAGCAGGCCGACCCGGACATTGACGTGCTGATGCCGGCGATGCTGCCACACGCCGACGGCACTGGTCGCGCCGACGACGGCCAGACTCATGGCGATGGCGTCCTTCACCGGGAAGCCGAGCACGTAGACGAAGATCGGCACCGTGAGGATCGACCCGCCGCCGCCGAGCAACCCGAGCGCGGCGCCGATGATCAGCCCGAGCGCGACCGCCGACACCGACAGCATCAGCCCTCCGCCAGCCGTCTCCGCCGCGTCATTCAGGCCGTGCGTCCCAGCGACACGTCAGCCGGCCGATAGTTGGCAAACGCGTCGTCCACCTGGACGGCGCGGATGCCGTGATGTTCGAGCAGCGCCACGACCGCGGCCGCGCGGGCGCCGCTCGCACAGTGCACGAGCAGCGGCTGGTCCTGCGGCAGGTCCGCGAGTTGCGCACCGACCCGCGTGTGGGGCACGTGCAGGGCGCCAGGGACATATCCGCCGTCGCGTTCTGCCGACCCGCGCACGTCGAGCACATGGACGCCGCCCGCCCGCCGCCGCCGCTCGAGATCGGCCATCGAGATCCGCTCGGTCCGTTCCAGCCGACCGCCCTGGCGCGCGTATGCGGCGAGTGCATCGGGATCGATGACACCGTCGATGCGGTCGAGGCCGACCCGGACCAGTGCCCGCACCGCGTCGTCGCGATGCGCCGCGTCCACGATCAGGTAGATCGGCGTCCCCTCGTCGATGTAGGAGCCGGCGATCGCGCAGAACTGGCCGTCGAGTTCGGCCAGCAACGAGCCGGGCAGGTGTCCGTCGGCCCAGGCGTCGCGGGCCCGCGTGTCGAGAACGACGACGTCGCGGCGGTTGGCGAGGCCTGCCAGCTGTCCGGCCGGCACCGGCGCCGGCGCCGGGAGCGCCCCCAGCAGCCGGGGCCCTTGCTTGTTGTCGCGCTTCATGCGGGCGAAATAGCGCGGCGGCTCAGGCTGGCCGGCCAGGATGTAGTCGACGAACGTCGGTTCGTCGACCGTCGCCTGAATCGATCGGTTGTGACGCAGTTCGTACCCGACCGTCGAGGTCGGGACGTCGCCGAGTGACTTGCCGCAGGCGCTGCCGGCGCCGTGCCCCGGCCAGACCTGCAGGAACTCGGGAAGCGGCTTGAACCGCGTCTCGATCGAGCTGAACTGCGACCGGGCCGACGGAATCATCACCCCCTCGAAGCCGGCTGCCCGCTCCAGCAGGTCCGGACGTCCGACATCGCCGACGAACACGAAGTCGCCGCTCGCCAGGGCGATGAAATCGGTCGCCCCGGCGCCGGCATCGCGCACGAGGTAACTCAGATGTTCCGGGGTATGTCCAGGCGTGTGGACGGCATGCAATTCGATGAAGCCGACAGCGAACCGATCGCCATGGGCGAGCAGCCGGTGGGGATACCGGGACTGGACCAGCCACTCGTACTGCCAGTCCGGTCCGCCGGCTTTCGAGGCGTACACCAGCACACCTCGCTCGGCCATTTCACGCAGCCCGGACAGATAGTCGGCGTGAATATGCGTGTCGACCGCGGCGACGATGCGCAGTTTCAGCTGGGCGGCGAGGGCGAAATAGCGGTCGACGTCACGCTCGGGGTCGATGATGAGCGCTTCACCGCTGCGCGGGCAACCGACCAAATAGGCGAACTGCGCAAGTGTCGAGTCGACAATCTGCCGAACCAGCATGAATCCTCCCAGACACGTCCATCGTCTGAAGGATGCAGCCCCAGCGCCAAGGTGACAGGCGATGGCGCGGCTTCCGGCCGATCGGCCGGCCCGGGCGATAATAGGGCCAATGCAGCGCGACCATACTCCGGCGTACGACGCCGCGTTCCACCCGCTGACCTCCCTCGAGGACCTCGAGGCCGCGGTCACCGGCTCCTTCACCCATCCGGTCGTCATCTTCAAGCACAGCTTCAGTTGCGGGACAAGTGCCGAGGCGCACGAAGAGCTGGAATCGGCCCTCGAGCAGGGCGTTGCCGGTCGGTGGTATCGTGTCGACGTTCGCGCCAGCCGGCGGGTGTCGCTGGCCATCGCGGAGCGCTTCGCCATTCGCCACGAATCGCCGCAGCTGCTGCTGCTCGTGGCCGGCCAGGTTCGCTGGCACGCGTCGCACTATCGGGTCACCCGCGCGGCGATCGACGCGGCGCTGGCCCAAAACGCCATCGGCTGACGCGCGGTTCGTGGGTCAGCCGACGTGACGAAGTGAAGTGAGGTACAGATGCAGATGTTCACCACGTTCGTCCGTCGCGCCGTGTTCGCCGTTGTGGTCGCCGTGTCACTGAGCGGCGTCGCGATCGCCCAGACTACCCCGCCAGGCCTCGTGCCGGCGGTCCGCGCGGCGCTCAGCAAACAGGACTTCAAGGGCGCCGAACAGCTGATCGCCGACTACCGCACGGCAAAGGGCGTCACGCCGGAGATGCTGGAAGCCTACTCGTGGCTCGGTCGCGGGGCGCTCGCCGCGAAGCAGTACGACAAGGCGGTGGACTACGCCGACCGTACGTACGCAATGGTGAAGGAAGCCTTGAAGACGCGCGGCATCGACGACGAACCGCGCCTGCCGACCGCACTCGGCGCCGCCATCGAAGTCCTCGGCCAGTCGCGGGCGGCGGCCGGCGCGCGCAGCGAAGCCGTCGCCTTCCTTCGCCGTGAGCTCCAGACCTACGAGCGCACGTCGATGAACAAGCGGATTCAGAAGAACATCAACCTGCTGAGCCTCGAAGGCACCGCCGCACCGGCGCTCGACCTGTCGGAGTCACTCGGGCCGCAGCCGTTGTCGCTCGCCTCGGTCAAGGGCAAGGTGGCGGTCGTCTTCTTCTGGGCCCACTGGTGCCCGGACTGCAAGAATCAAAGTCCGATCCTGGCCAGTCTGCAGAAGAAGTACGAATCGCAGGGGCTGGTGGTCATCGCCCCGACGCAGCGCTACGGCTACGTTGCCGGCGGCCGCGAGGCGGGGCGCGACGAGGAGCGGCAGTACATCACCGGCATCAAGAAGACCCACTACGCGTTCCTCGACGACCGTGCGATCGCGCTGTCGGAAGCCAACCATCTGCGCTATGGCGTCAGCACGACGCCGACGCTGGTCGTCATCGACCGCGCCGGCATCGTCCGGTCGTATCATCCGGGCAACATGACCGAGGCCGAGCTCGATCCGCTGGTCCAGAAGCTGCTCGCGGATCGATCCGGCACCGCCCAGTAGCCGGCGGCCGGTGCGGGGATGTCGCGCACCGCTAGCGCGCACCGCTAGCGCGCACCGCTAGGCGGAGAGCCATTGCCCGGCGCGCGTCTCTGCCGTCGCCGACGGCGGCCGGCGTCGGGCATCGCGCAGGTCGGCGGCGTCGTGCAGCATCTGGCCGGCCCACCAGTAGAGATTTGCGTCCGCCACGCAGGCGCGCATCGCCGCCAGTCGGCGCGCCTGCTCGGGCACCGGCATGGCGAGCGCCGCCGCGAGCGTCACCGCGGTCGCTCCCACCTGACGCGGGTCGATGAGAAGGGCGCCGTGCAGCTGCTCCGCGGCACCGGCATGCTGACTGAGCAACAGGACACCACGCCCGTCGGTGCGGGCGGCGACGAATTCCTTCGCCACCAGATTCATCCCGTCGCGGAGACTGCCGACATGGCAGACATCCGCGGCGCGCATGAACTCGAACACTTCCGCCGGTTCGTGGTGCCACTCTCTCAGCACGATCGGCTGGTAGGCGCCGGCGCCGAACCGGGCATTGATGCGCGCCACGGCTGCCACGACCTGCGCCCGGGCTTCACGATAGGCCGGCAACGCCTCACGACTCGGTTCGGCAATCTGCGCCATCACCAGCCGGCCGCGGTACTCGGGGGCCGATTCGAGCAGGCGCTCCATCGCAAGGCACTTCTCGACGATGCCCTTGGTGTAGTCGAGGCGATCGACGCCGAGGACGAGCTGCGCGTCCGCGGCGGCGCCGATGCGCCGCCGCACGCGATCGCGACACACCTGGCGGGGCGGCGTCGGGCGCACCCAGCGGCTCGGATACTCGATGGCGATCGGGTAGACGCGCAGCAGCGTGCGCCGCCCGCCCAGTGTCACCGAGACGTCGGATGCGTCGACCGATGCACCCGCGATCAGCGACACGCTGTCGATGAATCGCTCGCAGTCGAGTTGGGTCTGGAATCCCAGGATGTCGCTGCCCAACAGTCCGGCCATGATCTCGCCCGCCGATGGACAGCGCGCCATCTGCCGCCGGCCCGGCCACGGGATGTGCCAGAACGTGACGATGGTGCCGTTCGGCAGGCCGCGGCGGATGAGGCGCGGCGTCAGCGCGAGGTGGTAGTCGTGCACCAGCACGAGTGGGGCGGGCGTGTCGCCTTCTTCGATGGCGGCACGCGCAAACCGCGCGTTGGCCGACTGATAGTGGCGGAAGTCGGCCGGCCTGAATACGGCCGGCACGCCGACGTCGTGGCACAGGGGCCACAGCCCCTCGTTCGCGAACCCACCGTAGTAGCCGGCGTACTCGTCGTCGGGCAGCCACAGGCGGCGGATGCAGTAGTCGGGATTGCCTTCGGGGACGCCGACGTGATCGTGGTGGTCGACGACGAGCCGGTCGGCGGTTCCGGCACCATGCGCGATCCACACGCCGCCACACGCCTGGACCACCGGCTCGACGGCGGTGACCAGTCCGCTCGCGGTCCTCGTCGCCGCGACCCGGCCATCCGGCAGCAGGTCGTGACGGCAGGGCTCGCGGTTCGCAAGCACCAGCACGCGCTCGCCATCGAACGCGCCGGCGAGCAGGGCCTTCAAACGTGCGGCAGTCCATCTCGGCATCTCGATCCCCCGTGTCGGCGGCTGACGACCTCGATTACACGCGGACCGGCCGACGGTGACTATCGGGTGGAACGGGGAGAACCGGGCGCTTCTTGGGGGAGCGAGCGGTGCCTCTCCCCTGTTTACCGGATGTCTCCCTGTCTTCAATCGGGAGTACGCTGAGCTCGTGAATGGCGAGGAGCACGGATGAGGTTCAAGACATGGCCGATGGTCGCGCTCGGTCTGGCGGCGCTCCTTCTCCTCATCGTCGGGTCCATGCTGGCGCTGTCGACGCGGGCGCAGGAAATCTATGCCGAGCTGGATCAACTCAACAGCTATCACCAGCAGGTCGATTCCAAGCTGCGGCGATTGCGCTCGGACGTCAACCTGTCAGGCATCTTCGTCCGCGATTACCTGCTCGACATCGCCCGTGAGCGCGCCCCGGAATACCGCGCGCAGCTGGAAGAGTTCCGCCGCGCGAACACGGCCACGCTCAGCGAATTGCGCGCCTTGACGACGGCCGATCAGGGGCAGATCGCCAGCCTGCAGGCGACGCTCGACGAGTACTGGAGCGCCTTCGATCCATTGTTCGACTGGTCGCCGGCGGAGAAGATCGTCCGCAGCGCCGCGTTCCTGCGCCGCGAGGTGGTCCCGCGCCGCGACGCGGTGCTCGGCATCGCGCAACAGATCGAAGAGCTGAACAACACCATCGCCGGCACGCAGCGGGCCGAAGTGGCGAGCCGGCACGCGGCGTTCCGCAGCGACCTGTTCCGTCTGTTGTGGATCAGCGTCCTTCTCGGTCTCACCGTGGCGCTCGCCGTCGTCCTGCGTCTGCGCGTGCTCGAACGACGCTCCGAGGAACAGCGCGCGGCTGCCGCCGATGCGGAACGGCAACTGCGGCAGCTGTCGCAGCAGTTGGTCGCGACCCAGGAGGAAGAGCGCAAGAATCTGTCTCGGGAGCTGCACGACCATGTCGCCCAGGTGTTGACGGCGTTGCGCATGGAACTCAGCCGCATCGAACGGACCTTGCCGAAGGGGGAACCTCCCGCCGGGGCGGCCATCGCCGAAAGCAAACGTCTCGTCGACAACATCTTCCGGACCGTGCGCGATCTCGCGCTCGGTCTGCGGCCCAGCATGCTCGACGATTTCGGGCTTCAGCCGGCCCTCGAATGGCACGTCCGTGACTTCACCAGCCGCAGCGGCCTCACCGTCGAACTGACGATGGACGGCAGCTTCGATCGCCTGCCCGATCGGTACCGCATCTGCATCTACCGCGCGGTCCAGGAGGCGCTGACCAACTGCGCCCGGCACGCCAAGGCGCGCGCCATCCAGGTGAGCGTCACCGCCAATGCCGATGCCATCAGCGTCGTCGTCAGTGACGACGGCGTCGGCCTCGATGCGCACCGCCGCAGGACCGGGCTCGGCCTGCGCGGCATCGAGGAACGGGTCAAGGAGTTGCAGGGCGTGATGACCATCCGCAGCGAGCCGGGCAAGGGTACGTCCCTCGCATTCGGGCTGCCGATTCGGGCGAGCGACGAAGGGGTGACCCGTGCGCGTGCTGCTGGCTGACGACCATGCGATTGTCCGGCGGGGTCTGCGCGGCCTGCTCGAATCGGCCGGCATCGCCGTCGTCGCCGAGGCCGGCGATGGCGTCGACGCCATCCGCCTCTGTGAAGAACACCGGCCCGACATCGTCATCCTGGATATCGCGATGCCGAAGCTGAACGGCATCGAGGTCGCGTCGCGGGTACAGAAGCTCGATCCGAGGCCCGGCGTCATCATCCTGAGCGTCCACGCCGACGAGTCGTACATCATCCGTGCCCTGGCCGCCGGCGCGCGAGCCTATCTGCTGAAGAGTGCGACCGACGAAGACCTGCTGCCGGCGCTGCGCGCCGTGGCAGCCGACAAGCCGTTCTTCAGCCCGGGCGTGACCGCGGTACTCGTCGAAGACTACGTCCGCACGCTGCAGGCGCGCGGGCTGACCGACTCCTACGAACTGCTGACCGCGCGCGAGAAGGAGGTCCTGCAGCTGCTTGCCGAGGGGCGGACCAACAAGGAAGTCGCGACGACACTCGACCTCGGCCTGTCGACGGTCGAGACGCACCGCTCGAACCTGATGCAGAAGCTCAATCTGCACAACACCGCGGAGATCGTCCTCTACGCCGTCCGCAAGGGGATCATCCGGTAGATCTGCCCGGAGTCAGGTATGCCCAATCCCCCGGGGCGGTGGAGTACACTTCCGCCTCATGGCTACCTGTTTTGCGATGCTGTTCCGCGGTTGGCCGGCGCAACGCCGCACGACGATGAGGATGGTCTCGGGGACGGCGCTCGCCGTGTGCGCCGCGGTGACGCCGGTTGCCGCGCAGGCGCCGTCAGCGGCCGCGCCGACGACCGTCGTGGCGGGCCGGCCGAAGGTCGCGGCGAACGTGCCGCGGACGGCCAGTGGCAAGCCCGATCTCACCGGACTGTGGGATTTCGCGACGCTGACGCCGCTCGAGCGCCCGAAGGAGTTCGGCGAGCGTGCCTTCCTCACCAGGGAAGAAGTGGCCGCCATCGAGAAGCGGGCGGCCGACTCGGCCTTGCAGGATCGGGCCCCGGCGGCCGGCGACCCCGGCACCTACAACCGCTTCTGGACCGACTTCGGGTCCAGGGTTGTCGAGGGGGCCCGCAATTCGCTCGTCATCGACCCGCCGGACGGCCGCATCCCGCCGCTGACGCCGGCCGCACGCGCGCGCGAAGACGCGATGTGGGAAAAGCGCAAGGTCGCGGCGCAGGCCCAGGACCTGCCCAGCTGGGACCGCTGCATCATCGGCTTCAATGCCGGCCCGCCCATCCTGCCGAGCGGCTACAACAACAATCTGCAGATCTTCCAGACGGGTGACACTGTCGCCCTGCTCACCGAGATGGCGCACGACGCGCGCATCGTGCCGATGGACGGGCGCCCGCGGCTGCCCAAGGCGATCCAGCAGTGGCGTGGCGACTCACGCGGCCGCTGGGAGGGCGATACCCTCGTGATCGAGAGCGGCAATTTCTCGAACAAAGGGACCGGGACACTGGTCCTCGACCGTCAGTTCGGTCCCCGTCCGTATCTGGGTGGCATCACCGACGAGAACTTCCGGCTCACCGAGCGCTTCACGCGCATCGATCGCGACACGCTGATCTACGAGTACACGGTCGACGATCCGACCATCTGGACCCGGCCGTGGACGGTGTCGATGACGATGCGAAGTGGCAGCGAGGGGCTGTTCGAGTACGCGTGCCACGAGGGCAACTACGGTCTGGCCAACATCCTGTCGGCGGCGCGCGCCGACGAGAAGCAGGGCAGCGCGCCGAAGAGCGAGGGACGCTGATGTCGCGACTGCTCCGCCTGACGCTGGCGACGGCCGGTGCGCTCATGATGCTCGCGTCGGCGGCCGATGCGCGGCTGGTCGGCATCACAATCGAGAAGCGGCGGCCGCTCGCCGGCGGTCAGGCCTACGGCGCCGCCGGCCCGTACGAACGCCTCGATGGCACGGCCCGATTCGAGGTCGACCCGCGCGATCCGCTCAACGCCGTGATCGTCAATATCGACAAGGCGCCGCGCAACGGCGCCGGCCGGGTGGCGTTCAGCGCGCCGTTCGTCATTCTCAAGCCGGTCGACATGACGAAGGGCAACCGCAAGATTCTCTATGGTCTCAACAACCGCGGCAACGCCATCGAGCTGCCGTTCCAGACGCTGCCGGCGAAGGGCAACAACGCCCCGCCCGACGACCACGACGGCCTGTACTTCCGCATGGGCTATACGTTCGTCGATGCCGGGTGGGCCGGAGACATCGTCACCACCGAGAACCGGCTCGGCGCGACGCTGCCGGTGGCGCTCGGCGCCGACGGCCGGCCCATCGTCGCGCCAATCCGCATCGAGTACGTCGGCAACACCGGCTTCACGCTGCCGCTGAAGGGCAACGCGCTGTTCCGGACCTACGAGGCCGGCGACACCGACCGCGGACGATCGACCCTGACCGTCCGCGACGGCGAGGCCGGCGACCGCCGGCCGGTGGCGGCGGACGCGTGGGCGTTTGGCCGCTGCCCGGAAGGCCGGGCGTCGCTCGTCGCGTCCAACACCGACCTCTGCGTCTTCGACGGCTTCCAGCCGGGGCGAGTCTACGAACTCACCTACCCGGCCCGCGGCCCGTGGGTGATGGGGCTCGGCTACGCGGTCACCCGGGACTTCGCCGCCTTCCTGCGCGGCGCGACGAAGGACGACGCGGGCACGGCCAACCCGGTCGCGCTCGGCCCGTCGGAGGTCGGAATCCGGCGGGTCTACGGGCTCGGCATCTCGTCGACCGGGATGTACATGCGCGAGTTCCTCTACCTCGGATTCAACGAGGACGAACGGCATCTGAAGGTGTTCGATGCCGTGCGGATTCTGATCCCCGGCACGCATCGTCTGTTCATGAACGTCGAGTTCTCGGATCCCAACGTCTACTCGCGCCAGGACGATCACTCGGACTACCTGTCGCACTCGATCTCCCCGCTGACGTATGCCGTGACCACCGACCCGGTGACCGGCATCCGCGACGGGATCCTCAAGCGGCCGGGGACCGACCCGCTGGTCTTCCACATCGACACCGCCAATGAGTTCTGGCAGATGAACGCGTCGCTCAACGTCCACGACGGGCGGGCCGCCGCGGTGCCGATTCCGGACAACGTCCGCTTCTACTTCGCGTCGAGCCATTCGCACGTCGGCGCCGCAGGGGTCGCGGCGATGCCGACGGCGACGAACCAGTGCACCCATCCGACGAACGGTGGGCTCAGCTACAACGCGCTGCTGCGGGCGCTCATCGTCGCCCTCGACGAGTGGGCCGACCGCGGCGTCGCGCCGCCGCCGAACCGCTATCCGACGATCGCCGCCGGGACGCTGGTGACGCGCGCCGACGCAGAGGCGTCGTTTCCGAAGATTCCAGGGGTGACGTTTCCGCAGGCGCTCAACGAGCTGTACGCCTACGACTTCGGACCGGACCTGAAGCCGGGCGGCGGCCGGGTCGTGGCGGCGCCGCCGCGCCGTGGCACGCGCTACGAGAGCCGGGTGCCGAAGACCGATGCGGACGGGCTGGATCTCGACGGGGTGCGGACGCTGGACGTCGCGGCGCCGGTCGGCACGAACACCGGGTGGAATCTCTGGGCGCCCGGACCGCGCGGCCGCGACCTGTGCGGACTGAACGGCTCGTTCTTCCCGTTCGCGCGCACCGCCGCCGACCGTGCGAAGACCGGTGACCCGCGGCCATCCCTCGAAGAGCGCTATCGCGACCACGCCGGATTCGTCGCCGCCGTCGAGAAGGCCGCCCGCACGCTGATCGCCGACCGCTTCCTGCTCGAAGAGGACGCCCGGACGCTCATCGGTGCCGCAGACGCCAGCGACATACTGCGCTAGCATCGCGGCGCCGCGCCACTCGGCAGGACGCGGCAACTGGCGACGCGTGAGCCGGGGAGCAGGCTCCGCGGCGAGGTACCGGGGTGGGCGGGTCGCCCTACCCGGCGCTACCCGCCCCTGCCTGGCCGACCCGAGGCCTCAGCCGCGTTCCTTGATGAACGTCCCGCGCCGCAGCTCGGCGAACGCCTCCTGCAGTTCCGCCTCCGTGTTCATCACGATCGGGCCGTACCACGCCACCGGCTCTTCGATCGGCCGGCCGGAAACGAGCAGGAAGCGGATCCCCTCGTCGCCGGCCTGGACGACGATCTCGTCGCCGCGGTCGAACACGACGAGCGAGCGATTGCCGACCCGGCTGCGGGTCACCGTTTCGGTCTCGCCGACGTGCTCGGTGACCACGCCATGCGGCTCGGACGCATCGCGGAACGTCCCCGAGCCGGCGAACACGTAGGCGAACGCATTGCTCGCCCGGTCGACCGCCAGCCGCTTGCGCTTGCCCGGCGGCACCGAGACGTCGAGATAGCGCGGGTTGGCAGCGATGCCTTGCACGGGCCCCTGCTTGCCCCAGAAGTCGCCGATGATCACCCGCACATGCGTACCGTCATCCTCGGTCACCTCAGGAATCGCGTCCGACGCCACGTCCTGGTAGCGCGGCGCCGTCATCTTCAACGCCGCCGGCAGGTTCGCCCAGAGCTGGAAGCCATGCATCCGGCCGGTCGCGTCGCCGCGCGGCATCTCCTGGTGCAGGATGCCGCTGCCGGCCGTCATCCACTGGACATCGCCGGCGCCAAGGTTGCCGCGATTGCCGAGGCTGTCGCCATGCTCGACCGTCCCCGCCAGCACGTAGGTGATCGTCTCGATGCCGCGATGCGGATGCCACGGGAAGCCCGCCAGATAGTCGGCCGGGTTCTCGTTGCGGAAATCGTCGAGCAACAGGAACGGATCGAATGCCTGGGTGGCGCCGAAGCCAAAGGCACGCTGCAGCTTCACGCCGGCACCCTCGACGTGAGGCTGGGTGGCGGTGACGTTCTTGACGGCTCGAACCGACATGGTGGACTCCTCCTTCGGGTTCGC